>CALISD010000094.1 GCA_938041955.1 uncultured Granulosicoccaceae bacterium | reverse complement strand
CAATCGTCGCAACAATGATAATGATCAAATACTTGCAAACAAACAGCAGCGCCGTGTTGGCGTGGCCGAGCAAGTTCACTGCAGAGCGAAACTTCTGCATTTGTATTTTCTCCTTTCCCCGCAGTCATCATAGCGATACTTCATCTATTTGACCAGAGTAGGAGTTTTTGCTTGTTTCGACAGTTGCCTATTCAATCGCCTCAAAAGGTTGTGGTTGAGAAAGGCTGTATCGAAGAAGACCAAACGATCCCGTGGAAGCATAAGCGCCGGGCGCGTCTGCCAAGTTCAGAGCGTCCTTAATGTAAGTGCAGGCGAGTGCAAGATCGACCAGCAGTGATGAATCTTGGGTCGGTAGATTCGTTGCTCACCAGTGAAGGTGCTCGTGGGTGATTGGAATGACGGATGTATCTGCGCGGCTTGCCACTCGCTGACGCGTCGGGTTTCCTTTGAGGGTGGATGCCTTTAGTTATCTGCTGTGTTTCGGTTGCTTGACTACGAAGGTGCTGGTGGTTGTTTGGAATGGCGGATGTATCTGTGCGGCTTGCTACTCGCTGACGCGTCGGGTTTCCTTTGAGTGTGGATGCCTGTAGTTATCTGCTGTGTTTCGGTTGCTTGGCTACGAAGGTGCTGGTGGTTGTTTGGAATGGCTGATGTATCTGTGCGGCTTGCCGCTCGCTGACGCGTCGAGTTTCCTTTGAGAGTGGATGCCTGTAGTTATCTGCTGTGTGCTGGTTGCTTAGCTGCGTAGGTGATGGTGGTTGTTTGGAGTGATGTATGTATCTGCGCAGCTTGCCACTCGCCGACGCGTCGGGTTTCCTTTGAGTATTATCTGTGGTGGGTGTTGGTTGCTTAACTACGAAGATTGAACGCTCCCCTGCGAAGTTGCTAATGGTTGTTTGGAAACCCGACGCGTCAGCGAGTGGGCGTGCTGGCGTTATTGTTAATCGGTCTCACGGTCGGTAGTGGTTTACTGACGTACCTCACTAGCGGTACCAATTTGCAAAGTCTCCTTCGGTATCAAGATTTGGGGCTGACTCACAATGTAGTTGAAAACCATGTGCCGATTGTTTCGTTACTTCAAGCAGGTTATTAAGGGCTCGAGTGCCATATTGATGAAGGTTGGAGCGACAAAGCACTAGATCGGGAAAGGCCTGGAGTGGTTCTTTCCAGATGGCCCGACCGGCAAGAAAACCCTGCGCGCCAGCTGCATAGGCATGATTCAGTACGGTGATAAACTGGCTGTTTGTGACCCCTGCCGATAGCATCACCCACGGGATCTGAGCTGCCGCACAACTTGCCCCGATAGCATCGAATGCGCCTTGCACATCTGCGTCATGGGTGACACCTTGCAGGTCCATAGCTGCTATCGGTACAGGGCTTTCAAGCTTCAGCAGATCTACCTGATATTCGGGTTTTACAAATTCCTGCACACTGGTCAGAACCACTCTGGGCAACTCACTGTTTGATCTGAAATCCGCAATAAATTTATTGCCATTGGACGGTGATGGTGGTTGATATGCGAGTAGTTCGAGTACAAAGGGGAGTTCGTGCTCGGCACATTGTTGCCCTATAGTGCGAACATAATTCCGCTGGTGCTCACAGACTTCAGCATCCGCATCCGGGTGATACCAGATGAGAACCTTGACCCCATCAGCACCCAAACGCTGAATTTTTTCGACACTCCAATCAGGTATTGTTCTCGTCTTGCGGCCGTGCGCGGTTTCTTCTACATGGTGGTGTTCCAGAGACACCAATAAACCCGTGTCACGTGGCAGGATGTCCAGCGCTGCAGGTACCGCTATGTTCGGGTCGAATAGCATCGCACTCGCGTTGTGCGACAGAGCCTCTACCAGAAGCCGCTTGACGGAAAGCATATCTGCGAAAGGCAGTGTTGATACCTGAATATTTTTCAGATTTGATAACATCTGCGTAAGGATGGCGCGCTGGTCCAGAGCCACGATGCAAAAGTGACCGTCGGCAGATAACATTCGGTGTAAGCGTCTTGCTTTACCCGGGGGGTGTTTTCTGGCGTTGTATGCGATTGTCATTTGTATTTTTCCATAAAAACATCCAATGCTTCACGATCAGGTATGCCTTCGCGAGCACCACGCTTGCAGCATTTAAGCGCCGCTGCTGCAGTCGCGAACTCGATTGCATCGCCACTTGAGTAACCTTCGCCTATTCGTAGTGTAAACGCGCCATGAAAAACATCTCCGGCGCCAGTGGTATCGATCGCATCTACCGCAATGGCGGGCGTACAATGCAGTCCATGGTCATCTAACCATGCGGTGCCCTCACTGCCATTAGTCACACCGGCCACCTTGCAGCCATATTGTCGTGCCAGTGTAAGTGCATTGTTGATATCACTGTCAGGTGCGAATGCCGACAGACCATTGCTTGAAAACAAGGCATAGTCACACTGTTCCAGTAAGCGCGGGTAGTCGTCAGTATCCGCAATGTCGCCATCAAGTATGGTAGGAATACCCAGGCTGCGTGCACAGGCGAATACTTCGACTGCGCCTGCCGGCCAGCGCATATCGGCCATCACGGCACGGCATTGTTTAAGCTGCCTGAGCGCTAACCATGAAGGATCTTCCGGTAAGTCGCCACGGAATGTGCTTATCTGCCGCTCACCATTGCTGTCAACCAGTACCGCTGCCACCGGTGACCGAGCACCCGATAGCAATCGAAACTGCTCCACATTGACGCCACAGGTGCCTAGTTCATCACGCATGATATGACCGGCAGTGTCGTCACCGGCCCGACCCCAGAAAGCGACCTGGCCACCGAGTCGGGCTATTGCCACAGCAGCGGTCGCGGCCATGCCTCCGCCACCCGGGCGAAAATCGCCTGCGAATACTTTTTTACCGGTCGCCGGTATTTGCGGCACGGACCAGTTGTAATCCAGTGTTGATTGACCGATGCAAATATAATCCATAGTTAACCTGCATAGCTAATGCGGTGATCGACCGGTGTTAAAATATAAAGCGTACTTTTTAAAGACAATATGGCATCAGTTCGCAGCCAATGCGATTTCTTTTGTAGGGAAAGGATTGCGTATCCACTACAAAATCCTATAGTGGCACTACCAAAACACTTTCGTTTGTGCCCCTACGGATTCGGTGATACCGGACACGCCAGTGTTGACGGTGAGTCCAAGCGATAAAGGAAACCCGACGCGTGAGCGAGTGGCATGTCGCGAAGATTTTCCAGTTTGTATTACGTTCTTACCCAGCCTCAAGCTTATCCCCTCTGCGAAGCATCTGCACAGGTTTGCGCCAGTGCAACAAAATATCGCTCGCGACTAGTGGGCGTTGTGATTGCTAAAGGTCAAAAGAGGCTTCATCGATTCGCCGGCAACGAATTTTTTATAGCCGTTAGCAAGTTCGTCCAGAGTGATGTCAATATCGGCAATTTTTTCGTACGAATCTTTTTGTCTAAGCAGTAAAGCAATATTGTCATTATGCTCAGCCACTGGAAAATAAAAACTACGCAGCATAGCGAAGTCTTTGCGACGAAACACCGGCCCTTCCTGTATTGCCCAGGGTGTATTGCTCTCACCAATAATCACAATGGCTCCACCAGCTGCTACCCGGGAAATAGCATTATCCCGCGCTGCATGAGCACCACTACATTCAAATATCGCATCAAATTGTTCGTTGTTATGATCCTTTAATAAAACCGCACCCAGTGCTTTGGCAAATACACTTCGGGAAGGGTTGGGATCATAGACCGTCACGTTTTCACAGCCGATGTCCTGCAACGCGATCAGCACACCCATGCCGATAGGACCAGCACCGGTAATTAGTGTGCGCTGATCTTTAAATTCGCCGAGTAAATTTGCGACAGTGCGCACTGCATGAGCGGATGTACCGATGGTGTCGAGCAGCAATGGCGCAAGACGATCCTCAATATGATTGGGAACAGACAACAGGCATTGTTCCGGTACGCGAACGTACTCGGCAAACCCGCCGTCACGATTCCAGCCTACAAGAACAGACTCTGTACTACAGCTTTGGGTGTGACCTCGCACACAGGCCGAACAGTGCCCGCAATAGACTGGTATGTAGATACAGACGCGTTCACCGTCGCGAGCGTGCCCATATTGTTCGACCACGCCGAAAATTTCGTGTCCGGGAATCTGCTTTGCGCCGTCTCGCCAAAGGCGATTGTCAGAGCCACACAGCGCGGTGCGTCTGACGCGGATGATCACTTCACCTGTCAGCACATCAGGCAGGGGTGATCGGGTCAGTTCAACCACACAGTCGCCTGGAAAACGTGCGTGTCGAAAGTGGGCTGTTGCCATGATGGGTACTCAAAGCATTGAGACCGCTCCATTGTATCTGTGTTGATCCATATGCCAAGTGCTGATTAGATCGAGATGTACGAATTGAGTATGATCTCGATTATCCAGATCTGGCGGTGCGCTGAGCATGAATCGGAAATTGTGTCGGATTTTGGTTGCTGCCACAACTTGAAAACCGTTTATGAATTCCGGGAGCGGCCATTTATGGTTTTTTTGCTGGTGGTCCTCGCGAGTGATGGTAATCGAAGTGTGTGGCACTGGCGGTGTTCATTTCATCCGGCAAATAGGGTCTGCTACCCCTATGGCACGAACAGAAGAGGCGGGTTTGCTGCTTGAAGTACAGAGCTTGAAGTTGCAAGATACAGGCGGGTTCCCGGTTGATGCGGGAAGAGGATGCCTCCGAAGAGCGTTTTAATCTTCCGCTATCAAACTGGAGCAGTTCAAGTGATCAAGAGTATTCCAGCTGAATTTGCAAACAAGGATTTATCGTTTGTTATAGAAAGCGCAAAAACAATAGTGCTGCGTTCTCCGATCAAAACGCCGGTACAGACATCCTTTGGCATCATGACTGACAGACCGGCCGTGTATCTGGTGTTGCAAGATACTCAGGGAAACACTGGTGTGGGTGAGGTGTGGTGTAATTTTCCTACTTGTGGGGCAGAGCATAGAGCCCGACTACTTGATAGCGCCATCCTGCCCGCGCTAATTGGCACCGGGTTTTCAGACCCTGAGCATTGTTTCAACACTTTGCAAGCGCAATTTCAGCGGCTTGCTGTGCAAACCGGAGAGCCCGGCCCGATAGCCCAATCGATCGCAGGTATTGATATCGCCTTGTGGGATCTTGTCGCTAAACGTCTACAGTTGCCCTTATATAAGTTGCTCGGCGCTAGTCGCTCAAGCGTTGGCGTTTATGCCAGTGGAATTAATCCAACCGGTGCAACAGAGTCATTTTTACGTTGCCGTGACGCCGGTTACCAGCGGTTTAAATTAAAAATCGGATTTGGCGATGATATCGACTATCCGAATATTGAAAGCATCTGTTCACAACTCTATCCGAACGAGCAACTGATGGTCGATGCCAATCAAGCCTGGTCGTTAGACAATGCCATAGCGCAAGCAGCAAGATTATCTGACTTCCCAGTAAAATGGTTAGAGGAACCGATCATGGCTGATTCCTCCGCGAATGACTGGACTGCCCTGGCAGAGGCATCGAAAATTCCTCTGGCGGCAGGTGAAAATATTGCGGATGCCGGATCATTCACCTTGGCCAACAAAGCAAACTGGCTGAGTGTCATGCAGCCGGACCTATGCAAGTGGGGTGGTTTTAGCGGTGTATTGCCTGTGGCTAAAGAGGCGTTGGATAATGGCAAGCGCTATTGTCCGCATTTCCTCGGCGGTGGCGTGGGGCTGGTTGCATCTGCACACTTGTTGGCAGCAGTCGGTGGGGAAGGAATGTTGGAAATTGATTCCAACCCGAATCCACTTAGGGAAAAACTTTTTGCACCTGCCATTGAGAATGGTCAAATAGCTATCAGCGATGAACCGGGTCTTGGTATTGATCTGGATATACTAACGGCATTGCAAAACGATCCAGTCCTGTCAGGTACGTACTAATGGCCCCACAGCAATATGATTACATCATTATTGGCTCTGGCTCTGCAGGTTCAGTGGTGGCCAATCGCCTGTCAGCTGATCCGGAATCAAAAGTACTGGTGCTGGAGTCAGGGGGTTGGGATCGTAATTTCTGGCTCAAGCTGCCGGTCGGGTATTTCAGGTCAATTTACGATCCGCGTTTTTCACGCAGCTTTAAAACCGAGCCATCAGAGGGCGACGGTCAACGCGGAATAGTCTGGCCGCGCGGGCACGTGGTGGGCGGCTCAAGCTCTATTAACGGGTTGGTGTTTATTCGCGGCCAGCAGCAGGGCTACGATGACTGGGCGGCACAGGGCGCTGCACGCTGGTCATTCGAAGAGCTATTACCGTACTTTAAAGAGCTAGAAAACTACACTGGTGGGGACGATCATTTTCGCGGCAGGGACGGTGAATTGTCTGTGTCGAATTTGCGTAACCAAAACCCTGCCTGCGCAGCCTGGGTGCAAGCGGCACAGGAATATGGCCTGCCATATAATTCTGATTTTAACGGCGCCACCACACTAGGGGTTGGCGCGTACCAACTGTCTATTTCCAAACGGTTTCGGGCCAGCGCTGCCGCCGCATTTTTAAAGCCGGTGTTGCAGCGTCCCAACATCACACTTCAGACTAAAGCCCATGTATCCAGAATCATCATCAAGCAAGGTCGCGCTGTGGGTGTGGAATGGATCACTGATGGTCAGCGTCACAGTGCACTGGCCAACTCCGAAGTCGTGTTATCTGCGGGCTCTCTACAGTCTCCGCAAATACTGCAGTTATCGGGTGTCGGTCCAGCGAGATTGTTAGAACGCTATGGAATTGAAGTAGTCGCAGACTCACCGGAGGTTGGCGAGAATTTACAAGATCATTATCAAATGCGAATGGTAGTAAAGCTTAAGCAAAAACTGTCACTAAACGATGATGTTCGCAATCCGTTCAAGCTTGCAAAAATGGGTCTTGACTGGATACTAAAAGGTTCCGGGCCACTGACAGTCGGTGCAGGGCAGGTGGGTGGTGCTGCGTGTACACAATATGCCACCGATGGTCGGCCAGACATTCAGTTCAACGTCATGCCGTTATCGGTTGATAAACCCGGTACACCGCTACACAAGTACTCCGGGTTTACGTCATCAGTTTGGCAATGTCATCCTGAAAGCCGGGGCTCGGTCAGTATTCAATCGAATGATCCGTATCAGCAGCCGAAGATCGCGCCGAACTATTTGTCTGCAAAAAAAGATCAAAAGGTAATGGTTGATGCGATAAAGATTCTGCGCGACATAAACACACAGCCGGCCTTTCGTGATCTATGGGATGTAGAAATGGTACCTGGCAACAAAATACAAACTGATACCGAGATTCTGGATGCTATCCGCAATGGGGGCGGTACCGTTTTTCATCCGGTAGGCACTTGCCGGATGGGTAGTGATGATCGTTCGGTGGTAGACCCTGAACTTCGCGTCAGAGGGGTGGATGGGCTGCGTGTTATTGATGCGTCTGTGATGCCATCTATCACATCGGCAAACACCAATGCACCCACATTAATGATCGGTCAAAAGGGGGCGGCAATGATGCAGCACAACTCGCGTTATCGTTTTGAAGAGTAGGCCCTGATCAAATAGCGGTACACTCCGCACACACAAAATAAATTCACCGTGATATAACTGAGAAACAGAAACTATGTACCCAGAAAAATTAGAGTTACTCATTGCAGGTGAGTGGTGTCAGGGCAGTGAAGGAAAGCAGGAGCCCGTGATCAACCCCGCCACAGAAGAGGTGATTGCGCAGGTGCCGCATGCCTCTGCCGCTGATCTTGATCGAGCGCTTGCCGCCAGTGCTGACGGATTTAAAGTCTGGAAAAAAACTCCAGCGGCTCAGCGCCAGAAGGTGATGTCAGATGCTGCGAATCTAATGGAGCAGCGAGTAGATACAATCGCACGAACGCTGACCATGGAAATGGGTAAGCCACTGTCAGAATCGAAAATAGAATTAGGGTTCGCCATTGAAGTGTTGCGTTGGTACGCCGAAGAAGGCAAGCGCGCCTATGGCAGAGTGATACCATCCCGTTTTCCGGGTGTACGCCAAATGGTGATCAAGGAGCCGGTAGGCCCGACATGCGCCTTTGTCGCATGGAACTTTCCCGCCAATAACTCGATGCGTAAAATTGGTGGTGCATTGGCTGCCGGTTGTTCAATACTAATAAAGCCCAGTGAAGAAACACCTGGCACCTCGGTGGCAATAGCTCGCTGTTTTCAAGATGCCGGTTTGCCGCCCGGTGTGTTGAACGTAGTGTTTGGTGTGCCTGATGATGTATCTCGTCACGTGCTTGCCTCATGGATACCGCGCAAGCTTTCGTTTACCGGTTCGATTCCTGTAGGCAAGCACCTGCAAAAATTATCGGCGGATACACTAAAGCGCTGCACCATGGAGTTGGGTGGTCATGCCCCGGTGATCGTATTTGATGATGCGAATCTTGAAAAAGCGCTGGACGACATGGTGGCATTTAAATTCCGTAACGCAGGCCAGGTGTGTATATCTCCAACGCGATTTTATGCTCAGGAAAGTATCTATAAGGAGTTCGTTCACGGCTTTACCGAACGTGTGAAAAAGATAAAGGTCGGTGATGGCCTTGATGATGGTGTGACCATGGGGCCGTTAGTCGGTCACCGACGTCTTGATATCATGGATGAGTTCGTCAACGATGCCGTCAGCTGCGGTGCGAAAATAGAAATCGGTGGGCAACGACTGACCAACCGCGGGTATTTCTTTGCACCCACTGTACTGAGTGATGTAAATGACGATGCACGCATTATGACCGAAGAGCCCTTTGGCCCGCTGGCGCCCATCTCATCATTTTCATCAATTGACGAAGTCATAGAGCGGGCAAACTCATTGCCGTTCGGTCTTGCCTCGTATGTCTACACCCAAGACGGCGCCAGAGCGATGGCTATTGAAGAAGAACTGGAGACCGGTATGGTGGGGGTCAACCATGCGGCAATTTCAACACCTGAATCACCGTTCGGTGGTGTTAATGAATCTGGCTACGGGTCCGAAGGCGGTATTGAAGGTCTCGATGCATTTTTGCGTACCAAGTTTGTTACTGAGCTTGGTGTGTAATTACTGATACTTCAACATAGCTAGTGGCCATCCATAAACGAACGCTACTGCGGTCGCCTCAAGCACGCAATCTTCCAGCTACTCCATGTGGTTATTTAGAACAACTAAACGCCCACATGTGGTAGCCGAAATCTCACGCACTTGAGACAACCTCGCTACGCGTTGTTTATGGATGGACACTAGCTAAACTATTGCCCTTGCTTCCGAGGGTGATAGTTGGAATCTTCCCCCAACTATTCGAGACACAACATGCTGCATGAATTAAGAATTTATCATTGCCTGCCTGGTCGATTACCGGCGTTAAACGATCGCTTTAGAAACACCACATTGAAACTATGGGAAAAGCACGGTATCCGGCCAACCGGGTTTTGGACTGTGGCCATTGGTGAGAATACTCATAGTCTGTATTATCTGCTTGAGTGGGAC
>CALISD010000093.1 GCA_938041955.1 uncultured Granulosicoccaceae bacterium | reverse complement strand
TGTGTCTATTCGCCATCAGACGAAAATATCGCGTCACATCTCGCATGATCAAGCTCGGCACGTGGCGGGCCACGTTTCTCACTCGATTATGCGACCTGTTTAGCGCTATTTCCGCTGAGTGACGAATCCTCATGAATAATGCAGGCTAGTGGGCTGTTTGGAAAGTTCGGTAACACGGAATCGAAGTCATAGCTGCGTTAGAAAAATTCGACGTAGGCCCTGCTCTATGCCTGCATTTTTCCGCCTTGCTCTGACGACTGTGACTGTGACTGTGAAAAGTTGGTTACCGAACTTCCCGCACAGCCCACTAGTCAGTCTGGCGAACTAGTGGTTGCGTACCATCATTATCGGTGCATGTGCTTCCGTTTATGCCTCCCTCAATTTCAGTGAAATTTGATACATCAGAATTATATGCGAGGCAGAGCGATCAAGGAAACCCGAAGCGTGAGCGAGTGGCATGCCGCGGATATTTTACAGTTTGCATTGGAAGCTTATAAAGATGACCAGTCCCGGCAACCCTCCTCTAAAGGTACTGAATGATGTCTGAAAACAGGCCACACGGCTACATACAACCCTTAACCGTCAGACAGCGTGTCTCGCGACCCCAGCCAAAGGGATTGCCTGTCATCAATCTCAGCTTTAATGAGTTACCGTATCCGCCTTCGCAATCAGTACTCACTGCTATTCAATCAGCAACTTCTCATGCCAACAGCTACGGCAACCCGACATGCGAATTACTCAGAGCCGCAATAGGAAATGCTTATCAGCTTGATCCGGATTGCATTGTGTGCGGTAACGGATCAGAAGAGCTGCTCGATATTATCGGTCGCTGCTTCGCAGGCGGGGGTGATGAGATTGTTATCTCCGAATATGGTTATATTCTGTTCCCTATCTTGGCTAATCGTGTTGGTGCTAAGCTGATTAAAACCAATGAACCTCATTACACCACACATATTGATAACGTACTGGACGCTGTAACTGAAAATACACGCATTGTGTTTTTAGCCAATCCGAACAACCCTACTGGTACGATGGTAAGTGAAGCCGAGCTACGCAGACTTGCGCAAGGTTTACCATCACATACCATTCTCGTTCTGGACTTGGCGTACAGCGAGTTCGTTAGCACTTCCTACATCGCCAATGTGCACAGCCTTGCTTCTGAATTCAACAACGTTGTGATCACCCAAACCTTTTCAAAAGCGTTCGGACTGGCCGGCCTGCGAGTGGGCTGGTGTTATGCACCGGATTGGATGATACCGACACTGTACGCAGCAAGAGGCATGGGTACTGTCAATGCTGCAGCGCAGGCCGCGGCAATTGCAGCACTTGATGACAGAGATGCCATGTTAGCGCGTGTCAGTACTATAGTCGCAGAAAAGCAACGTGTGGCCAGTGCACTTTTGTCGATGGGGTTTGAAGTAATTCCCAGTGAAACGAATTTTTTACTGGTTGCCCCATCTGCTGACCATCGTGAAGTTGCAGATGAATTGGCCGCTCATCTCTTTGAGCATGCCGGCTTTTTAGTTAATCAAACACGTGAGGCCGGCTTGGAACGTTTCATCCGCTTCTCACTTTCACTTCCGGAGCACAATACTTCTCTTCTGGAAAGTGTGCGGACGTTTATGGAAAGTGGTTAGTCAGGTATCTGCGTTTATGTTGCTTCCCTTGTTATTATGCTACGGGCGCTGGATAAACGGGGTTTTGTTTTGCTCCGATTGAGTATATTGTAAGGTTTCACACCACAGACTTCTCATCAGTAGAAGCGACAATCTGGAGTTCAAATCATGAAACTGACAGCACGCTCTCTCATTGCAACAGCTTTGGCGGCCGCAATCGTATCTACCGGCGTTGCAGCCGAAGATGTCAAAGTCGGTGCGTTGATGGGTATTACCGGCCCGTTGGCTAATTTTATACCACCCATTCTCAATGCCGCCAAACTCGCCGAAGCGGATGTCAATGCCGGTGGCGGTATTCTTGGTGGTGGGAAATTCACTTTGGTGGTCTCTGATGGACAGGCAGCGGCGCAACCTTCAGTTGATGCAGCATCCAAGCTTGTGAATCTGGAAAATGTTGCAGCGATAATGGGAGGGCTGTCGTCTGGGGCTACCGTTGCAGCTGCTAACGCGGTGTCTATTCCAAACAAGGTGCTTCAGCTTTCGCCAACAGCCACCACACCTGTGATGACTGACATGGAAGATGATGACTATGTGTTCCGGATAGTCCCGAGTGACAACTACCAGGGGCGGGTATTGGCAAAGATTGTTCTTGATGAAGGCATCAAAAAGGTCGCGGTGGCCTATGTCAACAACGACTACGGTGTTGGTATCGCCGGTACATTCAAAGCGGCTTATGAATCCATGGGTGGCACGGTGGCAGCTTATGAAAAACACGAAGACAAGAAAAACTCGTATCGTGGAGAGCTGGCGACAATGGCTGGCAGTGGCGCAGAGGCGCTGGTTGTAATCGCATACGCTGGCGGCAGTGGTGCGAAGATTGTCAAGCAGTCTCTTGAGAACGGTTTTTTTGATCGCTTCATCGGAACAGATGGTTTGCGTGATGATATTTTAATTGAACAGGTAGGTGCTGACGCACTTGCTACCTCGTTCTTCTCGGCACCTACATCACCTGCGGATAATCCAATTGCGGGACCGTTCCACGAGCGATTTGATAAAGCCTACGGTGAAGGATCTGACAAGCCTTTTGTAGATCAGTCGTACGATGCGACTATGCTGATCGCATTGGCGATAGAAAAAGCAGGTTCAACGGATCGTACTGCTATACGTGACGCGCTACGAGAAGTGTCTAATGCGCCGGGCGAGATCATCCAGCCAGGTGAATGGAATAAGGCTGTGAAGCTTATCGCCGCCGGAACCGATATCAACTACGAAGGCGTATCAGGCCAACACGAATTTGATGCAGCCGGTGATGTCTCAGGTTACATTGGAAAGTTTATCGTTAAAGGTGATACTTACGAGCAGATTGGCATCTTCGAATGATCACCAGGAGATAGCTGCCAAACTAAAGATGATACCAGTCATAGACAGTTGCCAATATTGTTCTGGTAATTTCTGCCATGCAATCTGATTGACCATGATTCAGTTCAATCAGATTAGCATGCGTTTTGGCGGCATGGTGGCAATTAATAATTGTAGCTTTGATATTCCCGGTGGTCAGATAACCGGGCTGATTGGTCCTAATGGCGCAGGCAAAACCACCGCGTTTAATATCATTGCCGGGCACTTGATCCCAAGCGCGGGTCAAGTGTTGTTCGACGATAAAGACATCACTCGTATGCCGTCTCATAAACGCCAGGCCCTGGGCATGAGTCGTACGTTCCAGTTGGCTCACGAATTCGGTCGCATGAGTGTGCTGGAGAACCTGATGGTCGCTGCCAGCAACCCTGCCGGTGAAAGCATTCTCAATGCGATCTTCCGGCCCAAGCGAGGACAGGAAGCTGAGCACCAGGCCTATAACGACGCAATGGAGACTCTGCGATTTTTAGAGATCTCTAATCTACAGGATGAATTTGCAGCGAATTTATCCGGTGGACAGAAAAAGCTGCTGGAGCTTGGTCGGGCGTTGATGCAGAAGCCGAGAATTATTCTCCTCGATGAGATAGGTGCAGGTGTTAATCGCACCCTGCTTGGTAAAATTGCTGACAAGATTGATCAGCTGAACAAAACATCAGGCTATACATTTTGCCTGATCGAGCACGATCTGGACTACGTATCCCGATTGTGTGACAGCGTTGTGGTGCTGGCTCAGGGTGAGCTTTTGATGAAAGGCACCGTAGACGAGGTACGCAATGATCAGCGCGTTATAGAGGCCTACTTTGGCGGTGGCAAGTACGAGGACTACGCTTGAACACGCCGGTACTCGTTATAGAAAACCTGACGGCGGGTTATGGAACTACCGCCATCGTACACGATGTGAATGTGACGCTACAGGAACGCGAAATTGCAGTCATTGTCGGGCCCAACGGTGCTGGTAAATCAACATTACTCAAAGCGGTCTTCGGCCTGAACAACTGCTTCTCGGGCGACATACTGTATCGGGGTTCATCCATACTGAAAACAGGCACCGCCAATCTGGTACCTATGGGGATCAGTGCTGTGCCCCAATCAGGCAACGTTTTTCCGTCTCTGTCTGTTACAGAAAATCTGGAGATAGGTACATACGCACGTGCACCGAAGAACAAGGCGCATACTATGGCGCGCATTCTAAGCTTGTTTCCAGACTTAAAAGATAAATTGAAGCAGGATGCCGGAGAGTTATCGGGTGGGCAGCGTCAGATGCTCGCTATAGCGCGTGCATTGATGAGCGAGCCGCAGTTGCTGCTTCTTGATGAACCCACCGCGGGTTTATCCCCTGCCTTTCTGGAAATCATCTTCGATTTGATTCTAGAGATTCGTAGTACCGGCTTGTCGATTCTGATGGTAGAGCAGAATGCACGTCAGGCTTTACGGATTGCTGATACTGGTTATGTACTGGTGAATGGCGAAAATGCCTATACCGGGTCCGGCACAGAGTTGCTGGCCAACGATGAAGTCAGGCGTTCGTTTTTAGGCGGACAGGCGCGATTAAAATCGAAGCAGTCCGACTCTGATTCACCATGATGGAATTTATCAACTTCTACCTGATACCAGGCATTACGCTCGGTAGTATTTACGCACTCGGTGCCGTTGGCGTATCAATGATATTTGGCATCCTGCGGTTTGCGCACTTTGCCCATGGTGACTTGATGACCACCGGTGCGTACATTGCGCTGATGCTGGTGTGGGTGCTGGGCGTTTCACCGTTGGTGGCTATGCCTATCGCAATGGCGGGCACTGCGATCGTCGCATTGTTGCTGGATAGATTGTTCTACCGACCACTGCGTGAGTTACCGACTATTTACACGGTCATTGCTTCTTTTGGTGTCGCATTGATTCTGCGCTCATTGATTCAAGTGCTATGGGGCACCGAAGCTCACGTGTACAGTCCCGGTTTTCAGAAGCCGCTGATCTTTTTTGATTCCCTGCGCATAGCATCTCGCCACATACAGATTATTTCGACAACACTGGCCATTGCAGTAGCGTTGCACTTTTTTCTTAAACATTCCCGACTGGGCCGCTCCATGCGTGCGGTGTCTGATGACCCTGAACTGGCGCGTATTGCCGGTATAAGGACAGAGCGGGTCATTGCGTTTACCTGGATAACGGGAGCTTGCCTTGCTGCGATGGCGGGTATTTTTGTCGGTCTTGATACCGATGTCCATACGAACCTTGGCTGGAACATGTTGCTGCCAATGTTTGCCGCAGCCCTGCTTGGCGGAATCGGCAAGCCGATGGGTGCTATTGCCGGCGGACTGATCATCGGTATTGCAGAGGAGCTGGTCTCCTACCCTGTTCTGGGTGTTTCTCTGTTATCACCAAGTTATAAAAGCGCAGTGGCGTTTATCATCATGCTGGTGCTGTTGATCTTCCGGCCACAAGGTCTTTTTAAAGGCAGGTTATTGCAATGACGGCCGACGGACTGTTTTTCTATTTTGTCGCCTTCATGACCATGGGCGGCATCTATGCCATTCTGTGTCTTGCGTTGAACATGCAATGGGGTTTTGGTGGTTTGTTCAATGCTGGTATTGCAGGTTTTTACGCTGTAGGTGCATACACTGGAGCAATCCTTACTTCCGCCCGCAGTGCCTCTCACGTCGGGGGTTTTGATTTACCGATTGTAGTCGGGCTGATTGTTGCCGGTATTCTTTCGGGTCTGGTCGGTTGGGCGATAGCGCGAATATGCGTGCGACTAAAAGCAGATTATCTTGCAATGGCGTCTATCGGTATTGCCGAGATCATCCGGCTCATCGTCGTTAATGAAGAATGGCTCACTAACGGTAGTCTGGGTATTGCCGGTATTCCAAGGCCATTGGAAAAGTTGTTTAACGGACGTGAGGCTGAGTTGGTATTTGTGGTGTTTGTGTGGATACTGGTAGCTGTCACGTACCTGGTAGCACAGAGACTGCGAGTCAGTCCCTGGGGCAGAGTGATGCGCGCTATCAGAGACAATGACGTCGCCGCTGCTTCGATAGGCAAAGACATACAGCGCTTCCAGACAGAGACATTTATTGTCGGTGCCGTATTCATGGGCATCGCCGGGGCATTGAGTGCCCACTATTTTAAATTCTTCAGCCCCGATGCAACCGAGCCTTTGCTGGTCACATTCCTGACATGGGTGATGTTGATTGCAGGTGGCAGCGGTAATAATCGTGGTGCTATTGCGGGGGCACTGATCATCTGGGCCATTTGGTCATTAACAGAAATGTTAACCAATCAATTGCCAACCGAATGGGCCACACGCTCTGCGTATATACGAATGTTATTGATCGGCTTGTTCCTGCAGTTTGTGCTACAGCGTTTTCGCTCAGGGCTGGTACCTGAAAAGCCACCGGAATTACGCCCACGTTAAAATGATGCGGCCGACGAACCACGATAAAAACCATGATACTTCCCACTGATGATGTAACCGAAAACCCGGCCGGATATTTTCTCTATCATTCGATTGGTCAGTACCCCGGCAAGGCTGAACAGCTTGCTGATGCTATGCGTGAGTTTGGCGCAATCTGGGGTGCACCGGATGATAAGCAATGGGGCTATGTACTACAGAAGCGCCAGGACTTCATCGACTATTGGCGCAGGATTATAAATGCGCCCAAAGGTTCACTGACGACCTGTGAAAGTGTTACCAGCGGCTTCCATACGATGCTCCGATCTCTGCCGGAAAACAGCCTCAGAGGCAAACGGGTGTTGGTGGCAGCAGATTGCTTCCCCTCTTTGCACTTCTTATTGGCGGGACTCGCTGATCGCATGGGCTACACACTGGATACCGTAGCGCTTGATAAAGACAATGCCTGGGTTGAATCTGATAGCTACATGGAACACTGGGGCCCCGATGTCGGCTTGGCACTGATTACCTGGGTAACGTCGACTGCCTCCAAGCGTTGTGACCTTGATGCATTAGTGGCTCATGGTCGAACAATGGGTAGCATCATCGGTGTTGATATCACGCAGGCAGCAGGCCTGTTACCGTTCGATGTAACCACACCACGAATTGATTTCGCAGTATCAACCAGTCTGAAGTGGATGTGTGGCACACCGGGCGCTGGCATATTGTATGTCGATAAATCGCACATAGCTGAGTTAACCCCGGAAATCCGTGGCTGGTTTTCGCAGAACAACCCGTTCTCGTGGGACCTTGATAAATTTGCCTACGCACCGGACGTTCGTCGCTTTGATAGCGGCACGCCCGGGTCTGTTGCAGCTATCGCATCACTGCCTGCATTACGTTGGCATTGCGAGCAGGACCACGCCAGGCTTACCGAACACAACCGCGAGTTGGTTGATCACATTATCCTGCGTGCAGATGAGCTTGGACTGCCGCTGCACAGCCCACGTGATGCTGCACAACGCGGCGGGTCAGTTATGATGCAATTACCCACCAAGGCGGATGCTGCATCTATTGTCGGCGCACTCGGCATCGAAGGCTATTCGGTTGATAACCGAAGCAGTATTTTTAGAATGTCACCAGGCTATGTTACGCGTGATGAGTCTATCGATGCTGTGTTCGACAACATCAAAGTTGTTATGAACAGGCGGCAGAAACGTTTTGCAGGTTGCGGAAGCAATGCTGCTGACGGGTCAGTAGCCGACAGCAATAAAAATCGCACCGATAACGCATTAGAGCACGCGAGCGCAACGAATAACGGCGCCACAACCACAAGAGAAAGTGCCATGTCATCAAATACAACGCTTGATAATCTGGGGGCACTGCTGCTGAGCGGTAAGATCAGAATAGTCGACTGCACAGGTGCATTGGGACCCAACACACCCATCCTGCGACTACCCGAAGACTTTGCACTCAACACACCCAAGGTCGAGATTCACAAGATCAGTGAGTACGATGCAGACGGACCTTTCTTTGCCTGGAACTGGCTGAAGCTGGGGGAACATTCCGGTACCCATTTTGACGCACCGCACCACTGGATCTCGGGCAAGGATTTCCCGGACGGATTTACTGACACGCTGGATGTACAACGATTGATCGCACCGGTTAATGTTATCGATTGCTCAGAGAATGCCGCAGCCGATGCAGACTTTCTTCTCACCGCGAAAGCTGTAAAAGCGTGGGAAGATCAGCACGGTGAGATCGGCCCGGGTGAGTGGGTAGTGATGCGTACTGACTGGGACAAACGTGCGCACGATGAAGCGTTGTTTTTGAATGAAGATCCCGCCCCTCATGAAGACGGTTCACACAGCCCCGGCCCTACCCCCGAATGCATCGACTACCTGCTATCGAAGGGTATTGTCGGTTGGGGAACGCAGTGTATTGGCACCGATGCCGGCATGGCAGGCAAGATGAGCCCGCCCTATCCTGCGCATAATTTTCTTCATCGTGATAACTGCTTTGGTCTTGCCAGTTTGGTTAATCTTGATCAACTGCCGCCCAAAGGTGCGATTCTGCTGGCCGCGCCTTTGAAAATAGAGCGTGGTACCGGGAGTCCGATTCGGGCTCTGGCTTTGGTGCCGTCGGGTTGATGATCGTCGGTTGCAGTAGTCACATTAAGTATCAAAAAATCGTACATCTAAGATGCATTTATCGTCTAGCGACGCGCGGTGTTACAGCTGATTCGATAAACGTTTATACGTAATTAGATAATCCTAACCCCATTCCGTCCGTTGAGAATGACAATGACCCTTCGCTTGAAACGTGATCCTCGATTGTTGAATTTTCCTAATCTTTTGTCTGCTGATATCAATGATATAGCGATTGCCTGGACAGGTGATCAACACTATCGAGCGGTCTTTCAACCAAAAGGCAATCAAGACACGCCGCTGTTGGGAATTTACCCAATGGGATCACCGTGTGATCAAAGTCTGATCCCGATGTTTTCACTGGCTAAGGATCTGTTGGCAGAAGACGGAGGTGTAGCACTGTACGAAGTGCCATTTTCGGGGTTCACCGATCACAGGGGCATGGAAGCGTCGGGGCAAGAGTTTTCTAACGCCTACAAATTCACCACCGCCTGGACAGTGCAAGGCACGATCGGGCTCATGACGCCATATGGAATATTGGCGGGAGGTGGCTGCGACAAGACCTTTCCGATGCTTATCCACACCATGGGTATTGAACCGTATCGCTATGTGCCGTGGGCACTTTTACACGCGGGCCATCGGAGCGTCGGTGTTATGCCTGATGGACGTGAAGTGACCCTTGGAGATCTGGCAATCGCCCGGGTGGAATTTGTTGCCGGTCAAACCAGTGAGGCATCGGTCGAGGCAATCCGGCAATATGCAGCACAAGATGTGGGAGTGTGCGAAAACCTCGCCTCCGCAATGTCGCAGTACGTAGCGCTTTGTTGCGCGGGTTTTATTCTGGCGGGTGATGACCTGCATGCTAGAGCGCCGGTGCGAGAAGCATTTACACGCCGCACCACCAGTCTGTTCAGAAATGCATTGGCCGAAGGAGTGGTTCCAGCCGATGTTATCGGGCCGGAGAATTTCGACAATTTTATCAAAGCAATAGCGCTTTTTGGCTTGTCTACCAACCTGCCCCTGCACCTGCCCTTTATGGCTCACAGCTGGGGCATTGAACACAACCCATCGACTATTTGGGAGGCGATGAAAGACAGCCCCTGGATAAGCGATCTGCAGCCGGTTGGTCGCTATCCCGTGAATCATATTGGCGCAATGCTACCGTCTGTGATTAAGTATCTTGTCGAGGCAGGGGCAATAGCCGATGTTAAAACGCTATTTGGCATGCCGCTTTCCGAGCTATATGCAGAGGCACCAGCGATGGACTTTGCTTCACAGGATGTTTTCCATCCAATTGATGCACCGCTGGCGGATCATGCGCCCATTGCGCTTTACCGCGGGAATCTGTGCCCAACAGGGGCATGGGTCAAAGAGGGCAAGCTTGAACGATCCTCAACAACCTACACGGTGCATGTGTGCCCCGATCAAAAAGCATTCTTTCACGACACCGATCACGGTAGGAATTTAACTAACGGCACGTGTTACGCAATTTCTGGTGATCAATCAACAATTGAGTTGTTAACGGTGAACTTTGCTATCGGAGCAGCGTTGCAACGTGACCCCGAGCTTAGTATTTTACTGCTGACTGATCAGCGTACTTCTGGTTTTGCCGGTTCAAGGGCAGCGGCTGCTTATCATTTGCCGCGTAACCGCCTTCGTAGCCTAAAAGAAGGAGACAGGGTGCAGTTTTCATCCTTAACAAGAACGATAGATTTTGTTGATGATGACGGTGTTCAGGACGCAGAGATAGATGCACGTGCAGAAGCTTATCGTGAGCCTGTCTGGCCCAAAACCGGCACGGTAAAAGATCTGATCAATAACCGCCTGAGTTCGAGCGAAACGGGAGCTGCGATTTACGAATAGTTTTCAGCACCCTCTACGGACACTAAGGATAAAATAAACACTGTTCAATACAGAAATGCGGAATACGCTCTGATAGAAAAATATTAGGGTCTATTTAGTTTGTATATGAAGGGGAAACTCTGCCTCCTAAACTACTTCTGCAGAACTGCGTTAGCGCCAATCCGGTTATCGAGTGTGCAGTGGCTGATGAGATGGGCACCCCATTAGGTTTGCACATGTTCTATGTGTCGCCAAACGCTTTTAAAGCCGCTTGCGCAATCGGTTCTCCCCATTCTTGAACAAAATGACCGCCGCCAGTGATCATCATCGGTTCCGGGCATCCGTTGATCAGTGTCCGCAGTTTTGCCATTACCGGTGGTCCCAACACCGGATCAGCATCGCCCACCGCCATGAACGTCGGCCCATTCCAGTCATGACTCCAGTAATCTGCCGCTTTTTGGCTGACTTCTACACCATCCATGTCCGGTGTCACCGGAACCAAAGCCGGAAATTTGCGGGCCCCTGCCTGATAGCTGTCATCGGGATAAGGCGCATCATAAGCGGCGATTTCTGCTTGATTAAGATGGGGAGTGCCGCCAGCGATAATCTTGCCGGCTTTGAATGTCGGTGTGGTTAAAGCAAAATTCTTCCACTGATCAAAGCCAGCTCCGGGAGTCGTACCCAGCCCTAATGATGTGTTCATGACGAGCAACCGCGACAGTCGCGTTTTAAACTGACTATCCACAGGTAAGGTTAGACCAATCAAGCCACCCCAATCCTGCACCACCAATGTGATGTTGCGGAGATCTAATCGTTCGACCAAGGCCAGAATATGATTGCGATGAAACTCGAACGTATAGTCATCTAAATCGGTCGGTTTATCCGAACGGCCAAAGCCGAAGAAATCCGGACAAACTACCCGCGCCCCGCTTTTTAGAAGCGCTGGCATCATCTTCCGGTAAATGAACGACCAGCTCGGCTCGCCATGCAGACACAGGAAAGTCTGCTGAGCATCTTCTGGTCCGGCGTCAATCCACGCCGCACGTAACCCTTCAAAGCCAGGTAAATCTTCTGCATATTTTACCGGATAATCGAAATCTGGAATTTCAGAGAAACGGGCTTCAGGGGTGCGAACGGCATTGATCGTCATCAGAGGGATCTCTCAATTGTGCTTCGATTTAGAAGTTTGTTAGTGTGAGTTCAATCGG
>CALISD010000092.1 GCA_938041955.1 uncultured Granulosicoccaceae bacterium | reverse complement strand
ACCCCATCCGCCCCAGAAAACCGATCAAGCCCCCCTGATATTTCACCACCAGTGCACCAAATGCGACGGGATCTCCGTTGAGATAGTCTGCATCGGTGTAGGCGGCTTTTTTTTCAAAGGTCATAAACAGTTATACCGGGGGAATCCGAAAATGTTACGCATCCCCACGAATTAAAGAACCTCTTTTCTTAATCGAACCGGCCAAACCCGCTGTAACACCACTCGTTCACAACCAAGCAACCCGAAGCGTAAGCAAGGACAACATCGGCTAAGCCGATAAACGCACGTCACACACCTTTCTCACACTGCGGGTGACCCTGTCCGAAAATCACTGCGGCGCATACCTCTACACTCGCTGCAGCAGCGCCATTCAATCAGCAAATAGCAATAGACCCATGGCCGAACCAGGTAACCCGCCGCGTGAGCAAGGACCCCATCGGCTTAGCCGATGCAACGCACGTCACTCGCCTTCCTCACATTGCGGGTGACCACTGTCCGGTAATCACTGCGGCGCATACCTACGCTCGCTCAAGCAGCGCCATTCAATCAGCCAATAAGATTAGACCCAGCCCCCCACAGAACCAGGTAACCCGCCGCGTGAGCAAGGATCCATCGGCTTAGCCGATGCAACGCACGTCACTCACATTGCACACACTGCGGGTAACCCTGTCCAAAAATCACTGCGGCGCATACCTACACTCGCTCAAGCAGCGCCATTCAATCAGACAAGTAAGAATAGACCCATGACCCCACAGAACCAGGTAACCCGCCGCGTGAGCAAGGATCCATCGGCTTAGCCGATGCAACGCACGTCACACACCTTCCTCACGCCACAGATTATCCGTTTACTGAGATCACTGCAGCGCTGTACATCTACAATGCATAGGCGTAGGCGTAGGAACAGTTAAGCATCATCCAACCACATGACAGACATATCAAACACCACAAGGTAGCTTTACTTTATCGGCGATATCTTTTTTGTAAAAGGATTCTCATACAGTTGATCGTGCGACTCTACACCCTCTTCTATCACACAATCAGACTTTGGCTCCGCCACACACAGAAGAATGTATCCAGCGCGCGATTGCCTTTTATTGAGCGCGGTAGCGCCAGGCTGGCGCACGCTACCAGACACAAGTTTTGCAGCACAGGTGATACAACCACCGTAGTTGCAACCGATAGGTAGTTGAATACCCTGATCAAGCGCAGCCTGATAAATAGACTGATCTTCTGCAACATTCAATGTCACATCACTGTTCTTTAACTCGACTCGATAAGTATCCGACACATTAAATAGTCTGGTTCAATTTGGGCTTCCAGAACGGCCTGAATAATTCGATTTTCGGACAACGATCCATCACCACTCGCATACCAGCGTCTTCAGCTATCTTTGCCGCTTCTTCACTATATACACCTATCTGGCCCCACAGTATTTTCGCACCGATGTCGACCGCTTCCTGAGCAATACCGGGCAATGCCTCAGATGCTCGAAACACCTGCACCATGTCAACCGGCTGATCGATGGCGGCAAGTGACTCATACACCTTAAGCCCTCTTATCTCATTACCGGCTTCCCGTGGGTTAACCGGAAGCATATTAAAGCCCTGCTCACGCAACACCCGTAATACGCCATAGCTGAACTTAGTGGGATCAGGACTGGCACCCACCATCGCAATAGTCTTCGCATCACGGAGGACTTGTGCCAGATACTCTGACGAATATTCTTCTTTGTGATTCATAGCGTCACCTACAACCAAATATCTGAAGTACAGTCACCACCGGGGTAACGCGTTTCATGACAGCGCGACGGCCCGTTAGGCTCTGCACCAAAATTAACAACAAAATCCGGATTGATTTTCATGCCACCTTGCTCGGTGTTGCAATCGACCATTAACATCACGCCACCCTTTTCACGAATCTCCGGGTAGAACTGATTATCCCAGGTAGAGAACAACGAGGTGGTGACAAAAAGACGCTTGCCATCAAGGCTCAATTGAATCATCTGCGGGCCACCGGCAATCTCGACCCCGTTAACCACCGGCGCTTTCTTAAGCAGCCCTCCCATCCATACCTGCCCGGTCATTACCGGGTTGTGTGGATCGCTAATATCGTACTGTCTGATATCACCATGAAGCCAATTGCAAAAGTATAAAAAGCGATCGTCCATTGAAAGTAAAATAACCGTGATCAATCCCGGTAACGGTATCGGCCACTCAGGGTGTTTTTCATTTTCAACATCAATAATTTTTTCAACTATCCACTCATCTTCTTTTTTATACCAATGAATGATATTCGAAGACATCGCGGCACCTACAAAGCCATGTGTCGAGTCAGGGTCATGATGAAAGCGCACCTCAAGCGGCACCAAACCGTCTTCGCCTAAGTACACTGTGTTCTCTACGACCTTCCTTTCAAAATCCCAAAAGTGAATCTCACGACCGTATTTCAAGTGACCGACTTCTTCGAGATCAAAGCCGGGCATAAAGGTGTTCGGAGCAGCCCATTCAGTTGAGACCATTACGTTATGGCGCGGCTGATACCAGAAGTCATAGTTAAACTTCATACCGCCCAAGTCGTTCTCCCAGCGACCAACAATTTCAAAATCTTTGTTTAGGTGTAAAAAACCACCAGGTGCTTCACCTTTAGCATCACCGAGCATCGAGATAATAATATCGGAGCCAAGACAGTGCACAGTGTGAGGTGCAGACAGATCGGTTTTTTCTTTGATCAAATCTCCAGAGATTACCTTGTGTAGCTTCGGGTTACGCGGGTCAGTTACACAATCAATGATATGCAAATTCGAACTTCGCACCCCAGGTACGATCAGATACCGACGCTCCATCTCACCATCACTAAAGCACGATGAACACGCATTCCAGCCCATGTGATGCAACTCATCGCCAATGCCCGGCATTTCACAGCGACTGATCACCTGGGAGTACGTCGGGCTCTCAGGATCTGCATCAACGGTGGCCAGGTAGTCCGGCTTTTGAATCCCGGTACCCACGTAAATAGCAATCGTATAAAGTAACTTTTCACGCGGCGCCTGCATCGCATGGGCAGGCGACTCATAGCCCGGCCCACAACAAGTGCCCACTGCAATATTTGTCATCGGTTTCAGCTCAACTAAAATTCTAGAATCGAATTGCTTTCAATATCAGTATCGAATAATGATAATATATTCCATATTATGAGAAACCTCAAATGAAACTCGACCGATTGCTCACGGTGCTTGAGACCATCGCGATCGCAGGCCGACCAATCACCGCCAACGAACTGCACCAGATCTCAGAGCTACCGCTGCCGACCTGCTACCGCATGCTGCAAACTCTCAAAGAACAGCAATTGCTGGACGATCCACAGTCAGACAACCGCTACGTCATTGGTGAACGTCTGATTCGTATCACCCTTTTGGCAAGAACAGACAACGACGTCAGCACAATCACTTCACCGGCACTTAAAAAAGCGGCCGAAGAATTCGGAGAGGCGGTGTTCCTTTCAAGGTTTCGCAGCCAGGGCGTCAGTATTATTCACGTTGAAACCCCGGCAGACCCAACGATTTCCTATATACATCCGGGCCTCGGCTACCGACCCATGCACGCCTGTTCGTGCTCGAAAGCCATTGCAGCCTTTGCCGACAACAATTTCAAAGAGTTCATCTTAAATGGCCCGATGAAAGCCTATACAAATCAAACCTGCACTGACAGAAGCGAGCTTGATAAAGAGTTCCTGCAAATTCAAAAAACAGGCTTTGCAGACTGTGTAGAGGAAATAGAAGTCGGCGTATCAAGCGTAGCCGCGCCCGTACACATCAGGGATGCAGGTGCAGTATTCAGCGTTGGCGCTATTGGCCCGATAAGGCGCTTTACCGAAATCCATCGCAAATCACTGGGTAAAAAGCTTATCGAGCTGGCAGATGAACTCAGCGCCGCCATACATCGCTCAAATAGTCGATAAATTCCCACTTAGCTCATTGAGCGCGAGCACCGAGCCACTACGTAAAAGAAAACCCAATGGATCAAACCACGCACACCAGGTTGCAAAGTCATTCATAGCGCCACTGGTCGGCATCACCAAAATACCCATTATAGAAGCCGTTCAGCCGCACACCTAGAACGCCGCGAACGAACTACAACGTACGAACCAAATCCTGCGACCTACGGCGATACACTCTCCGCCTGGTACCCTTTCGACGACGAGGACGCGAATAACCAAGCAAAAGCCTGAAAATACCGACAAAACTAATAAGTATCCACGAAATCTGAATTAAAGCACTTGCAAGATTAAACTCGTAAAGCAAGCTGATGCCAACCAGAGACGCAGCCGCCACGTTCATGAAGCTGTACTTATAACCGGGCACGTCAATTTTACCGAGTTGAATTAAAAAGTAGCTGCCAATATATAACAACGTACCCACAACCCCTGCCATCTGGTGCCATTCAATAGACATGCTCTGGAATCCTTTCCAATAGAAGATTGAACCACTCAGTGAGCATCTACCCACTGACATCCATTCTAGACAAACCCATCCAGGGATTCGATTCGCCAGAAGTACTAATACGTTTGGTCCCATTTGTTTAACGCGAGTAATACCGACCCGGCAAATAACGGGAACCCGCCGCGTTAGCCAGTTGATCAAGCTCAGCACGTCCGCCGTCCAAATAAAAAAACGCCTTGTGGATTAATTGCAGTTTGTAAAAGTCACCTGTGGGTACTTTTGGCCAGTCTCAAAAATTCGATGTAATAGCAGATACTTTTATCGAACTACTGACTTACGGTAGGAAGTTGCATGGTGGGACGAGCCGGACACAACCCACTCTCTTACGTGTCGGTTTACTTTGACGGGCAGCAACTCATTCACCTGCCTGCGCGTCAGGCTTCTATGAGATCCTGAACGAGCCTTAGGCCAGAGCGAAGCGATCTCTTTCGAGTGTCTGCAATTATATTATTGAGGTCATCAGAGGCCGGGGCAAAGCGCCATGGAGGGCGTGCCGCCCACATCGAGCGCAGCGAATGAAAAGAGCAAACGAAGTCTCACCGGGCGAACACCCGGTGAAACCAAAACAACCTACAAACCCTAAGCCGCAGCGATAGTCACAGGTATATCCTTAAACTTAACTTTAGCCTCATCAGCTGCATTCTGGAAATCAGCGATTTCATTGAAGTTCAGATAGCGATACAACTCATCACCCATCGAGTCCAGCTCTTTAGCAAAAGACATATACTCTTCGACTGTGGGCAGCTTGCCAAGAATCGCCGCTACCGCAGACAACTCAGCAGAGGCTAGAAACACATTGGCATCTTGACCTAAGCGGTTAGGAAAGTTACGCGTAGAGGTAGATACTACCGTCGCTCCAGGCCTTACCCGCGCCTGGTTACCCATACACAAGGAACAACCCGGAATCTCAAGCCGCGCACCAACGCGACCAAAAATATTGTAGTAACCCTCTTCTTTCAGTTGATGCTCATCCATACGTGTTGGAGGTGCAATCCACAACACGGTATTTAAGTAATCACCAGATTTTTCTATCAGCTTACCTGCAGCTCGATAGTGACCGATGTTAGTCATGCAAGAACCAAGGAATACTTCATCAATCTTTTCGCCCGCCACTTCAGACAGTGGCTTCACGTCGTCCGGATCATTCGGGCATGCAAGCAATGGCTCTTTAATCTCAGCCAGATCAATTTCAATCACTTCAAAGTAGTCGGCATCTGCATCCGCTTCAAGCAACACAGGGTTAGCCAGCCACTCTTCCATCTTACGTGCACGACGCTCAAGCGTTCGCGCGTCACCGTAGCCCTGATCAATCATCCAACGCAGTAACGTAACGTTTGAAGTCATGTACTCAACGTAAGGTTCAATACCCAACTTCACAGTACAACCTGAAGCAGAGCGCTCAGCGGTGGCATCGGCAAGCTCAAACGCCTGCTCAAGCTTCAGATCATCAATACCTTCAATCTCAACTACGCGGCCGGAGAATACGTTTTTCTTGCCTTTCTTTTCAACAGTCAGCAAACCACTTTGAATCGCTGCATACGGAATAGCATTTACCAGATCACGCAATGTGATACCCGGCTGCATCTCACCTTTAAAACGCACCAGCACAGACTCTGGCATATCAAGAGGCATAACACCTGTTGCTGCTGCGAACGCCACAAGGCCAGAACCTGCAGGGAAGGAAATACCCATTGGAAAGCGCGTGTGAGAATCACCACCAGTACCCACAGTATCCGGCAACAACATACGGTTTAACCAGCTGTGAATAATGCCGTCACCCGGGTTCAGTGAAACACCACCGCGCGTCATCATGAAGTCAGGCAGTTCATGGTGCGTGTCTACATCAATCGGCTTTGGATAAGCTGCGGTATGACAAAAAGACTGCATAACAAGGTCAGCCGAGAAACCAAGACATGCAAGATCTTTAAGTTCATCCCGAGTCATCGGGCCCGTGGTATCCTGCGATCCAACTGTTGTCATCAACGGTTCACAGTATTGGCCAGCGCGTATACCTTCAACACCACACGCTTTACCTACCATTTTCTGTGCAAGCGTAAAACCTTTGTCGGTGACTTCTGTAGCGCCGGGGCGTACAAACACATCTGTTGGATCAAGACCAAGCGCTTCACGAGCACGGTCTGTTAAACCTCGACCGATGATCAAAGGAATGCGTCCATTAGCTCGAACCTCATCCATCAGTACTTCAGTCTTATGTTCGAACTCCCCTAAGATTTCATCAGTACCATGCTTGCAAACTTTGCCATCATGCGGATATACATCAATGACATCACCCATTTCCATGTTCGATACATCAACTTCAATAGGCATCGCACCGGCATCTTCAAGCGTATTGAAAAAGATGGGCGCTATTTTTCCACCCAGCACAAAGCCACCTTCACGCTTGTTCGGAATGTTAGGGATATCATCACCCATCAACCAAAGCACAGTATTGGTGGCAGACTTACGTGACGAACCGGTACCCACCACATCACCTACATAGGCAATCGGGTGGCCTTTCTTTTTCAAATCTTCAATAGTTTCGAGAGGCTTGTCAGTAAAACCTTCACGCGGGAACTTATGGAACGCCAGCGCGTGCAATGGAATATCTGGTCGTGACCACGCATCAACCGCCGGAGACAGGTCATCCGTGTTGGTTTCACCTGGCACCTTGAAAACTGTCAGCGTGACTTTGTCCGGCACTTCCTTACCGTTGGTAAACCACTCCGCATTGGCCCAGGACTCCATGACTTTTTTTGCGTGCGCATTACCGTCATCCATCTTTTCCTTCACATCATGGAAGGCATCAAACATAAGCAGCGTACGGCTCAAACCGGTGACAGCGGTCTCTGCCAGTTCATCGTCATCAAGTGCTGCAATCATGGGTTGAATGTTGTAACCACCCAGCATGGTGCCGAGCAGCTCAATGGCCTGTTTTTTATCAACTAGCGGGGAGCTATCCTCGCCTTTGGCAACCGCAGCCAAAAAACCCGCCTTCACATACGCTGCCTCATCCACACCAGCTGGTACCCGCTGAGACAACAAATCCAGCAGAAACTCTTCTTCTCCCTTCGGAGGAGACCTCAGGAGCTCTATCAGGCCCGACACCTGTGCGGCGTCAAGCGGCTGCGGCACTACGCCTTCCGCGGCACGTTCTTCAACATGTTTTCTGTATTCTTCTAACACGGTGGCCTCTCTTTAGATTTTTTCGTGGGTCGCAATATGAAATATGGGGCGATTCCGGTCAAATTCCATCCGAACGGAATCCGGCGTGTGCTTTCGCCAAAAAATTGATCTCTCTATTATAACAGAGCGGACGCATTCGGTTGCGCTGTAGCGCGCGGCGGCGACCCGAGGCGCTATTCAGCCGAGTTTTTGCTCATTCTTCAGGTTTTGTGAACAGGCCGGCCGGAAGCTGACAATAATGCTGTTCAACAGCTGGCCAGGTGCTTCGGAGCGTAAGTGATCGGATCAAGTCAAGCCGCTCCTCAAATTCACATAAACAGGACTTCGCCGGCTATTGGATATTCCGCTTGAAGCATCGGAGAAGCCGAAACAACCAGTTCTAACTCAGGCGGCCTGCTGCGTGAGCAACGCACAGCGTTTGCGCTGTGGATCTGGTGGACGAGCAGTATCGGGCCTTGCTCACGCGGCGGGTTACCTTGATCGTGTATTACTGATGGTGCGTGTTTTTTTTCAAGCCTCCATAACCGCACGGAGCATGGAAAGACACAGACGGTAAATACAGATCGAACTCAGGGTGCCCGCTGCGTGAGCAAGGCACAGCGTTTACGCTGTGAATCTGGTGGCGAGCAGCATCGAGCCTTGCTCACGCGCCACCTTACAAATCGTCAGCCAATTTAGCCAGCGCAGCGGCTCCGGGGCCAAGTGTCATGCTTCTCAGCAGATCAATCTTGTCTCGCAGTGCCGCTGCCTGTTCAAATTCAAGGTCACTCGCCGCCTGAAACATCTGCTTTTCCATCGCTTTAATCTTTTTGGCTGCCGCCGACGGTGCAAGCTTCGCATATTCGCGCTGCTCCAGCTCATCCTCAGCCTCCTTCCTGCTCTTTCTGCCAGAAGGTGAAGGGGCCGCACCTGACTCCATCACATCAAGCACTTTGGTGGAGACAGATTTGGGCGTGATACCGTGCTCAAGGTTGTGTGCTACCTGTTTTTCACGACGGCGATCAGTTTCATCAATTGCCCGCTGCATTGAACCCGTAACTTTTGCCGCATACAGTATCGCTTTACCGCGAAGGTTACGGGCGGCACGACCAATAGTTTGGATCAACGATCGGTCAGAGCGTAAAAAACCTTCTTTGTCCGCATCCAGAATGGCAACCAAAGACACCTCAGGCATATCCAGGCCCTCACGCAACAAGTTGATACCAACCAACACATCAAACTCACCCAGCCGCAAATCACGAATGATTTCAGAGCGCTCAACCGTATCAACATCCGAATGCAGGTACCGCACTCGACAATTATGATCCGATAGATAGTCAGTTAAATCTTCTGCCATACGCTTGGTTAAAGTGGTAACCAGAACGCGTTCATTCACCGCCACTCTCAAATTGATCTCAGACAACAGATCATCAACCTGAGTAGCAACATCACGAACTTCAATTTCCGGATCTACCAGACCCGTGGGTCGCACCACCTGCTCCACCACATTGCCTGCATGCTCTTTTTCATAGTTGCCGGGGGTGGCAGAAACAAAAATGGTTTGCGGAGACAATGCTTCAAACTCATCAAAGCGCAAAGGTCGATTGTCAAGCGCTGACGGCAATCTGAATCCATACCCCACCAGATTCTCTTTTCGAGAACGATCGCCTTTATACATACCCCCCAGCTGCGGCACTGTCACATGGCTTTCATCTATAAACAAAAGCGCATCTGTAGGAATATAGTCAAACAAACACGGCGGCGGATCACCGGGCGCACGACCGGATAAATAGCGTGAGTAGTTTTCAATACCTGAGCAGTAACCAATCTCGTTAATCATTTCAATATCAAATAAGGTCCGTTGCTCCACCCGCTGTGCTTCCAGCAACTTACCAGCCTCCCGAAATTCTTCCACCCGACTCTTCAATTCAACCTTGATATGATCCACCGCGCCCAGCAGTATTTCCCGTGGTGTCACGTAGTGGGTTTTAGGATAGATGGTTAAGCGGGGCACACGTTTTAAGATCTCACCGGTGAGCGGATCAAAGAAACTTAAGTTTTCAATCTCTTCGTCAAAGAGCTCAACACGGATCGCCTCACGATCAGATTCTGCGGCGTGTATGTCAATGACTTCACCACGCACACGATAGTTACCACGTCGCAGATCCATATCGTTACGGGTGTACTGAAGCTCGGCCAGGCGCCGCAGCAACTCACGCTGATCAATAATGTTGCCGCGTTCAAGATGCAACACCATCTTATGATACGCCTGCGGATCACCTAAGCCATAGATTGAAGATACTGTTGCCACAATAATGACATCACGACGCTCAAACAATGCCTTGGTGGCAGACAATCGCATCTGTTCAATGTGCTCATTCACCGAGGCATCTTTTTCAATAAACGTATCGGAAGCAACCACATAAGCTTCCGGCTGATAATAATCATAATACGAGACAAAGTACTCCACAGAATTCTGCGGAAAGAACTCTTTCATCTCACCATACAACTGCGCCGCCAATGTTTTGTTTGGCGCAAGCACAATCGCCGGTCGCTGTTGTTGCTGTATCACATGCGCTACGGTGAAGGTCTTACCCGAACCAGTGACCCCCAGCAGGGTCTGAAACGCCAACCCGGAATCAAGCCCTTCAATCAGCCCCGCGATTGCAGTAGGTTGATCACCCGCTGGTTCAAATTTGCTATTTATTTTGAAGGCTTTCGACATTAGGAGACGTTCAGGATTATTGGCCACTAATTTAACACGATAGATAGCAGCGGGCGCGCATTCATAGAGAAGATTTACTATCAGTGCAGTCGACAGCCCCAGGGAACCCAATACCTGACCGAGCGCATCAATTAAACCAGTCCGCAGACAACCCGCATGAAAATGCAATCACTCCGTTTAATATGGGCTCATGAAATGACTGGAATCCGTACGGCTGGCAACCGTATTGCTATCGTCAAGCGCTCCAATGTGATGCCCTATTTTATGAACCGCCAATTCAATGTCCAGACGGAATTGTGCTCAGACACCGATACCATAAACAGTGTCTTTACAAATTGATCCTGTAAAAGCATATCCCCGCCCTGCCGGTCGCCGGGTTGCTGCCAGCATTTGCAAGTCGATCAATTCCAACGCGAAACCCGTACGTAAAACATTAATTTCAACCTGCGGGAAATCCCAAAAGTTCTTGTTTGGATTAATTCCTGATGGTTGCACTTTTATTTATACCCCCTGCAATGACCATATTGCTCGTATCCGTCATCCAATAAACCAAGCCTTGTCCAATTTACCTGTCAAAGGTAAATGTACCTGAATGTATCCACAGCTGACGCTTCAGATTCACACCATGGCCTGTGGTGACACGCAAGCAAATCATATTGGCGACGATAGACAAAAGAAAACAGCGAAATTTTAGCAAGCAACGACAGCAAATAGATGCATGCTCGTCGCGCGTGAGCAATCAACGCAGTCGAGTCTGGTTACATAGAGAAGGGGAAATTATAAATTACTCAACCCGAGACAAAAATCTACGGAGAGCATGAAAATCGTCAAACGAATAATTTTCGTTACGCTAAGACAATAAACTCCAAATAATACCGCCATCGCATTGCACGATGGCGGCAGATATATACGACAACGCTAGATAAGGTCTAACACCAACACATAGGCGTCTGTGTTATCAAGGTATTCGGGCAAGTCTTCCATACCCGCTTGAAAAACAACCTGAAGCCGATCGCCAACATTTCTACCTAGCAGCGAATTGCTAAGGTAGTCTGGAATGCCCTGACTCAAACCCGCACGAATCGTCACAGGCTCATCAAAGTTGTCGGTAGATTCGACCAATTCACCAGTCGCCCAGCTGTACATGTTGTATTTCACTACTACCGGGTCACCGAATTCAATGGCATTACCCGCACCAGCAGATAACATACGTCGCGCTGGAAATGCCGGCATTGGCCCGTTCGGTATCGCAACACTTACCACACCATTCGCTTCACCAACCGTGGGAAATGAGAAGTCGTTCGAAATAATTTCTGTACTACCACCTGAGACAGTTCCATCACCGACAGAACTTCCGCCACTGCTAGAACCACCACAAGCACTAAGTAGCGCAAGCATACCGGCACTTGCAATCACTGATATCTTCTTCGTATAAAATTTGTTCATATTAAAAACCTACTGTAATTCGTGATTAAAGACGGGTCTCACGACCCGTCGGTTATCGTTTTTATCGATTGTCGGTTAACGTGCTGCCAGAGGAGCCAGAGGCAACCACACGTCTTCCATCAGTACGGTTTTGCCATTCGCCTTTGTTGCTCGCGCCATATACTTGTAGTGATTTACGGCAAGAGCCACAATTTGATTGTCCGCAAGACTGGAGAGCTCTCCTTCATCTACTATGGTGTCGCTGTTTCGATCGATCCAGATAGCCAGTGTTGAAAGCTCGGCACCTGCCAGTTCACCGTCACGATTTTCATCCAATGTAGCCAGCTCTTCGAAACCATCAGCATAAACGCCTGGTACGTTTCCAAACATATGGTTGCCGTCAATAGGGCCACTGGCATCGGCAGTCACAAGAATACCTGCAGACGGCGCAAACCACTGACCAAGAGCTTCTTTGATTCCATCACCATCAACGTCAACAGAGTAGTTTCCGACCAGTCTTTGGATTCGACCCTTATTACTCAGATCAATGGCTATCGGGGAAATCTGCGAACGTACACACTCAGTCAACTCTGAGACTTCACCGTTCTCCACCGCTGCAACGTAGTAGATTGACAGTTGATTGAAACCATAATGGGAACCAGTCCACTCGATCTCCCAGCTACCGACATACGGATCCATCGCTGGAGTATTGTAGTTGTGAGCTATAAATAACCTGTGACTAGGATCAGACGAGTCAACAGTAGTTACAAGTTTACGATCACGGTCGTAGAAATTGTAGTTCGATGCAAAAACGTTTTCGGAACCATTAAAGACATCCACACCACCAAGAGTCTGGCTTCCACCGGTCTCAATCTGACAAATAGGCGCATCAGGTGCAGTTGGCGGTGCAGGTGGAATAACTTCTAATAGTTCCACTCGAACAGAAGCCGTATCATAAGACCCACAAGCGCCACGCAGACCATATTCAATGGAATACACACCAAATGCAGTGGTGTCGCTAACTTCAAACTGTTGGCTTTGCGCGTTGTAAGTGACATTACCCGGTACGTTGTGGCCAAGCAAATTGACTTCATGTACAGCGGCATCACAGGGCATGTCATTGGCTAGAAAATCAATGCCGAAGTTAACACCAGTATCAAAAACAACGGCATCATCTTTCGCAACTGTTGGCGCAAGCACGATCGGTAATTGCGTGTAGCCCGCGTTAACATTCTGAATGGTACAAGCTGAATCAGCAGATGTGTTGCTGGCTGCAGGCAAGTTGAATACTACAGTTCGACCATCGGCATCTATGTAGCTAGATCCGGCAAGTGGCTGACCAGACAGTGTCGTAGGCTCGTGCCCGTCCGGGGTTGCAAACCTAACAGAATAGTCGCCATCTGCAAGCTTAAAAAATGCGTAGTTTCCATTCTCATCTGTGCGTACAGAGCCGATACGAGTGCTGCCTTCAAACAATCTGGCCCGAACATTCGCAAGCGTTGTATCTGTGCCATCAAATATGCCATTGCTGTTCATATCTACCCAGGCCACACCACAAATAACGTTGTCTGCTGGTGGTATTACCGGCGGAATTGCAACAAACCCTGCGTCAATATCGGTGGTATCAGGAGCTGCCTCGGTAAGGCAAATCTCATTGGTCTGTCCACTCGCTAATGCATCATTGTCAGCGCCGGGTGCTGCAAGTTCAAGTGTACCGTCAGCAGGCGAAAAGTTAACCGTGTAACAAACATCTACGTCGAGATTGCCGAAGTAATATTCGCCATCGCTTGTCGTTTGAGTTTGTGCAAGTAATTCAGTGCCTTCAAACAAAGACACCGGAGTACCGGAAATTAGACTCTCAGCCGGGTCTAATACTGAATCAGCGCTTTCGTCAAACCAGGTGACGCCGGCGATTGAACCTTTGGTAGGTTCCGGCGGCGGAGTTGCGTCTATCAAAACACAATCCTGAAACCCTGAACCAGGCTCGCCATAAATTCCAATTGCAGCAGTGGTTGTACCCGCTGGCGCTTCAAGCGTTACCGAATAAGCACCGGTAACATGCTCAACGACCTCAGTGCTCTCAGTGGCCAATGTATTGTCGGCTGCATCTAAATACGCAAGCGTAATACTTGCGAACTTAACAACAACCACACCACAACTCATGGTGTAAGTTGTTCCGGCTTCAGCAGGCGTGGTGCGATATGCACAACCGCCAGCATCCAGAGTTGAGACATCAATCGCTAAGGAATCTGTCCCGCAAAGCTGCCAGGGAGTAGTTTGGTTAGACCCGGTAATCAGGTCATCCTGAACTAGTTGTTGCGCGAAAGCTGGCTGCATCAGAAAGCTGAATGCCAGCGCTCCCTGAATCGCCAAGTTACGGTAATTGATCATATAACGGCCCTACGTTGTTAGTGAAACGGAATCTGTGCGAGCGAATTACTCATCCACCCGGAACACCCGTTGGACGCAACTGTCAGGCCAGCAATTCTGAACAACTACAAATATCGCTGAACAATTAAGTAAGTACACAGTTGTTTATAATTTCTTGTGCAGTCAACAAACTATTCATTCCAGGCAGGCATCGAATATTCCCGGTCCCGTCATAGTTCAGGCAAACTTGTCGAACCACTGACAGACCAAATACTCAAGGGTGGTCAAACGCCGTTGTATACTCAATGCACCGATTATCATCAGCAAAACCCACAACATAGATTTGGAAACCGCACCTGAGCCACCCTTTTTCGCTCCACCAATCTGCCATTCCACCAGCGCTTTCGACGTGTGCTGCGCATCTTCAACACCCAACACAACACGATAGTTACCGTTCGTCATTGCCCGGCCCTCCAACACACCCGATGAACTAAGTCTCACCCCCGCTGGCAATCCACTCGCGCTATAAATCAACGCGTCGCCATCGACATCACTCGATGACACATTAACTTTAATGGGCTCACCAACTGCATGCTGAAGATGGGTCGGAGCAACCAAGATCGGGGGGGAGTTTTCAATAACACCACTGTGACCCGGTGTTGCCTGTGAAAGATTTCTCGCTTGCATGACAAAGCCATCCCAGTGAGAGTGCATATGGTGTCGATCTTCATTGCGTGGCACATGATGGAAGGAGATTCGGTGCCAGACAACGATGTCTTGATCTACAAGGGACTCGTCGTTTATGAAGGCAAGAATATCGTTTCCACAACCAGGGTTGAAGTTTGCGTTCTCGCTTATAAACCGTTCGCAGTCATGTTGCCTGGTAACGAAAAAATCATAGGCTGTAAATGGCTCAGTGAGAGAACGGACGAGCTTATGACCATAGTTCAACGGCTCAATAATAAAGCCCGGTGACCGGGTGACTTCAACACTTTCACCAGACACATCCCCACTGGAACCCTCTGTGATGTACCACGCCAACATACTTCTCGGATCAATTTTTCTGGCCGATTCAACCCTCAAGCGTTCAACGTTTCGTGCCCGCCTGCCTTCAGCATCTACTTTATATGCAACCTCGCTAACAACATCATCGGTGGCGTCTTCACCCAGGTCAAAATCGATACGCCAATAATAATTATGCGTGTGGGAAAGCCATGACTTCCCGGCGACTCCTTCAAGCTCACGACCATAGGGAGAATCCGCGGTACCGGAACTTCTCTGCAACGCACCGGCCGCACCAATTGACGGTGCGATAGATCCATCATCATAAAACTTCCAGGTCACCAGATACGAATAGGAACCCACCAGTGAAATTGAAAACAGTGTGGCAATTTCAGAGTGCCGCGCCTCGGTCGAGGTGCGAAAGGCTTCCACCCCGCGTGACAAAATCTTACACATGCCCGGCCTGTCGTTGACATCAATAAGCTCCCCGTCGGGGCAGTCCGACTCAATGAGTGTGCTAACGTAACCACCGCCAAGGCCAAACTGGGTCACATCGTTATAAGTGATATTGCCGTCATCATAAGCCACATGCAATTGCGCTAACCGCAGCGAACTGATGACTTTGAAAGGTTGCTTTCCCGGGCTGCGGTAATAGATCTCGCTTAGGACAATATTCTCACGCCGCTTCGACTCCCAACACAGATCCCAACCGGCACCGTTGTCGAATTCAATCGCTATCTGATGTTCCGCCGGGCAACTCAACGGTGATGCATGAAGGCTCACAGGAAACTGCGACCACACCACCATCAGAAGTACAGTAAGGTATACATAATTCACCTCTGCAACTCGCGGCAAGCGCACACCCGACGGGAACATCATTGATCTTCACCACGTAGCAGATCAACTGCAGCCGACTCCTCAAGCGGAGGGTTAAACGGTGAATAGGCAGACCAGTCAAACGGAACAAGTTTGAAACCGATTTCCATTGCGGAAATAGCCGGGTAGTCTTCCAGACGGGGCGTAAAGTGTCGACCTACGGAGAACCACAAAACCGTATCAACACTACTTAAATCTTCATCATTGGTAAACGTGTCGAGACTGCCAGAACATGTTGCATTCACATGATCATTGCCAGACGCAAGCTTTTCACAGGCCCGTCTCGCGGTCACAAATAGATCAAACTGCGACCACGGATGCGAACGGCTAACATAGCGATAGCCTGCTCCCTGCGGGTCGAGATAGTAGCCAACTCTGGTGGTAGCTTCTGCACCGTTGCTCTCACCGCTGGAGTATTCCGCATCACTGATTCTCCAGCCACGGAAGCTTTCGCTATGAATCGTGCGACGAGTTTCTGTACCAATCGGCTTGATAGATATAGACCGCTCAACAGCATCAGTACCAGACGGTATGAATTCTATTTCGTCTACCTGATCGTTATTCGGTGTACCTGCAATATTAAAATCCAACCGCCAATTCAAAAGTAAACTGGCGCTTGCTGCGTACTGCTCTGAGTCACCAAGCTTTATTCCAAAACGCGGGTCATTGGTATAGCGACTTATGCGACCAGAGTAGACAACTGACGGCGTTATCTCACCATCTTCACTGAGCCGATAGATTTGTTCAAAATACTGCGAACCAATACGGGATCGCGCATGCAGAGATACCTCATGACGTTTGATCGACTCACTACGTCGGACCCAGGTCATGTGATTAATCTGATGAAACCTCTGGCAGATTCCCTGATCATTAATACCGACGATCAGCTCTCCACCTTCGCAATCAGCAGTGGTGGCCAACAGATGATGGCGACTACCCAAACCCGACTCACTGAGTACATGAGTGGCTTCAACGTCTTGATCGTACTTGTAGAGTATTTGTCCTAACGACAGCGCATCAAATACCTGCACAGGCGGCTGAGCTGGTGCACCGTAGAACACCCGGCTAAGCACCAGCCCTGCATGCTGGTCTATGTGCCAGCACAGCTCCCAGGTCGCACCGCTTTCAAACTGAAACTGAAACTGAGTAGCCTCTGATTCGTGCAACCCCAAATGATCATCAACCCCCGCATTACAATTCATCGCGTGGGCCGAACCGGACAACGCAAAAAATAGAATGGCAAGGGATATAAGCAACCTGATCATCGCACAAGGTCGATATAGATTTCGCCGCTGATCAAATTGACCACAGGCTCCACAGAGAAGCTGTAATCATTTTCGGTAAACAGAGATATAAAGGCGCAGCGCTCACGATCGCAGCCGCTCGCGCCAGACTGATCTGTACTCTGTGGCACCCAGATAGAAACCCGTGCCTGAAGCCGGGAGAGGTCTTCGCCAACGCCACCCGTCTGCAAGAGGCTCAGCTCATGCCTTACACGGGCTTTTAGTTCATCATGGTTCCATATAAGCGATCTGCTGTATTCAATCTCTGTGTCAGACAAAGGCAAGTGAGCAGTGTCAATGTCAGTTGTGGAGATTAAAGCGCCCTGATCAATGTCGATCACATTCAGCTCAGCTACACGGCGATCGTAATTGAATAGAAATACCTCTACCAGACGACTTTCAGACAAGGGCTTCTTTTGCTCTCTTAGCTCCACCAGCAAGATCTGCACACCTAGCGGATGAGCTCTCGTGTTGGTGAGCGGCGAGCGAACATTGTGCTTCGCAGCATTACCAAAATCGGACGACAATCGAGTGCGATCGACAGGTCGCGAATACCGAGCAATACCGACGGACCGTGAAATCTCATCGGCGGTGAGCGGTTGCTGCCAGTCAGCGCCGAGCTGCCCGGCAAACAAAACCCCCACCAGCACCATAGATCGACACAGCAGACCTTTCACGGCGCTCCGGACAAAAAAGTCTTTCGGGTAGATATTCCTGGCTGGTGTCATCGGCTAAAGGCAGAGCATCGAAATGTATGAGCACGGCATCGGTTCCTGCAATTAATGTGCTACCACCCCGGCGCAACAGACCCAGGTGGCCCGTGACTCTGTGTCTTTTTGATCACTCTTTTGGCTGATCTTTGGACATCACCGGTTAACACCGATACCATTTCGTCCACACCCAGTTCAGGCACACCACATTGGCAATACAAATCTCATCGAAGCTTGCGCAAGTCAAGCCCTCACCCACCATGGCAATCACCGCCCTGGCGGCAGATTTACGCGCGCAAGGGCGCGACGTTATTGGCCTGGGCTCAGGCGAGCCGGACTTTGACACCCCTGAACACATTAAAGAGGCAGGGATCGAAGCCATTAACACTGGCAAGACCAAATACACGGCGGTAGACGGCATTGCCGAGCTGAAAAACGCCATTGTCGGAAAATTCAAAAACGACAACAACATTGACTACCAAACCAACGAAATTCTGGTCTCATGCGGCGGCAAGCAAAGCTTCTACAACCTGGCGCAGGCTGTCCTTGATGACGGCGATGAAGTCGTCATACCCGCTCCGTACTGGGTCTCGTACCCTGATATCGCGTTACTCGCAGGTGGCATACCGGTTTTTGTTGAAACCACCCAGGAGCAGTCATTCAGAATGACGGCAGAGCAACTTGATGATGCGATGACAGAAAAGACGCGCATCGTGGTTATCAACAGCCCGTCCAATCCCAGTGGCCAGTCTTACACCATGGCAGAAATGAAAGCCCTTGGCGACGTACTGGCCCAATACCCGGATGCCCTTGTTGCCACCGATGACATGTACGAACATATTGTCTGGTCAGAAAAAGGCTTCAGCAACATATTGAACGCCTGCCCGGAACTGTACGAGCGCACCGTCGTCATGAACGGCGTCTCCAAAGCCTACGCCATGACCGGCTGGCGCATCGGCTACGCCGGTGGCCCGCAACCCGTCATCGCCGCAATGAAAAAGATACAATCGCAAAGCACCAGCAACCCCACCTCAATCTCACAGTGGGCCTCCACCGCCGCCCTCACCGGAGGCAACGACTGTATCGCCCCCATGCTCAGCGCGTTCAAAGAGCGGCACGACTTCGTTGTCTCGTCGCTGAATGATATGAACGGCGTCTCCTGTATCTCAGGTGACGGTACGTTCTACGCCTTCCCCAACGTGCAAGCGGCAATCGACAGCAACAGCGACATCGGCAACGACGTAGAATTCTCATCCTGGGTACTTGACAAAGCCGGCGTCGCCATAGTCCCCGGCTCCGCCTTCGGAACAGAGGGTCACGCACGGCTTTCTTTTGCGACAAGTATGGAAAATCTCCAGAAAGCCATGTCCAGAATGACAAAATTACTCAATGAAGGTTGACGTCCAGCGAATGCACAGCTAACATTCCGCTCTTAATTAATCCCTGATAGCTCAGTTGGTAGAGCAAGTGACTGTTAATCACTGGGTCGGCGGTTCGAGCCCGTCTCAGGGAGCCA
>CALISD010000091.1 GCA_938041955.1 uncultured Granulosicoccaceae bacterium | reverse complement strand
GATTAAGCTGCCAGTTAACAATTATCAGTGGAATTCGTAACCAATATATATCGCCGGTATAAATCCGAATGAATCTCCACTCACAATTGATGCCCCCAAAATTGTATCTTCCTGCTCTTTGAAATTGTATTTAAAGGTGAGAGAAAACCTCCAATAGAGATTTTCCAAACCCAGAACATCATCACCTAAGTAAGACAAGGCAAACCCGGCTGTTGGTGATGACTTACGTACGGATACACCTAAAACCGTATGCGTATACTTATTGTCATGATAACCAATGGACGGTGATACAAAAATATTTATTCTAACCGGGTAATCATAATAAAGGTCTACTCCACGCCATAATCCCCATCTACAGCACTTGCCTCATCCCTCGAAAGATGACGCTCAGAAAGCGCAACATGAAACAAAGCAAACCTTACTGCATGTTCACTCTCAAAACTGTATCCAATCTCCCCTGCTACATGCTTGAATTCGTTAAGCGCCATCTGCCCAAGCTCATAGCCTACAGACAATGAACCTGCTGAGCCGATCGACGGAACAATAAGAAAAAACAACGGTATAATTCCAAGTCTCTTAGCCCTGCTCATAGCTCAAACTCAAATTTCTATTGTTAAAAGTGAACGCACGCTTCGGGCGTGGAATACGCGCTCGCTCTGCGCAACAGGGGAGCAGGGGAGCAGGGGAGCAGGGGAGCACAGCAGCCGCAAATAATTCGACAGCGGGTACACCGTTTCGCCACAAACGTTAGTTTGTTTGCACTATTCAATGTTAACACCTTCTACAGCAGTTCCATCTGGTAGATCTTTAACTCACTGATGAATCCCCACCAGCAACGGAAAATGCACTGCAATATCAGTAGTAGCGACATTTTTAAGTGTATATTCACCACCAATTGTATAAGGCTTAACTAATGAATAGACTGGCCATTTTCTAGCGCTTTCCCTGATTGAATTAAATCACCCACTATTTGAACAGCTAAATACTTAACCACAAAAGATTTATCGTTCAGGAGTTGTTACAACTCATCTAGTGGCTCAGCTACTCGCTCCAGGCTTGCATCGTCACTATCACGAAAGTAAATGCAACCATCTTCCGGGCGATATAAAAACGCATCACCAGCCGTTGAAGTAATATACAGTCACCACGTGAGACGTTCCTCCGCATGGTTTTATTATGTGCTTTTAGGTAAGGGATACTTCTCAACTGCAAGATCCCATGCAGTTTCATTTGGTATTCCCTTATCCACCAATTCTTCCCTGTAGCTAAAGCTATTTTTGTGTGCATTTTCCAACTGCCACGACGGATGATCCTTAAAGATACGAAGATTATCGAACCTGTCTTCACCTACACTTTTTTTTGCAAGCTCATCCATTATATCCCCGCGCCCCCAGTCAAGCACACCGATCACAAAGTCATCTGTGAGGTTCCAGCCTACAAACGGACTATTGTGTTCGGTTACTGTGTTATTCAATTTCATACACGCATTGCAATACAGCGCGTCTTGATATTCACCAACTTTCTCCCAAACGTCTTTGGGTTCTTGTTTCAATGCTTGACTCAGAGACAGGTACAAGGGCCGAATCGACTGACCTAAAGTATCATGCTCATCGTACATCCAATCTCCCGGGTGCCATCTAAGCCTTGGATCACGAGATGATTCTGATGACTCGATGTTGTATGTGAAATACGGCTCATGAATCTCTTGACAATCCCAGTAAAAATTGAAAAACGAACAGGCATAGACAGGTTCGTCAGGAGCTGATATTCGTGCCAATGAATCGAGTATTTCTCGTTCTATAGCATGAAATATCTCTACAACTTCATGTTTCATTACGTAACACCTTTTACTATTAAGTTGTAATTATTCATTGTTAAGGACGAACTGTGTTTGCACACAACGCTGGGCTCAACAGCCGTGTACGTAGCGCTTGCATTGTAGTAACGTTGAACTCCTGCGAAACCACAAGGAGAACACCCCTACACCGCCGGCCCTACCGCTTGTTATGCCTGTTTCTGTACAAGCGTCATATGAACACCGTCATGAAACTTGCCATCAAGATACAACGCCTCGGGCTCAACACCATACTCAACAAAACCAATTGATTTGTACAGCCCAAGTGCTGGTTCGTTTGGTACGTATACTTGCAAATTTATGCGATGCACACCATTGCCAAAGGCATGTTGAACTGCCGACTCCACTACCCGCCGGCTTATTCCTCTGCGTCGATAACGCGGGGAAGTGAATACGCCCCACATAACCATTTTATGTCGAGAAGACGGAAACTGACTGGTGTAACCAACAGCAGCAGTAGACACAAGCTGCTCTTCCATAAAGCAACCGACCATAGTGTTGGGATGAGAAAAGCACAACTGCTCCCGGAAGCTGTCTATAGTACGACCAAGCTCCTCCTCATAAGACAAACCCATTTGCACAGGGTTCTCTCGTGTGACCTCACGTCGCAATACTGAAAAGGCCTCAGCATCACCAGAACCTATAGATCGAATGTTCATGTTCTGCACTTTTCAGTCTTCGGATAGAACGTCACAATTGCCCTCGGTGCAGGCAATGCGCAAATTGCGGTACTATCGAGCGACAGCGATACCTCAAATTGACAACGTGTAAATTGCCGAGCTGCAAGCGCTGTAATGCATTCGACGCGCTCGTTACCATGTATACGGCTGCCCCTCAAGACCCTCATACCACTCTCTTAGACGATACTCTCTAACAACTAGCTCACGTAGGAAATCACTGAATGTGTTCGCAATACAGGCATATTCTGGCTCCACCCTGCAAATGTAGTGAATTAAACCTATCTCCGTACAAAACGAATAAAGGTTACCAACGTCATCTTGTGCAAAAATTATATGACCTTCCAACTCACCCCGATCTATAACACTGAACCATTCCTCTCTGAAACTCAATTCACGTATACCACCATAGCCCGCCTCAGATAGCGAGTACGATAGCGATGACGGTAAATCAACCCCTACACTAGCCTTTACTTTATGCAGATCATATTCTGCATAGCGTTCATAGACAGGTACGCTTCCCAAATAAGCCTTCTTGCGAGCTGACAATACAGAATTAACGAGTTCCTTCATTCTCTACTTAAGGCCATTTTTTTAACATAACGCACAATATATCGTCTTACACGCGACTGCCATATATGTGACAGCATGGGAGAAACGACCATAAAAACATATAGATGCACCTGTGCAACTTCGATTTCATTGTCTTGTGATGAGGAATTCACCCTCTCGGACGGTTCAATCGAGAAGTGCTGACACTTGCTTAATCTGACCATCGATTTCTTCCAATCGAATTTTCAGTAAATACTCATCTTTTGAAGCTGTACTGAATTGCTTCCAACAGACAGTAACTGATTCTTGCTTTCGAATGATACCAATTAGTTCTGCCTCAACAGACAGCGTAGAAAGATAAGCAACCTCACGCCATTGTCTCTCCACGTTCTTCTTGATTTCTTCATCTTGAATTATTTTTTCAGGCATATGCCTGGAGTGTTGCTCCCAGCTTTTTTTGTTAGACCCTTCCACAACATCCATGCGGATTGGTTCAGCTATTTTTATGATTTCATCGTTCGTCTTTTTAGAAATATACATATTACTTGATCTCAATATCTATTCCGTGACTATAATCTGTATGCAGAACGCAGGAGTTACTCGGATATAATTGGCTCCTTTTTAGTTAGCTTTTTCCTGTTCAAACTCTTTCGGGCTTAAACTAACTATTGATGAGTGTATATGTCCGCGATTATAGAAATCAATATACAATTGCATGACACACCACAGTTAATTATTTTCCATAATGATGATACATCATCTGAATTCATCGATTTGTAACACGGCTCCATACAATCATTGTCAATTTAAACTCCTCGGCATACCTACACTCTTTTCTATTCCTAACTACTGCAGATGACCATTGAACTCCATTACCGCCACACCATTAGATCTTAATCCACTCAACTGAACTAGCTTACGGCAGTCACTCTAAATTAGTCTGAGTACCTGTAAGTACTTCCCAGTCTTGGTTTTGACATTTCTGTAGCTCCTGGCTTGTTAGTTTTCCATTTAACGTATCCAAACCAAAACACCACTGCGCACATCTGTAACCCTGATAAGCAGATTTCTTATAAAGCCCTACAGCTTCCACATACTCTCGGCGCTCATATAAATAGCACCCATAATCATATTGCGCCTCAGGACAGTTACCATCTGCGGATTCCTTTATAAGCGCAAACCACAAAACCTTAAACTCTTCTTCAGACACACCGCTATCTCCGCCATAGCCAATCATATTGGACTCCAGCCAAAGTGCCTTGGGGTTTCGTATTTCCAAATACGGAGCTATTATTTCTTTTGCTAAAGCCTTGAGTTTTTCAGCCCTATCTTCGTCTATGCAATGATCATATGAATCTAACAAACACTGGGCTTCTTTTAATTCACTTTCAATCATGGTCTCCATGCCAAGTACAAGCCAACGCCAGCATAACCAGCCAACCGTAGTGGTACACTTTCTATGCTAGGCTCTTTTAGCACAGAAAGTGTACCGCGGAGGTTGGTCCGAGTTGATGCATTTGTTATGTTGGTTTACTCATTTGCATATAAACTAGATCAGCATATTTACCTTCAAATTTTAGCGCTTTATTTTGAGTTCCTGTTTCCTGGAACCCATATTTCTTGAAAATAGATATGGCTAACCTAGATTCACTGGATGTGTCGAGAGCTATAATTTCTATTCCTTTTACGGAAAAACTGAAGTCTCTAGCCTTCTGAACCAAATCACTACCGATTCCGTTTCGTCGCGCAGTTTTGTTTACATATGGCCCCCATATTCTGGCTTTATGATTTTCAATTTTATTTCCAAAACGCTCCACTCCTACTACACCGACCAACTCACTATTTTTCCATGCACCGAGAATTATCCTATCAGGAGAATTAGTATAACTCTCTATAGCCCTTTCAACAGCGCCTTTACTTACTTGTTTTTCTTCATCTTCACTAACGCTAAATGAATACGGATCTGTGGCTAAAACAGAAAGCCTTAAGCTCATAAGGCTTTGGGCATCATTTTTTTCTAGTTTTTTGTACTGAATGTCCATTTCCTCTACTTTTTCCTACCAACATAACGTTCGCTTCAGTCACAATTTATGCGGTGGCGCAATTGCGGTATAGTTATTCGGCAGAAGAGCCGGTTACACGACTCAACCCCCGTTAGAACCCAACATGCCCTATTAAGGCATTTAAGTGATTTGACGCTGCCTGGCGCACGAGCGACAGCGAAACCGCAAAAACGACACCGTGCACACTGTTGTGCTGGAAAGTTTTTTTATGTCATTTTTATTCATCAAAACTAAACCTTCCGCCTTGAAAATAGATATGTTGTAGATACGCCAGAAACAAACATACCTATAGCTGGCAGGTACTTGTAACCTTGCAATCTAAATACATTATACATCACTTGCCCGGGACCATAAATTGGAAAAGCAATCAGGCCACAAGCAATCAACACAATAACACCCACAATAACCTTGCGGGAAGACAAAACCCAGTATGCAAAAACTACCGACGCCGCCGTTACCAAAACACAAACAGCTATTGAAACAAATGCATTGAATGGAACATTTGTATAATGGAAAGGGCTAAACAAAAAGACAAAGAGCCACATTAGACACACAACCAGCGCAATGCCAACCATCTTCAAAACCCACTTAAACATTTGCACCTCAATTTTCTGACATAAAGCCACCTTCAGGCGCATTGCATGCGCTGGCCGTTTATATGCGAATATAACGAGCTTGCGAGCTGCACACAAACGGACAGTGCGAGTGATGTCGCGTTGCGAGGCATTGTTATGATATTTTTTGTTTGTTCAGTTGGTGCTCTCACCGACATCACCCCATTCTGAAATATACAAATACCTTTTTGTAGAAGGACTACTAAACTCATACCGGTAAACACAGTCCTTCTCTCGCAGAGTAGCTGACAAGAGATACGCTGGATCCCGATCTGTTTTTATGAGGTGCTCTACCACTCGTTTTCGAGCCACATCTTCTTGGAAATTGCATTGTCTCGCCTCATACAAGGAAAACAGCACATAGGATATTAATAAGCAAGCGGGTAATGCAACATATAAAATGTGTTTTCTATTTCTTGAATTCACCGCCACAACGATACAATGCACTGACGCACCCAACAGACATACAGAAAGCACCAATACTATAAATATAGCGCCAACCTCAACTCCCCCCGGACCAGTTAGAAATACAGCTATAGCCACACTCAGCAGAAACCATGTGAGCAACCAGCACCCCATTATCTTCGCGTATCTACGCACTATGAGAGCACCCTCTAACTGATGTCTTGTTTTTAATCATAACGCCAAGCTTACTCGCAATTTATAAGATGCGCGAATTGCCATAAAATGCGAGCTTGCGAGCATGGTAAGTTAGAGTATTTTCTGCAATGCTTCACTAGAAATGACACCTTCACATATCTTTCGAACATCTCCAGTCATCGTTGCTTGGTATTGCTCGCCAATTTTTATTTCTATGACACCACCAGGCATATGTACACGAACTGTGTAATCACAATAACCTAGCCTGCATTATTCATGAGGATTCGTCACTCAGCGGAAATGGCGCTAAACAGGTCGCATGATCGAGTGAGAAACGTGGCCCGCCACGTGCCGAGCTTAATCATGCGAGATGTGACGCGATATTTTCGTCTGATGGCGAATAGACACACTGTTATTTTCATAGTGGCCCTCCAACGACAGTTT
>CALISD010000090.1 GCA_938041955.1 uncultured Granulosicoccaceae bacterium | reverse complement strand
TAGCGGTGCCAGAAAGGATGGCGGATAGCGCAAGCGATTCGTTGTTAGTGGCGGGGGTGTTGAAAATAACGGTTGGGGCTGTGGTGTCGATATCCGGTTCCGAACTACCGGTGGTGAAGTTGATGAAGGTCCAGGGCCATGTGGGTTCGAAATTGTTGGCTTTGTCCACCGGGAGTGCATGGATAGAATGGTTTGTACCCTCGGTGAGCCCTAGTGCTTCGGTATTCAGGGTCCAGTCGGCTGTATTCGGCGCGTTATCAAATGTGACCCTGTGTTCCATATTCCACGCCCATGATGTAGAGCGTGAACCATCTGCAGCGACAAACTCCCCGGTATCACGATCAAGCAGTAGCAGGCGAATGTAGTCAAGACCAGATCCACCTGTATCGGTAGCATTGCCTGATAATGTGATTGAAGCCGGAAGAGATTCGGTGTTCGTGGAGGGTATGTTGAAAGCCACGGTGGGGTCAGTGGTGTCAGCCATGTGCAGGTACTTAGTTCCATACCTCTGTCCGAGTGCTCGCAATCCATCGGCAGTGAAGTGTGTCCCTAAAACAGGTGGGTTTGTGGTTGTGTCTTGCTCTTTAGTGGGTAGGTCACTTGCGGTAACGCAAGCTGTCCACGGATCATTGTCAGAATTGAGCGCCATTAGCCGGCCATTCACTGGCGCTTGTTTGGTTTCTCCGCAAATGAACGGTCTTTCGGGGCCATACCAGTTTTTGTTACGTAGTCTTTGAATTAGCGCGCTCAGTTTCTCTGGATAGTATGTTTCATAACTTCTCTCGGCAGCCGTTGCATTGATATCTGAGGTGCCGTTGAACTGCCAGTCTGTCTCGCCTTGATGCCAAAGAATACCGTCGAGTTGCGATTTCATGCCTTGCGCGTTAAGCGCCTCAGTTACTTTTACCTCGATGGTTTGAGAAAACGCACTGTTTTCGTCCCAGTGCCGTATGCCTTCACCGGTTGTGCTTGCGATGATAAGTCCGACGATGCGATCCGGGTCGTTCTCTACAAGTTTTTTTGCAAAATGAAACGCGAAGTTGTTGTAGTGCGGTCTGGAGGTGTCGGTAAGTGAGCCGTTGCCCGGGTTCCACGGGTTTCCACCATCAACATCCCATGCCTGGCGCAAATCGGCGACTTCCCAATCGTTGATGTCGGTATAGGCGAAGATGCGAGGGTGTGACACATCCAGACCCACGGGTATGTTAACCGGTGGTGTAGATACCGTACCCGAGCCAGTGACGTTTGATTGGCCTGTGACAAGAATTAGATCTGTGATGTCGGATGCGCTATAGGGCATTGCCGAGGGATTGTCGTTTTGAATATTGATCAGTGATGATTCGCTAGGTGTGCCGAACTGATCAAGCGCGAACAGCATGTAATTTCCGGGAGTTACAATACCGGCGTCTGTCGGTAGTTGGGCTGTGTAACGGTTGTCTGTGTTGGTGGAGAAAGTAAGTGGTATGCGCCGCTGTGAGTTGTTTACTGAGTGCGTCACCGCTGCTGTGCGCATTAATACGAAAGAGGTTATTGGGGAATCTGTTGCTATCGGGATCAAATCACCATAGGTGGCTTTGGCAGGAGCGCTCTTTATAACTGGTCGTGTCGCGGTGCCACCACTCTCATCAAAAAGATAAGGTGGGTTAAAGATTTCTACATTAGGATGATTGGTATCGCAGTCTCCGCAGAGTCCTCCACCGCCAATCATTACCCGGCCGTCCGATAGTAATAGTGCCACGCTATGATAATTTCGGGGAGTTGCCATGGGCGACAACGGTCGGAATGTTTCGGTTGAAGGGTTCCATAGTTCCGGAATAAGTGCAGATTGATCATCGCTGAATGGAGTGGGGATGCTTTGCCCGCCAAAGACGATCACTTCACCATTAGGTAGCGCGACACTGTTGTGGTAAGCCCGCGCGTAAGTCATGTTGCTGACACGACGTGACTGTACATTGTTACCTGTGTACTCAATAACGAAGGCGCTATTGGTTGCATCGGCTGCCTCGTAATCCGGTGCACCGCCTACGGCCAGCACTTTGCCTATGTCGTACATAACCGCATTGCCGTTCATGGCATCGTCATCATCAGCACGGTCACCCACACGGGTGATAGATCCGCTGCCGTTAACATCGAGTAGATGCATGGCTCTGCTTGGGCCTGCGTGAAGTACCTTGCCGCCAGCGACTGTGAATAACCACATGTGATTGTCTGATCTAAACAGGCCATCTTTGTCATCTGTTCTGAGTAGACCGGCAGGGATTCCCGGTAACACTGTCCATCCGGTGTCGGGTGACCAGATTTCTGCCGTTTTGTCCGGGCAGTTCTGCTCTGGCGCTCTGCATCCTTGTTCCTCTGCCCAGGATCCTCCGAGAGTTAATACAGAACCGTCGGCGAGCATGGTGTTGGCATTGTAGGCGCGCGGAATATTCATGGTTTCAACCGCTGACCATGAGCTGCTTACGGGGTCAAAAATACTGGTACGGGCGCTACTATTGCCCCCATTGACGAGCACCCGTCCATCAGCCAGCACGTTCGCCCCGGGGCAAAACATATCGTGATCCGTATTTCTTACCAGTGTTAAGTCGGATTGGCCTGTATCCGGATTAAAGATGGATGTGTAGGTTTGCCCGAAGTCCCGCCCGTAAGGTTGAAAAGTACTTAAGTTATAGGCGGACCAGGTTAATACGCGCCCATCCGGCAGGTTGGCGGCAGAAACAGGAATAGCAGGCAGCGATAACACTGGATCCCAGGTGCCAGGGCCACTGCTTGTGTACGAGACAGTGAGGGTTTGGGACATCGCTAGCTTGGCGCTGGCGAGCAGTATCACCAGAGTGAATTTCCATACAATGGGAATAAAACTAGGCATCTCGATTTCCCTTTCGAATACTGTTCAATGATCAGAAAGGTTATTAACCCGCTGTGCGGTTATAGGCTTCAACTTATGTGCCTAGAATG
>CALISD010000089.1 GCA_938041955.1 uncultured Granulosicoccaceae bacterium | reverse complement strand
GCTACCAGTGATCCGATGGTCAGTAACCATCCGAGTGAGCTGCGACGATCATAAAAAATCATGCCTACGCCGAACAGGAACGGAATCATGATCATGCCGCTGGTGATACCGTAGCCGCCAAAAGAATACACTCGATAGCCGAAGCCAAAACTTGCACGCATGACAATTGAGCTCAGCAGCAAATAAAACCCACCGCATGTCATTGCCAGGCCGACTAGAAAAGTAAGTACGCCACCTGGTGTTCCGCCTGCACCTTTGATCATGATAGTTCCTTCCTTGTTGGAGACTTTAGTTTGCACTGCGGCTTATGGCAGTGCCTGTTCAAGGTCAGATATTAGATCGTCCAGATCTTCGATGCCCACTGACAATCTTACCAGGCCGTCGTCAATGCCGAGTTCGGCGCGTTGTGCTGCAGGAATAGACGCGTGCGTCATAATGGCCGGATGTTCTATCAGGCTTTCAACGCCGCCGAGGCTTTCTGCCAGTGCAAAGATTTCTACTTTCTCAAGGAATGTTTTGGCCGCAGGGAGTCCACCTTTTAATACTGCGGTGACCATACCGCCGGGGCCGTCCATTTGCCTTTGTGCCAGTTCGTGTTGTGGGTGGCTTTTAAGCCCGGGGTAATACACTTTCTCAATCGCATCATGTGCCTCAAGATAACGAGCAACTTCGAGTGCACTTTCGCAATGACGCTGCATTCTTAGTGAAAGCGTTTTTAAGCCCCGTAATGCAAGAAAGCTATCAAAGGGACCCTGAATTGCGCCTACTGAGTTTTGCAGGAAAGTGAGACTCTCTTCCAGCTCACTGTTGTCACCTACGACCATGACACCGCCCACCATGTCGCTATGACCATTGAGGTATTTAGTGGCCGAGTGCATGACAAGATCAAAACCGAATTCCAGTGGTCGCTGCACATAAGGGCTTGCAAAGGTGTTGTCACAACAGCATAAAACCCCTTTGGATTTAGCGATTGCCGCAATGCGTTCAAGGTCTGCCAGTTTGAGTAAAGGATTGGTCGGTGTTTCTACCCAGATCATTTTCGTTTTGGGTGTGATGGCAGCTTCTAGTAAATCGGTATTGGCCAGATCAACGAAAGAGAACTCCAGACCCTGTGATTCTCGTCTGACATTTTCAAACAATCGAAATGAGCCGCCGTACAGATCGTTCATGGCGATAATGTGATCACCCGGTTTGAAATGATCGAGCAGAGTTGAAATTGATGCCAGCCCCGACGCGAAAGCGAAGCCTTTACTGCCACTTTCAAGATCGGCAATACAGCGCTCATAGGCCATACGAGTCGGGTTTTGTGAGCGGCTGTATTCATAGCCCTGATGCACACCGGGGCTGGATTGCACGTAAGTAGAAGTGGCGTATATCGGCGGCATAATCGCCCCGGTTGAAGGGTCCGGTGACTGGCCTGCATGAATTGTACGCGTGGTGAAACCACGACGATTCTTAATAGATTTGCTCATGGTGCTTATCTGATTCGGTTAACCATATGATGTCGCCATCTTAATAGTTTGTTCGATCAGATGATAGCAGTGGGCTGTGTAGACGTGCTGCTGAACAGCGGCCGGCTGTGAATCTATATTAAGCGCAAGGAGAAGACGTGCCCGAAATCCGGGCACGTCATTTTCGGACTATCCGTCTTTATTGATAGTCGCTATTAATTCACCCAGTACCACGTCAGCCCGTTCAGTGCTGACCTGGCAGGTGCCTGCAGCTTGATGCCCGCCGCCGCCATAGCGTAGGCAAAGCTCACCAACACTGGTTTTAGAGTCCCGTTTCAGGATCGATTTACCGGTCGCGAAAACCACGTTCTGCTTTCTCAGCCCCCACATTTGATGGATTGAAATATTGCACTCGGGAAACAGTGCATAGATCATAAAGCGGTTAGTCGGGTAGATGGTCTCCTCGTCGCGAAGATCCAGTACCACCAGGTTGTCATGGACTGTCGCACAACGCTTGATCTGCTCTTTTGCTTTATTCTTCATGGATATGTATAGCTCTATACGTTCCATCACATCTGGCAACTGCAGGATTTGATCAATATTGTGCTCAGCGCAGAAGTCAATAAGCTTCATCATCAGGTCGTAGTTAGACACTGTGAAGTCACGAAATCTGCCTAGCCCCGTTCTTGCGTCCATTAAATAGTTGAGCAAAGTCCAGTCGGTAGGCTCGAGAATTTCGCTTCGAACGTACTGTGCAGAATCGGCTTTATCGACTGCTACCATCATGTCTTCCCACTCTGGCGGGAAAGCGCTGTCGCCACCGAGGTAGTCATAAACTACTCTGGCAGCAGATGGTGCTTCGGCGTCTATGATGTGGTTGTCATGAGCACCATTTCTGATGGTTTCACTTAAATGATGGTCAAACGCCAAATAGCACCCGGATACGTAGGGCAGGTTGGTTGTGATGTCATTTTCATCAATTTCGATCGTGCCATCCTGCATGTCTTTAGGATGGACGAATTTGATGTCGGAAAGCACATCCAGGTGTTTCAAAAGTACAGCGCAGGCGAGTCCGTCAAAATCACTGCGGGTGATAAGTCGATATTTTCTAGATGTATCTAGTGTGAAGCCTGGATTGGCCAGTTGGGGGATACCCATATTACTCTCCTGCGTAAAACACGTGGCTTTGATGCCAGTTTTGTTGTGATGCCGTTGTAACGGCAATTGCTGCTAAGACCTGAATCATTTGTATTGGTGATATCAGGCGGGGGGTGGTTTATTTGACGCGATCAACCTTGTTCAATTTTAGGCAAATGTAATAAAAACAGGTGTTTATTGTTTTTTCTCTGTGGATGATTTATCTGCACACTAGGCACGATACTTTCTGTAGTAAACCCTTGATGTCCAAAATAGCGCTAACTTGGGATAGTTGGCCTAGAATACAATTCCTATGATTGATGTCTGGACAACCCAGTAATCGCAACCGGCGATATCGCCAAATGTTCAAGTGCTCGTATCGGGGGGGAATCTTCTCAATTGCACTAGATCAAGCCTAAATAAGAACAACGGGATCTGCTCCATGTTTGCTTCCTTTTTTCCATCACCAAAGAAGTTCTTTCTTTCCGCGGTGGCGTGGTTTTTTGTCAGTTTGTTGCTTTGGTATGGGCTGTTTGACGAGATGGCGGCCCAGTTCAGTTTGATGCGCGAAGCCTTGCCGACAGAAGAGGGATTACGACCGCCGTTCTTAAACCCGGACAAGGTATGGCTCTATCAGTATATTGTTTTAGTCACCGTGCTCTTTTGTGTTGTGTGGTTTTTTATTGATCGCAATCGTTGGTATTGGTGGGCAGTGTGCGGCAGTGCGGTCATATTGCTGGTTACCTACTTTCAGGTGCAGCTAGGGGTATATATCAACAGCTGGTACGGCGATTTTTACGACATGATTCAGTTGGCTTTGTCGGAGCAAGGGGTGAGTAAGATCACATCTGAGCAGTTCTACGGAAAGCTACTCACGCTGCTGTTTATCCTGGTTCCGAATATCCTGGTTCTGGTGGTGTTTTCGTTCTTCACTTCTCACTACGTTTTTCGCTGGCGCACAGCGATGAATGAGTACTACATGAAGTTTTGGGATAGCCTTCGAACAATTGAAGGTGCAGCTCAGCGCGTGCAGGAAGACACAATGCGCTTTGCCGGTATCGTTGAAGGGCTAGGTTCCTCATTTATCAGTTCCATAATGACATTGATTGCCTTCATGCCTTTGCTATGGACCCTGTCAAAGGAAATTACCGAGTTGCCGTTAATCGGTGCTGTGAACGGCTCTTTGGTGTTCATTGCACTTCTATCCGCTGCATTTGGAACTGTATTGCTCGCTGCAGTGGGCTATCGACTCCCTGGTCTGGAATTCAAAAATCAGAAAGTTGAAGCGGCTTATCGAAAGGAGCTTGTGTATGGTGAAGATGATGCGGGTAGAGCAGGGCCACCCACTGTGGTTGAATTGTTTGGCGATGTTCGAAAGAATTATTTCAAACTCTACTTCAACTATCTGTATTTTAATATTTTCCGATATGCCTATCTTCAGGGAGCCAGCTTTATTCCTCTGATTGCCCTCGGGCCAACGTTTGTCGCCGGTGCGATAACCTTTGGTATCTACCAGCAAATCAATCAGGCATTTTCGAAAGTAGAAAACTCGTTTCAGTTTTTGGTCAATTCCTGGACAACAATTGTTGAGTTAATGTCGATCTTCAAGCGACTTAAAGCGTTTGAGTCGGTCATTGACCATGAAACAATGGGCTCGACGACTGATGTTATTCTTGGGTCCAGGTAATTAAAAAACGGCGAGACAGTCACAGGGATGACCCGTCTCGCCGAACAGGGGGTGGTACTTCAGCTAAGACTCTAGCTACTGTCCACTTAACGCATCCTGAATGTTTGACCGGTTAAAAATACCAATGCCGCGGTCCGAAGTGGTAGCCCCGAAATTCATGGCCTCCGCTCTCCTCAGATCTATGATGGTTTGCGACAAATCCAGTGTGAATTTCCTTGCCGTAGTAGCTTGGGGCCGTAAAGGTTTTCTTATCGTTCAACTGATCTATCGCGGGGAAGCTCTGGCATCCCGTCAGCGAAGCGATGAGGGCGAGTGCGATAGCGGTAAAAGTCAATCGTTCCACGTTAGTTTCTCAAAAATGGTGAGCTAACACTTTAAACGCTTTGTTTATGGCCACTAATGTCAATTTGGTAGCGCTTTTGCATGGCCAGATTAATCAACCACTTAGCTGAGGAATTGTACGACTGAACCAGCGTGAATGGCTCATTTGGTATAACCAAAGATTGAATTTGCCAAGTGTGTTAAATGATGTGGCCGGCAGATTGCAGCGTAGAGCAAACGGCACCATAAGCCGTGAAATTACGGGGCTCACCAGTCAGTGATTCAAATGCTTGGCAACGCAAAAAATTTAAAAGACTCAGACAGTGCACTCATGCTGTCGTTTGCAGCGGGAGATGGCGAAGGCTTTGATCTGCTGTACCAGCGCCATAGTGAGTCGGTATACCGTTTTTTCTACTTTGGCACTCACGGTGATGAGTCTCTCGCTGCGGAGCTATTTCAGGATGTATGGATGACGGTGGTGCGAGGGCGAGCGCGTTATACCAATGAAATAAACTTCACCGATTGGTTGTATCACTCTGCCTGGGCCCGACTTCACGACCATATTCGGCTGCATCCATTAGTCCCGGCTAAACAGATTAACAGCCAGGATCAATCTACAGTGGTAAGGCTCGATAGCTACCGTAATTCTGTAGCGCCTGATTCGGCAGATGAGATCGCCAGTGAGGACATTGAGGTGGACATGCCGATGGATTCTATTGGCGCTAACGACGATGCAAAGGACAACGCTGCGCTAGTGGTGTGCGTTGAGAATATGACGCCGGAACACAAGGAGGTAATTTTACTCCGCTATTGTTTTGCAATGAGCCTTCAGGAAATTTCTGAGTTTCTGGATGTGAGCAAAACCATGGTTGAGCGGTGTTTCCGCGAAGCGGTAAAGGTCATTCGTAGTGACATCGCACTACACGGTAGCAATGAGCGAGTTGAATAATGGGTGAAGTAGTCAGTATCAAGCGATCGAATGACGATGATCTATTCGTTCACTTTGAGAGCGCATGCCCCAAGGTTCCCGCTGATGCGGATGACATCATTCGCCAGTCGGCTGCTCGGGCTCTTGGTGGCGATCAGGCTTCGACTTACAAACCGTCGTTTCGACATTTTTTCCTGGTTGTCGGTGGAGTGTGTGGTATCGGTATGATGCTATCGTATGGAGTGACCACACGGTGGAATAACGCAGTTGACTCTGCAGCTAGAAAATCTACACCTTCTGCGATAGCCAGCGCGACAAGTGTTAAGCCTATGCCTGTAGCAGAAGCACCCGGTATTGAAACTAAAGTCGGCGCTCAATTGGCAGCGGCACTGCCATCAGTCAGTGGTGCTGATAGCTGGCAGCGTACACGTGGTGCCTGGGCGGAATATATTACTCGCTTGGAAAGTGATCCTTACTATCAATACGTGGAAGAGGAAAAGCGTCGATTCGAAAGTCGGTATCCCAATCCCTGAATGCTCGTGACGCTGTATTCATAGGCGCGTGGTAGCTCACAATGCCGCCCGAATTGTAATTCCACAATCCTTGTCTCTTGCATGCGCAGCAGTTAGCGTAGTGGTTGGTCGCGCATGGGATGCCTCGTGGAACAAAAAACAAACTCGAATATAGTCATAACCTTTAGCTGTGGTGGAGGTTATCGTGTTTAACCATACCCCTTTTGATATGACCGGTAAGACGGTGTTGATCACCGGTGCTTCGGGTGGCTTGGGCGGCCGATTTGCAGAGACAATGGCAGAGGCGGGTGCCGGGTTGATACTCGCGGCACGCAAGGCCGACAGTCCACGCCTGGTAGCGCTTCAGCGGCAACTAGGTGATAAGGTTGAAGTTAAGCGATTATCGCTTGACGTCAGTTCGCCCGAATCGATCACTGATGCTATTGGTTATGCCAACGAACATGCAGATGGAATTGATGTCCTGATCAATAATGCGGGTATTGCCGATACATCCAGCGCGACAGATATGGATTACGAAAAGTGGAGTCGGGTGCTTGATATCAACCTCACGGGTGCGTGGCTCACGGCCAGGCAATTTGCCCTGCAGCGTATTGAGAAAAAATCTCCCGGCGTCATTGTTAACATTACCTCGGTGCTGGGTCATCGAGTGTTGAGTGGTGTGCTGTCTTATGCGGTATCGAAAGCAGGGCTAGAGCAAATGACCAGGGCGCTGGCGCTTGAGTGGGCACGTCATGACATTCGAGTGAACTCTCTCGCTCCAGGTTATATCGTGACAGATATGAACCGGGATTACCTGCAGTCAGAGGCCGCTGCTCCAATGATCAAGGCGATTCCCCAGCGCCGTGTCGGTGAGCCGAAAGATCTTGATGGTGCGCTTTTACTGCTTGCCTCTGATGCCTCTGCATTTATGACAGGTAGCACCGTGGTTGTGGATGGCGGTCATATGCAGGCTTCCTTGTAAATAAACGATTTGTCCACAATATTGATCGACAGGCAGCCGAGTCTCCTGTCCGTGATGAGCCCGCCGGCTCTAATTGGAACCCATTGTAAGCAAGTGGTGGATTCGGCTAAATCTTTTACAGATGTGGCCGAAAAAGCTACGTAAGGCGGTGGACCGATAAATCGGTGGATCGATAATATGATCGGAAAAATTGTTTTTGGAATTGCGACGCTACTTTTTTGCGCGTCGCTGGTCATGGCGACAGTGACAGTCGGTGACAGCAAAAGTTTGCCTGGTATTTATGCTTTTTTCTCGGCGTTACGCTATGGCACCGCCGGCCTTTTCTCGGCCGGATCAGTGTCTGATTTTGTCACCTACTTTTTGGCTCTGATGGCAGCGGCTGCGAACTTTGTTTTTATGTTCTGGGCAATGCTGGTGTTTTCACCAACCAAGGTGACTTCGCTTAAGTGGTTCTGGTGGGTCAGTCTTGTGTTCATTGTTGCGGCTGCGTATATCGGAGTACTGATTACCCTTGATGACAGAGCGGCGTTGATGCCCGGCTATTATTGTTGGATTGGCGCGTTGGTGCTGATGTTGATTGCGCCTGTGGTACGCCGGTTTGAGCGCAAGCGAGAGCTCTCGCTTGCGCGGCAAAATAAGCTGGCCACGCCATAACCTGACTTTATTCACAATGATTTGGCAAATCAGGTCAGCTAATCGCGTGATAAACGTGGCTTGCCACTAGCGGAGCGGGTGAGATGTAACGCGCCTGATCGACAACAACAGTCAACTGACGTCGAATGGGCAGAGTGCTGGATAAAACAATGCACTGAATTAAGGCCGAGCATTTAAGAAATAGGAAACCTGATTTCACCTGGTTCGTCTATATGAAAAATGCAGCTTAAACATGCACCTCTGTTTTGGTCAGATGTTCCCGGCCAAACACCTTCAAATATCTGTTTACTTCTGACTCGGGTCCGGTGGCTTTAGCGAGGTTGTCAGAAAGCTTGACCGTAGGCTTGCCGTTCGCTGAGGTTATTTTCACCACCACAGAAAAAGCCTTTAGACGTTCATTGGCATAAGGTGCGCACTCGCGAAAGTCATTGGTCAGGTTGGTGCCCCAACCGAAACTGGTTCGAACCCGCCCTTCAAAGTGGTGATAAGTTGACTCAATAGTTTCAATGTCCAGTCCGTCAGAAAAAATAATCAGCTTATCTTTCGGATCGACCCCCATCTTTTGCCACCAGGCGATAATTTCTTCTCCGCCTTCAATCGGGTCCTTTGAATCTATTCGAAAGCCCTTCCAGTCAGCTACCCAATCTGGTGCGTTTTGCAGAAATCGTGTGGTGCCATAAGTGTCTGGTAACACGATGAGCAGGTTGCTGTCGTACGTTTTTTGCCAGCTCTCAAGCACTTTATATGGACTGGCGGCAATGCCTTCATCGTCGGTTGCCAGTGTTGCCACTGCCATTGGTAATTCATGTGCGTTGGTACCGATCGCTTCGAGATCATGATCCATCGCAAGCAATACATTGCTGGTACCTACAAAGTTTTGATCCAGCCCTTCTTTGAGTGCATCAACACACCAGCGTTGCCACAAAAAGCTGTGTCGACGGCGTGTACCGAAATCTGCAATTCTAAGGTTGGGTAGTTTTTTCAATCGCAGAACCTTTTCCCACATTTTTGCTTTCGCACGTGCATAGGTCACATCAACTTCAAATCGGCCCATGCCGCGCATGGCAGAGCGTGATCGAAGTTCACTGATAATAGTAAGTAGCGGGATCTCCCATAGGGACGCTTCTGCCCACGTGCCGTGTATATCGATGATGTATTGACCATCGCGTTTGGCTAGCTCAAACTCTGGTAGTTGGTAGTCTTTTAACCATTGAATAAACTCTGCGGTAAACAATCTTTCCTTACCGTAAAACGTGTTACCCGCCAGCCAGATGCTTTCTTTTTTGCTTAACCGGATAGTTCTTGCATGTTCCAGTTGCTCGCGTAGCTCTGCTTCATCTATCTCGTCAGCAAGCTTTACAGTTTTACTACGATTGATCAGAGAAAAAGTGACGGGTAGGTCTCGCCATTCCTGCAAGATGGTTTGCAGCATAAGCAGCTTGTACACATCGGTGTCCAGCAGGCTGCGCACGATGGGGTCCATCTTGAAGGTATGGTCGTAGACTCGTTTGGCGATATCAATATTGGCCATATTTTATCCGGTACTGCTCAGCTTGCTGTAGATGCAGCTGTTGAAAGAATTAAAGTGTTAGCTGGTTTTTAAGTCCAGCATACCTTTGGTAGGCGGGGGGGTAATTCTTTGTGGCGGTATGGCATCAAGCTCAACGTTTTTCTCGCCGTGATAGACGAGAAAATGTTTGCCCTTCGCGCGTGCGATCATCGTTAAGCCAAGATGCTCTGCCAGCTCAAGTCCCATGTGGGTGACACCAGAGCGTGAGACCAGTGCAGGTATGCCCATGAAGGCGGTTTTCATGACGATCTCTGAAGTCAGTCTGCCGGTGGTATAAAATATTTTATCCGACCCGTCTATGCCCTCCAGCCACATGTGTCCGGAGACTGCATCGGCGGCATTGTGTCTGCCGACATCTTCCACATGAATGAGTGGTTTTGTGCCATCACACAGCGCACAGCCATGCACAGCGCCTGCACTGCGGTAGATATCATTGAGCTTGCCGACTTCTCGAATCATTTCGTAGAGTTCTGATTGCTTTACCCGTGCCTCGGGAAGCTGCACTTCATATAGTTTGTCGATAGTGCAGCTAAAGATGGTTCCCTGGCCGCAGCCGCTGGTGACGATTTTGCGGTTGAGTTTTTCCTGCCAGTCTTCAATACCATTGCCGGCAACAGTTTCAACGACGACTAACTCACGATCCCAGTCAACGTGGATGGAGACAATCTCTTCTATGGTCTCTATAAGTTTTTGATTTCGTACATAGCCAAGGGTCAGTGCCTCGGGTTGTGAGCCGAGCGTCATCAGGGTCACGATTTCAGTATCATCAATACGAATGGTGAGTGGAAACTCGCCAGGTATTTGCTGCTCTGATTTTTCGCCGTATTCGTTGACGACCGTTACAGGGTGAGTCGGGCGCAGGCCGGACTGACTCATTTGCGGTCGGTAGCGCGTGTTAGTGTTTCCCACGTTGCTTGTTTGCCTTAACTGGTTGCTGTGACAGACTTATTCTGTGTAGCGATGCTGACAGGTTATCACAGGCTTGTTGTTGCATACGCAAGTGCAGGCTGAAATTTGTCCCATATTTGGCTAACCGCCTAGCCTTTTAGCTTCGGCGCCGCGTCAATGTGACGTATTCCGCCTTTTCGGTCGTTGCTGTCCAATTGGCGGCGGGTGCTGGTTTGCAATTTAACCGAAACCGCTGCACGATGGCGGCATGTTAAACCTCTTGATTGTAGCCCCTTGAACGAACCATTGATTGAGCGTCGAGAAGCGCCATCGTTTGATGTGGGTGTGCTGTTGGAACGGACCTATCGAACGATTACTGCCAGAAAGTCAGCTGTGACCGGGAAGGCGAGTGAAATGAAGGTCCCGATCTGGACGCTGCGGGAGTTGCTGCTGCGAAAGCCCAGGACTGACTCGGCTGAGACGGGACGGGAGAAAACAATCATTCACGAGTCTGACCACTCGACACACGTGCTGTGGACTGGCTTCAAGCTGGAGTTTTTTCGCGATGGTGGCGAAAGCTACTGGCACACGCTGGTAGGTGAGCAGCAGGAGCTGTTTGTCGTTTGTCAGGATGATGAAGACGGTCAGTTCACACCGATTCTGGTGACCGCAGATTACGACGAAGCGATGGCGTACCAGGAAGCAGACGACACGATTCTGAATGCTCCAATGCCTGAAAAAATCTACCACGTGATAGAGCGTTTTGTTCTGGAGAACTACGCTCCTGATGCAAGAAAGAAACGTAAACGTAAAGAATGGCATGGTGAGGAAAGCGATGAAGCGTTCGCCCGAAAACCAACAGCCTGAAAAGAAAAGCAAGGTGGTGGAAGAATCCGGTGATGGCTTTTTAAGCCGCTGGTCTCAACGCAAGCGTGGTGCTGCGGCTGAGTCCGATGAGGCAGTGGAAAGTCCTGCCCTGGCCGAAAGTCTGTTGCAGGAAGAGCTGGCACCAAACGAGCCTTCCATCGAAGAGACAGGCACGGAAAAACCTGGCGCGGTAGATTCAGCAGACGCTGTACAGCAAGTGCTGACCGATGCAGACATGCCGGATATTGAAACGTTAGGTGCAGACAGTGATTTCAGCCCGTTTTTCTCTGAAGGGGTTACGAAAGAATTACGCAATAAAGCGCTGAAGAAATTGTTTTTCAGTGGCAAGTTTGCAGCGCGTGATGGCCTCGACGACTACGATGATGACTTCACTTACTTTGAGCCTCTTGGCGACACAGTCACATCTGATATGAAGTTTCATCAGCGTCGCAAAGAGAAAGCCCGACTTGCAGCACTAGAAGCGGAGGAGGCCGAAAAGACATCTCAAGCTGAGCAATTGGCAGAGGCCGAGCAAGAGCAACTGGCAGTGGCCGAGGAGGAATCGGTTGAGGTAGAAGATACCACTGAGCAAGAGGCAATCGAGGAAGAGGGTCGTGACGAAGGTGCTGTGGTTGAGGAAGATCTCCAAGAGGACGAGGTGTTGATATCAGACGCTGTAAACAAAGAAGATGCCGACACGCCATTGGGATAATATATCGTTTTGAAGCAGGAGCAGGTTTTTGGATAGTTCGACAATCGAGTTCACCCCGTCAACTGCGCTGACAACCTCATTACTTGGCTACCAGTCACGCGGCCATTGCCTGATCATCGGTGCGATGGATGCCGCACTCGATGCAGCGGCAAGGCTTGATACGCCGGCCCAGACTGTGTTGGTGCCGACCCGGGGTAGTGCCGCAATAAACAAGCAGGCGACCGAAGACGGAGTCAATGTCATTGAGGCGGATGCGCTGTTAGTAAACGGCTATCTGGGTGCCTTCGATTGCGCTATTGGTGATCCGGAGTCTCCTGGTTCTCTGGCAAAGTTAGTCGGTGTCTCTCTGCTGGGTGGTTTTGATCTGGTTTTGGACTTAACTGACTCACCCATGATGCAACAAGAGGTGCTGCCATTTGGATATAAAGCGCCGGGGTCGGATGAAGCCGCGTTGCAAGTAGCGCTTGAAGAGCTGGCAGAATTGCAGGGGGACTTTGAAAAACCCAAGTATTTTGAATACAACGCTTCACTTTGTGCTCATTCAAGGAGTGGGATTACTGCCTGCACCAACTGCATAGACGTGTGCGGTACCGGTGCTATACAAAGTGATGGAGATGGGATCCGGATAGATCCTTATCTATGTCAGGGATGTGGAAGCTGCGCCACTAATTGCCCGAGCGGGGCAGTGCAGTATGCCTATCCATCACCGGCCGATGCATTAGCTCAACTCACAGAATTGTTAAAACCCAGACAAGCGCAGGGTCAGGCCTCAGTGGTTTATTTGCACGATGTTGAGTCCGGGGCAGAAAGGCTTGAAGGGTTTACAGCAGAGCTTAACGAGTCGGTATTGCCGTTGGCAGTGGAAGAGGTGGCCAGTATCGGCTTGGATGTCTGGCTTACTGCGCTGGCGTTTGGAGTGACTTCGATTGTTATTGAAGCGCCAGCTGGGAATAACGGCTCTCGCCGCGCACTTGAGGTGCAGAGCGAGAATGCCAACACAATATTGTCTGGCCTTGGGCTAGAACCACGCGTGCACTTGATTGATGCCGCAAGTGCTGATTTGATTAATCAATTAGCCACTCTGGAATGCAAGAGTATTCCCATTGCGACCTTTAAGGCGTTTAACGATAAGCGTCAAACTGTTCGTGCGGCGATCGATCATTTAGCTGAGCACAGTGCGCCCACAGAGGCGTCCGTAGCGCTGAGCAATAATTCTGCCTTTGGTCAGATAAATGTGGATGTAGATACTTGTACGTTGTGTCTTGCATGCGTGACGGTTTGTCCGGGCCGTGCCTTGCAAGATGGCGAAACGTTGCCTCAATTGAAGTTCATTGAGAGTCAATGCCTGCAGTGTGGGTTATGTGAAACGGCCTGTCCGGAGAGTGCGATAACCCTTAGCCCTCGCTATTTATATGATTCAGAGGAAGCACGTAGACCAAGGCTGCTCAACGAGGAGGAGCCTTTTAATTGTGTGGTGTGCAACACGCCATTTGCCACCCAGCGCATTATTGGCCGTATGCAGGCAAAGTTAGCCGATCATTGGATGTTTGAGAGTGGCAGTTCGCTGCGTCGTTTAAAGATGTGCGAAGATTGTCGAGTCAAAGATATATTTAATGACGATAAGTCAGGCATTGAAGTGCATAGATGACAATTGTTGTAATACTCAATATTAACTCTGGATATAATCTATATTTAGGAGCAAACTTGAACACTGGGGATCCCTCTGAGTCGCATAAATGCAATTGGAAGTGGCAAAAAATGACGCCGGCAGCAACGCGGTGATTAAAATCAGCACTGAAGCTGAGGCCATTACTCGCGAGGCAGAAGTTGCAGCGTCGATTGATCGTTCCAACTTGTATATGTCCCTGGGCGCCCTGCTGGTGGCACCTGCAACCGCTGAACATTGCCAGGTATTGCGCGATCTCCCGGAAATAGAAACGCCAGAGACATCCATGGAAGTGGCGTGGACTCTGCTGCGTAAATCTGCATCTCAATGCTCCACAGATCAAATAGACGACGAATACCACCGCCTTTTTATTGGTCTTGGCCGGGGCGAAATAGTGCCCTATGGGTCCTGGCATCTAACCGGTTTTCTGATGGAAAAACCGCTCGGCCGGTTGCGCGCAGATTTGCGCAAGCTGGGTTTTGAGCGCAACGAAGACGTTGCCGAATCGGAAGATCATATTGCATCCCTTTGTCAGGCAATGGCGGCCATCATTCTGGCCGAAGAGATCGACTTTGAGACAGAGCGGGAATTTTTCAATGAACACATAGCCTCCTGGGCGGAAGGCTTTTTCAAGGCATTACAGGAATCGACCAGTGCAGAGTTTTATCGAGCCGTGGGGCTTTTGGGCGAAAGCTTCATCGATGTCGAAAAGAAGTATTTGAGTATGGCGTTGTAATTACACGAAATTATTATCGGTTAACCGAATAAGTTAATGGAGGTTTTATGAGCAAGAAATTTATAAAGTCGGAAAGACGCAATTTTTTGAAAGGTGCAGTAGTAGCTGGAGGAGCTGCAGTTGTAGCCCCGTCTGCTGTTGTAGCAGCACCAAAGGTCGAGGTGGTTAAAATTCCAGCCACGGAAGACAAAGGCTACGAAGAAAACGATTACATTCGTAATTACTATGACCGAGCTCGGTTCTAATAACACTGACTGACAGGGGAAAGAGACAATGAAACTCAGAAAGAAAATCGGGTCAGCCAGTTCGGAACCCACACCGGGGAGCCAACCGGGTAAGGGCCTGTTCGGACAAGCAGTAAATCGCCGAACCTTTTTACGGCATTCAGGTGTCACAGCAGGTGGTGCAGCGTTAGCAACCATCGCAGCACCAAGCATGGTAAAAAAGGTACGTGCTGCAGAAACAGCGCCCAAGGATGGCGTTGAAACAGAAATTAAACTGTCTGTCTGCACTCACTGCTCAGTGGGCTGTGGTGTTGTTGCGGAAGTTCAGGACGGAGTCTGGACCGGGCAGGAGCCTGACTATGACTCGCCGCTAAACCTCGGTGCACACTGTGCAAAAGGGGCCTCCGTGCGAGAGCACGGTCATGGCGAGAAGCGCGTAAAGTACCCGATGAAACTAACGGGCGGCAAATGGAAGAAAGTCAGTTGGGATGAGGCAATTGAAGACATTGGCGATCAAATGCTTGAGATTCGTGAAGAATCCGGTCCTGATTCGGTTTACTGGCTTGGCTCTGCCAAGTTCAACAACGAGCAATCGTACTTATTTAGAAAGTTCGCGGCACTTTGGGGTACTAACAACGTAGATCACCAGGCGCGAATCTGTCACTCAACCACGGTCGCAGGTGTTGCTAATACCTGGGGTTATGGTGCGATGACCAACTCCTACAACGACATGCATAATTCAAAAGCCATGTTCTTTATTGGTTCGAATGCAGCAGAAGCGCATCCGGTGGCTATGCAGCACATTTTGCGTGCAAAAGAGAATGGCTCGAAGCTTATTGTTTGCGATCCACGTTACACACGTACCGCAGCTCACGCAGATCAGTTCCTGCGCTTAAGACCTGGTACTGATGTGCCTCTTATCTGGGGTATGTTGTGGCATATCTTCGAAAACGGTTGGGAAGACAAAGAGTTCATTCAGCAGCGTGTGTATGGCATGGATGAAATTCGTGAAGAAGTCGCGAAGTGGAATCCGGCTGAAGTTGAAAGAGTCTCGGGTGCTCCGGAAGCGGAAGTATTACTTGCCGCACAGACTCTGGCTGAAAACCGACCTGGCACTATTGTCTGGTGTATGGGGGGTACGCAGCACACCATCGGTAACAACAATACTCGTGCTTACTGTGTATTACAGCTGGCACTGGGGAACATGGGTGTATCCGGTGGTGGTGCGAACATCTTCCGTGGCCACGACAACGTTCAGGGCGCCACTGACTTTTGCATCCTGTCGCATTCATTGCCTGGCTACTACGGTCTTTCGGCGGGTGCCTGGAAGCACTGGTCCTCTGTATGGGATGTCGACTACGACTGGGTGAAAGCTCGTTTTGATGGCGGAAGCTACGAAGAGTCGAAAGGCAAGCCCGTTAATCCAATGAATACCAAAGGTATGCCGGTATCACGCTGGATAGATGGTGTGCTTGAAGATCGCGGCAACATTGCGCAGAAAGACAATATTCGTGCAATGGTGTTATGGGGTCATGCGCCGAATAGTCAGACCCGTGGGCCTGAAATGAAAGAGGCAATGGAAAAGCTTGATCTGATGGTGATCATCGATCCTTATCCAACGCACTCCGCTGTGCTGTCTGATCGTCAAGACGGTGTGTACATCCTTCCTGCTACCACGCAGTTTGAAACATATGGTTCTGTAACGGCATCCAACCGTTCACTGCAGTGGCGTGAAAAAGTCATTGAGCCACTGTTTGAGTCAAAGCCTGATCACGTCATCATGCACAAGTTTGCTGAAAAACTGGGCTTTGGCAACGAACTGACAAAGAATATTCAAGTGAACGGTGAAGAGCCTCTTATTGAAGACATCACCAGAGAGTTCAACAAGGGTATGTGGACTATCGGTTATACGGGTCAAAGCCCGGAACGCTTGAAAGATCACAAGAAGTATCGCAACACGTTTAACACCACTACGTTAATCGCAGAGGGTGGGCCGCTGGATGGTGAATACTATGGACTGCCATGGCCGTGTTGGGGAACTGCAGACATGAAGCACCCTGGTACTCCATTGCTTTACGACACCAGCAAATCAGTGGCAAAAGGTGGTTTGAACTTCCGCGCCAGATTCGGAGTCGAGCGCAACGGTGAAAGCCTGCTTGCGGAGGGTTCTTACTCTGTAGGTGCTGAGATTGAAGATGGCTATCCGGAATTTACCCATGAGTCGCTAAAATCACTCGGCTGGTGGGAAGACCTTACTGACGAAGAAAAAACCAGTGCCGAGGGCAAGAACTGGAAGACCGATCAATCAGGTGGTATCCAGCGTGTAGCTATTAAGCATGGCTGTGCCCCGTTCGGGAACGCGAAAGCGCGCGCCGTGGTCTGGACCTTCCCTGATCCGGTGCCGATTCATCGTGAACCTCTGTACACAAATCGTCGTGATCTGGTGGCTGACTACCCGACTTACGAAGATCGCAAGTCTCACTACCGACTACCGGTAAGATTCGGATCGATTCAGGAAGAAGATCATTCTGAAGGCTTTCCACTGATTCATACCAGTGGTCGACTGGTGGAATATGAAGGTGGTGGTGACGAATCTCGCTCTAATCCATGGCTTGCGGAATTGCAGCAGGATATGTTTGTTGAGATCAACCCGTCAGACGCGAATGATGTTGGAGTTGAAGATGAAGAGATGGTCTGGGTTGAAAGCCCTGAAGGTGGCAAGATCAAGGTGAAAGCAATGATCACAAACCGTGTAGGTCGTGGTGTAGTGTTTACTCCTTTTCACTTCGCGGGTCATTCTGAAGGCGAAGATCTGCTCGACAAGTATCCGGAAGGCACAGCGCCATACGTACGGGGTGAGCCGGCGAATAACGCCTTTACCTACGGCTATGATTCAGTTACTCAAATGCAAGAGTCGAAAGTTTCGCTCTGCAAAATTTACTCGGCCTAAGGAGAACAATCATGGCTAGAATGAAATTTCTTTGTGATGCCGAGCGCTGTATTGAGTGCAACGGTTGTGTTACCGCCTGTAAGAATGAACACGAGGTGCCGTGGGGTGTGAACCGCCGGCGTGTAGTTACTATGGGGGATGGTGAAGTGGGTGCGGAGAAATCTATCTCCGTAGCTTGTATGCATTGTACTGATGCGCCTTGCCAGGCGGTTTGTCCTGTGGACTGTTTCTACACCACTGATGACGGCATTGTGTTGCACGATAAAGACTTGTGCATAGGATGCGGTTATTGCTTCTATGCTTGTCCGTTCGGTGCGCCACAGTATCCCAAGCAATCTGCTTTTGGTGCGCGCGGGAAAATGGATAAATGCACCTTCTGTGCAGGTGGACCGGCTGATGACCTGTCTGAGGCAGAGTACGAGAAGTACGGTCGTAACCGTATTGCTGAAGGTAAGTTGCCATTGTGTGCTGAGATGTGTTCTACCAAAGCACTTATTGCTGGTGATGGTGACAAAGTCGCTGATATTTATCGGGAGCGTATTACCAAGCGCGGTGGCCGACCTTCAAACTGGGGTTGGGATACGGCGTACAAAGGGTAGTTGGCTTTGAGCATTAGATAGCAATACGGCGGTCGATTGACCGCCGTATTTGTTTGAACGCTTAAATTTTAATAGATCGATTGTGATACTTTTTGTAGCAGAGTAACTTACGTTTGATGGATAAGAAGATGGAAAACAAAACTCGAATTGCTGTTCTGATGGTCATTAGCGCTGCGGTCATTGGTGCGTGTGATTCTGGGCCAAGCGCTGAGACGGTGCTTGATCCGGAGGCGTATCAGTACAAGGGTGCTGTTGATCCATTGCTTGCTTCGTCAGGAGCGGACAGGGCAGGCGGTCTTGCTGATCGATTTGATCTTGTCCAGGGTCGCCAATAGCCGGATTGTAATTACTTAGCACAGTGCCAGAACAGTATCGGGGGATAAATTCATGAAAATAAAAGACTTACCTAAAAGCCATCCAGCTCGAATAAAGAGGCGCAAGCGAATTGCGGTGTGGACTTTCGTATTTATTATGATGTCTGCGTTGGTGGCACCATTCAGCGGCTTTCTACTCAGCGGTATAGACGGTGCGATTGCGCAAGAGCAAAAGCCGGCTTCCAATCCGCGCGCAGATTATTGGCGTGCGGTAAAAGGCGGTGTCAGTGGCTACAGTTCTATCAAAGGGCCTGAGACAGGTGTGCTCACACAGAGCGCCGGAATCGATTGGGCTAACTTTCGTCGCGGGCCCATCGTTAAGTACGCTCCCTGGGCGATCGGCGCGATGCTGCTGCTTATCCTGCTGTATCACGTGATACACGGAAAGAATCGATTAATACACCGCCCATCAGGTGTGATGGTGCCGCGTTGGTCCTGGTTTGAGCGACTGGTTCACTGGACTACCGCGATCTCGTTCATTGTGTTATCTATTACGGGCTTGAGCATGTTGCTGGGTCGAACTTTATTGCTGCCAATTTTCGGTGGTATGGAAGGCGGTAAGGCGGCGTACGCGGCATGGGCGCAGATGTCGATACAGCTTCACAACGTTTTTGGGCCGGTAATGAGCGTTGGGGTTGTGCTAATGATAGTGATGTGGATCTGGCACAATTTCCCAAGTAAGGGGGATTGGAACTGGATAAAGTCAGGCGGTGGAATAATAGGTAACAAGCACCCGCCTGCCGGTCGCATGAACTTTGGTGAGAAGGTCTGGTTCTGGATTATTTGTACTTTCGGGCTTGCTGTTGTGATCAGTGGTTTGGCAATGGTAGCGCCGAGTTATCCATCAGTGGCGGCAATGTTGCCGGTCACGTTGACGCGTGGTCTGATGCAAGATGCGAATGTATGGCATGTGGTCGCTGGAATCGTCTGGATGGTGGTGGCGATTGGTCACATCTATATAGGTACGGCTGGAACAGAAGGCGCTTTACAGGGTATGACAACAGGGTATGTGTCAGCTGAATGGGCGGAACAACATCATAGTCTCTGGTTTAACAAGCTAAGAAGACAAGGGCGTATCTCTCGCCATCCTGATCGATATGCTCGTGGCCACAGTGCGATTCGTCAGCGTTCCTTATGACGATCTAGGTAGCATTCGAAACGATGTATGAAAAGGCGAGCATTGCTCGCCTTTTTTGCTATTTGGTCAGGGTATTCTTAAACTCCAATATCACCGTGCAACGATCAACCTAGATGTCACAAAAAAACACGTCTGAAACCTTTCCACAGCGCGTCGTCGATATGATGAAGGCCGGCGGATCAACGGTTACCTGTCTACCGGTTAAAATTGAATCAAGTGAAGTGGATGACTGGCAGGCGGCGCTATTTTTCAGACTAGGCGGGCAGGAATCAGAGGCGGATATTGAACTGCTGAAGAGTCAGGAGGCAGCGCTGGCTGTCGGGATTGAAACCGATTTAATCGAGCATGAGAACGCGACAGTCGTCATGTTGCGGGTGCAGATGTTTACCCAACCGGACAACCCGCTGGTCGGGGAGGTTCTGATCACTCCGGGTGGTGCCGAGACTCACTATGAGATTTTGACTTTGCTTGGTGCACAGGAAACCCTTACCTGGTTTTTATCTGATCAGGATTTTCAGATAATTCATCAGCAACGCCAACCATTGAATGATGATTGGCGAAAAGAGTTTCTTGCGTTGCGTGATGAGTCTTTCAAGCGAGATGCGGTCATTCGGCTGGCTGGTAAGTACAGTGCGCAAACAGCCTTTGCTGAAGTGGTATCGCACTACTCTTTACGAGGTTAACGCGGTTGTGCGTGGAGTAGTTTCATATGCTTCGAGCGTGCCTGCGGCTTATACGATTTTAGCATTGTTGCTTAGCATCGTATGTCTCTGCTCCGTTGTGGTAGCTAACGCTGACGAATCAGTATCTGAGGACAACCCCTTCGATGCCGGAAAAATTCTGTTAAACAGCGTAGATGAAAAAAAGCAACCTGCGTCTCCGGCTCTGAGATGGAAGCGAGCCATAGACCGTGATGATGGTGAAGCGCTGTGGCGATTGATATCTCAAGTCAATGTGCTTGGCTCCAATGACAAAGGTAAAAACGCTTTGATGGCCGCGGCGAAAATCGGTGATAGGAAATTACTGGAAGAGTTGATACGTCATGGCATCCGCCTAGAGGATAAAAGCTTAACCGGAGGTACAGCGTTGATGTATGCAGTGCTGGGCAATCAGGCTCAAATGATTAACTATTTACTGACTCGTACGCAGCATCTTGATGCACAAAGTACCAATGGCTGGACTGCTGTGATGATAGCTGCAGCAAAAGGTTTTGACGGTGCGCTAAGACAGTTAGTTGAGGCGGGGGCTGATGCTCGTCTGGCCGATGTCTATCAGTGGAGTCCATTGATGCGTGCGATTGATAACAAGCATCGAGGGGTGATCAACTACCTTCTTGCATTACCTGAGCCGGGTATTAATCAGATCAATGAGAATGGATCGACCGCGCTACATGTGGCTGCTCAGTTTGGTGATGTGGAAACGGTTGAACGTTTGCTCGAGCGTGGAGCGGATATTAATGTGCTAGATAAAAACAGCGACTCTGCCGAAGAAGTAGCAATGTTAAATGGTTACCCGGAGATAGTCCTGTTGATCAGCCAAGGTAGTCGCTAGACATTATGTAGTGACCTGCCCATCTTCAACGCCTTGGGTTATCGTAGAAGATGGAACCACCACAACAGAGCCAAATTGAAGAGGACAGGTCATGGAACATTTTAGCAAGCATGTAGGTCTAGATGTACACAAAGAG
>CALISD010000088.1 GCA_938041955.1 uncultured Granulosicoccaceae bacterium | reverse complement strand
CATCCGGATAAGCTGGTAGCGAAAGGATTACCACCTGAAATGATTAAGCTCGCCACTGAAAAAACTCAGCATATAAGAGCGGCTTATGATTTGATCAAAGAGGCGCGCGGTTGGTAGGTCTCACGAAATCCGACGCGTGAGCGAGTGGCATGTCACGGAGATTTCCAGTTCGTTTTACGAGCGTTGTTTACTTTTGGCCTGCAACTTCGCGGCGCGTGCCTATATATTCTTGCCCGGCCTCTTTTCGTTTATGCCCCGAACGGAACCAACCACGATCTGTATTATTTAAGTGTGTTGTTGCTCTGGTGAAGCATTTGTTATTTCTCATTCAACCGCGGCATCAACATCACCAGATTGCAGGGACGAGTGCGGCTATCCAGCTGTTCGGATACCAGTTTCTGCCAGGCTGTTTTGCAGGCACCCGGTGAGCCAGGCATAACAAATATATAGGTGGCGTTGGCTACTCCTGCGAGTGCCCGTGATTGCAGGGTAGAGGTTTTTATATCATCGTATGAAAGTACACGGAACATCTCTCCAAACCCTTCGATCTCTTTATCCAGTAAGGGCTTGACGGCTTCAGGTGTTCCATCGCGACCGGTGACACCTGTGCCGCCTGTGCTCAGTATTACGTCAACCTCGGCATCTGCAATCCAGTGGCTGAGTGCTGCCCGTATTTGATATTTGTCGTCTTTAACTATCGATTTGTGAGTGCATTGATGGCCCGATTCGGTCAGTTCCGCGATCAATAGTTTGCCCGATTTATCGTCAGCTTCGGTGCGGCTGTCAGAAACTGTGAGCACAGCGATATTGAGCGGTTTAAAGGTGTCAAAGTCAGTCATAGTGATGTGATTGGCCAATGTTTGAACCCATACTATCAGACGCTTGGCTATCTAGCGTCTCACTGTGCGAGAATAGCGAGTCTTCCCACGCTTCAATTAACGGCGAGTTACCCGCGACTATGGCTGAACGGCTGCAAAAACTAATGGCTCGTGCCGGTCTTGATTCCCGCCGAAAAATCGACGCGGCGATATCAGCTGGCGCGATTGTGCTCAACGGGCAGCCCGCCAAGCTTGGCGATAAGGCGAGTGCCGGAGATCGTATCCGCTACGATGGTAAGCGTTATCGAGTGTTAGAGAGTGGTGCCCGGCCTGCTCGGGTTATTGCCTATCATAAACCGGAAGGGCGGGTGACTAGTCGCTCGGATGAACGCAACCGTCCTACTGTGTTTGAACATCTGCCACGTCTGAAATCGTCGCGCTGGGTTGCCGTTGGCCGGCTTGATTTTAATACTACGGGCCTCCTTTTATTTACTGACAACGGTGATCTTGCCAATGGACTGATGCACCCATCGTCTGAGGTTGAGCGTGAGTACGCTTGTCGTGTACGCGGCCCGGTCAGTGATGAAGATCTAAAAAAACTTCACGATGGTGTCGAGTTGGAAGATGGTATAGCCCGCTTTCAACGCTGCTGGTTTGATGGTGGCAGTGATAACAATCAGTGGTACAGAGTGGTACTGAGTGAAGGCCGCAATCGGGAAGTTCGACGCATGTGGGCAGCCCTTGGTTATCAACTAAGTCGTCTAACAAGAGTGCGATACGGACCTGTGGAATTGCCGTCGTGGCTGCGTGCTGGAAAAATCACCGATGTCGAGGATGGCTTGTTGACTCACCTTTATCAAATCGCAAAGGTGTCTCAGCGGTCTGAATCTGTATTGCGGCTTGAACTGGATTCCATGCGCCGGGGGCGCAAAAAGGTGATGCGCGGGCGCCGGCCTGGAGGCAGGCGGTAGGGGGTTATTTCGCTGGCGCTTGGCTTCATTGTGTATTCGCTGTGCTCAACGAGCGTTGCCTGACCGGAGCGGCATGCCATCCATGGCGCTTTGACCCGACCCCAGATAATTTAAAAAAACAAAGCAGACGCTCGTTATATCGCTGCGCTTGCTAAGTAAACGCAGTGTTGTACTTTGAGTTATTAACCGCTTTAGCGTAAACGGTTCTGATCTTTTTCGGTATTAACGACTACTTTATCTAGGTCTGTTCTCGCAACGGCTCTGCCGTATAATGCGTACTACCGAAAATCGTATTGTTTAATCGAAGCTGAGCGCAGCAAAAGAGCGGCTGAGCGGCTGAGCGTCTGATTTGTTTTTTGAAGTCAGCCGGAGTCGGGACAAAGCACCACGGATGGTGCGTGAGCGCTGCGGGCACAGGGATGTGCCTTCAGCGCGGCCCGACGGAGGATGACTTCAAAAAATGGCGCAGCCACCCGAAGGGCAATGAAGCCGTGAAAAACACTTTTGGTTACTTTTCGTGTTTTGAAAAGTGACTCGTAGCGCCAGGGACTGGCATCGAAACCCGCCATGGATGGCAAGCCGCTCACGACAAGTAAGCTCGACAAGCCACTTACGACAAGCAAACCAGTCCAGTGAAGAGCCGCGGGAGCGGAAAAAATAAACCAAGCGCTGAACAGCGCAAATAAATAACCAAGGTGGCCCGCAAAACTGCGGGCCACCCAACTTGGCGGAGAGAGAGGGATTCGAACCCTCGATACACTTACGTGTATACACACTTTCCAGGCGTGCTCCTTAAGCCACTCGGACACCTCTCCGGAACTTTGTTCACCGCGGTATAAAACCCCGGTTAAGCGTTGTAACCCATCTAGCTACTCTTACTGCAATTACCCTTCCTGGCCACTGCCTTTGGGAGTATAGATGGGTGAGGGAAATGGTGACACATTGCTGCCGACGTCTGCAATTTTTGGTGTGCCGCGCTTTTCCACTTCATCAATTCTGATTACTGCATGCATAGGGATGATGGTCTGACTGACACCTTCGAACTCCGTTTTGAGTTTTTCCTCTGAAGGATCAACCACTACGGTGGTGTGGGCATCAAACATCAAGCCTTCGATTACTACAAAGCCGTACAGTTCACCCTGATAGATATCACGCGCATACAGCTCATATATTTTATCTTGATTGATAAAACGGATGCGATATACGTGTTCTTTTGACATCAACAGAAGTCCTGGTCAGCGATGCCAAGAGGGCGACCAAAATGGCTGCCAATAGGGCAATAAGTACGCCGGTGTGCGGGTAGTGCAATCGAGCCGAACGATAATAACACGGGATCAGACGGGTTGGTATTTTTAACAGCTAATTGCCCCGCATTGTGGCTAAATCAACCTTGCGGCCTGTACTGATGGGCCAGGTGGGATCCCATCTGCCAAAATGTATCGAAAAAGATCCGCTCAGAAGCGATTGAGTGACATTACACTGATATTGAGGGTTCAATATCCAGCCGGAAAACGGAATTATCGCCATGCTCCGATGGATAGTACTGGCGCACCAGCGGATCGTGGCCGGGGATGATGTGGTTTTTACTTTCCGCCAGCGATTCAAGGCGGTTGAAGCCGGTCAGCATGTCTTCAAGATCCACGACAATCGGAAATGGTTTTTGGCGTAGAAAGTTTTCATAGTAGTGGCTCGCATCTGACGCCAGAACAATCCAGCCTCTGCGGGTGTTTACTCTTACGCACTGCAGGCCTCGGGAGTGACCACCAATCAAGTGAACTTCAACGCCCGGTGCAATCGTTGACGAGCCATTGTGAAATTGTACCCGGCCATCAAACAGACGCCGGACCATTTCGACCACATGCTCACCGGAAAATGGCTGCCGTAAGGTGTCGTGACACATACAAGGGCCTGTGGCGTAAGTCATCTCCTGTTCCTGCAAATGAAAGGTGGCGGCTGTGAACGCCGGCAGTGAGCCTGCGTGATCATAGTGCAGGTGCGTGATGATGACGGTGTCAATCGTGTCTGGTGCAACACCGAATCTTTTCAGTAAGTCGGCGGGCTCAATTTCTACCGGCCGGTCACGCGCTATACCTTCTGCAGTGTCATAACCGGTATCCACCAGAATGGTTCGTGTCGGGCTTTTGAGTAACCACAGGTAGTAGTCCATTTCATGTGGGGTGTTGTGGTTGTCATCAAGCAGGAACGAATCGTTTCTTGTTCTTGAATTGCGCTCGGCATATTTCAGCGCAAAGACTTCCCATATTTCGGTCATGCTATATCCATACTGGTTGTGCTGTGCCGCCCGTGGGTTTGAGCTGCGGTGTACACCAACGATTCCAACCGTTGATTATTCAGGTAGTCGTTTGCAATGTTTTCAAGGGGTGTATTCCGCTGCAGGTGATCAACAACATGTTTTTGCAAGTGATAGACGCAATCACCGCCAAAGTCGTTATCGTCAAACGCATATTCAATTGTTTGCCAATCTGCATGACCGAAGTTTCTTAAGTGTAAATCTCCGTTGCCGTGCAATGACAGGCAGCCCTTTGTGCCTTCAATCAGCATCTCACCCATGGTAAGACGTGAGTTTTCAGTGGCGTGATCAAGTAGTCGATTGCCATCAAAGTGAGCTCGCAGGCCATTGTCATAGTAGAAAATAAAGTGACCAGCGTCTTCGCCGGCAATAGCGGGATTTAACCTTCTAAGGTCTGCACTGAGTGCATCCGGTTCTCCGAACAGGTATCTGAATACATCTATGTAGTGAATACCGGTTTCATGGATTAAGAAGCGGTCCATTTGTCGAAAATAGGGTTGTCGCTCAAGGTAGGCGCTCTCACCCTGGCCATCACCTGGTCGCAGTCTGAACGTTGCCTGCAGCACATCACCCAGGGTGCTTTCATCAATTATTGATTTAATTTTTCTAAACCAGGGTTGAAAGCGAAAGTTTTCGTGCACCACCACTTTTGAGTCGCTGCAGGCAATGGTGTTAAGAATTTCTTCTGCCGCTTCCAGGTTACCGCAAAAGGGTTTCTGGCAAATAATCAAGGGGCACTTTAATTTGATGGCCTCTTCAATTAATACAGCATGAGACTGGGGTGGAGTGGCGATATCAATGATATCGATAGCGCCGCCTTGCAGCGCATTTGAAAATGAATCGGTTATGAGCGTGCCGGGCGAGCCGTTTGTAGATACTGACTCTTCTAGTGCTTTGTGTTTGGAACGATCATTCTCAATGATCGCGGACAGTTCCACATTAGGTATTCTTAGCCAGGCATTGATATGAAAGCTGGCAAAGTACCCACCGCCGATTACAGCAACGCGAATATTGGAAGTCATGGTATGCCGGCAGTTCCTGTGTCATCGGTCTTTGACTATTGATTTACAAGCAGTCCAGAACGCACTGAGCGATCGAGTCTGTGCCTGCTGTGCCACCTAAATCACCGCCACGGCCTTCAGGTTTTGCGGCTGCTGTCGTCGCGGCATTGCGTAGCTTTACACCGAGTACGCTCGCCTCATCGCATTGATTTTCTTCGCCCAGGTATTCGAGCATCATGGCGGCAGATAAAATCATCGCCAATGGATTAGCCAAGCCCCGGCCGGCAATGTCCGGTGCGCTACCATGGCACGGTTGGAAAACTGCGTGGTCGAGACCGATATCAGCTGAAGGGGCTAAACCAAGACTGCCCATGAGTCCTGCACCAAGGTCAGAAAGAATATCGCCAAACATATTCTCAGTCACCATGACATCGAGATCCCAGGGGCTCTGCACCATTTTCATCGCTGCGGCATCAACGTACATGGCGGAGGTCTCAACATCCGGGAAGTGTGCTGCTCGTTCGTTAAATATTTCACGAAAGAACCAGAATGATCGAAACACATTGGCCTTGTCGACGCACATCAGTTTGGAGGGGCGGTTAAGTTGCTTTGCTCTCGATTGAGCTAATCGAAAACTGAAGTCGAACAGCTTCTCTGAGACTGCTCTTGTTATACGCAGTTGTTCGGTGGCGTATTCGTTATCGACAACTTTGCCTTCATCTTTGTGTGCAAACATGCCCTCGGTGGATTCTCTTACAAGTACAAAATCCAGATTCGCACCGCGCGGGTCGGAAAGTACCTGCGGTCCATCGTCAAAGGTAAAGACCGGTCGGACACCGGCAAACAGGTTGAGCTCTAAACGGAGATCAATTTGTGGCACCAGTTCGGTGCCATCCGGTTTTCGAATGTGCGGGAGCCCCATCGCTGATAACAAGATGGCATCGCACTGTTTTGCGGCTTCGACTGACTCGCTGGGCAGGTCTTCGCCGGTTTTCTCGAAGCAGACAGCGCCTGCAGGAAGGGTCTCAAACGTTAGCGAGAACGAATCGGCCGACTGAGTCAGTTGCTTTAGAGCCTCAATGGTCGGTGACATGATCTCTGGTCCGATACCGTCGCCTTCGAAGACAGCAATGCTAAATGCTTGTTTTTCCAATGTGATTCATTCCGATGAGATGTGAGGAGTGGGCAATTGCCGGTTAGACGAGGTTGTCGTATTTGAGAAGGTATCTGTCAGTCATGTAATATTATTGTTCATTTTAAGAAACACAGAGATATCTTCAGGTTTACGCACCATCGTGAGAATCTACTTTAACTTCGACTCTCAACGCGTTCGTTTGCGGGCTCTGAGCATGGTAAAACGTGTTCTCAGTACGTAGCCGGGTACACGGATGTCCATGGCTCAATGATAACTAAAAAAATAAAATTGAGTAGAAACGATGGTCGAAGTACAAAAATTTCAGCCTACTGTCAGCACGCGAAGCCGGGATGCTGTCGTTTTTGTTGCTGGCGCGGGCAATGAAGCCAGCTGTGAGAGCGTTACGAGGGTGCTTGAGAAATTGCGCGCACGAGAGTTGGTGGGCCGAATCGAGTTTTGTGACGTCACAAAAACTGGCGCCATGGATTCGATCGCGGCAAGTGCAAGTTTATTTATATTCTTGCTTGATCAAAAACACCAGACGGCTGCGAGTGCGTCACAAGCGGCCTACCTCGCTAATCGAAAGGCGGTCACGGGTAAGGCGTTGATTGTTCCGTTGGTGGTAGAAACTGACTTTGCTTTTGATCAATCGGCTTTGTCTTTTATGTCACCCATACAGGCACATTCCAACAAGTTAAATTCCGCGATGGAATCTCTTGAGTATTTGATTTCTCAGTTTGTCTCTAAAAGTAAGCCTGTCCCGGTGACTCCCTTAGCACTCGATGAAAGGCTGGCCGGTGCGTCGCAGATTGCCGAAACGGTCGATCCGCTGCCGTGTCACATGAGTGCCTACGATAATTTCATAGAGCAATTGATCGGACGTTTGCAGGTGATGCGGATGCATGATCGCAGACGCAATCTGAATTTGTTTTCAGAGGCCGTGCGAACCGTATTGGGCGCCGAAATGGTTTATTGCTACTACCGTAGTAAAAACGGGGTGTTGCACATCTATGAAGCTGAATCTAATCGACCGATACATGACTGCTCTGCATCGGTAGTGCACAGTGTTTTGGAGGATGCTTTGAAAGGCTATGCGCATGATTTAAGTAAGCGTTCATTGCATCTGCAAAATTTTCTGCCACAGTTAGCACCTCAGGCAGGGAGTAACATAGAGTGCATGGTGGTCGTGAATCAAACACTGCCGAACTGTGGTGTTTTTGTTGCAGCAAAGGGCGGATTTACCCGTTTTCCTCTAACAGAAATTCTGAGTACCGTGATTAACACCTTGCATGATGCGCTTGCCTGGGCACGCTTTGAGACTTTCGAAAAGTTAAAGTCACGTGTTTATGATGCGTTGAGAAAGGACTATCGGTTCGTCAGTGATGATATGTATGAAGATCGTCGCAGAATCTTTAAGAACCAGCTGTCTGACCTGAGTATTCATTTTGAACCGATGTTCCGTTTTGACCGTGATACGCAAGAGGTTGACGTATTTGCCTATGAGGCGTTGGCGCGTGAACACCAGGAGGCTAGCTCAGCACCGGTTGAAGTGTTCAATACTGCGAGCTTATGGGGCATGGGATTTCAATCGGAGCTCGACTCCACTTTGCTGAAAATTTCATTGGCAAGTTATGAAGCACAAATTTCCGCTTCAGTGGCGACGGGAGCTGAGATTAAGCCACTGTCATTGAATGTATATCCCGCTACGCTGCGCTCGGTTGCGTATCGTGAGTTGCTGTATGAATTGCTATCCAAGTCAGCACCGCTTTGTGGTCATCATCTAATTATGGAGGTGTCAGAAAAGACACTGGTATCACCTGAGTTGCAGACTGAGGCGCGTAAGCAGCTTGAAGACTACCGCCATGTGGTCAATCAGCTGATGCAACTCACAGGGGTCAGGTTTGCCATCGATGACTTCGGTGTCGGTAACTCATCGCTTTCAAGGCTTGATAGTTTAAAACCTCACTACGTAAAGATTGATCGGGATATCCTGTCTTTTGATACCAACATGGCGAATACTTTGATTCGTTATTTACTTGATAGTCAAAAACAGCAGGGTGCCAGTGTCATTCTCGAAGGGGTTGATATACACAGCAAACTGTCGCTTGATGAATTAGTGAAAGACATTGGCGTCGGAATTATTCAGGGGCACAGCCTCAGCAAGGCGGTCAGTGGTTTTGATGCTGCGTGGGAACATAAAACCTGCGAGCGCGTAAAGCGCGATCTCGGCTGGAGTTCAACTCCTGCTTCCAGTGAAGCGTTAATACTCCACTAGCGGCTTGGCGACGTGCAATAAATTCTATTCGAAAGGTACGTGGTAGAAAATGAAAAACGAAGCCACGGGGTTTGCACGGTTGATCGCTGCGTTTGGCTTCTCTCGAAAGGGGCTTAAGCTCGCGTATGTTAGCGAGGCCGCGTTCAGGCAGGAAGTGTGGCTTGCCGTTGTCATGTTGCCAGCAGCCTGGTTTGTTGGTGATACCAGTCTCGAGCGCGCATTGCTCGCCGCCAGCATCCTGTTACTGATGGTAGTTGAGCTTTTAAATACCGCTATTGAAAAAGTGGTCGATCGAATCGGTGCCGAGTTTCATGAGTTATCTGGTGCTGCAAAAGACATTGGCTCTGCGGCTGTGTTGTTGACGATTGTTCTTGTCACCATTGTTTGGCTTGGGGTAATTCTAGGGTAGAGCTCGGGACGAGCGTTCATGTTGTTCGGGGCTCCGCCAGCATTCGAATCCCGTGCCGATCACGGGCATTATGCCCACTCGCTGACGCGTCGGGCTTCCACAAAAAGCGGCTCCAAGACGGAATAGAGTTAAGGGAAACCCGACGCGTCAGCGAGTGGCAAGACAGTTACTACAATAGCTTCTTACGCATCTCATCAAGGTTGCTGTGTCGAATGTCCTGCCCTTCGACCAGGTAGATCACGTACTCGCAGATGTTGCATGCGTGGTCCGCGATTCTCTCTAGTGAGCGGGCGCACCAGCTAACATCCAATGCATGACTCACATTGGCCGGATTTTCCATCATATGGGTGATGAGCAAGCGTGAAAAGTTAGAGTACTCGGTATCAATCGCTTCATCTTTGGCTGCGGTATGAAATGCGGCTTCGACGTCCATGCGCGTGAAAGCATCCAGCGCATCACGTAGCATCACTTTGACATGCTCACCCAAGTGGTGCAGGTCTTTGTAGTACACCGGCGTGTTGGGTTCATTGGATAGTTTAACTGCAATGCGGCCAAGCTTTTCTGCTTCATCACCAATGCGTTCAAGATCGGTGATGGTTTTAATGATGGTGATCACCAGTCTTAGATCACTTGCCGCAGGCTGGCGTCTGGCGAGGATGCGTGTGCAGTCTTCGTCAATATCAAGTTCTAGTTGATTGGCTTTGTGATCATCTTCGGTAACTTGCAAGCCGATCACTTCATCCATTGTAAGCAGGGCTTCAAGCCCGTTGTGCACCATCGATTCGACCAGACCGCCCATGGTCATGACTTTGTGCTTTACGTCATTGAGTTCAACGTCAAACGCGTGTGCGGTGTGACCCTCTGGATTGAATGTTCTCATGGTGGTGGCTCTGTCTATTGTCCAGTCGAATCGGTCCTGTTGATATCGACCTAATTAAAATGGGTCTAGCCGAATCGACCGGTGATGTAGTTTTCGGTGAGTTCGTGCCGGGGGTTGGTGAAGATAGTGTCTGTATCGCCAACTTCAACCAGTTTCCCTAAATGAAAATAGGCTGTTCGCTGTGAAACTCGAGCTGCCTGCTGCATCGAGTGGGTGACGATGGCAATGGCGTAGTTCTCTCGAAGTTCGTCAATCAATTCTTCGATCTTGGCAGTCGCAATCGGATCAAGTGCCGAGCAAGGTTCATCCATTAAGATGACTTCAGGGCTACAGGCAATGGTTCGTGCTATACACAAGCGTTGCTGTTGACCACCTGACAAGCTGGTGCCTGATTCGTCCAGCCGGTTTTTAACTTCATTGTAGATGCCGGCTTTTTTCAAGCTATTGACCACGATATCGTCAAGATCCGCTTTGTTGCGGTTTAAGCCGTGCAGGCGTGGACCGTAAGCCACGTTTTCATAAATCGATTTGGGAAACGGGTTGGGTTTTTGGAACACCATGCCAACGCGTGCCCGCAGCAATACCGGGTCAGTGTCTTTACTGTAGATGTCCTCGCCATCAAGTGTAAGCTCACCACTGACGCGACAAATCGGAATGGTATCGTTCATCCTGTTCAGGCACCGCAGCAAAGTGGACTTGCCACAACCTGACGGCCCGATCATTGAAACCACTTCGTTGTTGGCAATGTCTAGATCAACGCCAAAAATCGCCTGCTTTTTACCGTAAAATACATCGACGTTGGACACGGACATTTTTGGATCGTCAACCCGTGGCTGACCTACCGTGTCGCCTAATGAGGCTACTATCTCTTCAATAGTCTGCTCAGAAGTTTGGTCCTGTTCCAGCGAAGGCAGTGGATTCACTTCTTCATTCATAGCGTAGGTCCTGCATTATTTTGATCCAGCGAAACCAAATTCCAAATGGCGGATAGCTTGTCGTTTTGATGAGTCCCTACCATTTTCTTTCAAACTTGCGTCTTAAATACACAGCCGCAGCATTCATCACAATCAAAAACGCCAGTAATACCATAATGGCAGCTGAGGTCTTTTCAACAAAGCCTTTTTCCGGGAGATCTGCCCATTGATATATTTGCACCGGTAGAACGGTTGCAGGGTCTGTGAGGGATGTGGGTACATCTACGATAAATGCGACCATACCTATCATTAACAGAGGAGCGGTTTCGCCAAGCGCCTGAGCCATGCCGATAATGGTTCCCGTCAGAATGCCGGGCATCGCCAGCGGTAACACATGATGAAACACCACCTGTAATTTCGAGGCGCCGACACCGAGCGCTGCATCGCGAATAGAGGGTGGTACCGATTTTAATGCCGCGCGTGCAGAGATAATGATTGTCGGCAGTGTCATTAATGACAACACCAATCCCCCGACAATGGGAGCGCTTCGCGGTAAATTAAAGAAGTTGATGAAGATCGCGAGACCCAGCAAGCCGAATACAATGGACGGTACCGCTGCAAGGTTGTTGATGTTGACCTCAATGAGGTCAGTCCAGCGGTTTTTCGGTGCGAATTCTTCCAGATAGATAGCGGTAGCCACTGCTACCGGGAATGACAATAACAATGTGACCATCAAGGTGAGCATGGAACCAAAGAGAGAGCCTTTGATTCCAGCCATTTCAGGTTCTCGCGAGTCGCCGCGTTCAAAGAAAGTGCTGTTAAAGCGCCGTTGTATTTGCTTATCTTCGGTGAGTTGATCTACCCAAAGAATCTGATTGTCTTTGAATCGTCGTTTCTTCTCCGGCAAACTCGAATCGATGTTGCCTTGAATATAACTATTGGTGTCATCACCCACAGGTAGCCATACCTTCAAGGTTTCACCGACCAAAGACGGGTCTGCCATGACTCGTTTTTGCAGATCATACTGGCCGCCTTTACTCACCAGTTTATAAAGTGCTTTTTTATCTTTGCGTTTTTTTACGTCGGGGAAGAGTGTGGTCAGCGATTTTTTGATCGCACCGTTATAGTTGGCTCTTCGCAGTTCGTTTGTATCCGGATTTTCACCGACGCCGAGCGTTTTTGAATCTAACGTGACTTCAAGTTGAATGAATGTTTGCTTAAACGCCGGCAGACCACGAGCGGTTATTGTGATCAGTAAAACAGCAAGAAAGGTCAGGCTTGCGGTAATGGCGGCCAGGCCAAAAAGGCGGAAACGCTTTTCACGAGCGTAGCGACGCTTGAGTGATCCGCGCACCACTTCAGTGGTGTTGAGTTCTTCTTGAGCGTTCATTCGTATTGCTCACGGTATTTTCGTACGACAACCAACGCAATAACATTGAGAATCAGAGTCGTGACAAATAGCATTAGGCCCAGTGCAAAAGCCACCAAAGTTTTCGGACTGTCAAAGGCTTGATCGCCGGTAAGCAGAGTAACAATTTGTACGGTGACGGTGGTGACTGCTTCGAGTGGGTTGATTGTTAAGTTGGCGGCGAGACCTGCAGCCATCACTACAATCATGGTTTCACCAATGGCACGAGACACTGCAAGTAGAATAGCGCCGACAATGCCCGGTAGTGCCGCCGGTATGACTACACGTTTGATCGTCTCAGATTTAGTCGCACCAAGTCCCAGAGAGCCGTCACGCATGGCTTGGGGGACTGCAGTAATAACATCATCGGAAAGCGATGAGACAAACGGAATGATCATAATGCCCATGACCAATCCTGCGGCCAGTGCGCTTTCTGATGCAACATCCTCAAAGCCGACTCCCTCGAAAATATCCCGAACCAGGGGGGCGACAGTTAAAGCCGCGAAAAAGCCATAAACAACCGTCGGTATACCAGCCAATATTTCTAATAGTGGTTTAGCCCAGGCTCGTACGTTGCTGCTTGCATATTCTGCAAGATAGATGGCCGACATTAATCCAAAGGGTACGGCGACTAACATGGCGATGGCGGAAATGAGTAACGTACCCGCAAAGATAGGTACTGCGCCAAAGCTGCCGGAGCTACCCACCTGGTCGGCACGAATTGAAGTCTGCGGGCTCCAGTGCAAACCGAAAGCAAATTCGGTAAATGGTACTTTGTTAAAGAATCTGAGTGATTCAAACAACACCGAGAGCACAATGCCCACCGTGGTAAAAATGGCGATACAACTGCATGCGATCAGCACCGTCATCATTGCGCGCTCGACAAAAATACGCGCCCTGGTCTGTACGCCGATTTTCCGGAGGCCATACAGTGCACCAAGCACGCTTGCTACAAGTACAAAAAATGACTTCAGCAGCTGGCTGGTATTTTTCCGGTCATTGTAGTGATTGGCTGAAGCTTCTCTGACCGGGTCATCGGCAGTCTGTGTGATACCGCCGGTGGCAATGTTTTTGATATCGTTGAGTACCAGATCAAGCTGGCCTTGTGGAAGCGATTGAACTTCCGCGGGAAGTGTTTTTACGGTGCTGTGTTTGAGAAACGTAGGTTCTGATGCAGACCATAACGCCAACAGTAGCAACGCCGGTACGGCGGTGCAGATGGCAGTCATGTAGCCATAGTAGCGTGGCAGTGAATGTAGCTGTTCGCCATTCTTGCGTAAGGTGGCAGCTCGTGAGCGACCGACCACATAGGCGACGGAGGTCAGCACAAAAATGATTAATAGCAGCATGCTGGTGCTCACGCTACCACCTGCTTTTCTTTTTGACGTTGCACTTCTTTCATTGAAGTTCTACAGCCGTATGTGATCGCTGGTGCAGGGCACATCCCTGCACTGTGTCTATGGTTAACCAGATACTGCGTTAATCAAGTGTCATGGTTTCGAAGTTTGCAATGCTTTCAGCACTTGATAGTCGAGTGTCTTCATCTAACGGGATCATCCCCTTATCTGCAAGATAACCTTCCTCACCCCAAGACCCTTCACTGGTGAATTCTAGCAGATATTCGGCAATGCCCGGGATCACGCCAATATGTGCCTTCTTAACGTAGAAGTACAGAGGACGTGATACCGGATAGCTGCCATCAGAGATAGATTCAAAAGTGGGTTCAAAGCCATCAATGTATGTTGGTTGTACCAGATCACTGTTCTGTTCCAGAAAGCTGAAGCCGAAAATTCCCAGGGCATCCGGGTTGGCTTCAAGCTTTTGTACGATCAGGTTATCGTTTTCACCGGCTTCGATGAATGCGCCGTCTTCCCGCACCGTGTGGCAAATTTCCTTGAAGCTGTCTTTGTCTGTTTTCTCAATAGCTGCAATAGATTCAATATCCTTGCAGCCACCTTCCATTGCGAGTTCAACAAACGCATCGCGTGTACCGGAAGTCGGTGGTGGGCCGATCACTTCAATTTTTATCTCTGGCAATTCTGGATTGACGTCTGACCAGTCTTCGTAGGGGTTGTCGATCAGTTCGTCGCCCCCGTTCGGGTCGGGCACCTGCTTCGCCAGAGCGAGAAAGATATCTTTACGGCTCATCTCAAGTTGATCTGAGTCAACTGAGTTGGCCAGCGTGATGCCGTCAAATCCGATCAGCACTTCAATAATGTCTGTTACACCATTGGCCTTGCAAGACTCAAACTCACCCTTCTTAATACGTCTTGAGCTGTTGGTAATGTCCGGATGCTGCACACCGATTCCATTGCAGAATAGTTTCATGCCGCCACCGGAACCGGTAGATTCGATTTTTGGCGTTTTGTATTGACTGGTTTGACCGAATCGTTCGGCAACCACAGTCGCAAAAGGATAGACCGTGGAAGATCCAACAATACTGATTTGATCGCGTGCGCTTTGTGCACCAACTGTAGTGCAGAGAAGCATGCCAGCAATGGTAAGGCCGATCTTGCTCATTTGTTTGTTTCCTCGTTTTCCATGAGTACGTTTTGTCATTGCCTAAGAATGGGTGCTGAAAATGACAGGAATATGACAAACACCGGGTCAAATTCACAAATCTGGCTGATCAATGCCGAAATCGTGCTTTCTACCGGGCTTCAGGGGTGTTGGTGTGTCGTGTATTTATTGCAAAGCACTAGCGACAATCGCGCCGTCGCCCGGCTTTTGTTGTATTTTCTCGGCCGGAAAACGAATCGTGAACTGGGTGCCCTGACCGGGCTCACTGGTAATTTCCAGCTGTCCCTGGTGGCGATTGACAATGTGCTTCACTATCGACAGGCCCAGACCAGTGCCACCGGACTCGCGTGATTGTTCGTTGTCTACCCGGTAAAACCGCTCGGTGATATGAGTCAGGTGTTGTGGTGGTATGCCCGGGCCATCGTCGTTGACCACCAGCTGTGCGCCGCCATCCGTGGTTGATCGCCACACGATGCGAATTTTTGTACCGGGCGGTGTGTGCTGGACTGCATTGTAGTTGAGGTTGTAGCAAATACTTTTGATCTCTGACTCGCTGCCCTGCAGTGTGAGTTTATGATCCACGTCAATATCGTATTGGTGATTTTCCCCGAGCGCACTTACCGTGAGTTCATCGACCACAGTTTGCAGGATGTCTGCAACCGCTACCGGTGTGAGCTTGGATTCGTCGAGCTGTTGATTTTCAAGTTTTGATAGCGTGAGGAGGTCAGTCACAATATCACTCATGCGCTTGGCATTTTTTTCAGCAATCGCTATTTTGTCTTGCGCGCCCTGGGGCAGAGATTTATCGTCGCCAAGCAGTTCGAGATAACCGTTGACCACAGTCAGAGGTGTTTTCAGCTCATGTGAGGCATTGGCGACAAACGCAGCACGGGTCTCTCTTAGCAGTACACGCTGACTCACGTCTCTGGCGCTGAATAGATATAAGTCTTCAGCATAAGCTACCCTTCTGACAATCAGCGTCACTCGATTGTTCACCGGTGATTTGATCTCGATCTCTGCCTCTTCGGGATCATCGTCTTTAACGTAACGCTGAAACTCCAGATCACGAATCAGATTATCAATTCGTTGCCCGGCATCACGTGTGCCACGAATACCCAGATGGGTCTGTGCAGCGTCGTTGGCCCAGACTATTTCGAAGTTGTTGTTTGTCACGACTGTGGCATCTGGCAATGCAGAGGCTGAACGGTTGTACCAGCCGACGATCTTTTTCATTCGCGCTTTGCGGTCTTTATCGCTTTGCTTGCGTCTGAAGATCAGTTTTTCAATGTTGCCGATAACGCCATCGGTATCGGGTGCGTTGTTGCGTCGAGCGCCTTTTTGCAGCCAGACATCGACTTGCCTTGCCTGATAGATTAGCCAGCAGCTATAAAAAAAGAAGGTGATTGCCAGGCCCATCCAGATGGAGCCGGAAACCCAGCCGATGGCAAAGCCAAACACGCCCAACAGAAGGAGTCGTGTTTTTTCGACGGACAGGTGTGAATGCTCGGACATAGGTGTTTAGAGTGCCGCCAGTCGGTAGCCGGCACCACGGACTGTTTCTATTAACTTGTGCACACCTTGAGCGCGAAGTGCCTTACGCAAGCGCAAAATGTGTACATCAACGGTGCGTTCTTCAACAAAGTTGTTGATGCCCCATATGTTGTTGAGTAGCTGTTCACGGCTAAACACCCGGTCCGGGTTGCTCATCAATAGATGCAACATTTTGTACTCGGTTTGCCCAAGCGGCATGGTGGTGTCTCCGACGGTTACCCGTAGTGCGTCGAGGTGGATGGTAATGTCGCCGTGGCGCAGTGTGTTGGCAGCTTGATGTCCGCCAGAGCGTCGAAGTGCGGCCTGTACTCGCGATAGCAGCTCGCGTGGTGAAAACGGTTTAGTGATGTAGTCGTCGGCGCCGGCCTCCAAACCTTCAATGGTGTCGTCTTCGGCGCTGCGTGCGGTGAGCATAATGATCGGCAAATTACCGGTTGCCTCGCTTTTGCGCATCGACGTGACCAACTCAATACCTGAGATCTGCGGCATCATCCAGTCAACAATGGCCAAATCAGGTGTGCTGGTGGAAAGGTGCGTTTTGGCCGTCATTGCGTTGTTGCACATCACCATATCGTACCCATGCCCATCAAGCGCATCTTCGATCAACTGCCGGATGCCTGATTCGTCTTCTACCACCAGGATTTGTGAGGACATTGAAATATCCCTTTTGGGTCCAACGCAAACGTGAGTGGATTCTAAGCTAAGTAGCCAAGATTGTGTAAAGTCGATGGCTATCTGACGAAAGATAACTGTTAACAACGTTGTTTATGGTTATTGCTCTTGAAAGCCGTGCTGCAAACCCTGACAATACTCCCTTTATGGTGCTTTGCATCGGCCCTCTCGCGACGAGAAGCCGTGAACCCCGTCAGGCCCGGAAGGGAGCAGCGGCAACGGTGGATTCGGGTGCCGGGATGCGGCTGGTGTAAGGTGCCACCCAATTAGCGTCAAGTCGCGACGTATGTGGTAGTCCATATGCTGAATCAGAGTCCCCGCGGGTAATCATCCCGCATGTGGATCAACCCGGCTGCGTAGTCGTTGATTACATTGGGATTATTTGTTCATACTCGCCAATTGGCCGGGTTCCCTGAATAACGAATTCTCCAAGGGTGAATAACGAGGGTGAATAAATTGAATGCTCTGATAAACCCGGCGACTTTGCATACAGAGTGGATTAAATGAGCTACGAAGCTCTGGCACGACGCTGGCGTCCAAGGCGTTTTGAAGACATGTTGGGTCAGGAGCACGTATTGCGTGCCTTAACCAATGCACTCGATCAAGACCGCTTGCATCACGCCTATCTGTTTACCGGCACCCGTGGTGTTGGCAAAACCACCATTGCGCGAATTTTCGCTAAAAGCCTGAATTGCGAAAAAGGCGTCAGTTCAACCCCGTGTGGTGAGTGCTCGGCCTGTACGCAAGTGGATGACGGGCGTTTCCTGGACCTCATTGAGGTTGATGCGGCATCTCGAACCGGTGTAGATGATACCCGTGAGTTGCTTGATAACGTCGCCTATGCGCCCAGCAGTGGTCGTTACAAAGTGTACTTAATAGATGAGGTGCACATGTTTTCCAAGAGCAGCTTTAACGCGCTTCTGAAAACACTTGAAGAGCCGCCGCCACACGTAAAATTTTTACTCGCCACCACCGATCCGCAGCGACTGCCCATTACGGTATTGTCGCGCTGTTTGCAGTTCAACTTAAAAGAGCTGCCTGATCAATCACTGCGACCCTATCTTTCGAGTCTGCTTGATAAAGAAAAAGTAAGTTACGAAGAGCTTGCCATTGCGCATGTTGCGCAGGCGGCAGACGGTAGTGTCCGTGACGCACTCAGCCTGCTTGATCAATCCATCGCCTACGGACAGGGAAAAATCACCGCGTCGGAAGTGGAAGCCATGCTGGGCAGGTTCTCGCCGTCACGGTTGTATGATGTGCTGGATGCTGTTTCTGCGGATAACGCCGAGCAGGTGTTTAAGCAAGTCGAAGAGTTGGCGGCCTATGTGCCCGACTACAGCTATGTGTTAGGTGAGCTGCTTGCGTTATTGCATCAGGTGGCGACGGTACAAACCATAGGCAGTGCTCATCAGGGTGATGTGCATGATGAAGCTCGATTGCAGGGTTTTGCGAAAAAGATCTCACCGCAGGATGTGCAGCTCTGGTATCAAATCGGCTTAACCGGTCGGCGTGATATGCCGTATGCACCGAATCAGCGCCAGGCACTTGAAATGACTTTGATTCGAATGCTTGCGTTTAAGCCGTTTACGGCACAGGCAAGCGCAGCAGTGGTGTCGCAGCCTAAAAGTGCACAAACGGCATCGACTGTCGCGGCGAGCGTTACTGTGCCGCGGCCAGCGGCAAAAGCTCCCGTTGCGCCTGCTGCCAGAAAAGCTCCACCAGCTGCACCCGTACAAGCCGCACAGTCTGCTGCTGAGCCAGCGGCAGCGGAGCAGGAAATTGCACCGGAACTCCCGCCAGCTGATGTCAATTGGAAACCATCAGACTGGTTAAAGATCGTTGAAGAGCTACCGGTGTCTGGTATGCCGCTGCAGCTTGCGCGTAACTGTGTGCTGCACTCGGCTGCAAAAGACGAGGTTAACCTTGATCTTGATCCGGAATATGAAACGCTTGCAGCGCCACGATGGAAAGAGCGCTTGCGTGAGAAAATGTCGGTTTATGCAAACGGCGCAGTCAATCTTAAAATTTCTATCGCGACTGAAACGCCGGCCAATACACCTGCCATGCTTGAAAAGAAAGCAGAGCAGGACAAACTGGAAGCGGCGCGTACTTCAATTGCAGAAGATCCTCTGGTGGCTGAGATCGTTGCCAAATTTGATGCTGAAGTCAGCACCGGTAGTATTAAGCCGGTAGATGATGTTGATCAGCAAGAGTCTTGATCAATGTCATTATTCAAGGCGCACCTGTCGTGTCAATGGTGTTGTGGTTCATGCTCAAATACGCAGGTCTGTGGCGCGCGAGTTTCTGTCCCCGTTATTGATTAACCAGGACGACGGGCGCACGCTGAAGAGCTACAAAAGACTGTAAAAGCAGTCGAGAGTTCGAACTTAGCTCACTCCCGACTTGAATAGTTACGATCAAATACGACTATGTTACGTTTAATACCTTACATTTAATTTACTCTGTTAATCGCACAGAGCAACACAAGAGGCAAGTTATGAAAGGTGGATTGGGCGCCATGATGAAACAGGCGCAAGAGATGCAGGAAAAAATGCAAAAGGCGCAACAAGACGTTGCCAATCTTGAGATTGAAGGTCAAGCCGGCGGTGGCCTGGTGAAGGTGGTAATGACAGGTCGTCACGAGCTGCGCAAAGTTGACATAGATGCGAGCCTGATGACCGACGATAAAGAGATGCTTGAAGATTTGGTCGCAGCAGCGGTTAACGATGCTTCGCAAAGGCTGGAAGGTAAAACCAAAGAAATGATGGAGGGTGCTACTTCAGGTATGCAACTGCCGCCGGGTATGAAGCTGCCGTTCTAGGCGCGCCTGCATCGTAGAGTGGCCTGTTTGGCGCTGTTGAATGCGAACCCTCATAACTAATGTAGGCTTAAATTATGGCAGAACCTCTTCTCGATCGATTGGTTGATTCATTGCGTTGCTTACCGGGTGTTGGCCCCAAGTCAGCGCAGCGCATGGCGTTTCATCTATTGCAACGCAATCGTGAGGGTGGTGCTCGTCTGGGTGAATTACTACGCCTGTCTATGGAGCGCATCAGTCACTGTACAATTTGTCGCGACTTCACCGAAGCCGCTGTCTGTCGAACGTGTTCGGATAGCACCCGTGAGCAGGAAAAGCTCTGCATAGTCGAGTCCCCGTCGGATCTCGCGGCACTGGAAAAGGCGACAAACTATCGCGGTTTGTATTTCGTTTTGCATGGCAAGTTGTCTCCGCTTGATGGCATCAGCCCTGAAATGCTGGGTGTTGATGCATTGTGCGATCGGTTTGAGAACGGCACAGTCACAGAGGTTATCCTGGCGACCAACTCAACAGTGGAAGGTGAGGCAACTGCTCATTATGTTGGCGAGCTTGCTCGCGCTCGCAATCTGTCTGTGATGCGAATTGCCCATGGTGTGCCGTTAGGTGGTGAGCTTGAGTACGTTGATAGTGGAACACTGTCGCATGCGTTTGCCGGCCGCACCCAGGTTTAATTAGCGCCAGCGCCACACTGAATCATTGGTATTTAACAATCAGATAACATTCAGCTGTGCAATTGATGAGCTTTCATGCTCGTCACGTTTACTTCTCTAGCTACTGCTCAGGCATGCACTCGCATTAATCGGCGCATGATCGCTGGCTTAACGATTCCTGCATCAATGGATGCAAATTGTAAAACAGGATTAACCCGAGGCGCATCTTGTCAATATTTGTGATGTGTTCGATGTCAGGGAATTCTTCTACGCTACACTCTTGGTAATCTCCGGTCGTCGATACGTCTGGAGTCGAAGTGTTTGAGTCAATGGATTGATAAAAAGCGATGGAGAGTAGTGTGAGTATAAATATAACCGTCATCAGAAATATAACTTTGGGAGCAGTACTTTTGTTTGCTCCGTTTGTCCAATCTGCAAGCATCAATCAGGATGTCGCCAAGGCCTATAACGACGGTGTCGTGCGGTGTGGCAATTCCGAATGTGCGAAATACCTGTACGCCTGTTTTCGTACTTATGCGTCAACGACACTGCAGGAATTCCTTGCGTGTGGAGTGCAGGCCTCTCGTTTAAACGACGATCAACGGGTGGTTGCTAACCCGAAAGGGTAAGGCCTGCCGCCCGATCAGAGGTGGCATTGTGCAGCAGCGCCCGTTGTGGCGCTGGTCACTTAACCCGCATTGTTCACGGGATTGACGGCATCTCACTTGACCCTTGATTCCACAGTAAATTTTTTTCACTTGTAAGTCTCAATAAGTATTCACGCGAGAAGAAAATCACTGTGAAATCAATTCTCTGCGCGATATGCTCGCCAACCGCTGAATAATGCGGGTTAAGGATCACTGCAGCTACCGATTTTAAGCGCTTTGCACTAGACTATCGGTTTTGCCGGTTTGCCATGCCTAAGCCCAAACAGCAGTACGACTTCAACAAACTCACTAAGCGTCTAAGGCGCAATACCGCTGAGGCGATTGTTGACTACAACATGATCGAAGAGGGTGATCGTGTGATGGTGTGCCTGTCCGGCGGCAAAGATTCCTACACTATGCTGGATATGCTGCTCAGTCTGCAGCGTCGAGCGCCGATTAGCTTCACGTTAAGAGCGGTGAACCTCGATCAAAAGCAACCCAATTTCCCAGAGACCATTCTGCCGGCTTACTTGAAAGCAATGGACGTGGAATACGATGTTATCGAGCGGGACACCTATTCGGTGGTAAAGCGTGTAATTCCTGAAGGTAAAACGACGTGTGGATTGTGCTCAAGATTAAGGCGTGGAACGTTATACGGTTATGCTGAAGAGAATAACTTCAATAAAATAGCCCTGGGCCACCACCGTGATGACATCATTGAAACATTATTCCTGAACATGTTTCATGGTGGAAGTTTACAGGCAATGCCTCCAAAGCTTAGAAGCAACGATGGTAGAAATATTGTCATTAGGCCATTGGCATATTGCAAAGAAAAAGATATTGAACGCTACTCTGCTCAGCGTGAATTTCCGATTATTCCGTGTGACTTGTGCGGCTCACAAGCGAATTTGCAGCGCCAGAATATCAAGCACATGCTGCAACAGTGGGATAAAGAGAGCCCGGGTCGTGTTGAATCGATATTCACGGCAGTCACTAACGTTAAGCCGTCTCAATTAGCGGATCGAAAATTGTTCGATTTTGCTTCTTTGGTGGTTGATCGCAATGCAGAGCCAGTGCAAAAGAGCCGGTCTGAGCATTCTGAAGAGCGTGTTATGAAATGGATGCCTGCAAAAGATCTCACGAGTGAGTTATTGATGTAGGTCTTGGGTAGTTTACCTGGGTAGGTTAATAGTGATGTTTCATCAAAATAAACCGACAATGCCTTTGTCAAACGATCCGACAAATCCATAAACGGACAGATGGGCCTGATGGTCCATCTGTCCGTTAAGTACGTTATATTCAGAAATTGTGAACAACTAGTAAACCGCGATAGCACCGATGTACTTGTTTACGCCAACAGTGCCATTCCAGAAATTACCGCTGCTGTTTGCCTGTTCACAAGAGAATGCCTGAGCACGATCAAAGGCAATATAATAGGTGCCTTCTGCAGTAGGTGCAGTCAGGGTTACAGAGCCTGCGTCAGTAACTCCTGCAGTGCCTGCGACACCGCTAAAGGCACAGTCCTGTGGGCCGCCTGATCCGTCTCGGGAAACAACGCCTACTTGAATCTGATCGATACACCCCGGGCAGCTCGGTGATGCGACAATCGTATAATCAAAATTCACAGTAAACGTCGCGCCTGGCGAAACCCTTGACTGACTCCTATTGGTGGCATTGATATCCGTTGCGGTTATAGCCACTACACCAATGTTCGCGCCTTGTGTTAACGCCGGTGGACCTTGTGGCCCTGTGGGTCCGGCAGGACCTACATTTGAAACGGGTGTGATGTCAGAGCCTATGGGTGCACAAGATTGGCGATCCACTGAATCCCATCCCCAACCGCCATTGGTGTCTGCGTCGGTGTAATCGCAATCTTCGGGTGCTGCTATTGCCGATGAGATGATATTCATCTGTACGGTACTAAAACAAAATGCAGCGGTAAGGCCTGTGGCCACAATCATTTTTTTAAACATCCATGCTCTCCAAGTTTTTAGAAACACTCATCATTGAGTGCTGTTTGGAGTATAGGAAGTGATTTATATTCTGCTGCAGGTTTTGAGGTAATTATCAAAGAAAAACTCCTCTTCTCTTTATTCATGTACTTAAGGTTAGTAAGAGGTAGGTCTATGGTTCTACGCGATTTTTCGATAGGCAGATGAAGTGTATAATGGTCTGCGGTTGCTGTTGTACTTTCTCAGCTTCTTAAGATGCGGACTCAAGTTGTCGGTTGAAAAAGTAATCTGCTAATGATTGTTTTGTACAGCTTTCACAGACACTTTTTCTGTTATGTATACTGATTTTTTGATGGTTCGTTTTCTAGTGTCACTTTCTTTTAAGTGCCAGTCGATGGCTTGACGTTAAGTACGGTTCGGATCAGTGTGGAAGTTCGCCTGCTTGTACGGAGGTAGAATTTTTACAGTACAAGTTCGTCCGCGGCTCCTGTGTGTTCCAACCGGGAAACCGGTAAGTGTCGCACAGTGCTGAACTCGCAGCCTGACTCGCGTTGCCATCACTTGGTACAATAGAGATATCTCCGATGAGGCAGGAAACCCGATTGGTCAACGACTATTCAGAAAAAAAAGACGTACAGCAGCAGCCACAGCGACGCGTTAAGCAGTGGATAGAACAATGTGTAATTGACCTGTCGCTGTGCCCGTTTGCAAGCGTGCCTTATCGTGCCGGTAGAGTGAGGGTGTCGGTTTGTCAGAAAGCCTCAGAAGCAAGCTTTCTTGACTTGATTGAAGCTGAGCTAATCGCGCTTGATGAAGATGTTGATATTGCGGTTGAAACAACGCTGGTGGCAGCGCCTTATACGTTGCCAGACTTTCTTGACTTCAATGATTTTTTAGAGCGGGTTGAAGCTTTGCTGGCTACGAATGATCGTCAATCAAGGCTGCAGATTGCGAGCTTTCATCCGCACTATCAATTTGCAGGTGCTTCACCTTCAGATGCCGGTAATTATACCAATCGAGCACCGTACCCGATAGTTCAGTGGCTCCGTGCTGATACCGTTGCAAGGGCGGTTGAGGTGGCAGATACGCTAGCCATCCCTGATAGAAATATTGCAAGGCTTAAAGCCATGACTGCAAACGAGTTAAGATCATTGTTCCCGTGGGCAATAAGCAGGTAGTTCTCTTCAGTCATTGGCGGCTTTGTTTAGGCGGGTATTACTGTGATGGCCAATCCCATGAGCGCTCATAATATCGAACTCCTCTGAGATATTAACAGTGACAGGAGCTGAGGCTGGCTGTTTTTTATTCCTGACTACAGGTAGGCCTGGTTCGGTTCGTAATACTGCGAGCTGATCACTTTGTACTACTGTGCTTTGATCTCTGTTGGTCTCTGATAAAATATCGAATGTGAGCCTTGACTCATGGATGACTGATTTCTCTTTTAATTTTATTAATGTGTCAATATAGATTGAATTGCTGAGGGACTGAGTGTGAACTTTTATTTGCAAAGGTCTGCTGGTTTCAAATTTCAGCAGATTGTGGTTTTCACACAGGGTTTTATATCCGTAGCTGGACTCGGTGAGGCAATGTGAGTCAAGTGCAGCTATAAAGTCACCCTCCCAAAGAGCGGCCACTGTGTATAAATTTTGTGGAAGCTCGGTACACAGCGCCTCTGGTGAAGCATTGTCGTTTGATGGCGTGAGGTCGCTAAACGATACAGGCGTAGCTTTTAGGCTTTGTTTAAATCTACTCAGCCTCAAGTCTGCAACCACAGCGCTGCTGTTTCGAAATTCTGTCTGCAGTAAGTCAAAGATGTGTGATTCGCATGTCGTGCGGTCCGGTTGTTTTTGTTTCCTGAAAATGTCAAATAAACCAGATATGGCCGCTGAGAGATAATGACCTACCAGCGTGTCTTCCACTTCAGCATCCACGGCGATCAATAATAGCCCGCACTTGTTGTTTAATGGAAAAATACTGAATGAGAATTTGTTCGAATCGGGAAATACGCTGATTTCTGGAAGATAGATTGGGTCAGCACAATTCCAAAGATCGCTGACCATAGAGGTTAGGGCATTGTGTAAAGCCAGAGTGTCGGAGCATGGCTGCTCCGTGGTCATGGATGATGAGGTGGCGACAATGTCCAGCGTGTCACGCTCACAGAGGTACACCGTGTCAGACTGAAGCGCATGGCGCAGGTGATAGCAAAATCGAGTACGTGAGTCCGTGATATCAGCGCATAGCGCCAAACTGGAAGCGTGAGTTTCAATATCACAAAGTCGCAAAATCAGGTCGTCATACTGATCAGTCAGGCCAGCAGTGGGGGCCAGGTCTGCGATGGTCAGTTTGCCGGTTTCAGTCGATGTGCTTGGAGTGGTAAGGCGAGTCATTTCTTGTCAGCGGTGCGCGCGAACAAGACACCGTTCAATTATTGCGCCACGCGGACGGCTAGTGTTGATTCTGCCGCGGCAGGACGCCGGTCTTTAACGGGTATTTGCCTTACATCTCAATAGACAATTAATAAGCGCTGGTTACAGTGTGAGTCGCTTCACGTTTTTTGCGGGTCCAATGCGCGGAACAACATGCTGATTAGCAAGTACACCACCGCCGCCAACAGCGCCCATGTCGCCCCAATGGCGTAGAAAATGTCGGGCGCTTTCATCAGGGTGGTCATTAGTGAATCCTGATAGTAGAAAAACCATTGATGGTCGTCCGGGAAAACCGCCTCGTGCAGGCCTTTGAATACTTCCTGTGGACCAATCACGGCAATAGTCAGCGCCAACAGCAGTGCAATAACAAGTAGAGTAAGCAAAGAGGCGCTGAGCTTTGGCAGAGAGAAATTGCCCACCAGCGCCAGCACAACCAATACAATTAACAAAACAGTGGCAGCCCAGCCAATGGGTTCGAGAATGTTGATCAGATTGGCGACATCCTCTAAATGGATGGCTTCGGCATCAGTAAGCAAAAGTTGTGGTTTGGCTTTCGGGTGTGCTTGATAGGTAAGTGTTCGTAAGCCCTCACCGCTGTTGTTGACGGCGTGGCCGATCGAACGGAACAGCTCTGTGCGTTGTTCCCGAGTGGTTTTCTCAAAGCCTGACTTGCCGGTACGATTCTGTGGTGCGAACGTTGAAATGTGGCTGTTAATAGAAAGCTGTGAATACCAGAAGTCATAGCCGTAGTTGGCGGTGTGGAGTAGCTTCCAGGCGATCAGCAGGGCAACAGCAAAACAGCAAAGTATCGTCAGGGTGCGGTGCAGCGTCTTCAAACTTTGATTCTCACAGCGAGGCAGGAGCGGAGCCCTTGGGTAAAATGTAGCCGTAAATCGGCACTATCGCGTAGACTAACACTTCGAGGTAATTGTGTGACGATATTGAGCTTATACTGATACAGGCGTTACGAAATTTACCTATCTGTAAACATATCACTGCAAGTGCACCAGTTGTACATTCTGCCAGACCGGAACACAGAGATACTTAGTTAAAAAATAATATGCAAAATAACGACAAGAGACACCGCTTTATACTAGAGAAGGCGAACGTCAGAGGTGTATTGGTTCGACTTAACGAGACATGGCGGGAAGTATTATCGCGCGCGGAGTATCCACTCAACGTGCAGCAGGTACTTGGCCATGCGATGGTGGCTGTGCCGTTGATGGCATCGACAATAAAGTTTTCCGGAAAACTCACATTGCAGGCGCGTGGTACGGGTCCGGTAAACTTGCTGGTCGTTCAGGGTAATGCTGACGGTGGTCAACGCGGATTGGCGCGTTGGAAGAGTGAGCCGCCGTTAACGCCGATTAGCGAAATTTTCGGAGATGCAACGCTTACCATTCAAATAGAAAGTGGCAAAGAAGGTGAGGTATATCAGGGCGTGGTACAGGCTGAAGGCGAATTCCTGCAAGATACGTTGGCGAGTTACTTTGAAGACTCAGAGCAGCTACCTACTAAAATGTTATTGGTTTGTAGTGAAGGCAGGGCTGCGGGCATGATGCTACAGCAGTTACCTTTGGAAGATGCCGACACAGATGAAAGAGATGATGACTGGAATAGAGTTAACCTGTTGGCTGAAACTATAGGGCAGGAGGAAATGTTGGAAAAAAACTCAGTCGAATTACTGAGGCATGTATTTGCTGAAGACGATGTACGTGTGTTTGATCCCGAGCCGCTGCACTTTGAATGTGGTTGTAGTCGTGCAAGAACGGCGGCGTTGATAGAGGGTGTCGGCTATGAAGAAGCGATAACCATTTTAAAGGATCAGGGTGAAATAGAAATTACCTGCGAGTTCTGCAATTCAAAAAATGTTTTTGACAGCATTGACGTTGAGGCGATATTTCGAGGTGATTTAAATCTTGGTGATGAGAACGTAGTGCATTAGATTGACTTCAGCGGCGTAGCTATAGGGGAGTCCCATGTGATCGGTGAATAGCTCCCACAGCTATCGTTGTCACGGCGAGCGAGTGTCACGGATCTGGCTTGAAGGCATGGTGGTGGTTGTCTGGTATCAGCGGGTCACTTTAAGCCGCTTTACTTATAAAAGTAATCAAAGCCCACAACCACAGCCTTGAGAGAAGCTAAGCTATTTTTAATTAGTATCAGTGACTGAAGTTCTCTTTCAACAGGCCAGAGCTTGCGGCTTCTTCCATTAACAATACAGTGGCTTTGGCCATGGGTTGTATGGGTGTTCCCTTGGCCCATACGAGGCCGATTTGCTGACTGACCACAGGGTCCTTTAACAAGATTTCACGTGTGCCGTGAAATACCACATTGTTTGTGCGGCTCAAGTGTTGTGGTACAACAGTGGCAATATTGCCACTCATTACATGAAACGCTAACTGCAGAATTGAGTTTGATTCCAGTTGCGGCCGCGGTGTGTAACCTGCCTGGCTAAATGCTTCATCCATAATTTGGCGTTCATGCATTGAGGGAGAAAGCAGGCACAGGGGTAATTGTGCAGCGTCCTTCCAGGTAGCGGTCGTCATATTGGGAAGCCAATCGTTATCTGGCAATAACAGGCTTAAGCTCTTTTCATATAGCGGCATGGTTTCGTAGCCGTCGAGCGGTTGCTGATCATCCAGGTAGGTTATTCCGACATCGAGCTCGAAATTTTTTAACCCCTGAATCATCTGGTCAAATCCCAGAAACTGCACATCCAGTTGAACCAGCGGGTGGCGTGAAAAAAACAAGCTGCTGACCATCGGCAGCATGGGTGAGCTCATCGGCATGGCGCCGATTCGAAGTCGGCCATGCATGGTGTCGCGCATAATCGCAACTTCTTCGACCATGGCGGCGCGGTCGGCAAGTAAACGTTTTGACCATTCGACGACGCGAATTCCTTCGGCGGTAAAGCCCTGGAATTTCTGGTGGCGCAGTATGATGGGGATGCCGAGCTCTTCTTCCAGTTGTTTGATGCCACTCGACAACGTGGGTTGCGATACGTTGCAACGCTTAGCTGCGCGACCAAAGTGGCACTCATGCTCAAGCGCCACGACATAGTGAAACTGTCGCAGAAACATCCTGTCTTCCTCCTCTCGTTGGGCTGCAATCCCTACAGTTATACCGTACACACAAAGCATTACTGCGTTCGCTGCGCTCGCTATAAAAATTTTATTGCCGCCTTTGTAGTGACACATTACACGGGATTTGAAGTTAGTAAAGTGAAAATGCAGGTATGACAAAAAGTTGCCTGAGCATCTGAAATCCAGAGAATCTGTTATCAGTTATGACACGGAATCTATTGAATAGACCTATCAAACTCGCTCTGCGATAGATTCCGTCTATCTTGCGATAATCACAATCATTTTGACCGTGTATCGGCGCGACCGTAACTTCTGACGCTCAGGTTGCTTATCTCTTACACCGTAAAGCACGTAAGAGAACAGCAATCCCATCAAAACTGGCAGGCAGGGGGAGCGTTCAGTGGCAGAGAAAACGACAAAGCGTAAGAAAATTACGATTCGCGAATTGCAGCGCAAAATGCGCGACAAAGAACAGATAGTTCAGTTGGCTGTCTACGATTATCGCAATGCGGTGATCGCCGATCGTCTGGGTGTGGACATTCTATGTGTTTCAGATACCGGCGGTATGGTGTTGTTCGGTCACAAGAGTACGGTCTCGGTAACGTTTGAAGAAGTGATGATGATGGCGATGGCCATTGACCGTGGTAGCCAATACGGTTTGCGTATGGTCGATATGCCGTATTGGAGCTTCCATGTTTCACCTGAGCAGGCAGTCGAAAATGCGGGCGCTTTTGTCGCCCGTGCAAATGCCGAAGTGATGAAGTGCGAAGGCAATCAGCATCATGCTAAAGCGATTGAGGCGATTGTCAAAGCGGGTATTCCAGTGCAGGGTCATATCGGTATTACACCCATGCGTATGCCTCAGTTGGGTGGTTTCTTTGCTCAGGGTAAAACAGCTGATCGAGCGAAAGAACTCATAGACGATGCACATGCAATGGTTGATGCCGGCTGCTTCTCAATAATGTGTGAAGTCACCAGTGAGGAGGTATGCGAATACCTGACGGAAACACTGCCGGTCCCGGTGATCAGTTTGGGTGCAGGTAACAAGGCACATGGTGTTCATATCATCGGTTCGGATTTGTTTCACTTATATGAGGAGCACTTACCGCGGCACTCTAAAGTCTATACCGATCTAATCCCTATCATTGAAGATGTTTATAAGCGGTATATGGCTGACGTAAAAGATCAGACTTATCCGGGGCCTGAACATACGGTGTATATGGCTGATGAAGAGCTTGAAAAATTCGCCAAAATGATGAAATGGGCTTCACGTCTTAAGCAATCCGCAACAGGAGATAAAAAAGATGGCAAAAAGCAGAAATCACGCAGAGTGGAACGCCCCGCCTCCGTTTAAGGCGGATGAGTATGTTGATAGTCGGATTTATTCCGATGAAGGCATTTTTGAGGAAGAGCTCGAAAAGATCTTTAAAAAAGCCTGGATACCGGTCTGTCATGAGTCGGAGCTTGCTAAAGCCTATGACTTTAGAACGGTAACTATTGCTCGTGAACCGGTTATTCTGGTTCGTGGTAAAGATATGCAGGTACGTGCGTTTTTAAATGTTTGTCCGCATCGAGGCAACATGATAGAGCGACGCCCGTCAGGCACTTTTCTAGATGGCTCGCCCTCCGGAAACCCTCGTCATATGACCTGTATGTTTCACGCATGGCAATTTGATATGAAAGGTCGTTGCGTATACATATCGCGTCAGGAGGAGGGTTATCAGGATCGATTGAAGAAGTCGCAGGTTGGATTGCGGGAGCTTAAGTGCGAGGTCTATTTCGGCGGTTTTATCTGGGTCTGCCTGGATGATGATATTGGTATGGATGTAAAAGAATGGTCTGCCGGTGCACTTGAATGTCTGCAACCATCACTTGACGAGGAGCCGCTTGAGATCTTTCACTATCACAAGGCGATTATCCCTTGCAATTACAAGCTTTGGCACGATACTAATTGCGAGTTTTACCACGACTATCTTCACTATCATAATCGCATTACCGGGTTTAACGATGGGTATTTCGCACGTAAGAATATGGGCTTTGACAATGGCCATATTAACGTCGGTAGTTTTGAAGTTCAGTACGATAACTACGAAGGCTTCGATTCGCGTGCGGCAATTTCGTTTCCTCATTTGCCTCCCAATCACTGGTACATGATCGATATGTTTCCGGGGGTGAATTTCAATTTGCGTGGTTCATCGCTTCGATGCGATCTGATGACGCCACTGGGGCCGGACAAGGTCATGATTGAGTTTCGCGGCCTTGGACTTAAGAGTGATGATGAAGCCACACGACGCCATCGGATTGAACACCACAATAGTATATGGGGTCCATTTGGACGCAACCTGCATGAAGATCTGCTTGCCGTTACCGGGCAGGGGGTCAGTATGGATGCGCAGGCGGAGCCAAGGAAAATACTCCATGGTCGACATGAAAACGAAACCATTCATGATGAAAATGGCATGCGCCATTTTTACGAGGAATGGGGCCGTTGGATGAATAGATCTCCGAGTGACCCGACTAAGCCCTTTTCGGAGCCGAGTAAAGCGGAAAGTAAATCCAAAGAGGAAGCTTTAGCGTAGGGCTGAGGACTGGAGCATCGTGAATATTGTTGTGCGATGTTCCAGTATCTTCGGCTTTGTATGTTCGCTGTATGAGTTCAAGGCACAAGCGGAGCACAACATATGGTTGGGCTGCTTGAGTAGTTTCATATTATTGGGGGAAGATAAACAATGGCTGAAATTAAAGACAGAGCCAGTGCGGCAACCGCTGTGCGAGAGGCTGTTTACAAATCTTGTATGTATAAAGATGACATGAACTGGGAGAAATGGCTGAATCTGTGTGATGACGATTTCTCTTATGCTATCACCGCGTATAGCCCGGAAATACAGCGCAATATGACGTACCTCAGTGGCAATCGTGAAGATATGCGCACCATGATGGAGATGCTACCTAAACACAATAGTGATCATTCGCCGTTGAAGAGGCACTGTTCGGTGTATGAGGTTGAGGTGGATGAAGAAAATAAAACTGCCACCGCTGTATCCTCGGTGCTGGTGTATCAAACCATGCTTGATGGTGTGAATTGCCATGTTGATTCCGGTGAATCGAAAGTGTTTCTGGTTGGGCGCTACTGCGATAAGTTCCGCGTTAATGAAGATGATGTGAAGTTTATAGAGCGCGAAGTTCAGCTGGATACCAGAAGACTGGACAAGGGGTCTCACTACCCGATATAGACTTGGAAGCGTATTTATACAACGGCTGCTTTTGCGGCGGTTGCTACCCAATTCAATCAATAACCGGGCATTAGCCCGGGAACTAACGAGAGTTATACTCAATGACCTGGAAACCGGTTTGCTCTACTCAGGATGTATCAGAACAAACACTAAAGCTGTGTAAAGTGGATGGCATTGCATTGCTTGTTGCCAATGTGGGTGATGGCTTTCGCGCCTACCCGCCAGTTTGTCCGCATATGGAAGAGCCGCTAGATGAGTCAGGGATCTGTGCTGATGGAGTGCTTACCTGCACAAAACATCTATGGCAATGGGATATGCGTACCGGAGAGGCGAAAGGACCCGCAGAGCGGCCGATATTAATGTACGACGTTCGTCTCGATGGTGATCAGGTGATGGTGAATCTTGAAAAAGAACTTGAATACGATTTCGACGAAGATGATGACGATGACGACTATTGAGTTGCCGCTGATAAATACCGTTTCATACTCAATGTGAATATCACGATATCGCGTAAAGCGGGAGAGCCTCTGACCTTTCAGTGTCGCCCGCATGAAAAAATTCTATACGCGGCGTTGCAGAACCGGCTGACAGTTCCTTATGAATGCGCCACCGGCACTTGTGGCAGTTGTCGGGCTAAGCTGGTATCGGGTGCTTTGAATTATGGTTGGCGCGATGCACCGGGTCTTAAGGCGCTTAAGGTTGATCGTGGCGAATTTCTGATGTGCCAGTGTTCCGCACTATCGGATTGTGAAATTCGAATTCCTTCTGCGGTGTCAGTAAGTGATTCTGATTTGGCAACACCTGATCATTTGGCAGGCACGATTACCGACTTTAATAAATTGACCGACGATGTAATGTCTTTCTGCATCACGCTAGAGAATGAAGTGAGTTTTCAGGCGGGACAATTTGCATTGCTTCAGTTGCCGGGTGTTGACGGTGCACGTGCTTATTCGATGGTAAATTATGCGCCTCACACTGACCGACTTGAGTTTGTTATAAAGCAGTACAAAGGCGGTAAAGTGTCAGAGTGGTTGTTTGAAAAATCTTTGTCCAGTGCTGCTGTTACCCTGTTTGGGCCGCTCGGACATGCGGTGTTTGAACCACAGTTGCAGCGTAATCTACTGTTACTGGCGGGAGGGTCAGGCATTGCAGGTATGATGGCGATGCTACAGCAGGCAGATCAAATCGGTTATCTGGAAAAGCACAGCGTTGATCTGATCTTTGGTGTTCGATCAAGTCAGGATATGTTCTATGTGACCGAGCTTAAAAAGCTTGCTGCGACTTACCCGGACACTCTGAAAATAACCATCGCATTGTCAGACGTCGCGGACGCCGTTGGCAGTAATGACATAGCGAGTGACTCAGCAGAACCACTGGATAAACTGAAAATTGCCCGGGGCTTTGTGCACGAGCAGATTAACTCTGTGCGCGCAGATACCGACACAATGGCTTTTATTGCAGGTCCTCCGCCGATGGTAGATGCATCGATACGGGAGCTTGTTGGCAGCAAGGGATTTTCAGCAGAACAGATTCGCTACGACAAATTTGCGTGATCTCTGTTCGAACGGGCTATTGATAGTTACCTGCTTTAGATAAGGTAATCCCCGATACTTTATCCTTAGTTGTTGGTCGACCGTCACTTCGATAGATGCCGGCAATCGGGTGGTTAGCAGTATCAATTGTACAAACTCCATGATTTGAGCTTAGTCTGATTAACGCAGCTGATACTAATTCGCTTGCGTTCTACACCCACCGCAGTAGTGAGGACAACACACCAACACTTTAACTTATTCATAAACACTCAAGGGGCTTTCGATGAGTAGTACTGACAAAGAGTACGAACAGAAAATGCAATCTACCATTCAGGGGATGATTGATGCTGAGCAGAAGGCCTTGCGCAAACGACGAAGGCAAAGCGAAGAGGCTGAGGCTTGTGAGTGTAAGGATGGCATGTTCCCTTCGAGTCGCTCAGATGAAACTGACCTGACTACTCGCAGGAAATTTCTTGCGGGTGCTGCAGCGGTAGGTGCTTCAGCAATGACATCCTCTGCGGCAAGGGCAGCGGTGCCTGCCGGTTCGATAGATTATCCGGTACAGGACGATCCAACTAAGGTGCAGGGCCGTTTGACCAGTGATGATGACGGGTATGGCTCCCGCTCCCAGTTTGAAGATGCCATCCGAACCAGATTCCCTACCGCGACCAGAGAGTCATCCTGGACCATGACGCCGCTGGATGATAGCAGCGGTATTATTACCCCTTCGGGGCTGCACTTCGAACGCCATCACGGCGGTATACCGAATATAAATCCGGCCACACACTCACTAATTTTGCATGGGATGGTAAATGGTGCAAAGAAGTACAGTATGGAAGATCTCAAACGATTTCCTTCGGTCTCTCGATTCCACTTTATAGAGTGTTCTGGTAACGGACTAACAGAGTGGCGGCAACCGACGTTAAAAACAGTGCAAGGTACACATGGATTAACCAGTACTTCAGAATGGACGGGTGTTCCACTGTCGACTTTGTTACGTGAAGTCGGCGTACAGGACGGCGCCGCATGGATTCTGGCGGAGGGTGCAGATGCGGCGGTAATGACCCGAAGTGTTCCGCTTGACAAGGCATGGGACGACGCGATGGTGGTCTATGCGCAAAACGGTGAGGCGCTTCGACCAGAGCAGGGGTATCCACTGCGATTGCTGCTACCGGGTTTTGAAGGCAATACTCACATCAAGTGGCTGCGGCGTTTAGAGATAAGTGACAAGCCTTTTATGACGCGTGAAGAAACCTCTAAGTACACCGATCTTTTGCAGGGAGGCAAAGCCCGACAGTTCTCTTTTACCATGGAGGCCAAGTCGGTAATCACCTTTCCTTCTGGTGAAATGAAATTACCTGGTTCAGGTTTCTATGAGGTGAGCGGGCTGGCCTGGTCGGGCCGTGGCAGAGTCAAACGGGTTGAAGTGTCTGCTGATGGAGGTAACACCTGGCAGCTAGCTGAATTGCAGAACCCGGTGATGCCCGTGTGCCACACGCGATTTCGTTTTCCGTGGCAGTGGGATGGTAAGCCGGCTGTGTTGCAAAGCCGGTGTCAGGATGAGACCGGATATGTGCAGCCAACGATCAAAGAGTTAGTGCAAGCCCGTGGGTTAGATGGTGGGAAATACGGCTCTATCTATCATCTTAATGGTATCCAAAGCTGGGCGGTTGCGGCAAACGGGGAGGTCAGCAATGTACATCAATATTAAGTTGAAATCGGTTTCAACAAACTGGCTGTGCGGAGCAGTAGCTATGGCCATATCAGTTACCGTTGTGCCAATGGCTATTGCGGGTCCCTATGATTTTGGCTCTACCCCAACGGCTGAAGAGATTGCCGCTATTGATATTGATGTGATGCCTGACGGACGTGGCCTTCCGTCTGGTAGTGGTGGTCATGCTGCCGGAAAAGAAGTTTATGCGGCCAAATGTATGGCGTGTCATGGAGCTGATTTCGCGGGTGTCGCGGGCACAGGAGGTGCGGCGTTGCTTGGCGGTCGTGGCTCTTTGGATAGCGGAAAACCGAAGAAAACTGTTGAAAGTTATTGGCCCTATGCGTCGACGGTTTTTGACTATGTAAAACGCGCTATGCCGTTTAACGCACCAGGCTCTTTGAGTGATGATGAAATATACTCGGTGGTCGCCTATTTGTTGGGTGAGGCGAATATCATTGATAAAACTGCAACGCTTGATGCTAAGTCGTTACCGGAGGTTGAGATGCCGAATCAGGATGGATTTATTTCTGATCCGAGGCCAGATGTATTTAACTATGATTAGCAGTTGAGTGTTTTACCAATTAACCTGCCATCATCGATGGTGGCGGGCTGCTCTATCTCAAGCTATCACCGATTTCAATCGATGATTGGTGATTACTGTTGATGCCAAACTCTTAGTCAGCGGTGTGAAAAATTTCGTAGCCGATTTGTTTATCGGCACCAGTAGCAGGATTGATACATTAAAAAAAGAATAAATCAATATCAGGCCAATCATAATTCCAGCCCGAATGCTTGCGAGCCCGGTGGCGTGCTGAGATTTGTACGGGTAATGATTTTAATAGTAATTGGTGTGTTGCTTGTTTGGTTGTTTGCTTAGTCGCTTGTCACTTGGCCCCAAAATGAAGATCACCAAGTAAGCCATTTAATCATGAATTTAATTTACGACCCTGCGTGCTGGACCTGATCCAATCGTTTACGCGCCGAGTTTTCTTTGGGAATAGATTGCTTCATTGGTAGGAGAACCTGATTTCATAACTCAGTGTTATTCTCATTGTCAACGCCATTCCCTCTTCTGATTAAGTGCTTGTACGATTTTATAAAGTTTTCACAAGAATAATCGATTGCAAAATATTCGCTGCCTGTAAATAGTGAAAGCATTTGCAATAGCTGGTTTCGTGATCTGCTTATGGCTAATTCTATCCACACAAGGTAGTAGTCCAGGTCAATATGTCGGTTGTCATCAGATGATTAGCACCCTTTGGTTTTAGCTCGCCTATCAAAATCGATTTTTGATAGATTTGCTATATCACGTGATTGAATCGAATGATTGTACAATCCAGAAGCCACGCATCATAGTCGTTTACAAGCGGTGTAATTCGCTAGTCAGCATCACCGTGTAGTTAGTTGTCCGGTTTGAACCACCGAGGGGTTGTTCCTATCAGCCGGATGATTGAGAGCTTGCTACAAACTGGGGGATAGACGCTATGCAAGTACGATCAGTTATCGTAGGTGCGGCACTCCTGGCGACAACCATCGTTGCGCCAGCGCGTGCAGGGGTTGATATCGGAGAAGCAGGGCGGCCAGCAAATAAAGCGGTTGCTTACTTTCCGTGCGACACACAAGCATGGCCTGTAGCAGTCAACGATAACCTTCCAACGTCTAGAGTATGTCCGCTTGAAAACTTCACACTAGTGATTCGGGCAGGACTTCGTTGTACTGCTGATGCAGGAACGATGGTTATAGAAAAATATCACTCCGGTTACAGGGGTGACATGCCCGCCAATACTGCCATCAGTCGAATTTTCAAACAACGACGTGGTACCGACATGAAAATTGTAGGAGCTCTCGGCACGTCAATACAACATTCTAACATTTTCCTTTTTCACAACGATGTACCAGATGCTAACCGTTTAACGGTGTCGATCTGGTCGTAAAGACAGTTATCAAAGAGTACGAGTATCGTTAGTTTAGATAACCAACCGATGAAGTATCAGAGGAGCTACATATGTTAAAGAAAATACAGAAAGTTAAACAACGTATAGCGTTGGCAATGGTTGCCACTGTTAGTATCGCAACAGCAGGTTACACTTCATCGGCGTCAGCCGCAGAACTTGATTATGGTGAGATTGGTGATCCGGTTAACCTCGTTGTCGGCTATCAGCCGTATTATACCGAGGCATGGTCCGGTGTCATTATGAAGGGCCTGAAGCTCTACGAAAAGTATTTACCTGAGGGCTCAACAGTAGAATTTCAGATTGGTTTGCAGGGCGGCATTATCGTTAATGCGATGCTCGCAGGAAAGCAACACATTGGCTACATGGGCGATATGCCAGCTATCGTTGCAACCACAAAAGATCGGGTAGCAGACATTCGAATTGTCGCAACCGCTGGTTTAGGCTTCGACCAGTGCAACAATATGCTGGTTAGAAATGATGCGCCAGAGTTTGCTGACGCTGACGAAGCTATTCAGTGGATGGACGGTAAGATTGTTGCAGTTCCTAAAGGCGCTTGCACGGATCGTTTTGCACTGGCAGTGTTTCAGAAAAAAGGCATTCAGCCAAAGAGCTATCTCAATCAGAACATTGAGGTTATTACCAGTGGGTTTCGCGCCGGCAAGCTAGACGCTGCAGCGATTTGGGAGCCAACTGCATCTCGTTTGGTAGAGGAAGGTCTGGCGCGCAAGGTGGCATCGGGAGCGTCGGTTGATGAAAACGATGGTGGTTTCATCGATATGCGAGGTGACCTGATTGACCAGCGGCCGGATGTGGTTGAGGCCTGGCTGAAGGCAGAACTTGACGCGCAACTGTTTATGGCAGACCCGGCCAATACGATGGCGGTAGTGGCCATGGCCGAAGAGCAAACTACCGGCTTTGACAAGAAGGTGCTTTGGAAGGCGATGGTCGGAAGTACGCCGGAATCACAGGGTGGTACGCCTGTTCGTAATGAGCTGGCTTTTGCGATCACTCCCACTGCTCAAGAATTGATCGACAAAGCTACTGTATTTCTGCACTCAATTAAAACGATTAAGGTGGACACCCTGCGTGACAACGCGATAGAGAAGGGATTTACCGAAGCAATTTTAAAGGAGCGCGGATTGACAGCGCCAGTGGGAAAAATGATGGCTCAGCCGGACTCGGCTTACCCCGAATAAATAGAAAAAAAATAGAACCTGGTAGAAACGTTTGTCTATCCCTCCATCCGAATAAGTGGATGGAGGGTAGGCATTGCCAGACATAAGAAAATATTTTAGAGAATTAAGTTCCACGGCAATAGCTCTGCATTTGCACTGTATAACGCCGTTTTTGCTGAAGCCGGCACTGAGGAAAAATAAGGTATGCATGACACTGTGCTAAATACTGATGCGGCTACGTCACAAGGTCCGGAAGTGACTACCATGGGTTTGACCATGTATCGCCTGTCGACCTGGTTGAAGAGCCCGCGACCCTACTTGATGTTCATCGGGTTTGCTATTGTGCTTGGCTTTTGGTATCTGGCGGTTGAAGTATGGAAGTTACCGCGCTTTGAGGATATGCCCGGTCTGACAGAGGTGTTTGGTGAGTGGTTTAACAAAGATCCTATTTACGGATTGTCTGTTTACACGCCGGAGTACTACACGCATATCGGAATCAGTTTGCGACGCATTGCTTATGCGTTTCTTCTTGCTACCGGATTGGGTGTGCCGTTGGGTTTGTTTCTGGGCTGGTCGAAGACTTTTCGCGAATTTATCTTTCCACTGTTTGAAGTGTTGCGCCCGATTCCAATCCTTGCCTGGGTGCCGCTTGCCATTATTATTTTTGCAGGTTCGGAATCTCCGGTGGTTTTCCTGACTTTTCTGGCTTCGTTTTTTGCCACAACACTTAACACCATGCTTGGCGTTGAATCGATTGATGAATCGTACAGTCGTGCCGCCAGTTGCCTGGGGGCAAGTCGGTGGCAGGTATTTAGACATGTCGTGATACCGGGTGCTATGCCCTACATTTTTACCGGGCTGCAGATATCTATAGGCGTTGCGTGGTTTTCACTGGTGGCTGGTGAAATGGTGTCGGGTCAATTTGGTCTGGGGTATCTAATCAATACCTCGTACATGATGGTTGAGTACCCGAAAATCATTATCGGCATGATCACACTTGGAATTGTCGGTTTTGCAAGCAGTGCCATGGTACGTGTCTTAGGTGATTATTTAATGCAATGGCGAGTGCGTGAACTCGCCTTAGGAGATTAACGCATGAGCGAGGTGTTAGATCGAAAGGTTGTTGCTGATGACTCTGCAAAGGTAGATTCAGACGTGGCGGGCAGAGCTGCTCCTGAAGTAACAAAGGGCGCAATCTGTATAGATGATGTTGTCAAGATCTATGATCCCGACGGCGCAGCAGTAATGGCTGTCGATCATTGCTCGATTGATATACCTGCAGGTGAAATCTGCATGATTGTCGGCCCGTCAGGTTGCGGTAAGACAACGCTGCTGAATGCGATAGCCGGCTTTCATGACATCACGTCGGGCTCTATACATCTTGATGGCGAACTTCTGTGTGGCCCGGGAAAACCTGAGGCCACACCCGGCTCTGATCGAATAGTGGTGTTCCAGAACGGTGCTTTGTTTCCGTGGAAAACGAACCTTGAAAATATTGCTTTTGGCCCGTTGATGGCAGGCAAGCTGAGCAAAAGTGAAATCTACGATAAAGCCCGCAGCATGATGGCGGATGCCGGATTAAGTGGCACTGAAAACAATTACCCGGGTGAGGTGTCTTCAGGATTACGTCGTCGCGTGGAAATTGTTCGTGCGTTGATGAACGATCCAAAAGTCCTACTGTTTGATGAGCCATACCGGGCGCTTGATTCACTGACCAAATCGGTAATGCATGAGGCCTTGTTGGAAATTTACTACCGCAATAAAGTGACTATTTTCTTTATAACGCATGACCTGGAAGAGGCCATCTTTCTTGGCCACCGGCTGATCATTATGTCGTCTCGTCCCTGCAAGCCAAAGAAGATCGTCGACGTTGATATACCTCATCCGCGAGATTACAGCGTGCTGACCTCAAGCAGATTTCGCGAAATCATGCTTGAGGCAAAAGGCGTTGTTCATGAAGAGGCGCAGAAGGCTTTCGACGCCGGTGAAAAAGAGGGGTAAGCGGAAAATGAAACAAGGCAGGTTTATAGGCAAACTATTTAGCCGGGCAACGCTGCGTGGACTATTTGCGATTGCTGTATTCATTCTTATCTGGGAGGTAGGTGCGCGTTCCGAACAATGGTTAGGGTTTCGCATGCCGTATCTTGGGCTGATACCACCGCCCACTGATGTGGCGGCAAGCTGGGCAGGGCTGATTGGCGATCCGAGCTACTGGCAAAGCTGGTACATGAGTTTTCTGCGTGTGTTTGGCGGATTTTTGGCCGCCATGGCGATTGGCATTCCGTTGGGTTTGTTTATGGCGGTCAACAAAACCTTCTACGGTATTTACTTCCCGACTTTTGAAATCATGCGTCCGATTCCGCCATTAGCGTGGGTACCTGCGTCAATCATATTCTGGCCAACCCAGGAATTATCGATTGCATTTGTTACGTTTCTTGGCGCTTTTTATACGATCGTTATTAATGTTCTCGGCGGTGCAAGGTCCATTAATAAACAGTACTTACAAGCTGCACAATCGATGGGGGCATCGCAGTGGGATATCTTTCGAAGGATTGTTTTACCTGCCACTCTGCCTTCGATTGTGGTCGGATCTGCAGTTGGCATGGGCATTACCTGGGAGGTGGTGGTGGCAGCAGAAATGATTTCCGGCGGTGGTAGCTCAGGGGGTGGGGCAGGTGGTGGCCTTGGCTTCTTTATATGGAGTTCATATGTGGGTGGGTCATACGAGCAGATTATTGTCGGCATGATCAGCATCGGCATTGCCGGGTACTTCAGTAGCGAACTATTGCGGCAACTCGGTGGTTTTTTTACCCCTTGGCTAAAAACAAGATAACAATATTATGAATACATATTCTCCAGACACAGTGGTGCCAGGCGCGGGAGCCAGAGTTCAGGAAGCCAGTGAAATTGTGGCAAGTAACCTTAATAAAACCTATGGCGCAGGACCGTTTGCGAAGACGGTCATTAAAGATTGTTCGTTCACCATAGAAAGCAACAAGCTGACGGTCATGATCGGGCCTTCGGGTTGTGGAAAAAGCACACTCATACAATTGATAGCGGGTTTCGAGAGTGCTGATAGCGGACAACTCACTATGAATGGTGAGCCGATCGTCGGGCCAGGTAAAGATCGCCTGGTGTTGTTTCAGGAATCGGCCTTGTTTCCGTGGATGACAACCTATGACAATATCATGTACGGACCAAGGGCACGCGGTGAAGGGTTAAAAGAAGCCGCGGAGCAGGCAGAATTTCTACTCGCAAAGGTTGGTCTGGAAGCTTTCAGAGATAAGTATCCCACCCAGCTGTCAGGCGGCATGCAACGTCGGGCTGAACTGGCTCGAGCCATGATCAACAAACCCGAAGTCATGATATTAGATGAGCCGTTTCGTGGTCTCGACAACATGTCAAAAGAATTGATGTGGGAATACTACGCCACACTTTACGAGGAGGATCGCAACACCAATTTCTTTGTTACCACTGATATCGATGAAGCGATATTTCTGGCTGACCGCCTGCTTATTATGACCAACCTGCCCACCAGTACGCGGACGGTGATTGATATTGATATACCACGACCACGCAAGATCGAAGACCTCGTGCACAACCCGCGCGCCAATGAGATAAAAAAGGAGGTGATGACGCTGTTGCATGAAGAAGCAATGAAATCCTTTTCTGGCGGAAGTAAGGCGGCAGCTGATTTTCTGGATGCGTATTCCAAACGAGCGGGTTAGACAAACAGAGTTATGGTAGAGAAAACGGTCACGGTAATGTTTGGTTATGGTTGAGTGGTTATTTGGTCGTCCGCTGGTTATAGCGCTTGCGGTTTGTGGTGGTGCCATCTCTATCCTTGCCTCTTGGTGTCACTCTCGTCGTTTGTTGTCGGAGGAAAGTATTGCCTCGCTCAACAAGACAGCCTATGCATTTATGGGGGCCAGTATGGTTCTGTTTATTTGTATAGGGATTTTTGGAGTTGGAAGGTGATGTTTGTCCAGACAAGGTCGCTTGATGTGGAATTAAAGGGAGTGTTATGACAAATTTCAAAAAAGTGTTCGAGCACAAGCAGTCAATACTACGCAACAGGCCTGATAAAACCCGTGTCCAGGTAACTGCCCAAAGCAAGCTGGTAGAGGCTTTTCGCAGCCATGTGAAGGTAAGAGATTTCGAAGTGATTGTTGATCAACCCGCCAACATGGAAAGCACCGATCAGGGGCCCCGACCCAGTGAGTATGTGTTGGCAGCGCTGGCGGCTTGCCATGAGGTGACTTACCGGCTTTACGCCGATGCGATGGATATTGCTCTTGATAGCGTTGCGGTCTCGGTAACGGGTGTATCAGATGCCAAGGGCTTTTTTTCTCTTGATGAAAATACGCCGGCCGGATTTAGCGAAATATTTGGAACCATTGCCATTGAGAGCGATGCGTCAGATGATGAAATAGAGCGTCTGAGGCAGGCTGTTAACCGGCACTGCCCGGTGCTTGATGACATCCGCAGGCCTGTCAGCGTTGATCTGAAAATTGAGCGCATTAAATCGGCTGCTACGCACTGAAGCAAGCGCTTGTCGATTCGTCACACGCTGCCAGATCGCTCCATTGCTTCACGGTAGTGCCCTGCCTCTGCGATAGGGCGATAGATCCTGCGGATGATGAGATTGGTACAGCGAGTTATACAAATCATGTTTGCTGCATTATGCTGGTTATTCATCCGGAAAGGACACCGGCGAGGCATTTTGAGTGAGTGGATCTGTGCTGCGGCTTGCATTTCGTTTTTATGTAAGACATCTCACAGTGGAAGTATTGCAGTGCCATGTCAGATTGTTTCCGCCGCAGGTGGCGCTGTGGAAGACCAAATCGAAATTTTAACAGGGCTCAAAAAAGTATATGATTCAGTCCGATGCATGCCGTGTCAGTCCGAATATCCAGTCTGACTGGCAAAGCGATGAAGCTTGTCCGATAGCGGCGAGCAATCAGTTCACTGGCCCACTGTCATGCTGGTATTCTGGTACTGAGCTAAATAGCCGAATCAAGCTATACTTATCTGTGTCTACCATCTGGAATGTCAACCGGGTTTGCAACGCGCAAGTGCATGATTTATGGCGCTTTTGCTTTTCGAAGCAATATAGCCCGGGTAGGTTCGTACCTGCCGCTATGAAATCACCGACAGCCGACTGAAACCCTGATCTTCTGGTCCAGATTCTAATGTCGGGTATCCAGAGGCTCGACCGAACGCAATCAGCAACTTTGTAGGATTCTGCATTATGTTAATAAACAACCCATTTGCCGAGCTGGCGATGTCCATATCGCCGGGCGTGATGAAGGCCTACGTCGTCCTGATGATACTGCTGGTCATCGGCGGAACTGTGCTTGATATGGTTCACAAGCAAAGCGCCAAATATTTTTTTGCGAATTCCAAAAAGGCTCAGGAAGGCGCTAGCCGTAAAGTCGGGAGTGCCAAGAAGGCAGGTCTGGTAGTGAAGACAGTGGCAGGTGAGGTACTCACTTCATCTGAATTCTGCAATAGCCGCCGTCGACTCTCGCACCTTTGCACCATGTACGGGTTTATTTTGTTCGTGGTCACCTCTGCGATCCTGATCTTTTCTTATACAGGCGGTACGGATGCCCCGGTACTGCTTAACCTGCTGTGGCACCTCGGCGCTATCCTGCTTTGTATTGGTGGTTACTGGTTTTGGTTTTCTATCCGTGTTGATGTGGCATCGGCAGGAGTTAAATGGAACCAGTTCAACGGTCGTGGTGATCTGTTCATTCTTGGTCTGCTCAGCATGGCCACGTTTGGCCTGTTGTGGTCGTTTTCGCAACTGGTTGGCGGAGCAGTTTCAATGTTCTTCTTTGCACTGTTCATCCTGAGCTCTACCGTCTTGTTCGGTAGCGTCTACTGGTCCAAGTTCGCACATATGTTCTTCAAGCCAGCGGCGGCATTTCAGAAGAAGGTTGCCCATGCAGATGGTTCAAGAGAGAATTTGCCCGATGATTTCGATCTTTCAGATCCTGCAGTGCAGGCACGGTTTCCGGATATCCCTGAGTACATGGGTACCAATCCTCCCAACATGGGTCTCGGCATCAAGCGCGAAGCCCCTCGTCACTTCTAATTAAATGACTTCAACATAGTCTGGAGAATTTGCAATGCCAACTTTTGTATATATGACTCGTTGTGACGGGTGTGGTCACTGCGTCGATATTTGCCCATCAGATATCATGCACATCGATACAGTCACTCGCCGCGCGTACAACATTGAACCCAACATGTGCTGGGAGTGCTACTCCTGCGTAAAAGCATGCCCTCATCAAGCCATTGACGTTCGCGGCTACGCTGATTTCGCGCCGCTCGGGCACTCAGTTCGTGTCAAGCGCGATGAAGAAAAAGGCACAATTGCCTGGCGTATCAAGTCCCGCAACGGTGAGAAAGATATTGACCTGCTGGCACCCATCACCACTAAGCCGTGGGGTTCGGGTACACCGCAGCTACGTGACGTGGAGCCACCTACGCAGGAACAACGCGACAGTGAGTTATTGTTCAACGAGCCAAAGTATATTCGCTTTGATGAAGGGGATATTCACACGCTCAAGACCAATGGTCTCGTCATGAAGCAAGGGGTGAGTTACTAATGACCAAAACAGTCATAGAGGACGACATCGACATCCTGGTTTGCGGTGGTGGCCTCGGTGGTACCGGTGCGGCTTTTGAGGCCAGGTACTGGGGGCAGGATAAAAAAATTATCATTGCCGAAAAAGCGAATATTGACCGTTCCGGTGCAGTAGCGCAGGGCTTGTACGCGATCAACTGCTACATGGGTACGCGTTTCGGTGAAAATAACCCTGAAGATCACGTGCGTTATGCACGTATTGATCTCATGGGTATGGTGCGTGAAGATTTGCTTTTTGATATGGCGCGTCACGTTGATTCGACCGTACACCAGTTTGAAGACTGGGGTCTGCCTTTGATGCGCGATCCCGAGTCCGGTAACTATCTGCGTGAAGGTCGCTGGCAGATCATGATTCATGGTGAGTCATATAAGCCAATTGTGGCGGAAGCCGCAAAGAAATCTGCTGATCAGGTGTTCAACCGTATTTGCGTTACCCACCTGTTAATGGATGATGCTAAAGAAAACCGCGTGGCAGGTGCCGTTGGCTTTAATGTGCGTACCGGTAACTACCATGTCTTTAAATCTAAAGCGGTGATTGTCGCTGCCGGTGGTGCATCTAATATCTTCAAGCCGCGCTCAGTGGGTGAAGGTGCAGGGCGCGTCTGGTATGCACCCTGGTCGTCGGGTTCAGCCTACGGTCTGTTGATCGGTGCTGGTGCAAAGATGACACAGATGGAAAACCGTATCGTGCTGGCACGTTTTAAGGACGGTTACGGTCCGGTCGGTGCGTACTTTTTGCACCTGAAAACTTATACCCAAAACGGTATGGGTGAAGAATATGAATCAAAGTGGTGGCCATCACTGCAAGAGATTGTCGGTAAAGAATATCTGGACCCGGAAGTCTCGCATGCGACCCATCGACCGATCCCGACTTGTCTGCGAAACCACGCATTCATCTCAGAGGTGAATGCAGGTCGTGGTCCTATCCACATGGTGACCATGGAGGCCTTCCAGGATCCTCACCTTGAGGAAATCGGTTGGCACAACTTTTTAGGTATGACAGTAGGTCAGGCAGTGCTTTGGGCTGCTACCGACGTCGATCCGAAATACGAAAATCCGGAACTCACCACTTCTGAGCCCTATGTAATGGGTTCACATGCCACCGGTTGTGGCGCCTGGTGTTCCGGCCCGTCAGATCTTTCACCGCCTGAGTATTATTGGGGCTACAACCGTATGACCACAGTAGAGGGTCTGTTTGGTGCTGGTGATGCTGTCGGTGGTACGCCACACGCCTTCTCTTCCGGTTCTTTTACTGAAGGGCGTTTGGCTGCGAAAGCCGCATGCCGTTATATCGATGATGGCAAGGCAGAAGGTATTGTCGTTTCAGAAGACCAGATTGAACGTCGCAAAACAGAGATCTTCAAGCCGATGGAAACCTATCGGATTTATCGCAACGAGATCACTGCAGGTTCTGTTAACCCGAACTACATCAACCCGCGTCAGGCGCTTGATCGATTGCAGAAGCTGATGGACGAGTACGCAGGTGGCGTGACGGTCAGCTACATGACCAATGAAAAGTTGTTGAACATCGGTCTGCAAAAAATGGAAATGCTTGAGGAAGATCTCGAGAAACTTGCCGCAGAAAATATTCACGAACTTCTGCGTGCATGGGAAATCAAGCATCGTCAATTGACATCTGAATCGGTACTTCAGCACACGTTGTTCCGAAAAGAAACTCGCTGGCCCGGTTACTACTACCGTGGTGATCACTTAAAGCTTGATGATGAAAACTGGCATGTACTTACCGTTTCCCGACGCGATCCGGAAACTGGTGAATACACTATGGAGAAAGCACCTTGCTATCACTTGGTTGATGTCGATAAAGAGAAAGAAGCTGTAGCCTGATAGGTTGCGCATTTGAGCTGCCGAGATAATCGGCAGCGCCTTAAGTTATTTATTTCCTCGCATTTGAACGGCAAAAAGATTGCGTCGTTGGCACTTACCCTCATCTTAACGGCACCTGGGAAACTTTCGTTTTTCTCGGTACAGAGTAACCTATGAATATACTCGACAAGACTGACGAAGAAATCCTTGCTGTCGCCCACCCCATGTGGGACGACCTGATTCGCTTCTCTAATGAAGGGGAGTACGGGAAGTTTATTCGAAATTTTTCTTATGAGCTTTTGTTTGGTCTTAATGAAATTGAAATCGGAAAGCAGTTTGCGAAAAGTGAACTGACCCGGAACCTTGATACCAACTACGATTTTCTTGGTCTGATTCGTCGCAATCAGCATGTCACTGTTTTATACCGTATGCGCAGTACTAAAACGGAAGGTGAGTGGCTGGGACGAATGGTTCTTGGTTACGAAAAAGACGACACTGAAGGTGTGGTCAAAGTTTTCGGTGCTTCAATATTTTAGTATTGCTTTGACCAGCCTTTAGCCTGGGTGACGTAGCGAATTAAGAGACATCCCAAATGAATGACACAGAAATGGAAGATCCGATCGGTGACGGAAAACTGGTAGAGCTGACTTATCAGGTTATCGATACGAAGACCAAAAGTGTTCTGACAGAGGTTGAATTCCCGATTGGCTATGTTCATGGCTTCACCGAGATTCTTGCACCTGAAGTTACTGCTGAATTAGAAGGCAAGCTACCGGGGGATGTTATTGAAGTTCCGATCGACTGCAGAAAAGTATTTGGTCCTCGTGATGAATCATTGGTTTTCACCGACAAGATAGAAAACGTACCGGAAGAATATAGAGTCGTTGGTACCTCTGTGCTGATGGAAAGCGAACAGGGCAACACTAAATCGTTTCTCGTCACACGTGTTGATGAAACTTCCGTCACGATTGATGGCAACAACCCGCTGTGCGGTCGTGAAGTGGTTTTTAAGCTGCAGATACTGACTGTGCGTGATGCGACTGAAGAAGAGTTAGCCCATGGCGGGCCGCTAGGCACTGAGCCGGACATAGCCGACATTGTCGGTGCGGATCAGAAAGTGAAACCGATTTCCCACTAGTTTTATTTTTCGATTTAATTGGCGGAGATAAATTTGCCACACCTGTACGCAGAAACGCTGTTAACTCCGGGGCTTGGGGGCGCTTTTCTGTGGAGGTATCAGGATAATGGCCGTGGTCTGTTGGCGGTGCTTGATCGAGAGTCACCCGTATACGGCGCGCTGGGTCAGGCTGTTGATCGATTTGATAACACAGTATTTGAGCTATCGCTGAACAAGCCGAATTTGATTGAGTGGGCCAATTCACAGCACGATCTCCAGGACGCAGCAGACGTAAGGGAGCTGCGACTGGGGGGGGCGCATGTTTTTCAACAGTCAATTGAGCTGTTTCAAGGCATGCAGATGATGACCACCAGAGAAGAAGATCCAGTTGGGCTATCAGCCATTCATCACAACATTGGTGATGTGATGGGTTTTATAGGTCAACGCAGCGGCAGCATCCATTTTCTTGAACAGGCCTCTATGTCCTACGAGCAGGCGCTGGAGTTGCGAACCCAGGACAGCATGCCGGTGGAGTGGGCACAGACCACCTACAACCTGGCACTGGTGCTGCAGACAATCGGCCAGCTTGAAGAGGACAAGAGTCTCCTGAAGCAGGCGTTGGAAACATTTAAACAATCGGTGAATTTACTGCCGCGTGATTCGCTACCGCAAGACTGGTCAGATGGTCTCTGCAGTTCCGGTATCGTGCTTTATCTTTTGGGTACTCAGCGTCGTGGTGCCCGAACGCTGGAGCAATCGGTTGTGGCATTCCGCAATGCGATGGGTGAACGTCGTCGTGATAAAAGTCCGATGGCATGGGTCATTGCCCAGAACAATCTGGCGGCGGCGATGCAGGGCCTTGGTGAACACGAAGAGGATATCAGTTCCCTGGAGGCATCCATCCCGGTGTATGACGAGGCCTTGAAAGAGCTCAGTAGTGACGCGCTGCCACTGGTTCACGCCATGGTTTCGGCCAACCGCGCATCGGCCATGGTGGCGCTGGCTCGTGAGTCTGATTTTCTGGATATGGCAGAGGCATCAGTCGTCGAATTTGATAAGCTTTGCCATCTGTTCGAAGGCACTGACTACCCGGTCTACCACGCAAAATCGCAAGAACGCATGCAAGAGGCTAAGGGACTAGTAGCTTCCTTGCAGGTGTGAGCAACGAAGTTTGAAAATTCATTTATAATAAGCTGTATAGACAAAAGAGGATATTTCCATGAGCGAGCCAAAAAAAGAACGACCCGTAGTTCCGGATGGTCAGACCAAGTATGTCAAAACCCGTCAGATGCAGGCTAATGAGAAAGGCTTTGTCGGGTATGAAACCATTTGGAAAGAGTTCCAAAAAGAAGTGCCTTATGAGACGCCGAAAAAACCATAAGTGATGTTATCGTGTCGCTAGCATCCATTGAATGTTGCTAGCGCAGCGATTGATCTGATGGTGCTACGCTGTAATAAAGTCTAGCTTTGGAAGCTTTTCCTATGGTTCGGCCAACCACTGAGTGAAGCGATTGTTTATCCGACTCTGAGTGCGTGCATACCATTGATGATCTTTCTTGATGGCATATTTAAGGTGCGGCTCATAAGTTGGCAGGTGCGGTCGTATATCGGTACCGCTGGCTAAGTGCTTGCGCACTTGCCTTGCAGAAGAGCGTCGCACGGGCCCGTAGGCTATGTGACTTGCCTGGTCCGCCAGCCGTTGGGTATCTGTTGCAAAGTGTATGAATTCTTTTGCTTTAAGCGGGTTGGGTGCTCCGACCGGAATGCCCCAGGTGCTGTAGTTTAATAACTGGCCTTGCCAGATAATCTCGATCGGTAGCTGCTGGTTAATTGCTGTGCTAAAGAACCTGCCATTGTAACCAGAGCTCATGACCACTTTTTTGTCAGCCAATAGTTGAGCGGGTTCATCACCGTTTTCCCACCAGATAATGTGCGGTTTTATCTGATCCAGTTTTGCAAAGGCCAATCGCAATCCTCTCTCTGTACTGAGTAGGGCGTAGATGTCTTTGATGGGAACACCATAAGATAACAACGCCCATTCCAAAACAGCAATCGGTTTCTTTTGCAGTCCGCGTTTCCCCGGGAATTGTTGAGTGTTAAACAGATCTCGAATTGACGATGGTTTAGTGCCCGGGAACGCGGCATCGTTAAAAGCCAAAACAGTAGCAGAGACGACTTGCCCGACGCCGCAGGGTGTCAGTGTATCTGGTAGAAAATCTTCTGATGCGGGAATGCCGTCTGGTGATGGGGGTAATAACGTATGATCGATGGCCTGCAGCAGGCCAGACTCGCAAGCTTCGATATTGTCAGCAACGACAAGATCAATTAGATCCCATTCAACATTATTTGATTCAACTTGTTTGCGTAGTTGGTCAATGCCGCCGTTGTATGTCAGTGTTTTTATAGATGTTCCTGTTTTGCTGGTAAAGGGTTTGAAGTACGCTTCGTTTTGACTTGCCTCATATGCGCCACCCCATGACACTATCGTCAACGTTGTTGCGTCGGCTGGTGGTATCAACACAAGGTATGCAAGCAGTGCGTAGGTTGTTTGACTAGCTCGTCGCATGTTCTTCCTCCCTGACGGACTGCTCTGCATCAAGGTAGGCTTTAACAAGTGCTGCCTCGTAGACTACGCCGGCTAGCTTATAGTTAGCACGGTCAATAACTGGAATACTTTCACCGGAAAATCCTTCCAGCTGATGCATCGCCTGCCAGATGGAGGTGTTGGTGTCCATCACCAGTGCTTCGTGTCGTGCGACGTCAGAGGCCGGTAGATTCTGTAGCGAACCAAGGTGTGTTAGCTTGATGATATCTATGCTGGTAATAGTGCCAATGTACTCGCCATTCTCTCCGACGATATACGCCTCGGTGCGGTCGCTTGCGACGAGTTCATTCATGACGGCTTGCACGGTATCCTTAGCATTGAGCCGGCTGTACGTTTGCGATACATATTGTGTTAGCGAGATGTGATCGAGTATTGCCTTGTCGCGTCCCATACTTAAGTCTGTTCCACGCGCTGCGAGTTGTACATCAAACAGGGAACGGCCAAACAATCGGTAGCCCACAAGGTTTGCAAATACAACGCTGACCATGCAGGCCAGTGCCAGATCATAATTTCTGGTCAGCTCAAACACTATTAATATAGTGGTCAAAGGAGCGCCGATGACTGGGCTGGTGACGGCCACCATGCCACATACGGCGTACAGGCTTATTGCGGAGCGGCTGGCATCTAAAAACAAATCCAGTACGCCGCCAAAAAAAGCGCCAAACATCGCACCGATCAACAGTGCCGGGCTGAATACACCGCCAGCAAATCCGAAGCCTATGCAGAGCGCTGTCAGTAGAATTTTCAGTGTGATTAAAATCGTCAGTTCATATGATACGAATGCTCCCTCAATTGTTGAAAAACGCAATAGCTCACTACCAATGCCTAAGATTTCCGGTTGCCAAAGTGCTACCAGGCCTAGAATAGCGCCGGCAAGCATGGGGCGGCAATACGCTGGAATTGGAAGCTTTGTTGCGGTTTTTGCGGAAAATAGAACGGCGTTCATAAATGCAATTGCTATTAGTGCGCCGGTGACTCCAATGACAACAAAGCCAAGATATTCGAGTGGGTGTTGCAATGCCACAGGGTTGATATGAAACAAGGGCTGTTGATGGAACACAAAGTTCGCCATTACATAGCCGACTGTTGCCGCTACTGTGACGGGTGCGAATGCTCTGATGGAGTAGTGTCGCAGTATCACCTCATGTGCAAAGACAAGCCCTGCAATGGGTGCGTTAAACGCCGTGGCAATAGCAGCGGCGGCGCCACAGCCTATACCAACAACGCCCATGTTCTTCGCGCCTGTTTTATGGCTGCCAAGCAGCGAGCCAATCGCAGAGCCCATTAGCACCAGTGGACCATATTGGCCGACAGAAGCACCGCAACCAAGTGAAACTACGCTACCTATTGATGCAAGCAAAGTGCTTTTAACAGGTAATTTACCGCTCATGGTCTGTGCTGAGAGAATGGCATCCGCAGGACCAAGCGGGCGTTGCTCTTTTACCTGTGTCCACAGTAGTCCAACAAAAAGCCCGCCGAGAGCAGGGACAGCTACTGTGACAACGCTAAGAAGTATGCCATCACCGAACATCAGACGGCTACGCGAAGAGATCAGTAGTAGGTTGTTGAGGTAGCCAACCAGAGAGATAAAACCGATAGCGGCTAAGGAGGCGAGAGCGCCAGTAACGGCAGCAAACACCGCAAGGAAGGTCAGCCGTGTAAACAGGTTCACGGAGCTAGCAATTAGATTGGAAGAGCAAACACATAATGCGGCCCTCCGATGGCAGCCAGATTTATGTAAATTCGTTACTGGTTTTAATGCCTGTACGCAATAAGGCGTGCCAGTTGTTAAAAACCGATTCAGGCGGTGCTCATATTAGGTTGATGAATAAGGGACAGACATATTCTGTCCCTATTTGAGCTATTGCAAGTGAACTTAGTAGTTAACTTGCGTGAGCCAGTTTTTCGGCGTCCGTAATATGAATGTCATCAGCGTCAAGCACGCCTGCTTCGGGATCACGGTATACGTCGTAGTCTATTTTGTTTTCGCCCTTCGCAACTACCGTAGAAACCATTGCATCACCAGTGATGTTAACCGCCGTTCGACACATGTCGAGCAAGCGGTCCACGCCCATGATGATACCGATGCCTTCCAGTGGCAGCCCAACCTGGTTTAGCACCATAGCGAGCATAATTAAACCGACACCTGGTACACCAGCGGTGCCGATAGAGGCGAGTACCGACATGCCGATAACCGTAAGATAACCGCCCAGGCCAAGTTCTATGCCGTACACGTTGGCGATAAACACGGTCGCAACACCTTGCATGATTGCAGTTCCATCCATATTAATGGTTGCACCCAGCGGTACTGTGAAAGATGCCACAGAGTTGTTGACACCAAGACGCTCTGATACTGATCGCAGAGTGATGGGTAGGGTTGCACTTGAGCTTGCAGTAGAGAAAGCGAACGCTTGTGCGTTACGCATTTTCTTCATGAAGGTCATCGGGCTCAGTCTTGTGAAGACAAATAACAAGGCGAGTAGTGTGACAAACAAATGTATGGCGAGTGCGCCGACGACCGTAAAGAAGTAACTGGCCATCGGAAGTAATAAGCCTATGCCTTGTTGCGCAAAAGTTTTTGCAATCAGGCAGAACACCCCGATATGCGCAATGCTCATCACCAACGTGACCATTTTCATGGCCACCTCATTGAGCATCTCTGCTGCATCTACTATCGGTCTGGCCCTTGCGCCAACAAGCAAAATGCTGACACCGAACATGATCGCGTAGAAGATGATGCTTAGCATCTCACCTTCGGCAAACGCCTTGATCGGATTGCTCGGGATAATATCGATAAACACTTGAGTGACGGGAGGTGCTTCTTTTGCAACAACATCTTTCGTCTCAACGGTGTCCATCTTGAAGCCCTTACCGGGGCCGATTATTGTAGCCAGTAAGATCGCAGTACTAATGGCTATCGCTGTGGTGAGTACATACAGGCCAAATGATTTTGTACCGATGCGGCCAAGCGCTTTGATATCACCAATGCCACAGACACCGCAGATTAGCGAGAAGGTGACAAGCGGTACAACCAGCATCTTTAGTGCGTTGACAAACATTTTGCCGACCATATGGAACACGCCATTGGTCAGCCAGGTATCGACGAACGCATTTCCTGCGAGGAAGGTGTTGATCAGAACACCTGTTATCAGGCCTAGCACAAGACCTAGCAAGACCTTGACGGTCAAGCTCATTTTCTTAGCTTCTGACATGCGTTTTCTCCTACGAAACGATGTTTATTGAGAGCGAAAAACGAGACTGATACTGCGACTTCATTGCCAGACTAGCACTTCAACAACATTTATAGACCACGTACCGTCGCGGTGAAGTCATGAAGAAGGCATTCTTATGTTGAAGGTAAATATAGAGGACTATCACCTAATTCTATTGCTGCAGAAGCGATGAAAATGTGTTGCACGATACCCAAAATGAAACTACCGAATCGGGATAGACGTTCACGGAAACCCGACGCCAGGGCGAAGAGAGCACCACACCAAACCCGCTAGTGCGCAAAAGACACTCCCAGCCATTCGTAGCTCTACTACTTCGTACTACAACCGCAGCGCTAAGACGATAGCTCCGGCAGAAAAGTCACCAGCTCCGGCACCGCTATCACCAGTACAATCATTGCCAGCAGTGCAATACAAAACGGCAGCACACCGATAAACACCTGCGATAGTGGAACGTCTTTTGATAGCCCTTTTATCACGAATACGTTAATCCCCATCGGTGGGGTGATGAGTGCCAGCTCTACAACCAGCACGACGAGCACACCAAACCATACTGGATCGAAGCCCATATCCATCACAATAGGAAAAAATATCGGGACCGACAGAATGATCATTGCCATGGTGTCGAGAAAAGCACCAAGCAGAATGTAGATCAGCACTATCAGTGCGATGGTCATCAGTGGCGAGAATGCCAATCCGACCACCCAACTCCCCATGAGTGCCGGTGTGCCACTCAGTGACAGAAAGGCAGAGAATAAAATAGCGCCAATCAGAATCAGGAATATCATCGAAGTGGTTTGTACAGTGTCCATCAGAGATTCACCCACCTTTCGCCAGTTGAGTCGGCCCATCAGTGCGCCTATCAGTAGAGCGCCTACTGCACCAAAGCCAGCAGCTTCAGTGGGCGTGAATACACCGCTATAGATTCCACCGATAACTAAAAAGAACAGCAATAATGTGGGCCATACTTTTGAGATTGCAGAGCTTCCGGTTTTATTGCTAATGGGGTCGGTGATGACTGGTGCTGAACTCGGATCAAGGCGCGTGACGATAACTACGGTGATCATAAAGAACACCGTCAGCAGGATGCCGGGAACAATACCTGCCAGAAACAGATCACCAATACTGGTTTCTGTGAGTATTCCATAGATAAGCATGATCACACTGGGCGGGATCAGAATGCCTATTGTGCCGCCGGCGGCGATGCTACCAGTGGCTAACTTTCCGCTATAACCAAAGCGCCGCATTTCCGGTAGTGCCACTTGACCCATAGTGGCGGCAGTGGCAAGTGATGACCCGCACACAGCCCCAAATGCTGCACAGGCAGCGATACTTGCATGCGCTAAACCGCCCTTGCGACGATGCAACCAGGTATTAAAGGCAGCAAACAGATCTGATGATATTCCCGACTTTGATGCAAACGTGCCCATCAGTACGAACAGCGGGATAACACTTAAATCAAAACTTTGTGCAGACTCGTATACTGACAAGCCGGCCAGTGACAGTGCGCCGTCCATGCCGATGATCATGGTGGTACCGAAGATGGCGACAGCTGACATAGCGAGCCCGAGATGTGCACCCAGTATCAGTAGAAAAAACAGCAGGCCGAATACCAGTGGAACAAGTAGTTCGATCGCCATCAGGAGGTGCTGCTCGTTGTATCCTCTTCCGAGCGCGGGTTAATAATGGCTTCGATTAGTCGCAGTGCTAATACCAACAGGAAAAGCACAATGCCCACAGACATAACAATGGCTGTTGGCCAATAGGGAATTTCGAGTATTTGAGTGTGTTCCTGTTCTTGCAGAATTTCTATCGTTTTGAATATCAATTGCCGCGCAAGCAGTGCAGTTACTAACACAGCCAATAGCAGGTTGATAATCACTGACAGTCGTTTGATAGGCCGCGGAAACAGTGATTGAAAAGTTTCTACAACAATATGCTTGCGATGTACTTCTGTCAGCGCCAGTCCGCTGAATACCAGAATGCCCATCAGTAACTCAATACTTTCAACTGTACCGATAAGCGCACGGCCGAAAAACGTTCGGCCGATAACATCAACAAAGGTGGTTGCCATGATGGCGATTAGCGTGGCCGAAGCCACCCAGCCGAGTACGCTGGCGGCCCGGTGGGTAACTGCGGTGATCAATTGCCGCACAGTAGTTAAGTTTTCGTGTGTCTTCACCGACAACCGCTATTTAACACCAGAAACAGTAGAGTAGTAATCTTCCAGTAGTGATTGGCCGTCAAGACCTGCTTTATCGGCTTTGGCAACCCATTCGTCTGTGATTGGCTGGATCAACTCCTTGAGCTTGGCAACGTCTGCATCAGACAGCGTAGTTATCGTGTTGCCGGCCGCAGTAGCGGCATCAATACCAGACTGTTCAACGGCATCCCACTTTTGAGAAATAAAACGAGAGCCCCATTCACCGGATACCTTGGTAACAGCGGCTTTTTGATTGTCTGAAAGCCTCTTCCATGTTTTAGGGCTCATGGTCATATAGAAGATACCGGCATAAGTGCCGCCGGGAATTACCAGGTGGTGTGATGAGACATCTGCCAGTCTGAATCCTTTTACTGACTCCCACGGAAACTGCGATACATCAATAGTGCCTTTAGACATTGCTTCATTGGTTTGACCGGGAGGCATGCTAACCGGAACAGCACCCACCATTTCGGCGATCTTAACGCCATTGCCACCGACACGAATTTTCTTGTCTTTAAAATCTGCCAATGAAGTTAACGGTTTCGTGCTGTGATACAAGTGCGGTGCATGTGCGAACAGTGCCAGCAGTTTTGTGTCACTGGTATCTTCAGCCATAAAGCCATGCTTCTCATACCACTGCCAGGCAGCTACCCCGGCCTTTTCTGCAGTGGGTGCTGCGAACGGAGTTTCTACTGCCATCAGCTTCCAGAAACGTTTCGGGTGATAGGCAGCTACCGAATAAGCGATATCTACAATGCCGTTTTTTGCAAGATCGTATTGGCCGTTGGGTTTGGCAAGAGGTGCCGTCATGATTTCGACTTCCAGGTCACCGCCTGATGCTTTTTCAAGTTCATCAGCCCATGCCCTTAGCGTGGAAGTCATGTGATGAACAGGGGGGAGCCAATTTGCCACGCGTAATTTAGTGGTATCAGCGAGCGCTTGACCGGATATGGTAGCGCCTAGAACCAAAGCGGAAATCGCTGTCGAAAGAAGAATACGTCTTTTCATGATTAGCCTCCGTTGTGCCGCCTTGCCGACGGCTGCATGTACTGAAGTAACTTTTCAATAAATCGTCGATATTCGAGAATACGTTTTGAGTTGCATTTGTGTCAATAAAAAAGAATCTGTATTCTTATTTGAATCTGAACACATTAGCGGGATCTCTGGCGTATGCCGAAAATGGTTGCCTTAAAAACTGAGCACTCAGCGGTTGTCACCTTAAGTGGTGATATTCCCGGTGTGTTTGAGGCCCGGCAAAAGCGTAGTGTGCGCATCAGAGACAGTTTTATTAATGTCGGTGTTGAAGCGCTGAATGAAATACGCCTTAAAGACCTGACTGTCGCTGCACTTTGCCAGAGAAGTGGCAACTCAGTCGGTGCTTTCTACACTCGCTTTCAAGATAAAGACGCCTACTTCAGGGCAGTTCGAGGGTTTACTATTGAGTCTTTGGAGCAAGAAGCATTGGTCCGTTTTAGTGTTGATTCACTACAAGGTGTCGGCTCGAAGGAAATTTTGCATCTGCTGGTAGACCTGATGGTCGATATTTTTACCAGTCGATTTCGTGGTGTGCTGCGGGAATCGTTGGTGCTTATACTCGAACCAGATGACCCTTGGGCTCCAATGCGTGGTTCTGCTTTAAAGATTGTATCGATCTTACAAGAGGGTCTTGCAGATACATCTTCTGAACGTACCGACACTGATATCCGCTGCCGCTTTTGCTTTCAGCTTATTGTAGGTGCGTTGCAGAATGACCTTGTAAATGACTATCATGTTTTTACCACCAAAGATTCTTCGCTACGCCGTGGTTTAAAGGAAGCGGTATGTGCCTATATGGGGTTGAAGGATTAATACGGACAACATAGTGAAAAACAAACCCAATGTAGTACTGATCTTTACTGACAATCAACAGGCTTCAACTCTTGCCTGTTATGGTAATACAGAGGTCTATACTCCCAATCTCGATCGCCTTGCGAGTCAGGGGGTAAAGTTTAACAACTCCTATTGCCCCAATGCATTCTGTTCACCGTGCAGAGCATCAGTGCTAACAGGTAAGCTGCCCTCGCAACACGGCGTGCACTCATGGATTGATGACAGAAATATGCATGAATGGCCATCGGGATGGCACGCATTAAACGGAATGCAAACCCTGCCTGGTCTATTGCAGAGCGACGGTTATAAAACTGCATTGGTGGGTAAGTACCACCTTGGGGAACCGACATCCCCTGCTGAAGGGTTTGATCACTGGGTAACGCTTGAAGATGGTCACGTGCGTAGCTTTTATCGCAATAAGATTTTCGACAATGGCAAGGTATATGAACAGCCGGGTCATTCAGTTGATTTTTTTACCGATAAAGCAAAGGAATTTATGGTTGATCAGGTGGCAGCAGATAATCCGTTTTTTCTGTTCCTACCGTACCCGGCACCCTATGGCCACTGGCCCGCGACCAAAGAGACTGATGAAAATCGCCACACCAAACGTTATGCAGACTGCCCTATGGATTCTGTTCCGCGCCAGGCTCTGAGTAAAAAAGCGGTCGACGGTTTTTTAATGAATCAGGCCGGCTCCACTACCGATCTGGATTTTTCCATGTTGATGCGTGCACCGAATGATCTTGCAACACTGCGCAATTATTACTCGCAGGTTTCCATGGTGGATGATGGTGTGGGTGAGATCATGAAGTCTCTTGAATCGCTTGGTATAGAAGAAAATACCCTACTTATATTTACCACTGATCATGGTTTATCTGTCGGGCAACATGGTTTCTGGGGGCATGGAGGTTCAAGCTTTCCATCCAATCTTCATCATGCAGCGCACTCAATTCCATTGATTGCCAGGCAAAAAGGTTTGGTGCCAGCGGGCAGCGAATCGAATCTGATGGTATCGAACATGGATTTGTACTCCACGATTCTTGATCACACAGGAGTCGCAGTTCCTGAAAGTACACACGTTGTGCCCAGTCGGAATTTGATGCCAGTATTAAAGGGTGATACGCCAGTGGATTGGGGTGATGATGCGGTTTACTCTGAGCAGGAGGAAACTCGCGTTGTCAGAACGCCGAAGTGGGCATTTTTTAAACGCTTTGACGGTCCGACAAATCAGGGCATTGGCGATGAACTGTACGATGTGGAAAATGATCCGCAAGAAACCAGCAATTTGTCGGGTAGCGAGGATCACGCAGGCGTAGAAGCAGAGCTTAATTCCATGTTGACTGAATTCTTCCGCCAGCATGTTCGAGCAGAGGCCGATTTATGGACGGGTGGAGCACCTATTCAAAACTCTATGCGACAGTCGTTTTGGAGAGATGCGTGGGGTGATCAGTGGGCGCCGGTATATGAGTATGAATAACAAGGCGCACACGCTTCCACCATTGTGATCAAAAGCGATTCCTCTAAAGCGTGCTGTATTCCTGATCGACACAACCGCTTGCCATCGGCTGCCGGTAAGCAGCTTAGTGTGTCAGCTTCTGATTCGTTAGATCGCAAGGCGATAGAGACGGTTTGTCTTGGTGGCAGTTGGTTTGAAATGGGGTGTGCTGAATCGCCTCATCCGCAAGATGGAGAAGGTCCGGTTCGGTCGGTATGGATTGATAAATTTGCACTGGCGACAACAGCTGTTAGCAATCGGGAGTTTCAACGCTTTGTAGATGCTACCCACTATAAAACCGTTGCTGAACGTGTCGGATCTTCGTTTGTTTTTCACTTATTGCTGGAAGATCCTCGTGCAACCACCGCATCTGCGCTTGCCCCGTGGTGGCGTGAGGTGATTAGTGCATGCTGGAAATCACCGGAAGGACCAGGCAGTTCACTTGATGATCGATGGGATCACCCGGTGGTGCACATTACGCGTGACGATGCCTTGCAGTATTGTCGATGGTCTGGCGCGCGGTTAGCGACGGAAGCGGAATGGGAATTTGCAGCAAGAGGTGGACTAATATCGCAACCTTACCCGTGGGGTGATGAGCTTGTCCCGGATGGCAGGCATCGGTGCAATAGTTGGCAGGGGAATTTTCCTAATTCAAATGCACTGAGCGACGGATATCTGGGTACAGCGCCAGTAAATGAATATGCCTCTAACGCCTACGGTTTATTTAACATGACCGGTAACGTGTGGGAATGGGTGGCTGATAAGTTCACTCATATGCACTCACCAAGAGAGACAAAAAATCCCAAAGGGCCGCTGAATGGAAACCAGTTTGTTGCGAAAGGTGGTTCTTACCTATGCCATGAGTCTTATTGCCTGCGTTATCGAACCTCTTCAAGGCAAGCTTTGCAGGCCAGTGTATCTACCGGGAATTTGGGTTTTAGAGTTGCGGTGAGTGTGAGCTAACAAATGAGTGATTCACAGACAACGCATAACGAACAACCACAATCTGCCGCATGGAGTGTTCAGAGCGCACAGGCACTGCGTCGGCAGGTGAGTGATCAAATGGCTGCAAAGCGGCGTTGGCTCGCGCCGCTGGGACGGCTACCGGTTGAGTGGGTTCTGAAGTTTAGCCACCATGCACTTAAGCGCCCGGTGTATAAACAACGCTTACAGCGGGTGGCTGCAAGAATGAATCAGCATGCAGATACGGCGTTTGATGGTTATGCGCCCTGTGCCAATGATATCATCACGGCGGCTTACTTTAAGGCGGGAACCAACTGGATCATGCACATGTGTTACCAGATTAGTGAGCTTGGTGAAGGTGAGTTCGATCATATTCAAGATGTCATGCCGTGGCCGGATGCGGCGCAGCCAAAGTTCTGGATGAACCTGTTTGATCAGTCGGCTTATCAATCCCGTACCGGGCGGCGTGTGATTAAAACGCACCTGCCGGCAACTAAAGTGCCGGTTAACGAAAAGGCTAAATACATTGCAGTCACTCGCGACCCAAAAGACTGTGCGGCGTCAGGTTACTATTTTTTTCGATCAGCGATTTTTGGTCCCACTACACCTCCGGCGTCAATATGGCTTGAGCATATGGCCTCTGATGAAGCGCCATTCGGACGATGGGATGTTTTTACTGCATCATGGTATGCACTGCGTGACAAGCCCAATGTTTTATTCTTACAGTTTGAATCTATTAAGCAGAACCCGATCGATACCGTGAGAACAATAGCGGACTTTCTGGAAATTCAACTTTCAGAAGCGGCCATTGCCAAAGTGGCAAAAAAAACATCATTTAGTGAAATGAAAGCGATCAACCATCGCTTCTTTCCTGCTGTTCAATCAATGTGGACCAGTAGCAACGGGTCGATTATTCGCAAAGGCAAGAGCGGTGACGGCGCAACTTTTTTTAACAAAGAGCAACTGCAGCGGTTTAATGTAGATATGGAAGGGGGACTAAAGGCAAATGGCTCTGATTTCCCTTTTGCAAAGCACTATTCGATGAATGCCGATGATTGAATCAACCTTTGATTATATTGTAGTAGGAGGCGGTGCCGCAGGTTGTGTACTGGCTGCACGACTGGCAGCAGATGGTGGCAAGAGTGTGGTGCTTATAGAGCGGGGGCGTGCAGATACCAATCGTTGGATACATGTTCCGGCGACCTTCTTTAAAGCGTTGCAAAGCCAGGATGCTGAGGCAATCCTCTCTGAAGAAGATCCATCACTGGATGGTGCTATTTACCCTGTACCTCAAGGGCGGGTGTTGGGTGGTGGTTCTTCCGTGAATGGTATGATTTACATGCGCGGTCAGCAGCAGGACTACAATGACTGGGCAACTGTGCAAGGATGTGATGGCTGGGCATACAAAGATGTATTGCCGGTTTTCATCAGGCAGGAAAATAACCAACGATTGAGCAGCCCGTTCCATGGCAACGGCGGCAAGCTTTGCGTGGCTGATCCGGTGCCTCCCCATCCTGTTTCCAAAGCGGTCATTGAGGCGGCTATAAATAGTGGTATTCCTGGGACTGATGATTTTAACGGGGCGGTACAACAAGGTGCGGGTTGGTACCAGGTGACGGCTTTGGATGGTCAGCGACAATCATCTGCACATTGCTTTCTTAAGCCAGAGCTCTACCGAGATAATTTGACGCTACAAACCAATGTGCAAGCTCAACGGATTCAATTTAAAAACAAGCGTGCCGTAGCGCTGGAAGCTAAAAGTGGCGATGGATCTGATCTTCTCATTCACGCAAGATCAGAAATTATTCTCACTGCAGGTAGTTTTCAAAGTCCGAAGCTATTGCTACTTTCCGGCATTGGCCCACGTGAGCAATTGATAAAACATGGCATAGCACCTGTGCATGAATCGCCATTGGTGGGTAGTAATTATCAAGATCATGTCGGCACGCCGGTGACAAGAGAGCTTAAAGGCGTGAAAGGTCTTTATGGTGCTGACAGAGGTATGCAGGCGTTAAAGCATGGCATCAGTTACTTTGCTACTGGTAGCGGCTTACTCAATTCAAATCTACTTGATGCTGGTGCCTGTGTTGATACTTCTGCGTGTGGTCGGGCAGACGTTCAATTTAACTTTGCGCCTTTCGCACCCGGTGCACCGGGTCGGCCTCCGATGGAGTGTCATGCAGTGCAGGTGCATCCAATGACCATGCGCCCCGAATCTCGCAGCAGACTAGGGCTTAGATCGGGTAATCCGTCTGATGCGCCGTTGTTTGAATCTCATGCTCTCGACAGTGAAGCCGATTTCGATACCTTGCGCCGTGGTGTGCGCCTTGCACAAGACATTTTTAACCAGCCGCCGCTATCAGATTTGGTAGGGGATGAAATATGGCCGGGGTCAAATGTTAGTACTGTCAAAGGTTCAAATACTTTGGATGACGCTATTCGCAAGCAGGCAAGAACGATTTTTCATCCCGCCGGTACCTGTGCGATGGGAGGGGCTGAAACTTCTGTGGTCGATCCTGAATTGCGGGTAAGGGGAGTAGATAATCTACGTGTTGCAGATTGCTCGGTTATGCCTGCATTGGTATCCGGAAATACCAATGCACCTACTATGATGATTGCCGATCGATGTGCAGATTTTATACTGGCTGTTTCCGAAGAATAGAGGTAGCTGGAAATTGATGCCTATTGAATTGCTTGTGCTTATAAGGTGATGACGAGATGGACTACGCCTAGCATAGAAACCCGACGCGTAAGCGAGTCGGTCAGGCCCGGCTCGTCGAAACTGCTATACGCAAACTCGGCTCGAAGTGAATGGAAAAGCCCAGTTCGTCATGCGCTGTCCCGCGTAGTCTCCCCATAGGCTCCGGGCTCCGTATTCCTCATCACTCATAGCCGCACCTCGCCAATTGTTGTCTGTTCCAGTCGGGTGGAGAAATTCAGCTTCGGTTCACCAAGACAGGTGTTGTATACGCAGTATATCCGGCGTGTGTTCTGTGCAGCAGACCTCTCTGTGGTATCGTTTTTTTTTGTGTCTGTGGCGACTTTTTCAAAAATTATTATCCACCATTAACCCCTTTATTGTCTGCGCTGCGATTAAGCCAATAGACATCAACCACACAGCGAGCAATTCGAAGATGAGACCCATTCACACTTTTTTTATCTGTACTTTGCTGACCGCCTCAATTAGTGCCTGCACACAGCGTCAAGCCGACAATCAACGCGACTCCGAGCCTGATAAAAACGCTAACGTGGTGTTGATGCCGGAATTAAGTGATGAAGATTCTTCCAGCGCAGAGCGTGAGCACGCAGCAGCCGGTGATCTGGTTATGCCTCCCGGTCCGTCTACGCCGCGACAACAGAAAACTATCGGTATCTCAGCGACTGCCGAAATGGTTCAGCGATCGATAATTCCTCCCCAGGCGTTGCCTGCGGTCGATAGAGAAAACTATCTGCCGAATGAGCAGAAACCGGTCAAGCAAGTTGCGGCAGATCCTGTATCGACCTTCAGTATTGACGTTGATACTGCGAGTTACTCCAATGTGCGACGTATGCTGGTGAGTGAGGGGCGTCTGCCACCGCACGACGCTGTTCGTGTTGAGGAGATGATCAACTACTTTTCCTACGGCTATGAAGTGCCGGACAGCACAAAGCAGCCTTTTTCTGTCACCACCGAACTCGCGCCTGCGCCGTGGAACGCTGAGCGTAAGTTATTGCAAATTGGTTTAAAGGGCTATGAACCACAAGCGTCAGAGCGCAAAGCTGCCAATCTGGTGTTCCTGGTTGATGTATCGGGCAGTATGCAAAGTACCAATAAACTACCGCTTGTGAAAAAATCACTAAAAATGTTGGTAAAGAATCTGGATGAGAATGATCGAATAGCATTGGTAGTCTACGCCGGCGCTGCAGGGGTTGCGCTGGAGTCAACACCTGCCAATGAAAAAGCCAAAATAAACGCAGCTATAGATCAGCTCGAAGCTGGTGGCAGCACACACGGTAGTGCAGGTATCCAGCTTGCCTATCAGGTAGCAGAGCAGCATTTAGTTGAGGACGGCATCAACCGCGTATTAATTGCCAGTGACGGTGATATGAATGTCGGCACGGTGAGTATTGATGCACTGAAAGATCTGATCGAAGAAAAACGAAAGTCCGGTGTTGCATTGACCACACTGGGGTTTGGAACGGGCAACTACAACTATTCATTGATGGAGCAACTGGCGGATGTAGGTAATGGCAACGCCAGTTATATAGATAATCTTAAGGAAGCACATAAGGTGCTGGTAAAAGAAGCGCAGTCAACGCTGTTGACCATCGCCAGTGATGTGAAAATACAAGTTGAGTTTAATCCTGCTGTGGTCGCGGAATATCGATTGATTGGTTATGAAAATCGCGCCCTGAATCGTGAAGACTTCACTAACGATAAGGTAGATGCCGGTGATATTGGAGCCGGGCATACAGTAACGGCGCTTTATGAGCTGACGCTGGCCGATTCTGATAGCAAAAGGCTTGAAGAATTAAGATACGGAAGTGAAGTTCAACTGAATATCCAATCGCTCAACGCAGAAGAATTGGCATTCGTTAAACTGCGTTACAAACTACCGGGTGAAAAAGCAAGTACAGAGATGGCGGAGCCCGTGCTGACTGAATCCCTTGTTGCAACCTATGACGCAGCAAGCACTGATTTCCGTTTTGCCAGTGCAGTAGCGGCATATGGTCAGATGCTCGGTGGTGGAAAGTATACAGAGGACTTTGGTTATGACGACGTATTGAAAGCGATGCGAGATGCTCGTGGCGATGATCCGCATGGGTATCGGAGTGAATTGTTATCATTAGTTGAATTAACCTCAGGTCTTTCTCCTATAGCGTCGCGCACTCGCTAGCAGGCTGTGCGGGAAGTTCGGTAACAAACCTTTCATAGCCACAGCCGCCATAGCTGCGTTGCCCACTAGGTTTTCTTCTCTGCCCGGTGTCGCCGCTGTGGTTACAGCGGCGGTGCATTATTTCAGGCAATGCTAGTCAGTTACTGTAGCCGCTAAAGCGCTTTCTCAGTAAAGCAAGTTTGGGGTCTATGTACGTGGTGCAAAAAGGACGTGAAGGATCAGTCGCGTAATAGTTACGAAAACGTTCATCTGACGCTTTGAATTCAACAAACTGCAATACCCGGGTTATTAGCGGTTTATCGAACTCTTCTTGTAATGCATTCAGTATGTCTGTGCTGCTGTCAATCTGATGCTGATCAAAAGCATAGATGGCACTTCGATATTTACTTCGCATGGAATGTTCTGAAGTACTTGCATGGGTGCGTAAATGTGCTTCGATCAATATTTTTAATGTTATTTGTTCGCTGTTGTAGTGAAGTACTACGGCTTCGGAGAAGCTCTCGTTGGGTGGTAGTGATTGAATAAATCCTTGTTGTACTTGAGCGACGCCACGCAAAGACTCAAATACAGCTTCTGTGCACCAGTGGCATCCGCCGCCAACCCCTATTTTCTCCAGAGCGTGGCTCATTTCGGTTTATGCTTTGCAGCGCGATTTCTAACTTTTGGTAGTGATTTTCTTCTTTGGGTCATAAAAAGGCTTCTCTACAACGGTTGCTGTGGCCGATCCGGTGGGCAGCTGTACTTGTAGCCGCGTACCTGTTTGTGCAGATTCTATATCTAGCATGGCCAGAGCAATATTACTTTCCAATCGGGGTGAATAGACTGCTGACGTCACTTTACCAACGGTTTCTGAACTATTTAATACCGGCCAGAAAGTGGTGTTTGCACCGCGTAGTGGTTCAGCCGAAATTTCAAGCCCGACCTGTTTACGTGTGACACCGGTATCACGAATATTCTGCAATGCCTGCCTGCCGATAAAGTCGCTGTTGGCATCAAGGTTAACCAGTCGATCAAGGCCCAGCTCATATGGGTTAGTGTGAATATCCATATCGGCGTGGTAGGACAACATGCCGCCTTCGATACGCCGGATAGAAGAGGTATGGCCTGCAGCTATTCCATGCGGTTCGCCCGCTGCCATAATTTTTTCCCATAACTCATCGCCACGTGAGTCATCACGTAAGTACAGTTCATAGCCAAGTTCGCTTGACCAGCCGGTGCGCGATACCACCAGGGGAATGCCGTCTAAATCCATTTCTTCCAGCCAGTAGTAACGCAAATCATTTATACGATCACCGAACAGCGCTTTCATGATCTCACCCGAGTTCGGGCCTTGTAGCTGAAGCGGTGATACATCAGGCTCGGTGATGGTTACATCCATACCGGAATGTACTGCCACCCCCTGAGCCCACAACAACACATCGCTGTCTGCCAAAGATAGCCAGAAATGATTTTCTGCCAAACGCAGTAACACGGGGTCGTTAAGTATTCCGCCTTCGGCATTGGTGATCAATACGTATTTGCATTGACCGACGGCACATTGGCTTAGATCACGTGGTGTTAACAGTTGAGTAAACCTTGCGGCATCGGGGCCGGTGATTTCGACTTGTCGCTCCACGGCGACATCGCAAAGAATCGCCTTGCTTACCAGATTCCAGAAGTTCTGGACCGGGTCGCCAAAGTCGCGTGGGATGTACATGTGGTTGTAAACTGAAAAGCCCGTCGCCCCCCAGCGTACAGTGGCATCAAAGTAGGGGGACTTGCGAATTTGTGTTCCAAAGCCAAAATCACTGGCGGTAGTTTTTGTCATGGCTTTGTTCTGAAGTCAAAGAGATTGAATCAATACTGACAGTTTTTTATTCACCAGGCTTCATTTCGAATTTAACCACAACGACCAGTTTTTGCGTTTTCGGCTGCTGTTAGATCGCAATGCACACTTGGACAAATGTAAATATTCAGCAGCAAACGAGCTAAATTCAAATGTTTGACTGTTTTGTTGTCTTTAGTAGCTGTTCTGGGTGGGCCTGTCGAATTCATGGGAGGAGTTCGCGAGCAACATTACCTGTGATTTGAGTACGAACGACAACGCCCATGAGTGCGACAGGTGTGCCCTGAATAATTACTGACATTAACCACGATGTTGCACACCGGGCACCACGTGTTGATGTCGATGCATTCTGATGCGGGACCAATCTGGTCCGATTGATTCTCCTCGCTCTACTTTGCCGCTCATCCATATTGCGGTCGCGAATGCAAGCACACCGGCCAGAGCATTTGCCAGTGCCTGACCCGCCAATACACCACGTGAACCGAATTCTGTCGATAATAAAAATATGAGTGGCACAGCAAGTACCAGATCGCGAACCAGGTTGCTCATCGTTGAGAAACCCGGGTGACGTAGTGCGGTAAAAATCGGGTTCGCACTGAGTTGTAACCCAAAAAGTACATAAGAGCCGACGACAAAGGTGGCGTAGAAGTTAAGTAGCTCTGCTGCTTCGCCGTGCAGGCTAAATACAGTGATTAACGTATCCTGGGCCAGATACATCAAGATGCTGACCGGAATGACATAGAGTAAAACAAACTTTCCCGCCGCCATCAGAGTTTCGTGGACACGATGATAGTTGCCGGCTCCCATATTCTGTGACGCTACCGGCCCGACAGCACTTGAGAGACCATAAAGGCCGGAAAACGCGACAGGCGTTAGTCGTCCGATTACAGATGATGCTGCGACTGCATCCGTTCCAAAACGTGCCATTTGTGAGGTGGCGAATGCAGCGCTAACAGGCGCTGAAAGGTTTGTCAGCATGGAAGGCAGTGCCAGTGCGCTTAAGGATGTAAAGTCTGATACTAATTCCGGCCACACCGGTCGAACGATTAGGCCATGCGATTTTCCAATGCTGTACAGCGCAATGACAGCGACTGAGATCCGTGAAATAACAGAAGCAATCGCGGCGCCGGTGAGACCCATGCCGGCACCGAAAATAAGTATCGGGTCAATCACTGCGTTGACTATGCCTCCGACGATGGTTGACCACATCGATAGTTTCGCAGCACCCACTGCACGCAGCAACGAATTGGCAGCGAACGCCAACCCCAGAATGGGTAACGATGCGCCGACGATCCGGAAGTAGTTTACCGCGAGCGATAAGGTCTCATCAGTTGCGCCAATCAATGACAATAACTCTTCTGCATATACCAGCGTGATCACGGTGAGGGGTACTGTCCAAACCAGTGAGTAGAGCAATCCGTGGGTGGCGTAGCGTTGTGCACGAGGTTCGTTTTCTTCCCCCAGTGCTTGCGCCACCAATGTTGATACGGCGATTGATATTCCGATACAGGCTGATGCACCGAGAAACAGTCCAAGGCCCGCAAAGCCAACGGCGGCTGCCAGTGATGGTTGCCCCAGGATCGATATGAAATACATATCTACCAGATCAACAATCATGATGGCGAATATGCCAATAGCAGACGTAATAGCAAGATGGCTAACGTGTCCGAATACCGGGCCTTTTACATAGGTTGCCCTATGAGATTGAGTGGTCATAAATTCCCTTGTACCGGACAGCCCCTGGATTAGAGACACGTATTCCGTTGAAAAGCCGGCTTGTGCTGAGGCTACGTCTGCTCATTTTCTTTTTTATGATACAAGAGTTGGCGGTTGATACCTCGGTCGTCGGCCCGGCTATTCGATATGCCGATGTGCATGACTCTCTCACTTGCCTTTTCTCGACTCCAGGTCACTTTTCTTGCAATTGATCCTCAAGGTATGTCATTATTTGCATATATATTGAAATATACATATGAAAGATCTTAAAAACAGTGCTGAAAAGGTCAGTGAGCTACTCAAGGTGTTATCCGCACCAAACCGGCTACTCATCCTTTGTTATCTGGCGGAAGCCGAACTGAGTGTTGGTGAATTGTGTGAACTTGTGGGAATGAAGCCTCCCTCAATGTCGCAACAATTATCACGGCTAAAAAGCGAAGGATTGATCGCCGCCAGGCGTGACGGTCAAACAATATTCTATTCAATCGCAGATGAAAAAATAAAAAAGCTGATGGCTTTTCTATACGACAACTACTGTCAAAACCCAGAGTGAGAGGCAAACTAACGCATGCATGATTTTATTTTAGCCCTGTTGGGCGGAGCAATGATCGGGCTCGCGGCCGTCCTGTTAATGGCGACTAACGGCAGTATCATGGGAATAAGTGGTATCGCCAGTAGGCTTTTACCGCCTGTGGCTGAAGATTGGAAATGGCGCTTAGCGTTTCTTGCAGGGGTGGTATTGGCACCTGTACTGATGTTACAGGTTAGCGGCACGAAACCGATGGTGCAGATCAGCAATAGTCTCCCGTTACTTATTGTCGGTGGCTTTGTAATGGGCTTTGGAACGGTCTTTGGTAACGGCTGTACTTCCGGTCACGGGGTCTGTGGTTTATCAAGGTTTTCTGTACGCTCGATCATTGCAACCGGGGTGTTTATGTTGTCAGCGTTTGCCACTGTGTTTATCACTCGACACGTCATTGGAGCTTGATGTATGAAACTATTAAGTGTGTTTTTATGTGGTTTGCTATTTAGCTTTGGGCTGATTGTTTCGGGAATGATTAATCCTGAAAAAGTCATTGGCTTTCTTGATATTTTTGGCGCCTGGGACGCATCATTAGCTTTTGTCATGGCTGGCGCGGTGCTCGTCACGACCATTGGCTACCGTCTGGTGTTGCAACAGTCTAAACCGCTATTTGCAACAACATTTTCGCTGCCATCGCGAACAGATATAGACGTTCAACTAATAGTGGGTCCCGCGTTGTTCGGTATCGGCTGGGGCCTGGTCGGGTTATGCCCGGGGCCGGCATTTGCAGCGCTGACTTCATCACCGAATGCTGCGGTGGCATTTGTTGCCATGTTGCTCGGCATGGCGGTAGCGCGTACACCGTGGGGAAGCTCAACGCTTTTACGTGGTGCAGCAGGTGCCGGGAAACCCAAGTCATGACAACACCTGCGGTCACTGCTTTTTTTGATGATGCTACAAAAACGGTCAGTTATGTTGTCGCTGATCCAGTGACGAACAGCTGTGCCGTTGTTGACTCTCTATTAGATTTTGACATTGCCTCCGGCAGAACAGATACGACGTCAGTTGATGGTCTGATCGCCTTTGTTAAAAAAGCCGGATTCAAAGTGGAATGGATAATTGATACCCATGTTCATGCAGATCATTTAACCGCAGCGCCTTATGTAAAAGCACAGCTGGGTGGGCGCACCGCAATTGGCGAGCATATCGTAGAGGTGCAAAAGGCCTTCAGTGAAGTTTTTAACGAAGGGCAGAGCTTTCACACCAACGGCAGTCAGTTTGATCATCTGTTTGCCGATGGTGAGGAATACATGCTGGGTGGTATTGAATCTCGTGCCATTCACACGCCCGGGCATACCCCTGCTTGTATGGTTCACCTGATTGGTGATGCGGCTTTTGTTGGCGACACCTTGTTCATGCCGGATTTCGGCACTGCCCGCTGCGACTTTCCCGGTGGTGATGCCAGTGAGTTATATCGATCTATTCATAAAATATATGCACTACCAGATATCACGCGTCTGTTCACCTGCCATGACTACAAAGCCCCGGGGCGTGATCAATATGCCTGGGAAAGTAGTGTTGCCGAGCAGAAGCGAAAAAATATACATGCATCCGAAGCAGTTACAGAAGCAGAGTTTGTCAAGATGAGGGTCGCACGTGATGCTACGTTAAGCATGCCGCAGCTGATTATTCCATCGGTGCAGGTAAATATGCGCGCGGGTAATCTGCCTGAACCTGAGAGTAACGGTAAGCGTTATTTGAAGGTACCATTGAATGCCCTTTAGGTGAGTAATTCTAATTACTATGCACGTTTTTTTATATTCACTTTGCTGAACTGATGCAGCAATGAACTTATCGCGCTATTTCCCGTTTCTCAACTGGGCACGCACCTACAATGCAAGTGCGTTTGGAAACGATGTCACTGCGTCGCTGATCGTGACGGTGATGTTGATACCACAGTCACTGGCCTATGCCATGCTTGCAGGCTTGCCGCCGGTGATCGGGCTTTATGCGAGTATCGGACCGTTGCTAGCGTACGCGCTGTTCGGCAGTAGTCGCACGCTATCAGTGGGGCCTGTGGCGGTGGTGTCCCTGATGACCGCAGCAACGGTAAGTCAGATCGCAACTCCCGGTAGCCCGGAGTACGCAAGTGCTGCGATGTTGCTGGCTTTGTTATCAGGTGTATTTCTTTTTATATCTGGTTTTTTACGGTTGGGCTTTTTGGCTAACTTATTGAGCCATCCGGTGATTTCGGGGTTTATTACCGCGTCCGGCATTTTGATTGCGATCAGTCAGCTAAAACATCTATTGGGTATAGAAGCGCACGGTCATTCACTCCCTGAGTTGCTTGGTTCTATAGCGCAGCACATTGGTCAATTTCATGGTGTTACGTTGGCGTTGGGTCTCAGTGTGATTGGATTTCTGCTCTACACTCGAAGTGCCTTGCAACCGCTGTTGATGAGGTGGGGCTTGCCCGGCTCAATGATAAATGCCATAACAAAAGTGGGTCCGGCGATCGCGGTGATACTATCGACACTGGTCGTAGCACTGATGGGACTTGACGCAAAAGGCGTGAATGTTGTGGGTGAAATACCCAAAGGTCTGCCTGGTCTCACGTTACCGGTGTTCGATGCCGAGCTATGGAAAAAACTACTCCCTGCAGCGCTGTTGATCAGTGTTATCGGTTTTGTTGAGTCAGTGTCCGTCGGTCAGACATTGGCGGCCAAGCGCCGGCAGCGCATTGACCCGGATCAGGAGCTCATCGGCTTGGGTTCAGCAAACCTTGCATCTGCTTTCTCTGGTGGCTTTCCTGTGACCGGTGGCTTTTCGCGATCAGTGGTTAACTATGATGCAGGTGCGCAGACTCCGTTGGCCGGCGCGTTTACCGCGGTCGGTATTGCCGTTGCCACGTTATTTTTAACCCCGCTGTTTAAATACTTACCGATAGCAACTCTCGCAGCAACAATTATTGTTGCGGTTCTGACGCTGGTTGATCTTGGGGCCATTCGTCGCACCTGGGATTATTCAAAAAGTGACTTCATTGCGATGCTATTAACCATTCTGGTTACCCTTGGGGTGGGTGTGGAGACTGGTGTTATCACCGGGGTGCTGGCATCACTGCTGTTGCATCTTTGGAGAACCAGCAGGCCCCATATCGCGGTCATCGGACGAGTGCCGGGAACCGAACATTTTCGAAACATTCATCGCCACACAGTTGAGACGAACGAAGCCACGTTATCTATTCGAATAGATGAGAGCCTATATTTTGCCAATGCCCGCTTTCTGGAAGATTCGGTGTATGAACTGGTAGCAAATGACAAACGCGTTGAACACGTGGTGTTGGTGTGTTCGGCGATCAATGAGATTGATGGCAGCGCTTTGGAAAGTCTTGAGGCAATCAACGAACATTTGGCGGAGTCGAACGTGACACTGCACTTATCCGAGGTTAAGGGGCCGGTGATGGATCGCCTGAAGCGATCACATTTCCTTGAGTTGCTGTCTGGCCGGGTGTTTTTTAGTCAGCACGAGGCAATGTTGTACCTTGATAGAGAGGCTACCTGATTCGTTGTGTGTTGATTGAGGCGCTGATCTGACTGCTTTTATCAGTAGAAGCTGTATAGCTGACTGTCATAGCGTGCTTCCAGCAGAGGTTTGAGTTTTGCCAGTGAATTTAGCAAAGGGGCTAAGTCTTGTATATCTTGTATATCCTGCTCTAGACCATTTTTGATTTCATCAAATGCGGCCTGGCGTTTTTTATCTGATTTTCCGACGAAGTTATTTTTCACCCATTTATGGATGGGTGTTTCCATAGATAGGTGTGCGTATTCGGCATCAAGTTCTGACACCTGATGGGTCAGCAGATCAATCATCGGTCGCAATTCCGGCGCTTCAATGTTGATTTTTTCGCCGCTTACGTGTTGCCTGTACAGCTTAAAGATTGTCGCAATATTGCCGGTTTTGCGAGCATGCAATAGCGCTTTCATTAACGCTTGTTTTTCTTCACGACGTTGCGGGTCTTGCTCATGGTCAGGGTGCAGTGCCTTGGCGGTACGTCGGAATAGCTTGCTGACCATCGACTTTTCAAATTTTACACGTTGTCTGGCCGCCTGTTCGGCGGCTGCGTTCCCAGCTGTTCGATCAGCGGAATCTGCGGCGTAGTCGTACTCGTCACCATTGATATGTGTATCTGCAGAATCGCAACCGGGCTCATTTAAATCATCTTCGAAGTTATCTTCGTTTTCTCCGAACTCGTCCGCCAGTTCAGCCAGAATATCATCGACAGATGTATCAAAAGCTGCTTCTATCACCTCGCGTTCCAGGCTGCCGGCCTGGCTCACCTTGTTGGTAAAGTAGGAGCGTACAAGTGCCTGTAGTTCAGGTGCACCCTGTGTTTCCAGCGCTGAGAAGTTTTCCTCGATCCACAGACACAATTCATTGCGTTGCCACTTAGCAAGTGATTTTTTAAGCAGGTGGCTGATAAGTTTTTCAGTTTGTTTAACCATCGCCAGCCGATAGAGCGTTCGGGTTTCGGCCAGCTCGGTGTTTAACCAGTCGTGTACTTCTTCTAACTGATCTGCAAACTCTTCATTGCGACGTTGTGCCGCTTGCAGCTGATGCCACAGTTTATCGAACTGTATTTCCAGTGGTGATGACTTTTCACTGATGATGGCTTCGCCAACGACAATGGCGTTGCCCGGTATTATGGTATCAGGCTTTTTGTGATGTTTTAGAGGTGGTTTGGCGGGCGTTGTTTCTGCCTCATCCCAATCAATTTCCAGCTGCACGGTGTGATCTACCTGTTGGGTGCTAACCAGGCGCCACAGTAACACACGGCTACGGGCGCTGAAACTGTGGAATAGAAGTACGGACCCGGGTAATGTGGCAAGTTCTCGCTGGGGTGAACCGTAAACAGCTATAAGGCAGTCGCCATATCCATCAGTGTAGAAAATCGATAGTCAACTTCCGGTCTTTTTTCAACAAAAGCGGTCGCACCCCAGGTTTGCTGGTGGGCGAGATCCTGACGATCAATCCACGCCCTTGCAAGTCCGGCTGTGGTTGCGGGTACATGATCATGATGAAGGCTTTGTGCAGTATGCAAAATCTCATCGGCTGAGATACTTAAATCCGTATGGATTTTTCTTAGCAGATAGTCAAAGTTATTCTGATTGGGTTTGTAACTGCCAACATCCTGTGCTGTATAAATTGCGTCAAACTCCACACCCAGCTTTTTATTTGAAGCGGCAAAGCCTTGACGATGGACATTCGAAAGTATCACTAGTTTGAAGTGTTTTTTAAGTATCCGCAGTGCATCTGCAGAATCCGTGAATGCGGGCCAGTGTGGTACTGATTCACCAAAAGTGTTGTCAAGTTCAGTGTTGGATTTCAAGTCAAAGTGTTTTGCCAAATTGGTGTGTACTTTGGTGAGCAGGTCGGAGTAGATCTTGTCCGGTGTTTCCAGCTCCTGTGCTGTTTCAATGATCGCAAATGCCTCAAGCCCAACAGCGCGTGTGATGTCGTCTCGTTTGTTGTGAGCTATCAGTGGCTGCATGGCATCCCAGATGCCACTTTCCCAATCGATCAGTGTGCCGTAGCAATCAAAGGTTAGTGCTTTATACTCTGTTATGGGTCTGGTCATCTCTGGTCACTTGTTAGATTTGCGTTGAACAAACAGTGCACTTGGGGTTTTTGCGCAGAGCGATGTTGTTCCACTCCATAGACAAGCCATCAAGCAATAGCAATCTACCGGTTAACGGGCGACCGAAACCAGCCAGTACTTTTATCACCTCTGCGGCCTGAATAGTCCCGATAATGCCCACGATGGGAGATAGCACGCCTGTCTGTGCACAGGTGTCAGCGCTTTCAGAATCACCACCGTATAAGCATCGGTAGCAGGGTAGGTCCGGGTCGTGACCGCAGAATACAGACACCTGGCCATCGAATCTGATCGCGGCACCCGATACCAATGGCACTTTGTGTTTGACACAGGCCTGGTTGACGGCAAAGCGGGTAGGGAAGTTGTCACTGCCGTCGACAACGATGTCGCACGAGGAGATCAGGTCATGTAATGAGTCTTCATCTAACACCTCATCAACGGTATCAATTTTTAAATCCGGGTTGAGCGCCAGGCAGGTGGCTTTTGCCGAGTGGGTTTTTAGTTCACCGATACTGGCGGTTTTATGAGCTACCTGGCGCTGTAGGTTGGAAAGCTCCACCACATCAAAGTCAGCCAGTATTAGATGACCGACACCGGCTGCAGCAAGATACATGGCCACCGGGCTGCCTAGGCCACCAAGCCCCACGATCAGCGCGGTACTGTCGAGCAGTTTCTGTTGTCCTTCAGTTCCAATGTCTGCCAGATTGATATGGCGGCTGTAGCGTTCTGTTTGTTCTTTGTTCATGAATTTTTGCAGCTAGATTTAGCCCCTGACCCGAGCATGTTGTAGTATGTCAGGGTGAATCTTCTTGCCCATGCCCTTCTTGCCAATGGTGATCCCGATCGTATCGTCGGGCAGTTGTGTGGTGATTTTGTCCGTGGTTCCCACCTTGACGCGTTTCCGGCCGCGATTCAAGCTGGAATCCGCTGTCATCGAGCAGTCGATTCATACACAGACAAGCATCCAATTAATCTGCAGGCGCGCAATCTGTTTGAGAAACCGTATCGGCGATTCGCGGGCATTGTGGTTGATGTGGCTTATGACCATTTTCTGGCCAACGAATGGCAGCGCTACCACGATGCTGCGCTCGCCAGTTACACAGCCGGTGTGTCTGAAGCGTTATCTGCCCGGCACGATCTTCTGCCTGAAGGCCTGCAAAGGTTTTCAGCACTTCTAGAAGCTGAAGATACCCTGCAGCGCAATCTGCATCGTGATCATATTGAGCTCACATTGCAGCGTATTTCGCAACGCCGCAAAAGCCTGGCGCCGCTGGCCGGCGTCGCCGCCAGCCTGTGGGCCAATGAGGCGGCATTGAAGCAGATGTTTGATCATTTTTTTCCGCAGCTGGTGAGCTACACTTATGAGTATCAGCAGCAGCAAACTTCGGAGAATCCCATTGACAGATAACTCTGCGAAAAATCAGAGTACCGAATTGGCTGCTGTTTCTGCATTTTCTGCCGAATTACAGCATCCGTCGCTGTACATTAACCGAGAGCTCAGCCTGCTTGAGTTTAATCGTCGGGTGCTCGCGATGGCGCGTGACCCGCAAGTCCCGTTGCTCGAGCGCTTGCGATATCTGTGTATTTGCAGCAACAACCTCGATGAGTTTTTTGAGATTCGCGTGGCCGGGTTGCAAAAGCAGCGCGACAGCGATGGCCGTGGTACCGGTCCTGATCAGCTCGGCCCGTCTGAGCAGCTCGATCAAATTAGCGCTGTCGCACACCAACTGGTAAAGCAGCAGTACAAAATGCTCAATCAGGAGCTGTTGCCGGCGCTTGCCGATCAGCAGATTGAATTTCCGCCGGTCAGCGACTGGTCAAAAAAGATGCGTGCCTGGGCGAGTCACTTTTTTGATAGCGAATTGTTTCCGGTGTTGAGCCCGATGGGTTTGGATCCATCCCATCCGTTTCCTCAACTGACCAATAAAAGCCTTAACTTTATTGTCAGTTTGCGCGGGGTGGATGCTTTTGGACGTCAGGCAACCAGAGCCGTTGTAAGGGCGCCGCGTTCATTGCCACGTATTATCCCTGTGCCGCATGAATTTAGCGCTGGTAAGTCGCAGTTTGTATTGTTGTCTACCATGATCCAGCGCAATATGGGGCGCTTGTTTCCAGGTCTTCAGACCAAAGGCGTTTACCAGTTTCGCCTGACCCGTAACAGTGACTTATATCTTGCAGATGATGACGTTGCCGATTTGCGTCTGGCACTACGTGATGAATTGAATGCCCGTGACTACGGTAACGCAGTGCGTCTCGAGGTAGGTGATGATTGCCCGGAGTCTGTCATTCAGTTTCTATTGAATGAGTTTAAGCTTGAGCAACAAGACCTTTACGTTTGTAACGGTCCTGTAAACCTTAGCCGACTGCAAAGCCTGCCTGATATGCTGGATAGGCCTGAGCTTAACTTTGAACACTTTACTCCCGGTATTCGAAAATCAGTGCCGACAGGAAGAAAGCTATTTGCAGAGCTGAAGAAGCGTGACGTACTGTTACATTACCCCTATGAATCCAGTCATACGGTCATATCGTTTCTGCAAACCGCCGCGCGTGATCACAAGGTGTTGGCCATCAAGCAGACCTTGTACCGAACCGGTGAAGACTCCGCCTATGTTGATGCGCTTATAGAGGCTGCACACAACGGCAAAGACGTAACAGTGATTATTGAATTGCGTGCGCGCTTTGATGAAGAGGCGAATATTAAGCTTGCCTCAAGGCTGCAAAGAGCCGGCGTGCAGGTGGTATTTGGTGTGGTGGGTTTTAAGTCGCACGCAAAGATTATGCTGGTAGTACGGCGTGAAAAAGGTGAGATGATGCGCTATGCGCATATTGCCACCGGCAACTACCATGAAGGCACTTCACGGCTCTACACCGATTTGAATATTTTAACTCAGAACAAGCCAATTACCGGTGATATTCAAAAGATATTTAATCAGCTTTCCGGTCTTGGCAAAGTCGCCAACGTGAAGAAGATCTTGCATGCGCCATTTAATATGCATCGCAAAGTGTTGAAGCTGATACAAAAGCAAACTGAAAGAGCCAGGCAGGGTAAGCCGTCTTTAATCAGAGCCCGGCTAAATGCGCTGAATGAACCTGAGATTATTCAAGCCTTGTATGTGGCTTCTAACGCGGGCGTTAAGATCGACTTGTTGGTGCGTGGAATCTGTGCGCTTAGGCCCGGTGTTCCCGATGTATCCGAAAACATCCGTGTGATCTCCGTGGTGGGGCGCTTTCTTGAGCATGCAAGAGTCTATTCTTTCGGCCCTGTCGGTGAGGAAGAGGTGTATCTGTCAAGTGCAGATTGGATGCCCCGGAACATGTTTCACCGGGTAGAGGTCGCTGTGCCTGTTTTAGATGACAAGCTGCGTGCCAGGGTGTTACTCGAATCTATTGATGATTACTTCAGGGATAATAGTTTTGCGTGGGAGCTTCAGCCGGATGGCAGCTACCAGCGCTTGAAGTCGGCAGAGGGTGAAATCAGGTTTTCAGCTCAGGAAGAGCTGCGCAAGAATTATCGAACTCAATCGTACTAGTGTGAGCATGTAGGAGTTTGTCATGAGCTCTGGCTTTAGGTGTCGGCTTGCACGGGGATAACCATTGGGTTTGGCGACAAATGGCGACACCGCCCTCGCTGCTCAGCTCAGCCGCTTCCGGAGCGCGCAGCCGCATTTCATTGGTTAGCGCAGATGACTTCGATACCGTGCGTATTCACCAATCAAATTGATGTTTGACGTTAAAACAGAATCGTTTGGTCTGTCGACAGCAATACATTGTCGCATCAGTACGCCATCGTACTGTTACAATTGCGCCTTTAGTGAGCCCGAGCTTACAGCGGGTGATAACGGATGTTTGTTGGTAGGGTCACAGTAAGCCTACCGATAAGCCAAACTGCA
>CALISD010000087.1 GCA_938041955.1 uncultured Granulosicoccaceae bacterium | reverse complement strand
ACAAACTTTTCACAGCCACAGTCGTCAGAGCAAGGCGGAAAAATGCAGGCATAGCAGGGCCTACGTCGAATTTTTCCAACGCAGCTATGGCGGCTGTGGCTTCGATCCGTGTTACCGAACTTTCCAAACAGCCCACTAGCGGGTCTGATCTGTCAGCGCTGGTTGAAAAACACTAGCGGTGCTCGCAAATGGCAATCAGACTGTCGAAAAACTTCCTTAACCGAACCATGCTGCAGCGAAGTTATGTTTACGCTGCCAGTGTTTTGCGTCGGGATCCTGGAGTTGAAAGTTCCCCGGGTACTCTGCTTCGCGGGCCGAATGTGTTTTGAGAGAGCAAAGACCCATACATACGTCAGGAAGGATGGTTAGAATGGCCTGCCTGGCATTCTTTGTCATACTCCAGATCAATGACCAGGCAGGTGAACTAAATGGGTTTTGACGGATATTTACACAGATGAAACGTTCCACTCTACTTGGGGAGGCGGCAATACCTGGAAGTGATCGGGTATTGAAGCTCTATCAAGGTAAGGATGACTGCAGTATCGTTCTTTCAGGGGCAGGTGAGTTAATGTCGACTCGCAAGCACGCCTCGGAAGATGCCCTTGGCAAGCTGCCCTGTGAGATGCTTAAGTCCTCTGACGAGGTTGACGTGCTTATCGGCGGCCTGGGTATGGGATTTACTTTATCCGCAGCGCTGGCAGCCACTGGCCCGAAGTCGCGAATTACAGTGGCTGAGCTGGTGAAGGAAGTCATTGAATGGAACAAGGGGCCGCTGGGGAATTATGCAAATAATCCGCTTAGTGATAGCCGGGTAACTGTGTTCAACGGTGATGTGAGTGACATTCTACGCAAGGGTGATCAACGCTTTGATGTTATCGCCCTTGATGTTGATAACGGCCCCGAAGCATTGAGCTCAAGTAGTAACGACTGGATCTATTCCAAAAAAGGCATACGCAGTGCGCGTGACTGCCTCAATGTAGGCGGGGTGCTCGCGTATTGGTCAGCCAGCCCTGATTACCCGTTCGCTAATATGTTAGGTAATGCAGGCTTGCGGGTGACAGAAAAAACGGTATATGCCCATGGTAACAAAGGCACGAAGCATACGATTTGGCTTGCGACTGTTGGAAAGCGCAGTGCTATGTTTCCGCAAAGACCTTAAAAACACAGACGCCTGATGTTGATCTGATAGCAGTAACTGTCCGCAAAGCTGTTTGCCGTGTATGAGTATGAATAACACCCCTATCTACGCGTAGTTACAAACGCGGTGTACCTTGCGGAAATTTGATACGACGTTTGTTGGCGAAGTACCTGAAGCGATCAACCCGTTTTGTTGTCACAGCTTGCGAAATATCATCTCAAAAGGCGCTAGCTTTTCCGCTTTGACTTCTGCAACGTAGTTTTGAAGTTTCTGCGCCGCGGTATCTTTCATCAATAGGTGTATTCCAACTGCAGGAGGTGCACCGTTCTTTTTAATAGCAGCGAAGGCTTTGTCAAAAAAATCCAGAGTGAAGTCACGTCGGTTGCGTTCGGATAGGAGTTCGAAGCCTGCCTGAGTGGCGGCGCTTTTATATGCTTCGGGGGATTCCACAAAGGACCAGTCCGTTTTTTCTGCCCATGGAAAAGGGAAGGTAAGATCACCAATATCAGTTTGCATAATATCGAATAACGCGAATGTTCCAGTCGGTGTGAGAACTCGCGCCGCTTCACGGAACAAGGCAGGTTTGTCAGCAATGTTCATCCCGACGTGAAACATCGTCGCCAGATCAAAACTATTGTCTGTAACGGGTATGTCCAGCGCACTTCCAGAATGGAAGCGGGTTTGGTCGCTCATGTGGACCATGTCTGACAGAGTTTTTGCAGTTCTGATGTAATCGGGTGTTAAATCGACCCCGGTAACAACAGCACCTGTGTTTGTGGCAATGTGTCTAGCTGCACCGCCAATTCCACAGCCGATATCAAGCACCCGCGTCGCGTCCGAGATAGTAAGTTGTGCCAGCAAATCTTCGGTTGCTTGAACCCCACCGGTATGAAACTCATCAACGCCTTTAAGATCGTCGGCATTTAGTGTTTCAGGATTTTTTCCGCCCGCTATTAAAGCTGCTTTTATCCGCTCTAAAAGGTTGTCCGTTGTGTAGTGACTGGCGATATTATTTTCTTGGTCGATACTCACTTATCCCTCCAACCGTAAAATGTCATTGTCGAATTTCAGGCCTGCGCTTGCATATATTTCCCGTGACACGTTACCGGAAGACACTGTTGAGAGCCAGTGTGGCTAAGAGAAGCGCCATGCTTTCCAAATAGCAGGCTGCCGTGGACGAAACTCAGGCAGCCCGCTAGCGTGAGCAAGGGACAGCGTTTACGCTGTTAGTTGTTGGACGAGCGGTATCGGGCCTTGCTCACGCGGCGGGTTACCTTGGTGGTGTATTGCTGATGATGTGTATTTCTTTTCAAGCTTCTGTAACTGCACGACGCGTGGCAAGAAGTAGCAGGACGCCGTGGATCGATCTCAGGTAGCCTGCTGCGTGAGCAAGGAGCAGCGTTTACGCTGTTAGTTGTTGGACGACCGGTATCGGTCCTTGCTCACGCGGCGGGTTACGTTGGGGGTTTATTGCTGATGATGTGCATTTCTTTTCAAGTTTCTTTAGCTGCGCGGCGCAGGGTAAGAAGCAGAAGGTAGTCGTGGATCGATCTCAGGTAGCCTTGCTGCGTGAGCAAGGAACAGCGTTTACGCTGCTGAGTCGTTGGACGAGCGGTATCGGGCCTTGCTCACGCGGCGGGTTACGATGGGAGTTTATTGCTGATGATGTGTATTTCTTTTCAAGCTTCTGTAACTGCGCGGCGCAGGGTAAGAAGCAGAAGGTAGTCGTGGATCGATCTCAGGTAGCCCGCTGCGTGAGCAAGGAAAAGCGTTTACGCTGCTTGAGCTGTTTGACGAGCGGTATCGGGCCTTGCTCACGCGGCGGGTTACGTTGGTGGTTTATTGCCAATGATGCGTATTTCTTTTCAAGTTTCTGTAACTGCGGGGCGCAGGGTAAGAAGCAGAAGGTAGTCGTGGATCGATCTCAGGTAGCCCGCTGCGTAAGCAAGGAACTGCGTTTACGCTGTTTGCGCTGCTGGACGAGCAGTATCAGGTCTTGTTCATGCGGCGGGTCACCTGGTGCATCTGTTATTGCGGATGCGCAGGTTTACTTGAACGGATCGTAGAAAATACAAAGCGCAATAGTGGAATAACCCACACCACAATCACCAGAACACCCAGCACTGTTGCGATAGGGCGTGAGAAAAATCCCGCCATCTCGC
>CALISD010000086.1 GCA_938041955.1 uncultured Granulosicoccaceae bacterium | reverse complement strand
GACTATATCGCCACGCACCTCTGGCGATCTACACGGAAGCATCGTGGGCCACGACATTGCCTCCCTATTTGAACTCACCCCGAGTGCGGCTTCCCATACCACCGACTGCCGCCACCAACGCAGCACACTCTTCACCGCACCTTTCACCCTTACCGGTCATTTGCATGACTTAGGCGGTCTTCTCTCTGCTGCACTTTCCGTGGGTTCACACCCCCCAGGCGTTACCTGGCACTCTGCCCTATGGAGCCCGGACTTTCCTCTATCGATTGAAATCGACAGCGGCTGCCTGGCCAACTCCCCAGCGCATCCTTTCGTGTTTGCTCTATAACCACTACAAGTATCGTTGCGCTCTTTCATGGTATTCAAGAACAAGGACTTGAAGATTCCCGCAAGGTAACTTTTGTTGCCGCATAAACAATTCAAAATAGTGTTACGACAACCCGAACATTCCTGCCTTATGAGTGTCGATAGCTCGTTAAGTCAATAAAACAAAATAGACGGATCTAAAGATCGGTGCGTAATTCGCTTCCAGTGAAATTAAGAGCATTCAACGCGAAATAAAATCTGCCTGAATCCTGCGACAACCTGTCGCTGGCCTCGGACACCATACCGGATACCTTTCATACCATGACTATGCGACAGAAATTTGTAGCATTTGCGATTGTTTCAGTAATAGCAGTATTACTGTGCAGCCTTTTTTGGCGACCCGTGCTGTGGTCATTCGTGGCCCTTATCCCAATCATTATTATGGGTACACTCGACATGCTTCAGAAGCGCCATGCGATTCGGAGGCTGTACCCGTTTCTGGGGCGATTCCGCTATTTGCTTGAGTCTGTGAGACCCGAAATTCAACAGTACTTCGTCGAATCAGAAACCAACGGCATGCCAATCAGCCGGGAGTTTCGTTCGCTGGTCTATCAACGTGCAAAAGGCGATCGCGATACAAGACCGTTCGGCACCATTTTCGATGTCGACCGCGACGGCTATGAATGGGTCAACCACTCAATGGCGCCAAAACACAGCAGCGATGCCAATCATAGAATTCGATTCGGTGGAGACGATTGCTCACAACCTTACATGGCATCACCGCTTAACATCTCGGCCATGAGCTTTGGCTCGTTAAGCAACAATGCGATTAGAGCCTTAAACAAAGGTGCAAAAATTGGTGGCTTCGCACACAACACCGGCGAGGGCAGCATTAGCCCCTACCACCTTGAATACGGCGGTGATTTGATTTGGCAGATTGGCACAGGCTATTTTGGCTGCCGTGACTCAAACGGAAACTTTGAGCCAGACCTTTTTACTAAGAACGCTGGTCGCAGTGAAGTCAAAATGATTGAGATCAAACTATCGCAGGGTGCCAAGCCGGGCCATGGTGGAATATTGCCCGCCGCCAAACTCACCCGGGAGATAGCAGAAATACGTGGCGTGCCAATGGGGCAGGATGTTTTATCGCCACCCTCACACTCAGCATTCGATACTCCGACCGAGATGATGCATTTTGTTAAAAAGCTACGAGATCTCTCAGCTGGCAAGCCAACAGGAATCAAGCTTTGCCTTGGCAATCGCAATGAGTTTTTGTCGATTTGCAAAGCAATGATTGAAACTGGAATCACACCGGATTTTGTCACCGTAGATGGCAGCGAAGGCGGGACCGGCGCCGCTCCCACTGAAATGACCAACTCTGTCGGAACCCCTCTAAAAGACGGATTAATAACAGTCAACAATGCACTGATTGGATGTGGCCTAAGAGACCGCGTACGTATCATTGCGGCCGGAAAAATATTTTCCGCCTTTCATCTGATGCGAGTGATTGCACTGGGTGCCGATACCGTTAACTCTGCCCGCGCCATGATGCTCGCACTGGGCTGCATTCAATCACGCACCTGCAATACGGATCACTGCCCTACCGGAATAGCCACTCAAAACCCTGCTCGTGCCCTGGCGCTTGATGTGACCGACAAAGGACAACGGGTCGCCAACTTTCATCACGAAACAGTGATTCATCTTTCAGAACTCATTGCAGCCGCTGGATTAAATAATCTTGAGGAATTGCAACCAAGGCATATCAATCGTCGAGTGCAGGGGACTGACGTTCAAACATATGAACAGCTGTACCCGACGCTTGCACCGGGGTGTTTGCTAAACGACGCGACCATACCGGGCGGGTGGAAAGCCGATTGGATCGCTGCCAGCCCGAGTAGCTGGTAGAGGTCTTGTTTCACTCCACCCTATTGCAACGCGTTGTCTATAAGTTGTACACCATCAGATCGCAATAATTCGGAGTTACCATCAAGGACATAGCCGTAAGCAGAGCTATTGCGCAAGATCACATTGACTAACGATGCCGCGGAATCAGCGAGAGTTAAATTCGCATTGGCTTGCAACACAGGCGCACCAGCGTATTCAATAGTGACATTTTCAAGACTGGAGGCCGGAGAATTGCGTAAGTGCACACCGCCCCAGAAGCCGGGTGAGTTCTCTGTACCGCTCAGCAATACTGGTCTCTCCGGCGATCCCTTAACCAGTAAATTACCATCGTCTATTTGCAAAAACGTATCGGATAGGAACTGAATTTCTACGCCAGCTTCAATTGTCACGTCAGCCTGCTCCATGAGAATTCCATTCGAACGCAGCGGCACACCTAAATCTGGAATCAACAAAGGCACATCAACACCTAATCGCGGCACATCTATCAGCTGCCTGACATTGCCACTGAAGTTGTTATCCGAACTGACGGACGCAAGAACCAGCATACCAATACTTGCGATCCGATCATTTTCTGTCACCACATTGCCTGCGAAGGAATCAATGGTAGTGCCAAGACCAGCAATGCTAAAGCCGGAACCCTTATTGAACCGGATCAACGACCCGTCAACGCGCAATCTGGATCGCTCACCGACTGACGACGTGACTAACAATGCCACATCCTGCCCCGCTCCACCGGCATACTCGATGACACTGTTGACGATCCGATTATCGGTGCTGTACGTGCGGTTATATTCAATACCACGCCAGTACCCGGCAACATCCTCCTGACCAGTAAAAATCACCGGGTTTTGCTTCGTACCGTTGGCTGACAGTGATCCGGTTTCTGACACGGTGATACCAACACCCTGAGCAAACTTCAGGATCGTACCGGCGGGTATGACAAGATCTGCAAACTGCCCAACGGTAATGTCTGAAGTGACTCTATAGCAAGACTCAGTCAACGTTAAATCACTTACGATTAGTGAGTTGCTTATTGTGGCGTCACAACTCACCGCATTGAGATTAGGGATATTCAAACCAGCTGTCATGGAATCATCACCACCGCCCGGTGCGACTACCGAACCATCAGTAGACAGACATAACTGTTCACTAAGACCAGATACATTGCCACTGCCGTCTACTGCCTGCACTCGATAACAATAGGTGGTGCCGCCGGTCACAGATGGATCAGTAACATCTGTACTGGTTGTCCTTATCAACAACTCAACCGTTTCACCGGGTTGGCCGCGATACACGTTAAAGGAGACAACGTCCTGGATCTCTGATTGGCTCCATCGCAATACGACTCGAACAGAAGACCCCTCCAGTTGTGCTAACAGCGTGGGGGTTGGCGGTGCCTGAGTGTCAACATCAGACAAGGTTTGACCAACACCCGGTATAGACACAGGTGCCAGATTGCCAGATCCGTCAAGCGCTATCACTTCATAACTGTAGGTACCGCCAGGCTGTAAACCTGTATCGGTGTACACCGGATACGGCGTGGTAGTGACCAGAACTCCGTCACGTAATACTTGATAACCACGAACACCGACGTTGTCTTCAGCAGGATTCCACAGAACAACCATTTCAGTAAGACCACTACCGAGTGCTCTGACATCTCTGACAACCGTTGGCGACGAGGTATCGAGTACCGAACCAGATGCAGTTAACGAAAGATCTGTATTGCTTTGAAACTCACTTACAGGATCAGTCAGTACCACCTTAATTTTTTGATCATTAATGATAATCGGGTTCTTGTCTAAATACTCATCAATACCGGTATCGTTGGCTTCAAACGACGCGGAGAAGAGCTGCGGACCCGTGACGCCGTAATCTTGCAGTGCAAGCTCAACAACAGACAGTATTCGCTCCGATGCCTCGTTAAATTCGGCTTTTGTTGGTAAATTAAAAAGTGAATCTGCGTTATTAAACTCAGTAGTAATATCTCTCCTGTTTGCTGCAAACCAGCTGCGCAATACGACATCAGAGTAACTATGGATATTGGTACGAGTGCGGTCATAAGCGATAGCATAGTGGTATTCACCATTGCCTAAATTGGTGCGCAATAGCCAAGGCGCATCACCTTCAGCCAATTCGCGTTCAAATCGGCGACTACGTGTCAGCGTTATAGAATACTTTTCGCCCGAACTGGCTTTGACTTCAACACTTTCACTGGCAAGCACTTTGTTTTCACTGACTGTACCAATGATGATACCGGTGCCAATCAGTCCACCCTCTTCATCCGGGCCGCTGCCACAGCCGAACAATCCCAGACAACAGAAAACCAATAGGCACGATCTGACTAACGAATGCGCGCCAATGGCTTTACTTAACCTTGGGGTTGTTTTGGTCTTTGCTCTCGCTTGAATCATGAGGACCTTCAAAATAATAAATTCCCAAACCAACACGCTTGCCTTGCGCACGCTTTTTCGAGCTACTTTTCTCCCTCCCTGAAGATAAATATTTGCTCAATGTGTCGAATAATTCCGACGCTTTCTCACCAGATAATTCTTTGAATTTAGCCGCCAAAGAATCTTCAATACCGCTGTACACCATCTGGCGCTGAAAATGCGGATCGCCTTGGTCTTGCTCAATATTGTACACCGCTGTGTCGAACAAATCGGCCACACAAACGGACATAATCCGCACTTTCTCCAGTTCGTCCTTGTAAGGAATGTAGGCTTTATTGATCAACCTGACAGTGTTGTCCTCTGTAAGCTCTGTCACTCCAATCAGATTGAGTTCGTCCAGCACGGCACCGTAAGTAATATCACCACTGTAACGCTGCACCAGAGATTGGAAGCTGCCCTTTTTGCCTTTGACGGCCAGTTCTTTAGGCTGCTTTTTTTTATCCAGAAACTCCGCGTCACCCAGCCAGCCGTGTACCACACGCTGAGCACGGTTGGGAGTCTGCTTTACCAACACCTCCTCATCGTCGAGTATGCCTTTGAGCCGAACCACCTCTTTGCGACTCAGGCCAGTTAACACTGCCACACGCGAAAATGTAATTTCCTGTCCGGGGATCTGATACGCATCATAGGCCACCTCTACATAGGTGCGTCGAACCAGCTCTGTTAACTCCGCGTGAGTAAACTCATTGCGAATCAGCACGCGGATTAATGGCCGAAGGATTTTCACAATCGCTTTGGCAAATACAGTTTTGTGTTCAGAGACCATAATGGGATTTTTTTCTCATCTGACAACTTAGTCAAGCAACAAATTGCCTACTGCTTCTAAAAAGGTCGCAAAACAGTCAGAACGTCATTTATTTCAATAATTTATCCAATTAACTACTCGATGCGGAGCCACATTTGCCATCTTTTTGCTCTAACAGCCAGTTGTAAAGGACCTTCTTTGGCACACCACTGTGGTTGGCCACGATGTGTGCCGCTCGACGTGGTGCCAAATCGTTCGATAACTCAAGCAATAAATTTTGAACCTCAGCAGTAAGCTCGCCGGCCACTTCAACAGCACCCGAAACCACCACCACAAACTCACCCTTTTGCCAATCGACATTGTCGATAATGAGCTGCCGGATCTCAGACAGCGGCCCTTGCAAAACAGTTTCAAACGCCTTGGTCAGTTCACGGGCAACGCAAACCTTCCTATCACCTAAAGTCGCCTGAATGTCAGCAAGTGAATCGACAATGCGATGTTTAGACTCATAAAACACCAGGGTCGCACGCTCAGCCTTTAGTTCCGATAGGGCTTTTTGGCGCGCGCCGGATTTTGACGATAAAAAGCCCTTAAACAGGAAGCTGTCGGTGGGCAGTCCACAAACCGATAAGGCTGCTGTCAACGCAGATACCCCGGGCACCGGACTCACCGGCAGCCCAGCCTCCAGACAAGCCGCTACAATGCGGTATCCCGGATCGCTTATTAACGGGGTTCCTGCATCCGACACCAGACCGACGGATAAACCAGAGCGCAGATGCTCGGTCACCTCGGCAATCCGGCCCTCTTCATTGTGGTCATGCAGAGAGCGCAATTTAGGCTTGATACCAAGATGGGCGCACAACCGCGAAGTATGGCGGGTGTCCTCAGCATACAGTATGTCCACCTCACTCATTGCCTCCTTTGCCCGCAGCGTGATATCTGACAAATTGCCAATCGGTGTTGCGATTACGTGAAAAACGCCTTTTCTTAAAGACATAGTACAATGTTCCAATGAACGATCCGAATGAGTGGTCAGCCACTCGTCGCCAGCCTATTCGGCAGGTCAAACAACAGACTCAATCAGGCTATGCAGATCAGGCCTGTTTCGCAGGAGTATTACCAGTGCCAATGACTGACCAGATTACCCATCATTGCCGATCTCTCGCCAAAGTCATTTTGCTTACGTGCCTTGGTATGTCTATGGCAGCATGCGGCTTCAACCTGAAGCCTGGCAGCGCAACTAACCAGAGAACACTGGTGCCTTCGCCGCAATTGGCCAGCCGCCTCCTGGCTGAAGGCGACACAGCTCAAGCAGCTCATGTTTATGCGCAACTGGCCAATAGCGCAACTGACCCCGTGCGCAAGCAAGAATATCAACTGACAGCGACTGAGCTCTATTTCGACAGCGAATTGTACAATGATGGAATGAGATTATTTGCGTCGTTGCCAGCAACACTCAATACACCGGAAATGCAATCGCGTCTGCAAATACTCACCGCCTACAACTCACTGGCACAAGGCAGTTATGAAGAATCTATCAGGCAGCTGCCACCAATACGGTCTTTAACCGACCGAATCCTGACGATCAGATCATTAGAACTTCAATCACGCGCATACCAGCAAGTGAACAAGCCAGATTTAGCGTTAAAAGCCAGAATACTCCTGGAAGGTAATCTGACTGTTGCACAGTCTATCGAATTAAATCGTACAAAAATTGCCTCAATGCTCGCAACACTCGACATGGAAACACTAAGAACCATGGCTCGAACTCCCGGCGGCTCAATTTATCGAGGCTGGCTGGAATACTCAGCACTATCGAGACGCCAGGCCAGCATGGCGCCAGAGCTCTACGCACAGCGCAATGATGCCTGGCGAGCACGCTACCCAAACCATCCGGCTGCCAATATCAGTCTTGCAGGTGCACAGCCGCTGGACCAGTTAACGCCCTCCATAGTGACGGACCAGGTCGCGCTGCTATTGCCACTTACAGGACAATTCAGTGAAATCGGGGATGCTATTAAAACCGGCTTTATTGCAGCCCGCTTTAACGCGGGAGGCAGCACTAACATTAAACTGTACGACACAGCGAGTGACACACGCACCGCCATTCAACAATACGAGCGAGCCACAGCGGAAGGCGCATCACTGGTGGTGGGACCACTAGATAAAACAGCCGTAATAAACCTCACTGCAGGCAATCGCATTAACGTACCGACACTGTCCTTAAACTACGTGGGCGACGGCATGCCAGGCCATGCAAACCTGTTTCAATTCGGGTTACTTCCAGAAGATGAAGCGCGTGACGGGGCGAATTACGCACTAAAGCAAAGCTATCGCAAGGCCGTCGTAATTGCATCGGATAGCCCGATAAGCCAACGACTCGCAAGTGCTTTTGAACAGCGCTTCACCAGCGCCGGAGGCGAAGTGTTGGCGTCAGACGTAATTGCTGCAGATTCCTACGACTACTCCCAACAGCTCACCAAAATCCTTGCAATTAATTCAAGCTACTCACGCAAGCGTCGCCTTGAAAAATTATTTGATGCAACAATCGAATTCGAACCTGCAATACGAGGCGATATCGATGTGATTTTTATGGCAGTGGACTCAGAACAGGCGTTGTTGCTACGACCACAATTGAAATTTCAACACGCGGGAAAAGTTCCACTGATAAGCACCTCACAGGTATTTAATGGTGACGCCGATTCGGACAGAGACGGAGATCTAACAGGCATCAGGTACAACGATATTCCGTGGACTCTGACAGACGCCAACAGCGGCTCATCGCTGTACCGGACGATCAATCAAACTCACCAGGACAGCATTCAAAAACTCATTGCTCTCGGTGTGGATGCCTATCAACTGCATGAGCAATTAGAAAACATGAGACTTGACCCAACGCTGTCACTGGACGGAAAAACAGGTGCACTATCTTTGGCAGAAGGCAATCGCATACGGCGCCGGCTTGAATGGGCAGAATTTCAAGAAGGCGTACCGATAAAAATTTCCGGAACACTGCCAGTAGAGACCGCACTACCCTCATTACAGGGTGAGCTATAGTTTCCCAGGAGGCAAACATACAACCTGGTGGTTCACTTAAGGTGGCAGGTAAATGAAGACAATAGAACGCGGCAATTTAAACGAAAAGATCGCCTGCGAGTACTTAGTATCGAATGGGCTTGAACTGGTAGCCAGCAACTACCATTCGCGCTACGGCGAGATCGATCTCATCATGAAAGATGGTGGTGTGTTGGTATTTATAGAAGTACGCTATCGACGCAATAAAAATTTTGGTGGCGCATCAATGAGTGTCACACCCGCCAAACAACGCAAGATCGCACTCACGGCATTGCAGTTTCTACAAAAAAACAACAAGACAGAGCTACCATGCCGCTTTGACGTAGTCGCACTTGGTGAAAATGAAACGCAATGGATTAAGAGCGCTTTCGATAACAGTCTGTAAGTGTTGGATTGAACTCACTGAAGGCCGAAGTAGACTTCGGCTAAGATCAGCTATTTTATGACCTTAAGGTGCGGGCCTTTCTTACCCTTTTTCCCACCTGGCTCATTGCCCGGCTTTTTGTCTTTTGACCCACCACTACCGGCAACTTCTGAAGGTTTCGAATCAACAGCCTCACCACCGGAAACCGCTTCAAGCGAAACTTTTCGTGATGCCTCTTTCACGCCAGTCGGTTCCTTGCTTTCGTCGAAGATCATTCCCTGGCCATTTTCGCGTGCGTAGATTGCCCGAACGCTAAAAGTCGGCACCACAATGCTCATCGATTGACCACTGAACCGAGCACTGAAAGTCACTTCTTCGTTAGTCATCAACAACCCGCTGGTAGCATTCGGACTGATGTTCAGAATAATCCGGCCCTGCTCATCCAGATAGTCCTCCGGCACAACTGTCCCGCGCTTTGTCGCATCCACCATTAGATACGGAGTGAGATTGTTGTCCACAATCCACTCATAAATTGCGCGGATCAGGTACGGCTGACTGGAAGTCATGCCAGGCTTATTGTCGTTTTCGGATGTCACGTCTCTAACGCATCTCTCGCTCGCTTTCGGTCAGGCTTAGCTGAAAACCTTCCCGGTCAAACAAACGCTTTGCATATTTCGTGACAGCTGCGGCTTTTGGAGGCAATTCAATGCCGTAGTGATTCAATCTCCACAGCATTGGCGCCACTGTCGCATCAACCAACGAGTACTCCTCACTCAGAAAAAACGGCTTGAGCTCAAAGACACTGGCTGAATCGATCAGCGAGTCACGCAAGGTATTACGCGCGACCTCGGCTTTTTTGGCGTCTTTGCCTTCGATGACCGGTAGCAGCTCGTACCAATCTTTTTCGATTCGGTACAGTGCAAGGCGAGAACGGGCACGAGATACCGGATCAACCGGCATCAGCGGCGGATGCGGAAAACGCTCATCCAGGTATTCTGAAACCACACGGGAGTCATACAGCACCAAATCCCGATCAACCAGTGTAGGCACTGTGTTGTAGGGATTCAGGTGCAGGAGATCATCCGGCTTGTTGTCTGGGTCTACATCTTCAATTTCGACTGTGATGTCTTTTTCAAACAAAACTATTCGAACCCGATGACTATGTATCGAACTAGGATCCGAATACAAAGTCATTACCGACCGGCGTGTCACTGGCGCTGTCACGTTATCTCCACTCATGTTGTCTGGCAAACCCTTCAGAATACCCGCTAGTTATGCGGTATATCTTTCCAATATTCTTTCTTGAGAAAAATCGCCAACACAAGGAACAAGGACAAGAACAACATCACCTTGATTCCCAGAGAATGACGCGCTTCCCGGTTGGGATCACCCAAATAATCGAGGAAGCTTACCAGATCAGTGATAGTAGAGTCGTATTCCTCTGGCGAAAGCGTGCCAGCTGTCACCTGTTGGAAGCCATCCAACACTGAATGGCCTTCGCCATCATCGTGATAAACCGGCTTTGTCCAACCTTGCAGATCAGCTAAAACATGAGGCATACCCACGTTCGGATAGACCGTGTTGTTTGCACCCAGCGGCCTTGATTCGTCCAGGTAGAACGACTTCATGTAGGTGTAAAGCCAATCGACACCTCGTGAACGAGACACCAGGGCAAGATTTGGCGGCACTACCCCAAAAGCTTTCTTAGCATAATCAGCAGACATGTTGTTGGTCATCAGCGAGCCAACCTTGGTCGCAGCACCTTCCGCGTCGGTTGTGAAAATCATGTTTTTTGACATGTCTTCTTCACTGATACCAATATCAGTCGCCAGCCGCGAATAGCGCTGGTACTCAGCGGTATGACAACCCTGGCAATAATTGGCGAAGGTTCGCGCACCACGCTGCAGAGCACGGTCTGTACGCACCGGGCTGAAGTGCTCAAGCGCCGCTCCACCACCGGCCGTAAAGCCAGTCTGTGGCAGTACAACAAGCAGTGTGGCAGCAGCCAATAGGGGAGCGGTGGCTATAGAGAGGATCATTTTTTTCATTAGTACGTCACCCTCTCAGGTACCGGCTTAGTCTTTTCGTTTTTACTGATAAAGAACAGCGCCACAAAGAAACCAAAGTAAATCAAGGCGCATAGTCGCGAGATGATTGTGCCCATTGGCGTAACCGGCTGCATGCCGTAGTAACCAAGGATAATGAACGCGATAACGAATGCCGCAAGAATGGCTTTGTACGCAGCAGAACGGTAGCGAATTGAGCGAACCGGATTGCGATCAAGCCAGGGCAAAAAGAACAACACAGCAATCGCAGCGAACATCGCCATCACACCTAGCAGCTTGTCAGGCATCGCCCGAAGAATGGCGTAGTAAGGAGTAAAGTACCAAACCGGTGCAATATGCTCAGGCGTTTTCAGTGGATCTGCTGGAATGTAATTAGCGTGCTCAAGGAAATAGCCACCCATTTCAGGTGCAAAAAATACAATGGCGAAAAAGATAATAAGAAATACCGTGACGCCAACCAGATCTTTCACTGTGTAGTAGGGGTGGAACGGGATGCCATCAAGCGGCTTGCCATCCGCGCCTTTTACTTTTTTGATGTCGTTGCCATCGGGGTTGTTTGAACCCACTTCGTGCAGTGCAATGATATGCACAAACACCAATCCGACCAGCACCAGTGGCATCGCAATCACGTGCAGCGCAAAGAAGCGATTTAGAGTAGCGTCTGAAACTACATAGTCACCACGTAGCCATAAGGTGATTGCATCACCGACCCATGGAATCGCGCCAAAAAGAGAGATGATTACCTGCGCACCCCAATATGACATTTGACCCCAAGGCAGCAAATATCCCATGAATGCCTCAGCCATCAGCACTAAGTAGATCAACATTCCGAAGATCCACAGCAACTCACGTGGCTTCTTATATGATCCATACATGATGCCGCGCATCATATGCAGATACACCACAACGAAAAACATCGATGCACCGGTTGAGTGCATATAGCGAATCAACCAGCCCCAATTCACGTCACGCATGATGTACTCGACAGACTTAAACGCCAGGTCGCCATCAGGCTTGTAATTCATGGTGAGGAAGATGCCGGTAACAATCTGAATCACCAACACCAATAGTGCAAGCGACCCGAAGTAGTACCAGAAGTTAAAGTTCTTAGGCGCGTAGTACTGCCCTACGTGCTTATTCCAGGTGGCGGTCAGTGGGATCCGTTCATCGATCCACGCCATAGTATCGCTAACCTTGCTCATCAGGCTTGGCCTCCATCACTGCCCACACGAATGCGGGTTTCGGTAAGGTACTGATGTGGCGGAACAGTAAGATTGGTAGGCGCTGGCACCCCTTTGTAGACGCGGCCAGAAATATCAAACTTAGAACCATGACAAGGGCAGAAAAACCCACCTTGCCAATCCGCACCCAAATCAGCGGCTGCCACATCGGGCCGATAAGTCGGTGAACAACCCAGATGGGTACAAATACCCACCATGATCAACACTTCCGGCTTGATTGAACGATGTACATTTTTTGCGTACTCCGGCTGCTCTGAGTCATCTGATTCGATGTCACGCAACTCGCCCTTCACTGTTTCCAGGCTGGCAAGCAGCTCGTCAGTTCGACGCACGACCCACACAGGCTTACCACGCCACTCAACGATCACTCGCTGCCCGGGTTCAAGCTTGCTGATGTCCACCTCAACCGGTGCACCAGCAGCTTTCGCTCTGGCACTGGGTGACATTGAAGAGATAAATGGTATTCCCAATGCGACCGCGCCCGCTGCACCGACAACACCTACACCGGTGGTCAATAGCCTGCGTCTTTTCTGGTCCACTGCCGGGGCACTACCCCCGTTGGAAGCAACATTATCTGCTGCCATAGGATGCTCCAAATGATGTTTTAAAATCTTGTTTCTAAGCGAAAGACCAACAAGCAATCTCTACGCTGTATGGAATTTGTGATGCCAACGGCTGATTCACCATGAACTATTGGATACTTCACCGCTCAAACTGTGGAGAAATAGAGTGCTATGCAGACAGCGCAGAACGCCCACTCTGGCAACCGTAAATTATATCACATAACCGTGGAAATACTCACGGATCGGTGATACCAAAATACGAATCCAGTGTGCTCACTGATCGATCACTGACATGCATACCGCTTATATAGATATTACGGACAGCTTCACCGGTACTCTTGTCCATCCAATAACTATTCCACGCCAGCCAACAATCCGATGAACATGGTCACTTACTGCAGAATGGCCGAGCATTGGTTGCGTCGAAGTTTTGACAGATAGATGCAGCAAGAGCACTTGTTGTGTCAGTCAGGCTTACTAAAGCCAGTGCCAGAATTACAGCAGACGCCGTTTACACGCTGACTGAGCCCCTGCTTTACTCTGAAAATCGATACTCGGCAGACACAGCGTGCGCTTCAAGCCCCTCGCAGCGCGCCAATAGCGCAGCTGTCTTGCCTAACTTCGCAGCCCCTGCCTGTGTACAGCTAATAAGACTGCTGCGCTTTTGAAAATCATAAACACCCAACGGACTTGAGAATCGCGCCGTGCCTGAAGTCGGCAACACATGGTTGGGGCCTGCACAATAGTCTCCAAGCGCCTCAGCGGTGTAACGTCCCATGAAGATCGCACCGGCGTGACGAATCTCGTTGAGCAGCTCATCAGGATGCTCTACAGACAATTCAAGATGTTCCGGTGCGATTGTATTGACAATCTCGCATGCCTCAGAGAGGCTCTCAACTTCTATGAAGCAGCCTCGATTTTGCAATGAGGTACGCACTATTTCCGCACGTGGCATGGCGTCGATCAACGTATTCATCGCCACCAGCACATCATCCAGGAACTGACTGTTGTCACTTATAAGAATTGATTGCGCTTGTTCATCGTGCTCAGCCTGCGAGAAAAGATCCGCTGCTATCCACGCGGGATCAGTTTGCCCATCACAAACAACACAAATTTCAGACGGGCCGGCAATCATATCTATTCCCACCTTGCCAAATACCGCTCGCTTGGCGGTAGCAACATAGATATTTCCGGGGCCAACAATTTTATCAACCGCCGGCACCATATCAGTGCCATACGCCAGTGCAGCGACGGCCTGAGCGCCCCCGACGGTAAACACACGATCAACACCTGCGACGCATGCGGCGGCGAGAACGGCATCGTCCAGTTCATCGTCCGGCGCAGGCACCACCATGATCAGCTCGCCGACCCCGGCCACTTTGGCGGGCACGGCATTCATGAGCACGGATGATGGATAGGCTGCCTTGCCGCCCGGTACGTATAATCCGACTCGATCAAGCGGTGTAATTCGTTGCCCAAGCATCGTGCCATCTGGCTCCTGATACTGCCACGACTCGCCGACTTGCCGCTGGTGAAAATCAACGATTCGGTCAGATGCCACTCGCAGAGCATCAGCTAGTTCTGCAGGTATTCTTGCGAGCGCTTGTTGCAGAGAAGCAGTGGTTAACTCCAATTCTGCCGCTGTTTCAACTGATCTTCGGTCAAACTGACGGGTGTACTTAAGTAACGCATCATCACCGTCTGAGCGCACTGCACAAATGATGTCACTAACGACTTCACTCACTGCTTGATCGGATACCGATTCCCAGGCAAGCAGCTCTTCCAGGCGTGCCCTGAAACCCGCTTGATCAGATTTCAATCGAGTGACGGCAATCACGCGGAAGCAGCGACCAGCGTTCTTCGAGCAGACACAGCAGCGGCTAATTCCTGCAACATTTCTGCTGTGTCGTCCCAGCCAATGCATGGATCAGTAATGCTTTGACCTTTAGTTAAGGTCTGGCCGGGCGTTTGATTCTGCCGTCCTTCAACCAGATTACTCTCGATCATCACGCCCATGATGCGCTGATCACCCTCGCTGAGCTGACTACAAATATCACGACAAACGTAGCGCTGACGTTTAAAAATCTTGCGGCAATTGGCGTGACTGCAATCTATCATTACGTTTGGTCGCAAGCCTGCTTTTTCCATCATCGCCGCGGCATCATCCATACTCGCAGCATCATAGTTCGTGTGCGGACCACCACGAAGAATCAAATGGCAGTCTTCATTGCCCATCGTAGTGAAAATCGCGGAGTTACCTTCTTTTGTTACAGATAAAAAGTGATGTGGACGAGACGATGAGCAAATGGCGTCCACTGCTATCTGTACACTACCACCTGTGCCGTTTTTAAAGCCTACCGGGGCAGATATTCCAGAGGCGAGTTCACGATGCCCCTGACTTTCAGTGGTGCGCGCACCGATGGCACCCCAACCGACCAGGTCGGCAATATACTGCGGGCTAATCAGATCAAGAAACTCACTGCCAGCCGGCAAACCTAATGCGTTGATATCCCGAAGAAGCTCTCTTGCTACTCTCAGACCCTTATTTATCTGAAAACTATCATCAAGACCCGGATCATTAATTAAGCCTTTCCAGCCCACTGTGGTGCGAGGTTTTTCAAAATATACACGCATCACCACCAGTAAATCATCTGCGACCTGCGATACCACCGACTGAAGCTTTTTCGCGTACTCGACCCCTGCCTCGGGATCGTGAATGGAACAGGGGCCAACAACCACTACAAGCCGATCGTCGCGACCATGCAGAATATCGCTGATGCCAGCACGGGCATCACGAACAGTTTTAGAAATATCTGGAGTCACTGGAAGATCAGCAATTAAGCTTGCCGGTGAGATTAACTCTTTCAGCTCCTTAATTCTTACATCGTCGGTGTCGGACTGCGGTACTTGGCTATTCATTAGTTTATTTATCCAGCGCCCACTTAGGTGACGGCGCGTGTCATCCCGTTAATCAATTTATGTATCTTTTCGTGTTTCATTTTCATGGACGCCTTGTTCACGATCAGGCGCGAGCTGATATCACATATGGGCTCAATGACTTCTAAATCATTCGCTAACAACGTGGCTCCCGTTTCCATGATATCGACAATCAGGTCTGCCATACCCACGAGTGGCGCAAGTTCCATAGAGCCGTAGAGTTTAATAATTTCCACTTGCTGGCCGCGTTGATCAAAGTACTTTCGCGTCACCTCCGGGTATTTAGTTGCTACCCGCAGTAACCCGGGCTTATCGACGTTTACCCCACGCTTACCTGCCAACACCAGCTGACACTTGCCAATACCAAGATCCAACGGCTCATAAATACCGCGACCGGAGTGCTCAAGCAATACATCTTTTCCGGTAACCCCGATGTCAGCGCCACCATACTCTACGTAGGCAGGCACATCAGACGCTCTCACCAACAGCAGCTGAGTGCCTGCCTGATTGGTGTCAACACGCAGTTTGCGTGTCGTTTCAGCATCTTCAACAGGCACAATTCCCACCGCGGCAAGCAATGGCAACGTGTCTTTAAGTATCCGCCCTTTTGTAAGTGCGATCGCTAGCGTCTGGCCCATGCCTTAACCTGCATTATTCATGAGGATTCGGGGAGCTAATTTCGCTAACCAGGTCATTAGATCGCGTGAGAAACGTGGCTCGCCACGTGCCGAGTGGGATCTGATGAGATGTGACGCGAATTTGCGCTCTGGGGCCGAATAGATACAGTGTTTTTCGCTTGTACAAACCATATTGCCTTTAAACACTATAAAAACAGGTAAATCGTTAATTATCTTGGGTCGCCTCATGAATAATGCAGCTCAAGCACTAACACGCTGTATGTTTGCCCCAAGTGCATTGAACTTATCTTCAATACGCTCATAACCACGATCAATATGGTAAACACGCTGCAGGTGAGTTTCGCCCTCTGCAATCAATCCTGCGATCACCAGAGAGGCAGAAGCACGTAAATCAGTGGCCATCACTGGCGCACCAGTCAGCTTGGTCACGCCTTTTGAAAACACAGTATTGCCGCTGACGCGAAGATCAGCGCCCATGCGCTGCAGTTCCTGCACATGCATAAACCGGTTTTCAAAAATAGTTTCAGTGATGGTTGCCGCCCCTTCAGCGACAGAATTCAGAAGCGTAAACTGAGCCTGCATATCGGTTGGAAACGCTGGATAAGGGGCCGTTCTAATGTCAACCGCTCGTGGCCTGTCGTAACGACAACTGATGGATATTTCATCACCGTTTATCTGCAGATCTGCACCTGCTTCATCAAGCTTGTGCAACACTGAGTCAAGCGTATCCGGCTGAGCACCCTGCACAGTGATCGCGCCGCCAACGGCCAACGCGGCCACCAGAAAAGTCCCGGTCTCAATACGATCCGGGACCACTCGATAGTGGCAACCAGTCAATCGGTTAACACCCTGTATGGTGATTGTGTCGGTACCGGCACCTTCGATATTGGCCCCCATACCGATGAGAAAATTGGCCAGATCAACCACTTCCGGTTCACGTGCTGCATTCTCGAGCACTGTCGTCCCCTCTGCGAGGGTCGCTGCCATCAATAGATTTTCGGTGCCGGTCACGGTAACCGTATCAAAGTTGATTCTGGCGCCTTTCAGCTTCTTGCACCGTGCCCGGATGTATCCGGCGTCAAGCGTGATATCAGCCCCCATCGCCTGCAAACCATTGATATGCAAGTCAACCGGCCTCGCACCAATTGCACAGCCACCTGGCAATGACACCACTGCCTCTCCGAAGCGCGCCAACAACGGCCCCAGCACCAGGATCGAAGCGCGCATGGTTTTGACTAACTCATACTCGGCTTCGTAGTTATTCACGTCTGAGGCATCGGCCTCAATCAACATATTCTCACTTAAAGTCAGCTTCACCCCCATGCGCCCAAGCAGGGTCATGGTGGTAGTAACATCATTAAGATGAGGCACGTTCTCAAGGGTTACCGCATCGTCGCACAGCAGAGTGGCAACGAGAATTGGCAATACGGCGTTTTTGGCGCCCGAGATGCGCACAGAGCCGTTTAGCGGAGTACCGCCGCCAATGATCAGTTTATCCATTATTTTTAAAATGCACCGAAAGGGAAGCGGTCACCGGAACAGGGTTTGTTCCGGGTCTGAATATCAGCCGGCACACACTAATGCGCCGGACTGGTTGGAGGCGACCATGATAGCGCGAAAAGCAGCGTAAACCCAACAGACTAAAGGCCCATTGAAGCACGATGAACAGCGGCTCAGCGCCGGCGACAATCAGATGCACTGATGAATGCGGGTGAAAACACACAACCGGCTAAAAAACGACCGGTCAAAACCATACTCCCTGATCAGGTTGTGAGGGATTAGCAAGGTTAGGTGAGGCTGTGAGTCGATTGTAAACTCCTGATTAAGCTGCTGTTTGGCCTAAAATGGTACAAATCACACTAGGCAGTGCAGTTAGTTTGCGGATTGATCGTGCTGCCGGGACTTGAGATTGTCGCCTGATCACCCAAAATAGGGTTATCAAAAAGTGTGTGTTGAGATAAAAACATCCAGTTACAAATAAACCGGACAACTCAGCGTATGCTGGACACTCGCTGAACCACTGAGGGTTCGGTTATAGATTTTAATTTGTCGCTCCTGGACGGGCGATATATCGTTGGGAAAGGGGTTAACAATGAAATTTCTACGCGCGATGCTTATAGCGTTTTTTATGCTGCCAGCGGTGCTTTTGGCGCACCCAGCGGAAGATCTTATTCGCCAAATCACCACGGATCTAATCGGCGCCCTGAACAGCCCGGAAGCTGAATCAGACAATAACTTTGTTAGAACCAAGATCAACACAGACGTTCTGCCCCACATCGATTTCGGCACAATGACCAAAATCACCCTCGGCGGAAGCCAGTGGAAAGAGGCAACTAAAGACCAAAGAGAGGCACTGGTCGAAGAGTTTCGTGAGCTACTACTAAATACCTACACCGCTGCTCTTGACCAATACTCGGGCCAACAGCTTGAAATACTTCCACATACACCGGGTGAAAACGACGATAAAATTGCCGTCGTTAAAACCGTTTTTGATGATGCCAACGTAAAGTTTCCAGTGGACTACAAGCTTAAAACAAGCAAATCAGATAGAAATACGTGGAAGGTTTACGACATCGAAGTTGAAAACGTCAGCCTGGTGAAAAGCTACAAGGCCGAATTTGCCAGCCAAATAAAAAAGTCGGGTGTCGAGGGCTTGATCAAGACCCTGCGGGATAAAAACTCGCGATAGATGCACGCTGTTCCACCCTCTCGGGATAGAGGCAAAGCCGGGCACCCGATTCCAGGGTGTCCACACCAGCTTAAGCACGTAGAAAAACCGTGCAACTCATTGATATTCTGATGATCCCAAAGGTACACTGAACTCCCAGCTCATTGCTCCTGTGGAATGCATACCAGCCAAAATGGTATTCCATCAACCGAAAAATCGACCAGTAGTAACCAAATGCACAATCATCGTGGAATGAAAAAGAGGTCACCACGACTCATCCGGGCACTATGCATTTTGTTTGCAGGCATATTTCTGTCAGCTTGCGCGACCACTGCACCGACAGCAGGCTCAATAAGTGACCCACTGGAATCAGTTAATCGGGCCGTATTCAGCTTTAACGACAAACTTGATCGCTACGCACTAAAACCGGTAGCCACTGGATACAAAAAAATAACACCGTCGATTGTGCGCGTGGGCATCAACAACTTTTTCGGTAACCTGGGCGATGTCTCTACCGCTGCGAACGGGATATTGCAGGGTAAATTTCGACAAGGCCTGTCAGACACCGCACGAGTCGCTGTCAACACTTTTATCGGCATTGGCGGATTCATTGATGTGGCCAGCCAACTCGAATTTGAAAAACACTACGAAGATTTTGGCCAGACTTTAGGCGTTTGGGGGGTGGCAGAGGGTCCGTTCATCGTCCTGCCTTTCTTTGGGCCACAAACCCTTAGAAGCACGGCAGGTTTACTAGGTGATAGCCATATTGAGCCGTTAAACACGATTACAATGTCTGACAACACGCGCAGATCACTCATCGCCGTCAATGTGCTCAATGCGCGAGCCAACTTGCTTGCTGCGTCCTCCATCATGGATTCAGGCGCACTTGATCCCTACCGTTTTGTCAGAGACAGATACATTGGCTGGCGCAGAACGCAGATTCATGACAAACCGCAAGCCAAAAGCAAAACAAAAAAATCCACCAGAGAACTCGACGAGTTAGATGAGTTAGATGAGTTAGATGAGTTAGATGAGTTAGATGAGTTAGACGAGTTAGACGAGTTAGACGAGTTAGACGAGTTAGACGAGTTAGACGAGTTAGACGAGTTAGACGAGTTAGACGAGTTAGACGAGTTAGACGAGTTAGACGAGTTAGACGAGTTGGACGAGCTCGATGAACCTATGTCCGAGGAGTCCAAAGAACTTGAATTGCTTGATGAACTCGACGAGCTCTAATACCAGCAGCGTCGTTCAGAGCGACCACCAATGGACCAACATTGAATAACGAAACCCCCTTACTAGATCGACCAGCTCTGACAGATGTCTCCACAGCTGCAACAGCAGGTGAGAATTCTCGACGCAACAAGCTGCTAATCCTGGCTAAAAAAGTGTTTGCCACCGAAGCCAAAGCAGTCGCAGCATTAAGCCAATCACTAGATGTGCAGTTCGCAGACGCCTGCGATTTACTACTGGGATGTAGCGGCCGGGTAGTGGTGTGCGGGGTGGGTAAGTCCGGCCACATCGCAAACAAAATCGCTGCCACGCTAGCCAGCACGGGAACGCCCGCTTTCTTTGTACATCCTGCAGAGGCATCGCACGGCGATCTCGGCATGATTCGCGCTGATGATGTAATCATCGCCATCTCTTATGGCGGAGAATCGAGTGAAATAAAAACTATCCTGCCACTGGTTAAGCGCCTGGGCACACCGGTGATCGCTATCACCGGAAAAATAAACTCCTCACTGGCACATTCCGCCTCTGCCGTGCTCAACGTAGCAGTGGCAGAAGAAGCCTGCCCACTCGGGCTCGCCCCCACTTCAAGCACTACCGCAACACTTGCTATGGGCGATGCGCTGGCCGTGGTTTTACTTGAAACCAGAGGCTTTAGCGCTGCCGATTTTGCGATGACTCACCCTGGTGGGAAACTAGGCAGAAAACTGCTGTTGTCAGTCGCAGATGTGATGGTCAGTGGTCAATCCTCACCTTCAGTTTTAACCGGCACTCTGCTAAGAGACGCCCTGTACACAATGAGCGCAGGCCAGTTAGGGTTTCTGACGGTAATTGATGACAACAAGCAACTACTGGGCGTCTTTTCCGATGGTGACTTACGCCGTGCGCTTGATCGCGATATAGACATTAACAAAACGCTTATTGACGACGTGATGACAAAAGGCGGATACAGCGTCACTGCACAGCAGTTAGCTATTGATGCACTTGAGCTGATGGAGAAACACAAAATCTATGCACTACCGGTGCTTGATGCCAACGCAACGGTCTGCGGTGCATTGAACATGCACACCCTGCTTCAAGCAGGTGTTGTGTAACACCAAATTCTCCTAGTTTAGTTTTACATATCCCGCAGTAAACAAACGCCCCGACCTGCTAGAGAACGATATATGCCCAGTGCAACACACCTTGCCCAATCCGTGCGTGCAATTATCTTTGATGTTGACGGGGTGCTTACCGACGGGGGGCTGTACAGAAGTGATGATGGCCAGGAATTCAAACGATTCCACTCAGCCGATGGGCTCGGCATCCGCATGCTCGCTGACGCTGGCATAAAGATAGGCATCATCACTGGCCGCGAATCGAATGTGGTACGCCACCGATGTGAGGAATTGAACATCGAACATGTGATTCAAGGGGCGCGGGACAAATTACCAGCATTCGAAAGTATGTGCAGCCAGCTGGATATACCACCCACTGACTTCGCTTATATGGGAGATGACATTATCGATCTACCCGTTATGCGGCGTGTCGGGTTGGCCCTGACAGTGCCAAATGCAAACCAAGAGGTAAGCAATATTGCTCACTGGACCAGCGCCAGAGCCGGCGGTCACGGGGCGGCACGTGAGGCCTGCGAACTGATTTTGAAGTCAAAAAACCTATATGATGAGGCAGTTAAACGCTACATGATTTAAACAACTGCTCGCAAACTGAACCGAACATTGCTCGCCGATAGGCCAAATAGCCATAGGCGACATAGAATAAAGTTCTTATTAAGTTCGATTCATCTAAAATGACGGTGAATCTCGGTGCACCACCGGGCGCACCATCACAAAGTAGCTGACTGGACCAAAATGCCCACAAAACTCGGAAGAGGAATCTGGATATTCACATTGCTCGCTATTGCTGTCTTGTCGTGGCAATGGAGTGATGATCGCAATGTTGAAACGCTAATCGAGGCCGACACCATCGAAATGGCAGAGAATCAAAGTGACTACTACCTAGAAGACTTTGAAATTATCAATATTACGAATCCAGAGCGCAACAACGACTCCAAAAACGGGCGTTATATGAGAATGGTCGGTAAGTCACTATCCCACCACTATTTGGAAGGTTACTCAAGCATCGAACAGCCAGGTGTTCAGTTACGCACCGACAACAATGAAGAATGGCAGGCGAATGCTTTAAACGGTCAAGTATCGGCAAACTTTGATGTATTGAATTTGCAGGGCGAAGTAGAACTTACGCATAATCGAAGCTTGGGGAAACCGCCAATATCAGTTGATACAAATTCGATTACTATTGATTCGACCGCCAGAGTCATCAGCACAGACGATACGGTCGAGGTAAATGGCAGTGGCTGGAACTATAAAGCCAACAGCATGCGAGCCGAAATTGATAATGGTGTTTTGTCGTTTACATCCGGAGTGGAGGCACGCTTTGCAAATCCAAAGAACCAATAGTTACTTCGATGCCTCTCTGATCTGCCGAGTCGCAGCACTGCTCATTGCCCTGTTATTCAGTAGCAGCTCATTTGCGCAACTGGCAGATCACACAAAGCCCATCAACGTCAAAGCAGATGCATCGGAATTCGATGAAAGACGCGGCACCCAAACGCTTTCAGGTAACGTTGAAGTCACCCAGGGCTCAATGTCCATTACCGCCGATCGAATTGAAATCGAAATCAAAGACGGCGCCCTATTCAAAATAAAAGGCACTGGTCGCCCTATAAGGTTTCAGCAAATGACGCTCGATAACCAACTCATGCGCGGTGAGTGCAATGAGATTGTCTACAACACAGCGACCGCCAATATCACCTTCAAAGGCTCAGCCAACTTCGAAAGACCCGGTCAGAAGCTCACCGGTCACACTATTGAATACAACTTGAATGAACTTACCTTCAAGGCAGCAGGCAACAAGCAGGGTCGGGTCAACATTGTGCTACAACCCGGCAAACTGAATCGCTGAACTGTTCAGCCGCACTGAACAGGCGAAATTCGCTAACTCAAGATAATTTTATGGCTACGCTGTTAGCAGAAGATCTGAAAAAATCCTATAGCAAACGCACCGTGCTCAAAGGCGTTTCACTGAGCATTAACCAGGGTGAAGTCGTTGGCTTACTGGGGCCGAACGGTGCGGGAAAAACGACCTGCTTCTACATTGTGGTCGGGTTGGTGAAGCCTGATGGCGGCAGAATATTGCTCGATGGCAAAAATATAACCCAACATCCAATGCACGTGCGCGCCAGACTAGGTGTCGGATATCTGCCGCAGGAAGCATCTGTTTTCAGAAAACTGACTGTCGAAGAGAACATTGTCTCGATTCTTCAATATCGGCCTGATCTACATAAAGGAGACTATCGCGACGTTGTTGAAAATCTACTCAGCGAACTACAGATCACGCATATAAGAGACAGTCTCGGGATGAGCCTGTCAGGTGGCGAGCGCCGGCGAGTCGAGATCGCCCGAGCACTGGCTGCAGACCCGGTTTTTATCCTGCTAGATGAACCTTTCGCCGGCGTCGACCCTATATCGGTTATTGATATCCAACGCATTATCAGCCACTTGCAACAGAGAGGCATCGGCGTGCTGATCACTGATCACAATGTTCGCGAAACCCTTGGTATCTGTGATCGAGCCTATATCCTTAGCGATGGCGGGTTGATTGCAGAGGGTAGCGCTGATGACATTCTTCAAAATCAGCAGGTTAAAGAGGTCTATCTCGGTGAAGGGTTTACGATGTAGCAAAATCCTGCGGGCTTCGCACAGTCTCTGTTGCAACTTCATTAACAACAGTCATTGCAATGACGCCACAAACCCACCCATAGCAACATCCTGTCCATTTACACCACTGTAATGAGACTTTGTTCACCGGACATAAATAATGGTGAATAGACATTGCGGTTGGGTACTTTTGAACCATACTTTATCTGTACGTCACAACTGCCTGATCGGATTTCCGATCAATGTGGTTGCGACAGCGAATAAACAATAAAACAGACATTGGCTAACGAGCACTCCGCAGCGCTCGCCGAGGAAGCCAATAGCTTGGAGAAGGTTTACGTGAACCTCTTCTTTGCAACCAGTCTGTGTATAACAAACGGTACAGCGCACAGTATGAAGCAATCCTTACAAATGAAGATGGGCCATCAACTGGCCATGACCCCGCAGCTGCAGCAGGCAATAAAATTACTGCAGCTGTCCACATTAGAATTGCAGTCAGAGATACAGGAAGCACTGGAAAGTAATCCAATGCTAGAGGTACAGGAAGACGGCGACGACAATCCGGACAAAGAAGCTGCAAAAATGCGCAGCGACAATGACCGTGAAGCAAAGGAGCAAGAGGGCACCACCGAAAGTACTACCGACGATGGCCTGAGCGGCGAAAGCATCGAAGACATGTCAGCCACCATCGAAGTCGCTGACGCTACACCTGACATTCCTGATGAGCTCCCGGTGGATAGCGCATGGGAAGATATTTATGAACCTGCTTACGGTTCCACCGGTTCACAGTCAGGGGACGAAAACCAACGCGACTTCACTGAGTACACAAGTGCCGGCACTGGCAACCTGCAAGAACATTTGATGGATCAGTTGCGCCTGAGAACGCTTTCAGAAACCGACCAGGTTATCGCCGCCACCGTGATCAACTGCATTGACGATAACGGCTACCTGGAAGACGAAGTCAGTGAAATTGTAGAAGCGGTTAATGCCAATTTTGACAACCCTGAAGACTTCTGTGATGACGAAGAAGTAGAAGCACTACTCAGACTTATTCAACAACTCGACCCAATCGGCTGCGGCTCTCGTGACACTCGCGAGTGCATGTTGGTGCAGCTACGTGAAATGGATTCAACACCGCACATAGAAGTATGCAAGCAATTAATCGGTGAGCATCTGCAAATGCTTGCAGCGCGTGACTTTGCAAAAATCAAACGCCAGTTAAAAATTAACGACGCGCAATTGCAAAACTCTATTCAAACAATTCAAAGCCTGACCCCGCGCCCAGGCTCACAAGTGGTATCCAAAGACCCACAGTACATCGTACCAGATGTATTTGTGAAGAAAATAAAAGGTGTGTGGCGTGTCGAGTTGAACCCTGACATTGCCCCTCGTCTGGCAGTGAACTCAATGTATGCCGGGCTCGTAAAGCGTGCAGATAAAAGCGATGACAACAACTATATGCGCAACCAACTGCAGGAAGCACGTTGGTTTATTAAGAGCCTACAAAGCCGAAACGAAACATTATTGCGCGTTGGCACCGCGATAGTTGAACGTCAACGTGGCTTTCTGGAATACGGCGATGAGGCAATGAGGCCGTTAGTACTACGAGATATTGCTGAACACCTTGAGTTACACGAATCCACCATCTCACGGGTTACTACACAAAAGTATATTCATACACCACGTGGCATCTTTGAATTCAAATATTTCTTCTCTAGCCATGTTTCCACCTCCGACGGTGGAGAATGCTCGGCAACCGCAATACGCGCAATGATCAGAAAATTTATTGCCAAAGAAGATCCAGGAAAACCTTTGAGCGACAACAAAATTGCAAGTACACTGGTGGCGTCGGGTATACAGGTTGCACGCAGAACCGTAGCAAAATACAGGGAATCAATGTCAATACCGCCATCTAATGAGAGAAAGCGCTTAAATTAATTTGGCATAATTAATTTGAATATGGCGCAATTGGACACACTATTGTGTTAAGTAAGGCGAAACACCGGGCGACAACGCCCGGGGTTTCTTGTTATAAAGATAACTGGCTTGGATACACAGAGGTTGGATCAATGACGGGACATTCCCATCACAAATAACCCAGCATTCAATTGCACATCTAGTATTGAATCTGCCCAACATGTTGCAGTGACACTCACTGCACTTCACGTATCAACACAGCCATCACCCTCAACTCTTCCCGCCGTCTTTCTTACTATTTTATTTTTTTGTAATAGACGGCTAATTTCAACAAGCGCATGTTTATATAACAGCTTGTGCAAAATCTCTGCATCTTATAATTCACTGTCGTACTTTCATGTGCTTACCACAATCAACGCGGTACGAGCATGGTTGCACTTGTGCGACAACAATCACCACTGGAGAAAAGCGAATGAACCTTACTGTCACTGGTCATCATCTGGATGTCACAGATTCACTTCGTCAATATGTCACATCAAAAATGGATCGCCTCGAACGGCACTCTGACGACGTCCAGGATGTACATGTTATTTTAAGCGTTGAGAAGCAAAGACAAAAAGCTGAAGCCACTGTTAACGTCAAAGGCAGCCAACTTTTCGCAGATACCATAGAAACAGATATGTATGCTGCCATCGACCTGCTGACCGATAAACTAGACAGGCAACTGATCAAACATAAAGAAAAAGTTAAAGACCACCATAGAAAAGACAAAGACAAAATTAACGCCGAAATCACAGCTGATGCTGACATTCCTGTTGACACAGAAGACAAATAAGAACAACTGGGCAAAAGACCAAAGGCGAGCAAGCCCCCCGCTTGCTCGCCTTTTGTCCGACAAACATTGGGCATACAAAACACAACCCACTCCACTTACACGCCGGGTGTTCAATAGTGGGTTTTTCCCATTTTCACTTGTCCGGCTCGACTCGCTCCTCTAATATCTTACAATCATGTGAGCAACGACTAAACGCCATTGTTGACTGGCTGACCCTAACGTCATTTACCCACGCCCTTTCCCAAATTACCGAAATCAGCTGCTGACGCACAATCACCTCGCCCAAACCTGTGCTATAAAACACTCCACAGAATTCCGCCGCTTATTTCGCCCATTAAACCTACTCCTTAGCCCTATTCAATGAATTCCAGATCAAACACCGATCTCTTTGATATTTCGCGCGTATCCAGCGGAGCCTCATTGAGCAGTAAGAAGAAGTGTCTACAAATGCTGGCGGAGTTGATGGAGAGCAGCCTCGACGAGCATGAGCTTGATGACAGCGTCGATATGGAAGTCATCGATGCGCTGGCAGCGCGTGAGCGCCTGGGCTGCACTGGTCTTGGCCACGGTGTCGCGATTCCGCATGGACGGGTGGATTTTGTCACTCAGCCGATTGGCGCCGCAATTACCCTCAAAGAACCGATAGATTTCGATGCCCCCGATGGCGAGCCGGTAGATATTATCGTCGGTTTGCTGATACCGGAAGCAGAGGTCGACGGGCATTTAAAAATACTTGCCAGCCTGGCAAAATTTTTTAACTCAGAAGACAACCGCTCCTCGATGCGAAAAACCCATTCCGCTGAAGAGATTCTCGAGTTTCTAAAAAACATAGATCAAACTGGCAATGAAGAATCCGGCGACAAAGAAAATACCGGCAAAAACCACAAAGAAGACAACCCTACCACCGGGAAATAAGCACTTTGCCAAACACACGCGGGAGACATTCTGTGTCGCCCGATGCAGTATTTCCCATAGCCTGTATACTTAAACTTACTCCGACTATCCACATCGTCCGGCAATAGCTCTGATGGAAAGCATTGAATGCGATTAACTATTATCAGTGGCCTTTCAGGGGCAGGAAAAAGCGTTGCACTGCATACGCTCGAAGATGAAGGCTATTACTGCATCGACAACCTGCCGAACAGCATGTTGGTTGATCTGGCCAAGAAGATGTCACAGGACTCATCAAACTACGAAAACGTAGCAGTCGGCATAGATGCTCGCGGTGAAATAGACCTGCTAAGTCAATTCCAGTCTACCCTTGCGCAGGTCAGTTCGCTCGGGGTTGAAACACAAGTTGTTTTCCTTGATGCTCAAGACGACACTCTGGTCACGCGCTTCAGTGAAACAAGACGCAAGCACCCGTTATCCAGAAGTGGCGCACCGCTAGAGGCCGCCATTGTTGCTGAACGCGCCATGTTGACCGGCGTTGAGCAATGCTCTGACGTCCGGATAGATACCACCAATCTGAATCTGCACCAGTTGCGTGAGGTTATGCGCAAACGGGTGATCGGATTAAATAGATCACCAGTCAATGTGCTGCTGCAATCATTTGGATTTAAACACGGGCCTCCGTACGGCACTGATTTCATCTTTGATGTGCGCTGCCTGCCTAACCCTTACTGGTCAGCCCCTCTGAGACCACTCACAGGTCAGGATCAACCGGTGGCCGAATTCCTCGAGCAGCATGATCTGGTCAACCGCATGGTCGACGATATCAGCAATTTTTTTATCAACTGGACACCGGTATTTGAAGCAGAAAATCGCGCCTATCTGACCGTCTCGGTAGGTTGCACTGGCGGCCGGCATCGCTCGGTTTATGTCGTTGAGAAAGTTCGGCAAAGAATTAAAAGCAAGATTGACCAAATATCAGTTAAGCATCGGGAAATTTCCTGACGCAGCTCTCCACCACGACCTATTTAGCCACTCTCAAGAGTGAGAGAAAACAGAAGACTATTGTGCTAGAAAGTGAAATTGAAATTACCAACAAACTCGGTCTACATGCACGTGCAGCTGCCAAGCTGGTAAAAATCTGTAGTGCCTTCACAAGCTCTATTGAAATAGAAAAACAAGATCAACGCGTCAATGCCAAAAGCATCATGAGCGTAATGATGTTAGCCGCCAGTCGTGGCAACGTCGTAAAGTTATACGTCGAAGGCGATGACCAACAAAGCGCCATGGCCGCCGTGACTGATCTGATCAGCAACAAATTTGGCGAGGACGAATAATGGCACTCATGCTCAACGGCATGGGGGTATCACGCGGGATCGCGCTTGGCCCTGTTTATATTCTGCACCGCAACCAACATGAAATTGTCGAACAAAAGATCGACAAGAAAAACATAGCCAAAGAAGTTAAGCGCTTCAAATCGGCACACAGCACCGCAAAAAAACAACTACAGAAAATACGCAGCGACATTCCAGCAGAATCGCCCGATGACATCAGCACATTCATAGAAACACATCTATTGATGCTAGATGACGCCATGATGTCTGCGTCGCCTATCGAAATAATAAAACAGAATCAATGCAACGCAGAGTGGGCACTGAAGCTTCAACGTGATGCCATTGTAAAAGTCTTTGAAAGCATGGACGACCCCTACATCGCTACCAGGAAAGACGATGTAAAACACGTTTTTAATCACATCATGGAAGCCCTGATCTCACGTGGTAAAACTCGCGCCGTTGACGCCTCTGAGAAATGGAAAGATCGCATTGTCATTGCTGATGACCTTACACCGGCAGATACAATGATCATGCAGCATGCAGGCGTTGCAGGCTTTGTGACTGAAATGGGTGGCCCACTCTCACACACTGCCATTCTGGCACGCAGCCTCAACATTCCCGCCATCGTCGGCCTCAACGACGCCCGCCAATATTTAAAACGCGGCGAGTCACTGGTCATTGATGGTGAGAGCGGCCTGGTATTGGCAGAGGCAGATGAATTATTAATTGATCACTTCCATAAGCGCCAGCGCGAGCTGCGCCGTAAAACCAAAGAGCTCGGAAAACTTAACGATGCAAAATCACGGGCCAAAAGTGGTGAAAAAATCACCCTGCTGGCAAACATCGAAGTCGAGGATGATCTAAAACGCCTGCGTAAAATTAATGCCTCGGGCGTGGGTTTATACAGAACTGAGTTTCTTTATCTACGGGAAAATAGAGTACCCGATGAAGAAGAACACTATAAAACTTACGTGAGAGTGATACGCGCGCTACGCGGGGCACCGCTGACAATTCGCACTGTTGACCTCGGTGCAGACAAAGAAATTGATACCGTCAACGCCGGACCACTCGCTCATAACCCCGCGATGGGATTACGCGGCATACGCTTGTGCCTCCACGATCCTTCGATCATCGTGCCGCAACTCAGAGCAATACTTCGCGCCTCTGCCAAAGGTCCGATTAAAATAATGTTTCCAATGCTGACCACCATATCGGAGTTGCTGCAGGCAAAACATCTGCTGGAAACCACCAAAGAATCAATGCGCGCCAAGGGCTTTAAGTTCGATGAAAAAATCCCGGTCGGTGGCATGATAGAAGTTCCGGCTGCAGCAATTTCTGCCTCACACTTTGCAGAACATCTCGACTTTCTATCCATTGGCACCAACGATTTAATTCAGTACACGCTGGCAATTGACCGAATTGATGATCAGGTCAATTATCTTTACGACCCACTAAATCCAGCAGTGCTCACACTGATAAAAATGGTTATAGATGCAGGGATAAGACATAAAATACCGGTGACCATGTGTGGTGAGATGGCGGGCAATCCAAACTACACACGTGTATTACTCGGCCTTGGTCTTCGGGAATTCAGCATGCCACCGAATTCAATCCTTGAAATCAAAAGTGTTTTGCGTCAAACAAGACTTTCAAACGTTCGCCGTCCGGCCCTTGGCTTTTTGCACTGCACAGAGAAAGACAAACAAGCAACCTTGCTTGCAAAGATCAACTCGTAACCGAGTTAAGCTGTGCCCACGGTTACCTAAACCGTCAGAAGACCCTACAATAACCACTACTGCTCCAGCACAACGGGCATCACCAGCAGCTTGCTTGCGTTGCGGAAACACTTTTCTTACGGCCACTTACACTAGTTGCTGTTAGCAGCAGTAGTGTCGACATTGATAAAAGCGTACCCGGAACCACCGAACAGCAAAAGAAAAACGGCATGCCAGATTCCAGCAGAAACAGAATAGACCAGGACAGGCAAAGTGCCGTTGCAGAGATTCTGGATAGTGGCAGCTTCCAGTCTGCACGCGATCTAATTCATGCGCTGCCACCAGCCGATATTGCCGATCTGCTCGAGTCTCTTCCGCGCCCCAAGCGCAAGCTTTTGTGGAACTACATTGAGCTTAAAGACGAAGGTGAAATTCTTCTCGAAGTAGGTGATGAGGTACGTGATTCCCTCATCAAAGACCTGGATACCGCAGAACTTATTGCGATCACCGAAAACCTGGATATCGATGATCTGGCTGATTTTGTTCAGTCACTTCCAGACAAAGTCACCCATGAAGTACTGCAAAGCATGAACAAGCAGTACCGTGAGCGGCTTGAATCGGTGCTCTCCTACCCCGAAGACAGCGCCGGCGGTCTGATGGACCTGGATGCGATCACAGCACGTTCAAACGTAACGCTTGATGTGGTGTTGCGCTACCTTCGCCAGAAAGGCGACATGCCGCGACACACTGACCGCATCATTATCATAGATAGATTCGGCTACTACGAAGGTGTACTGCCAATCAGAAAGCTGCTGACTGCTGACCCACACACCAGCGTCGCCTCTGTTATGCGTACAGACGTTGATGTCATCAACGTCGCGATGGACGATGCCGATGTCGCCAGACTATTTGAAGATCACGATCTCATCTCAGCACCAGTGGTGGATGACAATAACCGGCTACTTGGTCGTATCACCATCGATGACGTAGTAGATGTCATTCGCGAAGACGCGGAGCAAACCGTGATGAGCATGGCGGGTTTGCGCCAGGAAGATGATTTTTTCGCCCCTGTGGTGCGCAGCATGCGGCGCCGAAGTATCTGGCTGGGTCTCAACCTTGCCACAGCGTTTTTGGCCTCGTGGGTGGCCAGCCAGTTTGCCGCCACGCTGGATCAAATAGTCACGCTCGCCATTCTGATGAGCATTGTCCCAAGTATGGGCGGCATCGCAGGCTCACAAACTCTCACGCTGATGATTCGCGGCCAGGCACTGGGGCAAATCGGCAGCGGCAACACACGCTGGATTTTGACCAAAGAAGCCATTGTGGGACTGCTGAACGGATTAATGTGGTCTTTGGTGGTCGCCCTCATCGCCTACGTTTGGTTCGGCGACGGACGCGTTGGCCTGGTTATCGGACTTGCGCTGATCGTTAACATGGCAGCTGCAGCAATCGCCGGCGTGTTGATACCCATTGTGCTAAAGCGATTCGATATCGACCCGGCGGTGGCAGGTGGTGTTATTTTAACCACAATCACCGATGTTGTCGGTCTCATGGCCTTTCTGGGGCTGGCTACTTTTTGGTTATTGTAGGGTTGGCGCGCCGGACAGATAAATGCCGACTAGTCGACCAAATCACGACTGAGTAACTACACACAAGTTATCCACAAGTCATGCACCGGCTAAACACAGCTAAATCACATCATGTAGTGGATTGTAAGATTACAATCACCATTTTGTAGTAGTCGTCTCTTGACCCGCCAAACCTCTCACCACTATCATTCCCCTGCTCTGTTCAGCGGACTAAACCCGCACTGCCATATTACCAGATGGCACAATATATAGTAGTTTGCTGAAATCTGACCACACCATAAAGTATACTGTAACGGAAAGCTTACATATCTTATTAAAGATTGTTGGTTCTGGGAGGCTATTGAGCCTGCCTGTGATTTTTACCGACGTTTTAAGCAAGGCTTGTGAGCATTCTTAAAGTTAGCGCACACACAAAAATAAACTCTGCCAGATGAGTTCACTTGTGTTGTTGTTTCTATTTGCTCAATCTCGGAGTTTTGAGGTTGTATCGACAAATTGCCGGAGCCTGGCATGAGTCAATAGATAAACAACGAGGCTTGGTCAAAGGTTCGGCCGGCAAGTGAAGTACATCCGCATTAACGGGGAACATAAAAGAATGACCAAAGTCGTTGCCATAGATGGCAAATCAAAGGCAGATATGCCACTGGATATCCCGTTACAAAGCGCATCGCTGGATATATGGGATAAAAAGTACAGACTTAAAAGCCGCGAAGGCACAGATGTAGACACCTCACTTGATGACACCTACCAGCGCGTTGCCCGCGCATTGGCTGATGTAGAAGAAACAGAAGAAAAGAAAGCCCTCTGGTTTGAGAAGTTCCTTTGGGTTTTACGCCAGGGTGCAATACCTGCCGGTCGAATTATTTCCAACGCTGGCGCCAGAGCACACAAACCTGCCACCTCCACAATCAACTGCACTGTGTCCGGCACAGTGGGTGATTCAATGGATGACATCCTCGGCAAGGTACATGAAGCCGGGTTAACACTGAAAGCCGGTTGCGGTATCGGTTACGACTTTTCGACCTTACGTCCACGTGGCGCTTATGTCTCCGGTGCCGGTGCATACACCTCTGGCCCATTGTCGTTTATGGATATCTACGACAAGATGTGCTTCACGGTATCGTCTGCCGGTGGTCGCCGTGGCGCACAAATGGCAACCTTTGACGTTCGCCACCCGGATGTATTTGAATTCATTCGCGCCAAACGTGAAGACGGCCGTCTGCGCCAGTTCAACCTGTCACTGCTCATTACTGAAGACTTTATCGAAGCTGTTCGCACGGACGATTCATGGAGCCTTGCCTTCCCGGTTCAAGACAAGGAAATTGAAAGCGGTGAAGTAAACCTTACCGACAAAGAACAGGTGATATGGCTGGACTGGCCAACCAAAACGGGCTTTCAACAAAACGCCGAAGGTCTGGTTGCCTGCAAAATTTATAAGAACGTTAAAGCTCGCCGACTGTGGGATGCCATTATGGCCTCCACCTATGACTTTGCAGAACCGGGCTTTATCTTAATAGACAAGGTCAACGAGCAAAACAACAACTGGTTCTGCGAAAACATACGTGCCACTAACCCATGCGGCGAACAACCACTGCCACCTTATGGCGCGTGCCTGTTGGGTTCAATCAATCTGACCCGCTTTGTTGAAAATCCTTTCACCGCTGATGCACGATTTGACTGGGACAAGTATCGTGATGCCGTAGAGATATTCACTCGCATGCTTGATAACGTTGTTGAAATCAACGGCCTGCCGTTGTTTAAACAGCGTGAAGAGATTCAATACAAGCGTCGCCACGGCATGGGCTACCTCGGGCTTGGCTCAACGATGACCATGCTACAAATGAGCTATGGCTCTGAAGAGTCACTTGAGTTCACCGACAGCGTCACCCGCGAGATGGCAATCAGCGGCTGGAAAACCGGAGTTGAACTTGCCAAAGAAAAAGGCGCAGCCCCCATAATGGACGATGAGTTCACGATCACTAAAGGCATGCTGCGTCAACGCCCGGAAATGGCCAAAGACGGCTACACCGCCGGAGATAAAGTGAAAGGCCGTGTACTACTCGGTAAGTACAGTCGCTACATGCAACGACTCGCAAGTGTTGATAAAACTCTGGTAGACAGCATTGCAGAATCCGGCAGCAGATTCACACACCATACGTCTATCGCACCCACAGGTACTATTTCACTGTCACTGGCCAACAACGCCAGTAACGGTATTGAGCCAAGCTTCGCACATCACTACTCTCGCAATGTTATACGCGAAGGCAAAAAGTCTAAGGAAAAGGTAGATGTTTATTCATATGAATTGCTCGCCTATCGCGATCAGATCAATGAGACGGCAATACCTTACGCCACAGAAGAGGAAAATAAACTTCCCGATTATTTCGTATCCGCTGATGATATTACTCCCACACAGCATGTAGACGTTCAGGCCGCAGCGCAGAAATGGATCGATTCATCAATATCCAAAACTGCCAATGTGCCAACAGATTTTCCTTATGAAGACTTTAAGGATATTTATCTGTATGCACATGAAAAAGGCTTGAAAGGCTGCACCACCTTCCGATTCAATCCTGAGGCATTTCAAGGTGTCCTGGTTAAGGAGTCAGATCTTGAGAATACGACGTACCAATTTACGCTTGAAGACGGCAGCACGGTCACGTGCAAGGGCAATGAGGAAATCGAATACGACGGAGAGACTCACTCAGCCGCCAATCTCTACGACGCGCTTAAAGAAGGTTACTACGGCAAGTTCTAGCCAGGTAATTTAACTTAGTAAAGAATCCACAAGATTCTGACCTGCTGTGCAAATCAATCAATGGCGTGTTGACACAAACCAACACGTCATTGATTATTTAACTAATCAGACCCATATGACTTCCATGACCATTAAAATCGACAACAAAATTGTTGGCTACACCGTCAACAAAGCAGAAACCACAGATCCCGATTCATTACCTGCAGCTGAAGTCATTCAAATGCACGAGGCGCTAAAACGCCCCGACAAATTGATCGGATCGACTTACAAACTGAAAACACCAGAGCATGTTTCAGCACACGCGCTGTATATCACCATCAATGACATCGTTTTAAACGAAGGTACCAACCACGAAATACGCCGCCCGTTTGAAGTGTTCATCAACAGCAAAAACATGGATCACTTCCAATGGATTGTGGCCCTGACCCGCATCATGTCGGCGGTATTTCGCAAAGGTGGCGATGTCACTTTTCTGGTGGAAGAACTTCGCTCGGTATTTGACCCAAGTGGTGGCTACTGGAACAAAGGCAAACTGCAGCAATCACTGGTCGCAGAAATTGGTGACGTGATAGAAGAGCACCTGATCGGCATTGGCATGTTGCGTGACCCGAATCAAGATCCTGACACCTCGACTGCAGAATACATAGAACAGAAAAAGGAAGAGTACCTCGCTAAAAACGATGACTCGGTTGACGAGAATAGCGGCTTTCCCGCCTCCGCCAAAATGTGTAAAAAGTGTTCAGTGAAAGCCACTGTACTCATGGATGGCTGCAGCACCTGTCTTAACTGTGGTGAGTCTAAGTGTGGATGACGATCACTATTGAGTGATGCCATGTATATATCTTATCTCTCTTGTGGGGGTACCCATAAGCTGGGATTCGGACCTCATAAGCTAGGATTTTGGTCCCCATAAGTTTGGATTTATCACTCAAATGCTGCAATACAGTCCCCCGGCAAAAAAGCCGGCGGTATTTTAGTAACTCATCGACTTAGTCTCAGCAGCCATACCTGACTGACTGCTCAGCAAGAATTAGTTTGAGGCCAGAATCCTACGATTAAAAATCAATCATGCAGATCTAATCTGATCTGTTAATGCGTCGGCAAGCGTCGCTAAATGATTAAATAGAGGTGCCACATGAACGTATATTTCTCAGACTTTTTCGACGTCACAATGGAAAACATGGAAGAGTACGGCGCGTTCAATATATCTCTAATCAACGACTTGCCGGTGTTCATTGACCCATTTCTTTTTTTTAATAGCGATAAAAAAGAGTATCGAAATTTACATGATGACGTAATTAAGTACGTTACCTTTCTTCGAGACATATCAGAAGAAGGTGTGATTTCGAGCGGCTTGTTAAATCATTGGTTTCTCTTTCCAGAGGTAAAACAGAATTGGCTAGGGTTTAGTCGAGTGGGAAATGGTGGCTCAGGACTAGGTAAAGAATTCGCATCGGCGCTAAATAGCAACCTTGCAACAATATTTACGAATTTTGGCAGTGAGAAGATAACCAAAGGAAGCCACCTCGAAAAGCTTTGTTTGATACGAGACGGCGTTGGGAGGGATAGCATCAGTGATTTCACAACTAACATCATCAAAGGATTTTTGTGTGAATACACTCAATCATTTGCCCTGCAGCATGTTGATCCCATACGGCTAAAAAAAATTAGTGTTCCTCGTGCCGAGTTTAACTACACCACTCGGGGCTGGGTGGGGAAAACCTATACGCTGCCGTACATTGATTCAGATTACGTCCTTCTGACACCAAAAGACATTCTTACAAAAGACGAAGCCTGGATTAATAAGACAGACATTGTTGGTGACTTTGACGCAATTATTGATTCGGTGCCGAACGACGAACTCCGTGGACAAATAAACGACTATTTTCTTAGGAACATACCCCCTAGCCCAAAGAAGAAAGAAGTGTCTGCAGCCGTTTCGACAACAGTCAGAAAATACCCAGAATTAATCGACAGGTATATTCGCTTAAAAGAGGAAAATGGTGATGAGGCAGTATCCGTAAGCGATCAAAAAATCAAAGAAACAGAGTCAATATTCATAGCGCAGGTTGCTGAATTAGTAAGAAATTTAAATAAAGAGAGTGAATTTTACAACTCAAAACGGGACACGCTAGAGGAAGCCTACAATCGTTTAATTTTTCTCAAGCAGGTACTCGAAAATAATGACGGGTATAAATTGTTTTATATCAAGGGTGAGCCTGTAAAGAGAGAAGCTGATTTACAATTGATCTTCCGATTAACATGGTACGCATCCGATGATGATGTGAACGCAGAAGTTAACAATGGCCGTGGCCCTGTTGATTATAAAATCTCAAGAGGCTCCGGCGATAGCACATTGGTGGAATTCAAACTCGCAAGTAATTCAAAGCTGAAGCAAAACTTACAAAATCAAGTTGAGGTATATAAAAATGCAAACGCAACTAAGAAGACAATAAAAGTAATAATGTATTTTTCAGATTCAGAATTGGCAAAAGTACTTAAAATTACGAATGAGCTTGAAATAAAAGAAGGAAAAGAGCTCGTACTTATTGACGCACGAAAAACTAATAAAACATCTGCGTCTAATGCAAAACAAGCAATTGCTGTGGATTGACAATATAACTGGTAACCCCAGGCAACGACTCGCAGTACAGTCGTTTCGATAGCGAGGGTCTCGCTTAGTACTTTTTGCTTCCGCTCGTAAGCATAGTTATTTCTAGCAAACGCATGTTACTTTTAGTATCGGCGACTAATCGCGGTAGGAGCCGAGAAAAGAATCGATGACACATATACAAAAAATCAAAATTCACAACTATAAACGCTTCACCAAATTCGAAGTACAATTTGATTCCGAACTGAGTGTTTTAATTGGTGATAATGAAGCAGGAAAAAGCAGCATCTTAAATGCGATTGACCTGGTGATGTCAGGCAGTCGACATAAGATTGAAAGCATAGGACTAGATAGTCTTTTCAATGTTACTTGTATTCAACAATTTTTAAGCCTACGCGAACGTAAATACGAAGATCTACCTGAGTTATACATCGAGGTATATCTGAGTGACGAGGGAAAAGCATGGCTTCATGGAAAAGGTAATTCAGCTGATGAAAATCACGATGGTATTTGTCTTCGATGCAAGCCATCCGATGAGTTTGGAGAGCAAATACATGAGCTTCTACAAGAAACGGATATCGGATTCCCGTTTGAATACTACTCCGTCTCATTCAAAACGTTTTCTGGGGAAAGCTATTCTGGTTATAAACGAGCATTGCGACATTTACTATTAGACAGTTCCCAGATAAATAATGAGTACGCGACGAGGGATTATATTTCGTCTTTATATGATGGGGTAGCCGGCGGAGTACAAAAAAGCCAACATAAATTTGCCTATCGAAACAGCAAGCGTGCTTTTGCTGACAATGTACTCAAGGAACTAAACGACGATATTGAGGACTTCGATTTTTGTATTCGCACAGATGGGAAGTCATCCCTATCTCGTGATCTAACAATTTCTGAGAGTGGTATTGACATTGAAGACAAAGGGAAAGGCAGGCAGTCAATAATTAAGACAGAGTATGCACTCAAAAATAACGCTGATTCTGTATCTTTTGATGTAATTCTTCTTGAAGAACCGGAGAATCACTTAAGTGCTGTAAGTATGCGGAAGTTGATAAAAAACATCTCAGAAGCTGCGAATCAACAGGTAATTATCGCAACTCACAACGGTTTTGTAAGTGCTCGGTTAGATTTACGCAAAACCATAATGGTGCATCATGATTCTAACACGCCAGCTTTGCTTGCTGATCTTGATGACAAGACTGCTGAGTTTTTTATTAAGGCTCCAGACAATAACGTATTGCAATATGTATTGGCGAGAAAAGTCATTCTGGTAGAGGGAGACGCTGAGTATATGTTACTAGAAGCCTTCTTCGAGAAAATCGTAAAGAAATCAGCAAGTGAATGTGGGGTAGAAATCATTTCTGTTGGTGGCACTAGCTTCAAGCGGTATATGAATCTTGCAATCAACATACCAGTGAAAACTGCTGTTATTCGTGATAATGATAAAAACCATGCAGAAAATTGTATAGACAATTACGCCGATTATACAGGGCATGATCACATGCGGGTTTTTTCGGAAGTAAACGATGATCTCTATACATTCGAAGTAATAATGTACGAAGTCAACAAGGATATTTGTGACGAGCTTTTTCTGCCTGATCGTAGGACTTTGACCGTGCTTGAGTACATGATTGGAAACAAGTCAGAGGTTGCTTTTGAATTACTCGATAAGAAGATGGATGAGCTAGTGGTACCAGACTATATAGCCCGAGCAGTAATATGGATAAACGAATAATATTCGCGGTTGCTGGTTCAGGCAAAACAACATTAATCGTAGACAATCTGAATCCTGACAGGCGGACGCTTCTTGTCACGTACACCATCGAGAACTATCGTACGCTGCGACTAAAAGTCGTTGGAAAGTTCGGGTGCGTGCCCGATAATATTGTTATTTATACCTATTTTCAGTTTCTTTATCAGTTTTGTGTAAGGCCGCTTCTCGGCTACAAGCTGGAAATTAATGGAATTGACTGGAAAGCAACGCCACCACAAAGAACTTCGAAAACGAATAGACAGCATTACCTCACGAAAAGCCGAAGGCTTTATCACAATCGTATTTCGAAACTATTGTTTGCGACCGACTCGATTGATGATGTCTGTCAACGGATTGAGAAATACTTTGATGAAATATGCGTTGATGAAATACAAGATTTCGCCGCAAATGATTTTAATTTTATTCTCAATATTTGCCAGGCAAATCTTAAGATACTCTATGTGGGTGACTTCTATCAGCACACTTTTGATACTAGCCGTGATGGTAGTACACGAAAAAATCTTCATAGAGACTACGAAAAGTTTAAGAAAGAGTTTGAGCAAGCAGGTTTGGTGCTAGACCCCGACACGCTACAAAAGAGCCATCGTTGTGGTCCAAAAGTTTGTGGTTTTGTATCACAGAAGCTTGGCATCTGGATTGAGTCTCATCATGCAGATACTTCTGAAGTGCAGTTCGTAGATGATGGTGATACTGCTGCTAGGCTGTTTGATGATGCCAACATTGTAAAGCTATTCTATGACAACCAATCAAAATATGAGTGTATTTCAAATAATTGGGGTAAATCAAAAGGAAGAGATGATTACCAAAATATTTGCGTAGTTCTTAATAAAACTACATTAGAACTGTTTGAAGCTGACAATTTGAGCGAGTTGAATCAAACTACTAAGAATAAGCTATATGTTGCGCTAACTAGAGCCAGAGGTGCAGTGTACTTGGTGCCCCACACATTCTACGATTCATTGAAAAAAACGTAACCCGGTAGTTTGCGGTTCAGTAAATAAAATGCCCCAAAGCTGACGAACGGCAGCAATGAGGAACCGGATAGCCCGTAAGAAATACTGATCTTGATTCAGCTGAGGACAGAGCTGGGCTGTTTTCTGACTCGTACTACAAGATACAGTGTTGATTCTTACAGCTTATAGCTCAAGTGCGTATTCTGGTGAAAGTGATCAGTCATTCCGGTTTAAAGTGATCACCTAAGTCCCTCTAAAGCGCGAATGCTGATAGTAACATCAGGGTGATCACTGATCACTTATATGTCTCCATACCCGAGTGTAGTAAAGGTAACTACGCTAAAATATAGAGCTTCCCATGGTGTGAAGTAGGACCCAACCCCTGAACCTGAAAAATTATTTTCATCTCCGTAAAGAATGTAGATTATCCATGGTGCTATCACTGCTGTAGTTAGCAGTGAAATTGGCCCAGTATAATCAATATGTTTTTTTTCGGCGCGTTCCGAATTCATATCCAATATTTATTTCCACAGACGATCGAATGGCCGCTATTGGCCTCGGTTAGCGCCAATTCATCCACAGGCGCAGTTATTCTTTACACAGGCTCAATGCACTGTATCCCTTCATGAGTAGACTTATTGACATATTCACTCACCTGGGTAAAAACCAGTGCATTGTTGTCAGCGGGTTGGATAAGTTCATCCAGTGAATCCCGATCGTTCTCCTGTATCCAGGCCAGTGCCGCATTGTCCGATGTCAGTATTACCGGCATACGATCATGCACCTCACTCATTGCTTTGTTGGCAGCTGTCGTCACAATAGTGACTTCGGCGTTTGTCTCTTCGTCTTTGGGTTTCTTATAGATCCCTGCAAAGAACATGGCTGGACCTGCAGCAGGAGTGATGTGATAGGCGGCAACCAGTTTTTTGTTTTCACGTTTCCATTCGTAGAAGCCATTAACTGGAATGAGAACACGTTGTTCAGGAATAAGATAGCGCCAGAGATAGGAGGTCCAGACTTTATCGTCGCGAGCGTTCGAGACTCTGCGGATAATCTCCTGACCTTTTTTGCCTTTGGTTTTCATGCTGACCCCCCAACTCATTGAGGTCAATTCCGGCTTGCCGTTGTTCATGTTGACAACGTCCAGTTGTCGGGTGGGCGCGACGTTGAATTTAGGTGCTTGCACTGGCGATGCCATGAGGCCGATAGAGCGAAGTAGCCACTGAACGCCTTCATGATCCGAGATATTCATTCGACCGCACATAAAGCCTTACTCCGATTTTCTATTGATACATTATCAGGCGGAACGGATGTGATCCAGCATTAACGAATCCTTTCGAAACAGATTGCCTCCGAACATCCTATTTCCCTAGCTGCCGTAAATTATTGCGGCTTCATCTTGTGAGACATTGATCACAGTGGCCATACTCGCAACAGTGGCAACCTATAACTTCACGTTGTAAACGAAGTAGAGGTAACGCAGTGAATAATCGCAACAAAAGAACCGGCACAGTAAAGTGGTTCGACAACGCCAAAGGCTATGGATTTATAGTCAACGAATCAGGAGAGGACGTAATGGTTCATTATCGTTCGATTCAAGCAGAAGGCTACAAAACACTACGCGAAGGCCAGGCCGTCGAATTCATCCAGACGAAAAGTGAGAAGGGTTTGCAAGCTGCAGAAGTGATTGTGCTGGAAGCCGTAGTATAAAACTCAGTATTAAGTTGTCACGCGCGAGGCATAGCACCTCGCGCAACTACCGGCAGGAATGTGCCCAAACCGGTCATTAGCACCTCGATAATATATAGATACTTCCATGCTTAATAATGAGCCGATACTCCCTTAGTTGCAATTTTTTATATAAGCAACTGAATGTATCTCTATATGAAATTTACTCTGAGTTACCGGATACACAAATGCTTGTACATCCGTGAACAGCAGACTTCGTTTCCTATGCAAACGTCTCTGGTGTTGACTACATTGGCAACTTAGAATAACTTCGGAGGTAGACATTTTCAGGACTCATCAGTGACTACTGGATCCGACCGACTAATTCGAAAAACTGAAGACCGTAAACGCAAATTGTCAGAGACAATCGATGCCCTTCGAGATCAACGTCAAGATTTGATTCTTGCCCATAATATTATTGGCCGTAAGGCCACAAACAACATCGCACCGGAGGAAATGCAAGAATTTCTAAATATCCTAGTTAACTATCTCGCTACAGGTCATTTTACCGTATACCAACGAATTCTCGATGGGACGGAGCGCCGTGCAATTGTTAAAGAAGTGGCCAGAAAAAGCTACCCGGGTATTGGTGAGACAACCGATGTTTTCGTAGAGTTTAATGATGTGTACGAAAACTTCGATGGAGCCGCTGTAGATTACAAACACCTAAAAAAAGACCTTACTGAACTCGGTGAAATTATTGCAAGGCGTGTTTTTTTAGAGGACGAACTGTTTGATGCTCTATTGAATACAGAATCGGGGAAAATAGATCCACCCGCTCGTAACAGAAATACTATTCAGGAAAATTTATCCACGACTGTTTGCAGTAATTATTTATTAGAGAATTTGTTGGCAAAAGCAAACTGTCGGATGCAGACTGACAATGTGATTACGCATCCTGTACAGATTACTAGTAACACCATATCTGGAACTACTATTGAACATATCGAAAACTTTCTATTGCATTTAGAGAATCAACCGATAGAAGTACCATTCATAAATACCAGGTCAGATGGAAACCATAAGAATATAGAGATCTACTGCGTTTTCTTAGCAAGTGGTGCAGTACGGACTTTCGTTGGGAATGTAGTCAAGAAACCGCAGAGCCTTTCTGTATACCCTGGGTATTTGGATCTTGTTGATCCAGACAATGAAGTTGCTACTTGTAATGATGGGTTAATAAACGACTTTAAAATCAATTGTATTATATTCGGAGTCCCGTATGAGTAATCACCTTGGTGCTCCACTCAGCTCTTTACGGTCATCTAGAATCGGGGACGAGCTATGGCACTATAGTAAAAACCGACGGGCAAATTCTGACGATTTTAAAAATTCAAAAAATGTAATTTTAATTCATGGGTTTACGGCCAGTGGTCACTACATGGCATCAATAGGTGATGTACTGACGAGTAATGGATGTAATGTTTTTATCTGGAATTACAACTCCTATCGAGGCATAAAGAAAGCTGCTGAGATCCTTTCGGATATTCTTGACAACTACAACGAATTGTCTGGTGGAGCCCTTGAAGATAATTTAGCTAGTCTGGTTTGCCATAGCATGGGCGGCTTGGTTGGCCGGGCTCTATGCCAACTTTGTTCTGGTGGGGTGTATGTTTCCGCATTAGCAACGCTCGGCACTCCTCATCACGGTGCTTTCATTGGCAACCAAGAGCTGAAAGCAATGGTACGGTGGGGCGAGCATGTATCTGGATCAATCGGCGGTTTTTCACCTTCGTTTCAATCAGCGAGAGAGCTTGTGGGTGATGATAGCAATCTGAAAGATGACAAACTCATTCAGATCTTAAGCCAGGAGGCGATTGAGAACCTCAAGGATATACCTGTCTTAAGCATTTCTGGAGGTAAAGAGTGGTTAGAAGTGGGCAAAAGCAAATTCTTCAACCGACTTACAAATCGTAGAATACAAAAATCGCTCTCTGGTAGTCCTAATGATGGCCTTGTGTTAGAGCTGAACAGTGATGTTCGAAATTCACTGTCAAGTGCTTGCGAGCACTTCAACTTGTATCCTGAGTACTTAGACACAAACCACACCCACCTTGTTAATAATCCCAAAGTTTCACTTCAGTTGTTATCATGGTTAAGCAATGAAGTTTTCAGTCAGAGAGAAAGTTCTACCCTCGCAAAGGAATAAACTGATTCGGCGACTTTCTGGTTTTTTTTGGCCGATTGCGGCACTACGTATAGTCGTGTGTAGGAATATTCTTACAAGCTTGGCCAATGACTGAAGAGTGCTGTGAATTCAATTGATCAGTGCAACACAGGAATTAAATCTATCAGCCGGTGTTTCATATTGCAAAGTCTTTCTCGGCCTTTCATTCAATTGCCTTGCAACACTATTTAAATGGGCCTGGCTATGCAGTGAGATATCA
>CALISD010000085.1 GCA_938041955.1 uncultured Granulosicoccaceae bacterium | reverse complement strand
CGGTAAAAACTGTTCACAGCTACAGTCGTCAGAGCAAGGCGGAAAAATGCAGGCATTGCAGGGCCAACGTCGAATTTTTCTAGCGCCGCTATGGCGGTGGTGGCTTCGGTCCATATTACCGAACTTTCCAAACAGCCCACTCATATGTTTGGACCTGTCAAGTAATTGAATAAATTAAATTCATCTTTTGTTTATCAAGCCCTCTAAGTAGCACTGGAATAACTCTTTCGACTGTTGAACATTCTCATATTCGTGGGTTGGTTACCGACAGTTCATCGCTTCGTCGCGGAGTTACCCGTCTCTAGCATCGAGGGTCATCAAATTTATCTGATGCCTCTATAGTGGGCTCTGGGGTTTTCCTCAGCTTTACCCCAGTGCTGCTCAGAGGGTTCGATATCATTCATTGGTATAATTTCGTAGTGACATCCTGTTTTCTCGTATTACATGCCATTATCTGTGGGTTCTCTATTCATGCGGGTAATTGCTCACGGCGTGCCTGCTCAACGACCGCCCAGATAAATCCACACAGCTCACGAGCAACCGCGGTGACTACCTTACAACTGCTAATACCGCGTTCACTGAGTGCGCGGTAACGTGCGTTGAGCCGCTTTTGTGCTTTCCATGCTATCGCCTGTACCGCTTCACTCGTCTTTTGGGCTCGTTGTTCTATCTCACGTGACTTGCGAGCATTAAAGCGATAACACCATGCCGACTCGATCAATAGCCGTCTGACGTGACCATTACCGGTTTTAGTTATTCCTCCCTGTCGACGACTATCTCCGCTGCTGTGTTCGCTCGGCACTAAACCCAGAAAGCCCATCAATTGTGTTGGCTTGCTAAAGCGGCTGAGATCTCCTAGCTCAGCGACTATCCCCATGGCTGTAATCAGACTAATCCCACGCATAGCCATCAATGCGTCTACGATCGGCTCCAGTACCCACCCGGCTTTCGCTCTATTCATCTGTGACTCAATAGCACGGATTTGTACTTCAGTACGCCTCACTGCATCTATGTATTCTTTCAGTACAAATTGCTGATGTTCACTGGGCATCTGAAGCTTTTCTATCCAACACCAAAATCCCTTCGTCCAATTCTTTTTCCCACCCGTCCAACGCAAGGAATGCCGTAACAGAAAAGACAACAACTGCTGACGCACTTGCCTCAGTGACGTTTTGAAATCATCTCGGGTGCGCACCAGATCTCGGATCGATTCCTGCTCCGCATCCGGCACCCATACCGGCGTGAGCTCACCCGCTCGCAGCAGTTCAGACAAACGTAAGCAATCTCGACGATCCGTCTTTATTTTGTCTCCTGCTCGTTTGGGAATCAGTGACGGGGCGACTACCTGGCACTTGTGCCCGCGCGCTGTTATCTGATGGTACAAGCCGTAGCCGCAGGGGCCCGCCTCGTAACACACTTCCATCACCTCTCCATCAGGACTGAGTCTCTTCAGCATTGTATCGACTGATGACTGGGTGTGTGCTACCGCACCGTAGTGACGGGCTTTTGTTCGTGTCCCTGAGTCGGCGATCCCTACCTCAATACTCTCTTTGTGTACATCTAGACCTACATGCTTGCTAAAATGTTCCATGACCTGTCCTCTTCAATTTGGCTCTGTTGTGGTGGTTCCATCTTCTACGATAACCCAAGGCGTTGAAGATGGGCAGGTCACTACATAATGTCTAGATTAGCGCCACCGGGATTGAATGCGTTTTAATGCCTCGGCACCGGGGTTGAGCTTGTCGTAAGGGACGTTACAGAGTGCTTGATCAGTACTGCCTAAGATTGTGTGCATGTCCTCACTGCTTTCCTCGACATAAAGCAAGCCGGTAACCACCGCACCCTCGGCGCGATATTTTTCAATATAGGAAATGGCTGAGATTCTGTCGGTCGGGTCGTAATTTTCATCGACCCGTCGTAGCCCTACGCGACTACCATCATGCATGGTAACTTGCCTGTACTCACCGGGCTTACTGCGTGTCACTATTTCTTCATGTTGCCCGACAAAGTCGGCATAGACCGTTTCACGCATGTGTTCACGGGTGTGAGCATAACTCTTGGTTGAGCCTTCGTGGTCATTGAAGGTGACGCAGGGTGAGATAATATCGAGTAGGGAAAATCCGGAGTGACTGATCGCACTTTTTATTAACGGCACTAAATGTTCTTTGTCTCCGGAGAAGCTTCTTCCCACAAACGTGCAGCCAAGTGAAATAGCCAATAGTGCGGGATCAATCGGTGAGTAAGCGTTGGCATCGCCTTTCTTGGCTTTGCTGCCCTTGTCGGCACTTGCTGAAAACTGGCCTTTGGTTAATCCATAGACGCCATTGTTTTCCAGCATATACAGCATGTTTACGTTACGTCGAATAGCGTGTGAAAACTGGCCTAGTCCAATAGACAATGAATCTCCGTCTCCGGATACACCAATATACTGCAACTCGCGGTTAGCTGCATTGGCACCGGTTGCAATGGATGGCATGCGGCCGTGCACAGAATTAAAGCCATGAGCGCCACCCAAAAAGTAAGTGGGTGTTTTGCTCGAACAGCCGATACCGGAAACCTTGGCAACCCGATGCGGTTCAACAGAAAGTTCAAAGTAGGCCTGCATAATGGCAGACGATACAGAGTCGTGTCCGCAGCCTGCGCACAATGTTGACATGCTGCCTTCATAGTCTCGCAAGGTGAGCCCAATGGCATTACGCGGCAGGTCAGGGTGGGTGATATTGGGTTTTTTTATAAAGCTCATGTGGTTACCCGGCTTTGGCCGCCCCCTGAAGTTGCAATTCGTTTTTCACCGCATCAACGATGAAATCACTGCCTACCGGCATGCCATCGTAAGATAGCAGCGGTACCAGCATGGCCGGATTTATCTCAAGTTCATTAACCAGCAATTGCCGTAGCTGTGCGTCGCGATTTTGTTCGATTACAAATACGCGATCATAGCTGTTAATAAACTGCTTGACTGATTGGTCAAACGGAAACGCTTTTAACCGCATGTAGTCGAAAGAGATTTGTTCTGCCGCAAGGCGGTCCCGGGCTTCTACAATCGCGCCATGGCAACTGCCAATAGAAAGCACCGCCCAGGCTTTATTGGCGGCGACATCTGCGCCATGCTCCACCACCGGCGCAGGTACAAGTGTTGCTGCGGTATCTGATTTGCGCCTTAGCCGATCAAGTACCTGCTTGTACTCGTCAGACTTTTCAGTGTAGCCGCCGTACTGGTTATGGCCGGATCCACGTACAAAGTAGGCGCCGCGGGCATCGACACCGGGCAACGTGCGCCACGGAATAGCATCACCATCGATGTCCAGGTAGCGATAGAATTTGTCCATGTCACGCAAGGCTTCCGCGTCGTAGACTTTGCCGCGATCTGGTTGATAACTGCCGTCCCATTGAATTTCCGGAATCATCCAGTCATTCATACCGATATCAAGGTCTGATAAAACAATCACCGGTGTTTGCAACCGCTCGGCAAGATCAAATGCGTTGAGTGACATTTCAAAGCATTCTGTCGGATCAGCCGGGAACAGCAATACATGACGAGTATCACCGTGCGATGCATAAGCGGCCGCAGTAATATCACACTGTTGTGTGCGGGTGGGCATGCCGGTCGAGGGGCCTACACGTTGTACGTCAAAAATGACTGCCGGAATTTCCGCGTAATAAGCCAGACCGAGAAATTCACTCATAAGTGAAATTCCTGGTCCGCTGGTGGAGGTGAATGCTCTGGCACCGTTCCAGTTAGCGCCTAACACCATACCGATAGCAGCCAGTTCATCTTCCGCCTGAATGACGCAGTAATTATTGACCATGTTGCCATCAGTGTCTTCTTCCACACGAAGTTGTTTGCAAAAGATGCTGTAGGCATCAATCAGTGACGTTGATGGCGTAATCGGGTACCAGCTCACTACTGTGGCACCGGCATAGACGGATCCCAGGCCGGCTGTGGTGTTGCCATCAACCATGACGTAACCATCGGTCTTGTCCATGCGCTCAAGACGCAGGTCGAGTGGGCAGTTAAAATTCTTAGTCGCGTAGTCGTAGCCCATTTTAATGGCTTGCATGTTGGCGTCCATCAAATGCGGCTTGGTTGAGAAAGTCTCTTGTAAAAGAGTTTCAACGACTTCCATTTCAATATCGAGCAATGCCACCAGTGCGCCGACATAGGCTACATTTTTCATTAGTACTTTGGCGCGTGCTGAGTCAAATGCTTCATTGCACATGCCGGATAGAGGGATGCCCAGTACGGTGACGTCGTCACGCTCAAGCATCTCATTGCGCGGCCAGGTTGAATCGTATAGCAGGTAGCCACCGGGACGCAGCTCAGCAAGATCATTCGCATAGGTTTCTGCGTTCATAGCCACCATAAAGTCGGTGGTACCGGTGCGACAGGTATAACCATCTTTGGTTACACGAATCTCATACCAGGTAGGCAGCCCTTGTATGTTAGATGGAAAAAAATTCTTGCCAACCACCGGAATACCCATCCGGAAGATAGACTTCATCAGCAATCCGTTGGAACTGGCAGAACCGGTTCCGTTAACGTTTGCCAGCTTTATTACAAAATCATTTACTCGGTGGTTAGCTGACATCGGCCTTCATATCTGTTGCGTAGGGAATGACTAGTTTTGACTTGCGCATGTCCCACGCCCCTGTCGGGCAACGTTCTGCGCACAATCCACAATGGATGCAAAGGTTTTCGTCTTTGACCATGACTTTGCCAGTCTGTGGCAATGCATCTGACACATAGAGAATCTGGTCTTTATTGTCTGCCGGCGCACGCAAACGGGTTCGCAGGTCATCTTCTTCACCGTTGTCGGTAATGGTCAGGCAGTACACTGGACAGACGTCCATACAGGCGTCACATTCGATGCATAATTTTTCACTGAAAATAGTTTGTACATCGCAATTGAGGCATCGCTCGACTTCAAGTGCTGTCTGCTCCGGATCGAAACCCAGCTCAACCTCAATGCGTATGTTTTTGAATCTTTCGGTCAGCTCCACATGACGCATCTTGCGACGCTCGGAGTCATCGAAGTCGTTTGAGTAGCTCCATTCGTGAATGCCCATTTTAGTAGACTGCAGGTTCATTCCACGTGGAGGGCGCTCTTGTATGTCTTCACCGGCGCAGTATTTGTGAATAGAGATAGCGGCTCGATGACCGTGCTCGACCGCCCAGATAATATTCTTGGGTCCAAAAGCTGAATCGCCGCCGAAAAACACACCGGGTAATTCAACGCCGTGGGTGACTTCGTCAACATCGGGTGCGTCGTATTTGTTAAAGCCGATACCTGCATCCCGTTCGATCCATGGGAACGCATTGTCTTGTCCGATAGCGAGAATGACGTCGTCGCAGGGCAGGAAAACTTCCTCGAGTACTTCGGGTCGGGATAGTTCACCATCGCTGTCGATGTCGTAGTGGAGTTTGTCGAACGTCATTCCTTTCAGCACGCCATTTTCTACAATGAATGCTTTTGGCGAGTGGTTAATAAGTATATTAACGTCCTCCTCCTCGGCGTCTTCCAGCTCCCACGCGCTGGCTTTAAACCAACCGCGGGGCTTGCGCGCCAGCACGGAGACATTTTTGCCACCAAGTCGAAGGGCCGATCTGCAGCAATCCATCGCAGTGTTGCCAACGCCGATGATGATGACGTTTTCGCCGATGTTGTCTGTGTGTTCGAACGCCACTGACTCCAGCCAGTCAATACCGATATGTATCCGCGGGCTGTCATGGCGACCGGGTAGATCCAGGTCTTTGCCGCGCGGGGCACCGGTTCCAATGAAAACGGCGTCATAGCCTTCTTCAAGCAGCTGCTTCATGCTGTTGACCGGGGTATTGAGCCGAAGGTCAACACCGCGCCCGACGATGAGATCAATTTCATCATCAAGCACTTCTGCCGGCAGCCGGAAAGACGGAATATTTGTACGCATCAAGCCACCGGGTTTATCGTGCTGCTCGAATATGGTGATGTCATAACCCAGCGGCAACAGATCGTTGGCGACAGTCAGTGATGCGCAGCCGGCACCGACGCATGCTATTCGTTTGCCTATTGACGAGCCCTTAGGGGGAAGCTTGTCGCGAATGTCATCAGACAGGTCAGCTGCTACGCGTTTCAGTCTGCAGATGGCGACCGGTGTTTCATCAAGCCTGCCGCGACGGCAGGCGGGCTCACAAGGTCTGTCGCAGACTCTTCCCAGAACACCTGGAAAAACGTTGGATTTACGATTCTCTAGATAGGCTCCGGTAAAGTCGCCTTGTGCTATTTGCCGGATATAGCCGGGAACATCAGTGTGGGCGGGACACCCCCACTGGCAATCGACGACCCGATGAAAATGATTCGGATCAGACGAATTGGTAGGTTTCATTGGCTCTAATTACCTATGCCAGACTTCAATGTATTGTGATACGCAGACTAACTGAACGCTTATCGTTTACGGTGCGGAAACCGCCATGGAACTATAGGGGGGCTTCATTGAAATGTAAACTGGAAACGACGCTGCGTATCACCATATAGACGTGTTTACACAAGCTTCGATTGCTGCGTCCGAAGTATGTTCCAGGCGGCTGCCGTGTCGATCTGAACCCAGCCTGCATTATTCACAAGGTGACGAAGAAAACTAAGGCAAACAGCTGTAAACATAGGTATAAACTGTCGTTGGAGGGCCACTATGAAAATAACAGTGTGTCTATTCGCCATCAGACGAAAATATCGCGTCACATCTCGCATGATTAAGCTCGGCACGTGGCGGGCCACGTTTCTCACTCGATCATGCGACCTGTTTAGCGTTATTTCCGCTGAGTGACGAATCCTCATGAATAATGCAGGCTAGGAGCCTGTCCGAGAACTAGGATCTACTGCGGTCGCGATATTTTGGCCAGCTATTTCGATCCATATCGTAAAAGAAGAATGACTATTCGCCTCTATCGATCGAAATACCTGACCTAAAATCTCACAACCTCGCTACGACCCTGATTCTTGGACAAGCTCCTAGCCAGACTGAAAAAGCGAATCGGGATTATCTTGTTGTGCCCAATCCAGTAGTTTTTCAACAAACTCAATGCATTCGCCGATTTGTTCAATCTCGATAAATTCATCTGGCTGATGGGCTTCTGTAATGCTGCCCGGTCCGAACACGACAGCGGGAATGCCTGATTGCTGAAAGGCACCTGCCTCCGTGCCGAAGCTAACGACCCCTGAGTTATTTAAACCGGTGATATGTCTTATCAGCTGTTCAGCCGGAGACTGGTCGTCAGGCACGAGTGGAGTGACATCGTTGGTGATAGTCGTGCTAACGCTCGCTTTGTCTGACTGCGCTTTTAAGGGGGGAGTCACTTCGTTGTCAATGAAGTCAGTAACGCGCTTCTGTAAATTATCAGCGTCGTCCTGTGGCAGTAGCCTGAAACCCCATTGAATCTCGGTAAATTCCGGAATGATATTGTTTGCGGTACCGCCATTGATGATGCCTAAATCAACCGTGGTGAAGGGCGGATCAAACGGGTTATTTTGATCTGCATTTTCTGCCAGATCTTGTTGAAGTGTTTCTAGAAAGGTAACAATTTTTGCTGCCGCCATGATCGAATTTACACCCAGTCGCGGATCACTGGAGTGTGCCGGAACGCCTTTGACAACGGTGCTATAACTGCGTGACCCTTTGTGCCCGCCTATGATTTTCATCGAGGTGGGTTCACCAACAATAACCGCACGTGGCAGTGGCAGATTATCGATAACATCCTTTAATAAACCATGAACACCGACGCAGCCGATTTCTTCATCATAAGTAAAGGCGAAATGAATAGGCAGTTGCAGCTGATGTTTCAGCATCTGTGGTGCCATGGCCAGGCAGACAGCAATGAAGCCTTTCATATCAACCACGCCGCGGCCAAACAATTTGCCGTCTGCCTGCCACATGTTGAATGGATCGTTGGACCACTGTTGGCCGTCAACCGGTACAACATCAAGGTGCCCGGACAACACAACACCGCCGCTGGTGGCCGGGCCTATTGTCGCCCACAGGTTGGCTTTTTCGCCAGTGGAGTCATGGGTAATTCTTGACTCAATGCCCAGGTTATCAAGATAGGATCTGATGTGTTCAATCAGAGCAAGATTTGATTCGCGAGAGGTAGAGTCGAAACTAATAAGTTCCTGTAATATCGCGATGGATGACTTGAGTATGTCGCTTTTCTTCATTGAAGTAATTTATATTGACTCGGTGTCAGCCTACGCTGTGAAATTTTAACTATCAAGTGTTGGTGATCTGCTGATGAGTTCTTTCATTATTTCGGAAGTACCACCGTAGATTCTTTGTACTCGGGAGTCTGCGTATAGCTTTGCTATCGGGTATTCCCACATATAACCATACCCACCATGAAGTTGCAGGCAGGTATCAATGACTCTGTCCTGCATTTCTGTTAACCACAACTTGCACATGGAAGCCTGCTCTGTGGATAGCGCTTGATTACTGTGGGCGCCGACGCAACGATCAACGAATGCTTCGCCCACTTCAATATCTGTTCTTGCTTCGGCAAGTTTGTATCGTGTATTTTGGAATTCAGAGACGCTCTGGCCGAAGGCCTTGCGATCTTGTACGTAGTTCAAAGTATGTTCATAGGCGCATTTTGCTGCCCCGAGAGCTACCAGGCCGATGAGTAACCTTTCAAATGGCAACTCTGCCATTAGCAGGTTTAATCCTCGACCTTCCTCACCGATCAAATGGCTGGCAGGTACTTTTACGTCTTCAAAAAATAACTCTGCTATGTCCTGTGATTTCTGGCCGAGCTTCTCAAGCTTGCGGCCCCTTTTGAAGCCGTCGCTGGTGGTATCCACCAGTAACAGACTGATGCCGCCTCGCTCAGAGGTAGGATCAGTGCGGCAAACGACCGCTATCGCATCTGCAGTCATGCCATTGGTAATGAAAATTTTGGAACCGTTTAAGACATAGTGATCACCGATGAGCTCGGCGCGTGTGGTGATGCCACGTAAATCCGAACCTGCGCCCGGCTCAGTCATGGCTACCGCAAAAAGCGTTTCACCAGTGGCTGCTCTGGGTAGCCAGGTTTGTTTTAGTGCGTCACTTGCATGATGTTGCAGGTAATACGAAACGATGTCGTGTACACCGATACCGCCAACCCCGGCAACACCACAGCGACCGATTTCTTCATAGACTACCGCGGCTGTGCGCATATCACTCGCGCTGCCACCATACTTTGACGGGAGCATCGGGGACATCGCTCCCAGCTCTCCTAGCTGCGTCCAGATAGATCGGTCGGCATGACCCTGCGCTTCCCAATTGCTGAGCTGTGGGACAGCGTTTTCCTGCAGAAACCGTCGAAGTTCGTCGCGCAGTAGTTGGTGTTCGGAATCGTAAATTATTCTTTTAGAAATACTCAACTAGCCCCTCCGGGAATTGCCTGATTGTTGCCACAGAACTGCGGCATCAGGTATTGATTTGTCGTATGTCCACAATAACAAAACACGCTCTGGTTGTAAGCTTTCTATAGGCCCATCACTGTTGACTTGTTATGACTGCACTTGCTTCGAAAATAAAGAATAATGAGTTTGCGATGACGGCGGAGATTGTGCCGCCACTAGCGGCCAGCAAAACACAGCTGCTAAAAGAAGCCGAGTTATTGCGTGGCTTGGTAGATGGCGTAAACGTGACCGATGGGGCGGGTGCATCCACCACCATGAGTAGCTTTTCCGCCGCAGCATTGTTGGCAGCAGATGGTCATGAACCGGTGCTTCAGGTCACTTGCCGTGATCGCAATCGCATTGCGTTAACAGCCGATCTTATCGGCGCGGCAGCACATGGTTGCTATAACCTGCTAATGCTTATGGGAGATGATCCCGCCAAAGGTGACCAACCCGAAGCCAAGCCGGTGTTTGATCTCGATTCGCGTCAATTAATGCAGATTGCGGCAACATTGCGTGATGAGGGTGTTCTACCTTCTGGAAAATCACTCATTGATCCACCGCCGTTTTTCGTCGGTGCCGCTGATATGCCAATCGATCCGCCAGCCGATTGGAAGCCTGACGCACTGCAGGCGAAAATATCCAGCGGTGCTCAGTTCGCGCAAACACAATTCTGCTTTGAGCCGGAAGTCGCCCATCGTTATATCAGCAGGCTCCGTGAGGAGGGCATCACAGATCAGATTGGCGTGCTGTTGGGCATTGGTCCGATTGTGTCTGCAAAGTCAGCCCTGTGGATGAACAACAATCTGTACGGTGTCACTATTCCTGAGGCAACGATCAAACGACTTGAGCAAGCCACAGATGCGAAGGCCGAGGGTAGAAAAATATGTGCAGAACTGATTCAGCAGTATCGGGAAATACCGGGCTTGGCTGGCGTGCACATCATGGCGCCTGCGCAGAAAACTGATGCAATAGCAGAAGCGATTGCACTTGCCGGCTAGCTGCTGATGAGCGTGTGCCAGCCGAATACACAGTAATCTGCCAGCGAAAATCATTTGAACTTGAATCTGCTAGACTAAAAAGCGAGGGTAAGTGCGGCGTAGGTAAGCGCTTGCTCGGATACTGGTCGTTTATCGCTGGGAGTTCCGAGATGCATCGAAAGAATAGTTGGTTAGTGCGTAAAAGCAGATCGTTGGTCATTGTTGCAGCATGTGTCGTAACCATTGGTGTGGTGCATCAAGCATTCGTTTTAGATCGGCCAGTCAATAAATCTCCCCCCTCGTCATTTAATGAGTCAACCGTGGTTTCGCCGTTTGCAACGGTACCGTTGGGTGCACAGTTAGATGAAGTTATTTCTGCAACGCGGCCGGGGTTGTCACCTGAGATTGAATCACTTAGTGGTTCTGGTAACTATCAACTTGCTAAAAACGCATTGCTGGAGCGTGCATTGCAATCAGTTGCGTCAGCAGATAACAATAGTTTGGCATTAAATCTAAGTGAGTTAGGTGAGCTTGCCTTGCTGCAAGGTGATCTCGGTATGGCTGAAGTGTATCTTGCTGAAGCACTGGAACTCTATGAAGAGCTAGGTGATGAGTTGCAGCTGGCAGGTGTGCATTTGCAAATGGGGCGATTGCACTTATATGGTCGGCAGCGGGCGCGAAAAGCGTCCGACTCTTATGATCAATTATTAATTTCACGCTGGAAAATAAGCCAGGGTCGATTCTATGAATCTGAAGCGGACCTGCACCGTGTAGTAGAGACCAATCTTGACTTAAATCGTTACGGTGCGGCAGCAAGTGCTTATGAAACTTTGTTCCGTGGTTACCGTGGAGAGCACAATAGCGAGCAGGCGCAAAAATCAGGCATTGAAGCAATAAAGTTGCACGCCGCCTCCGGCAACTTACATGATGCCAATCGATTGCATGACTTACTGCTGCAGAATGGCTTATCTCAACAGGAGTCCGAGCAGCTTGGGCAACAGCTGCAACAGCACTATAGTGAATATCAATCAAGTGTTAAGGCGATTGGTGCAGCGCGAGATTATGCGCAGCTTTATAATCAACTGAGTTCACGGGGAGATGTGCTGCAGGCCTGGCGTTTCAGGCAGCAGGCAGAGCAGTCTCTTGCCAACGCTTCGAAGCGCGCGCAGTACCGACGTCAGCCTGATGTGTTGGTTGAATTATATCGCTCAAATTCCAGTATGGATCACGCGCTTGTATCGCTAGAGAAAGCCAATGCAGTGTATTCACGCTATGGTTTGTCTGAGGGGATAAAGCGCTCCCGGCAGTTGCGTGAGCAAATTTACTAGCCAGATTTATGGTGGCTATTCAGGACACAACTGCCGTATTCACGGGCGTGTCGTTCGTGCTCAAATACTCATTATGTAGCGTGCGAGCTCCTGCCCGAATGGATTGATTAACCGAGCACGACAGGCCTACCCTTGAACAGCTACATAAAGAGTGCACAAAGCAGTCGAATACTTGAATTTAACTCTTTTCCCACTGAATAATTACCAATTTATTGGCTTTTAAATTCAATAGGCTGGCTTTCTAAGAAAGCAACCATTCTTCTGCAGCCGGCTCTGAGTGTTTCTTCACCTAGTGTGTAAGAGATACGTATCCAACCGGCGGCACTCGGCCCGAATGCTCCGGCATCTAGTACTGATACTCCGGTGGCGTCGTATAATGCACGACTGAATTCTGTACCTGATGAGCTGTAGGCACGTATGTCTGCCATCACATACATAGCGGCTTGTGGTTTTATTAACGGTAAGTTGTCCGCTTTTTCCAGCTCGCTGCAAACTACATCACGACGTTGCCGATACTTCTCCCGCATCTCTTTGCTTGCATCGCGCTGCTGCACCAACGCAGTGATTGCTGCTTGTTGTATAAAGCCTGGAATGCCGTACAACATGCACAGCGTGAGGTTGTCAAAGTGTGGAGCGAGTTCTATTGGCGCAATGGTCCAGCCGACACGCCAGCCGGTCATTGCGTGTGATTTGGACAGTCCGTTTATGGTGACAGTTCTTTCCGCCATACCGGGCAGGGCCGCTATCGAGTGATGTTCTCCATCGAATATTATGTCGGTATAAATCTCGTCTGAGATTACCCAAAGATTATGATTGATGGCCAGTTCAGCGATTGCGTTGAGTTCATCGAGGGTCATCGCAATCCCGGTCGGGTTGTTCGGTGTGGTGATGACGATGGCACGGGTTGCCGGAGTGATGGCATTTTTTAACAGGTTTATATCAAGTCGGAATCCGTTGTCAGCGGGTTGTGCCACGGTGACAAGCTTTGCACCTCCCAGGCATAGAGTTGATTCGTAGCTCACGTACATAGGTTCTAAGGTGATCACTTCGTCGCCATGCTCGAGTAATACCAGGCTTGCAGCAAACAATGCATTCTGGGTTCCTGCAAAAACAAAGACGTTGTCTATGTCGGTGCCAAGGCCTGATTGTTTTGAAAAATCATCAGCGATTGCCTGGCGCAGTTCAGTGCGCCCGGCAGTGGCGGCATAGTGGGTATCGCCATTATTCAGTGCGTCAATCGCAGAGTCGATAACAGGGCGTGGTGTTGAGAAGTCCGGATCACCAACACTAAGAATGATGACATCTTCGCCGCGTGCTTGTGCTTCATTGGCGGCCACATGAATTTCCCATGCGGCTGCGCCATCGCCACCAATGCGATCTGTAAATGAAGAAACACCAGGGCTCTTGTTATCCATTGATTTAACTCTTGATAGGTGCTGACAGTTACAGAATAGCTTCTATGAGATACGGACCTTCACTTTGCAGTCCCTTTTTAAGTTCTGCAACAAGACTTTTGATGTCCGTTGCTCTTCCACCCTCAACACCCATGCCGCGTGCCAGCGCCACCCAGTCTAAATCAGGTCGATTGAGTTCCATCATATCAAGGGCTATATTTCCGGCATGGTCACCGGTAGTTGCGCCGACATTTTTCAATTCGTGTTTCAGTATTGCATAAGCACGATTAGATAAAAGCACGGTAGTGATGTCCAGGTTTTCCCTGGCCTGCGTCCACAGTGCCTGCAGTGTATACATGCCGCTGCCATCGGCTTGTAGTGCCACTACCTTGCGATCAGGGCAGGCAACTGCCGCGCCGGTGGCAAGTGGAAAGCCAGCGCCTATAGAGCCACCACAAATCTGCAACCAATCGTGTGGTGCGGCACGACTGGTTTCTTGAAACATGGGTACCGCAGCGGTGATTGATTCATCTATTACTATTGCGTTGTCTGGAAGCAGGTGTGCAATGGTGGCGGCAATGTTTTTAACATCAAGCGCGTTGTTGGTGGGAATGGCTGCCACCGGATCAGTTTGTAGTATCGGCATGGCTGCGTTTGCATTGAGTAAATCGGCCAGCTCGTGTAAAGCTTCCACACAATCTTCGTTGGCGTGTGCCAGAACGTGCACATTGCTATCAGCCGGATAGAGACAGCTCGGCTTGTCCGGGTAGGCAAAGAACGCGACAGGCGCTTTTGCAGAAACTGTAATGATGTTTTTATAAGGGGCCAATGTTTTTATTGCCGCATCTACGGGGTAAGGAACAGTGCGCAATGGCACTCTGCCAGCGCCACGTTCGAGCCTGGCGTTTGATGTTTGCCCGAATAAGTGCGCGCCACAGGTTGCAGCGATCTTACTGGCTGTTTCAAGCGCTTCCGCACGCAGGCAGTGACCAGTCATCACAATGGCTGTAGGTTCGCCACTGCGTAATACACTGACAACTGACTCTATCCGTGAGGTGGGAACCCTGGGCGTGGATGTGGCTGTGACTTGCTGTGCCGGCCCATCTGATTTTTCCCAGGCAGTGTTGGCTGGTAATATCAAAGTGGCTACCTGACCCGGGTAGGTGTTGGCTTGAGCTACGGCTGTCGCACCATCTGTTGCAACCTCGGTCGCTGAAGTACTTGTTTTTAACCAACCGGATACGGGAGCGGCAAGGCCTTCAACGTCTGCTGTTAACGGAGCATCATATTCAACATGATAGGTGGCATGATCGCCGACAATATTAACTACACCGCTACCGGCCTTGCGGGCGTTATGCAAATTGGCGATGCCATTAGCCAATCCGGGACCTGTGTGTAACAGCGTGACGGCAGGCTTGTCTTTCATGCGGTAGTAACCGTCTGCCGCTCCTGTGACTACTCCTTCGAACAGTCCCAGCACACAGCGCATACCGGCGACTTTATCGAGTGCTGCGACAAAGTGCATTTCAGAAGTGCCGGGGTTTGAAAAACAGACCTCAACGCCACTGTCGATCAATGTATGCACTAGGCTTTCAGCGCCATTCATTTGGTTATCTGATGCGGTCAAGGTGTGTGTTCCTGCGTGTGGTCTTTGAGTATATACTTCGCGGCCTTAAACTCAGTAGTTATCGCACCAGACTTCTACTGTCTGGACGGCATTGTTGCCAAAGCCTGCCTGGTCCCATGGTGGTTCAACAGGTTGTACATTGCCGTTGGCATCAGTGGCACGGCAAGACAGTATGTGTTTTCCGCTTGTCGCGTGCCATTCATCTGTCCATTTGCACCAGGCGTATGAGTGTTCGTTTGCGGCAGTTGCCTTTAACGGATGCAGTGTGGCTTCCTGCCATTGATCATCATCGCAGCGCCATTCTACTTTGCTAATCGGGACTCCTTTGCCTGACCAGGCGCGTCCTGTTAAAACTACCGGTCCGGGTTTTATGAGTCTCTTGCGGGAACTCCAATCGGGAATGCCAGGTGGCACCATTAATGACTTAACCCGGATAGTGGTGACTGGTATGCCCGCATCATCACTGTCTTTACGATACACATATGTACCAGTTTGTTGAACGCCGTCAAATGCGTGGTCAATAGCCTCTATTCGGTTTAGCCACTTCACACTGGCCATGCCGTACCAGCCGGGTACGATGAGACGTAGTGGAAACCCGTGCTGTGGTAGAAGTGGTTGATTGTTCATTTGCCAAACCAGCAATACGTCATCGTGCAGTGCATCGGCGATTTTCAGACTGCGTGCAAAATTGTGAACCTGGCCTGAATCAATGCCGTGGTCAGCACCGTGAAAAACCAACTCCGTGCAGCTGGTCAGTAAAGCGGTTTGATCAAGTAAATGCTTAAGCGGCATGCCGTGCCAGTCCGAAGTCCCTACAGCTTCCATTTGCCATGGTTGACTTGGCCAACGCGGTGAAACGTTTGCGCGGCCGTTACCGGCGCATTCAAGTGTGACTCGAAGTGTTTTGGAAGTATTGGTTTTTGTGGCTAAGGCTTTTATTTGTTCAAGGTTTATTGCCAGCGCGTGCTTAACTTCACCGTCAATTGACACCTGCCAATCGGTGTCATCGGCTACATAGGGCACATCAAAATGATTTAACAAATAGTGAGCGCCGGTAGGCGTGACATCATAGTTCAGCGTTTCTAACAGTGTGCCATTGTTACGATTGGCCAGTGTGACTTCAGCGTGACTGAAATCACCGGACAGATGGTTTTTTTTACCCGGCTTTAGAATGGGGTTTTGCATAACGCAAATGGCCTTGTTTGGTTCTTATGGTTGCTTGTCTCTGGTGAACACCGGTTCGAATTCGGTAGACATCTTTTTGTTGTACTTGTAACCAGCGGTATCAAAATCGTGTAAGTCGGCGGGTTTCAGTACACGATTATCGATGATATAGCGAGCCATCATGCCGCGCGCTTTCTTGGCAAAGAACGATATCAATTTGTATTCGCCATTTTTTTTGTCTTTGAACACCGGGCTGATGGTGTCTGCAACCAACTTGTTCTTGTTGACTACCTTAAAGTATTCGTTAGAGGCTAAGTTGGCGACGAAAGGTTTTTTCATGTTGTCCAGCTCGGCGTTCAGCACGTCAGTCACGCTGTCACCCCAGAAGTGGTAAAGGTTCTGCCCGCGCTTATTCACCAACTTAGTTCCCATTTCAAGCCGGTAGGGCAGCATCAGATCCAGTGGTCGAAGTACACCGTACAAGCCACTTAAAATGCGGAGATGTTTTTGCGCAAATTTGACGTCGTTCTTTTTCATTGAAGCGGCGTCCATACCGGTATACACATCACCCTGAAAAGCAAACAAACTTTGTTTGGCGGTCTCGGTGGTTAGGGGCTGCTTCCATTCTTTGAAGCGCTGGGAGTTGAGCTGCGCGAGCTTGTCGCTAATGTGCATTAATTTACCGACCTTCGCAGGTGGCAGTTTTTTGAGTTGATCAATAAGTTCTTGTGAATCGTCAAGAAACAGCGGTTGGGTATTATCTGAAACCAGCGGTGCTGTTTCAAAATCCAGGGTTTTTGCGGGGGAGACAAGTATCAACATGCTCAAATGCTCTAAAAATTGATGGTCGCTATGTGTAGATTACGTTGCAAGGCTTGTCGCCGCAATGTCTGAAACGCTTGCCGGCGTAAGGTGTGCGTTGTCAACGATACAGCGGTCGGGAGAATAGCCAGCTTTCGGTGTTTCGAGTGGAAGTTCCCTTATGTTGCCGCTTGATCAGTTGATTTCCGGTTAGGACGGAAAATTGCTTATTGTTGGTCGTGGCGTCGACCAAATTTCGGACAAATATAATAGACGGCTTAAACCGAATACCTCGAAAAGCCGAAAAGTGTCGGCGCCATAACTTCAATATTTTTCCGGCAGCGCCAGCCAATTGGCTGACTCTCCATCTATTATTCGGATGGCGAGCTGGTTTGGTTATCGAAAAATTCGACCACGCCGGATTCAAGGCAATATTCAGCTCCGACGATTTGCAAGCCCTGGCCTATAGTCAACTGCTCTAGAATTCTTGAGCCGTGCTGCAAATGTGCAACACACGCCCTGACGTTGGAGCGAACGGCAGCTCGCAGTAGCTCGTCCGGGCGGTTCACCAGGTCTGTTTCCAGAAGCGTCTCGACAGAGGGTCGGATTCTATTGACGATAGCGTGCAGATTCTCCGAGCGTTGTTCGATTGGTAGTTTTAACTCGCTCAGTGTCGCACTTATAGCACCGCAGTTGGTGTGCCCCATGACAACAACCAATTGAGTGTTGTGCTGCTCAGCACAGTACTCAACACTTGCCACCTGGGAGGGCGCTACCACATTGCCTGCCACTCGAATGACAAATAGATCGCCGAGGCCTTGGTCAAATACCAGCTCTGCCGGAACGCGAGAGTCCGAGCAGCCGAGAATGATGGCAAACGGCTCTTGTTTGTCGACGAGCTCGGGGCGTCGACTTTTGTTGCGCAGGCTGGTGGCATCAGACTCATCTGCAACAAATCGTTTATTGCCTTCCCGCAATCGCTCTAGTGCTTCTGACGCTGGAATCATTGACTGGTTGTCTCCGTGTGATGAGTCGAAATATTATGGTCTTTGCGGTCAGCTTTCAATGGAAAGCAATTGCTGTGAATGTTTATTCGCAGGAATGGGGTAACTATTCGGTCGGAAATTATCAAATTCAAAATTCTCGGCATTTTTTGCAGCCTGCCGCCGCATTTCTGGTGGACTTGTCTTGCCTGGTTAATCAACAACGATGATAGGTTCACGCGCATACCTATTTGTGTTGTTTGAGCACGGGCGATAATGCCCATGGATACAACGGTGCGCCCAGAATATTACCTAATGTCGGCGGTAAAATTGCTCGAGTCCCTGAGGTGGTTCAAAGTGGGTGTCTTTCCAGATCAGTCTGGTTGGCCCCGGCATCTTTTTTTCCGATTCCGGGTGATCGGCATCGCCCGGGTAAATCAATGTGCGGGATTGGTCAGTTTTAATCACCTGCGGCCGGATGTGATACGACGGCGTGTTGTGCGCAGATTCAAGTGCATCGTCTACGTTGTTGTACCGGGTAAGCGCTATGAGCGTCATGATCTGGGGCGCGGCCAGCACCAGTGTGTTTTCAGCATATTGTCGCAACGCCTGCGAAGGGCTGCACCATTGGCTGTCGGTCGCTTCCTGGCCATCGTGTGTGGCGGTTTGACCCTCTGGCATGGTGGCGATAAAAAATCGTGCATCGAAGCGCTTTTTCATCATTGATGGTTCGTTCGGCGTTATCCAGCGTGACCAGGTTTGAAGTGCGGAGGGCGGCAGTGCGACATCGGTTTCTTCCCGGGTTTCTCTGCAGGCGGCGCTAAACAAGGCGCAAGCGCTGTGGTTGTCCAGCTCTGGCTCATTCAGCATTTCGGCGGCGCCACGCGCGAGTTGGTTTTCAATTGCGCTGGTGTGCTCGAAGTCTGTTGCGTCTACTTTGCCGCCGGGGAATACCCACGCATTGTTCATCACTGTGCGACTTTTTCCACGGCATAACAGCAAAGTTTGAATGTCACTGTTGTCAGGTGCTTGTCGCAACAGAATGACTGTCGCTGCATCTATTGGTTTTGCGGTGAGTCTATCGTTTACCAATTTGTTCATCGAGGCTGTGTCTTTGTCGCTTGTGCAGATTGATCAATTCAAGTTTTTCATGCATTGGATCACTGGCGCAATTTGTAGCCGGTTTTAAACATCCACCAGACAATGCCCATGCAGAGTGTTAAAAACAAGATGACGATCGCCAGACTGAGTTCATGCCCGACATCTGACACTTCAAAGAAGCTCCATCGAAACCCGCTGATCAGATATAGCACCGGGTTAAATAACGATATTTTTTGCCACAGCGGTGGGAGCATATCAATGGTGTAGAAACTGCCACCCAGAAAAACCAGCGGTGTGATCACCAGCAGTGGTATCAATTGCAGCTTTTCAAAACTGTCTGCCCAGATACCGATAATAAAACCGAACAGGGAGAATGTGATACAGGTCAGGATGAAGAAGCCCATCATCCAAAAAGGATGGGCAATTTTAAGATCGACAAAAAAACCTGCAGTGAGCAAAATGATAACGCCGATGATAAAAGACTTGGTGGCCGCGGCACCCACGTAGCCGAGCACCACTTCAAAGAAAGAGATCGGTGCTGATAATAACTCGTAGATGGTGCCGGTAAACTTGGGGAAGTAGATGCCAAACGATGCGTTGGAAATGCTCTGTGTAAGCAGTGACAGCATCATTAGACCGGGGACGATGAATGCTCCGTATGAGACGCCACCTTCACCATTAACCGCGCCCACCGTCTCTATGCGTGAGCCGATGGCAGAGCCAAACACTACGAAATACAAACAGGTAGAGATTACCGGTGATGCGATACTTTGCAGGAGGGTGTTCCAGGTGCGCAGCATCTCGCTTTTGTAAATGACGCTTATTGCCTGCCAGTTCATGGGTAATTTCTTTTATTGAGCCTGGTCTTCAGAGACCAGGTTGACGAAAATTTCTTCTAAAGAGCTTTGTGATGTTTGCAGGTCTTTCAGTTGCAAGCCTGCTGCATTCACTGCCTGTAGTAGTGAGGTAATGCCCGTGCGGGTGCTTTTTACATCATAGGTGTAGGTCAGGTGAGTGCCACTGTCAGAAAGTTCAAGCTGGTAGCTACTTAGACTGTCAGGAATTTCAGACACTGATTGTCTTAGTTCTATACAGAGTTGTTTACGGCCAAGCTTGTCCATTAAGTGCGCCTTGTCTTCAACAAGCAATAGCTCGCCATTGTTGATCACCCCGACGCGATCAGCTATCTCCTCTGCTTCTTCAATGTAGTGGGTAGTCAATATAATGGTGACGCCGGAGTCGCGCAGTTTACTAACGAGCTTCCACATGTCTTTGCGCAGCTCTACATCCACACCGGCGGTGGGCTCGTCCAGAAAAAGTACTCGTGGTTCGTGTGCCAGGGCTTTTCCTATGAGTACCCGTCTTTTCATCCCGCCTGACAGCATCATCAGTGCAGCATCGCGCTTTTCCCACAGCGACAAATCCTTCAGCAACTGTTCCAGGTAAGCGGTGTTCGGTTTTTTACCGAATAGTCCGCGACTAAACGCCATGGTGCTTTGCACCTTCTCAAAAGCACCTAGTGTCAATTCCTGTGGCACGAGGCCGATTAAGCCACGCGTCTTGCGATACTGCTTGACCGTGTCATAACCGTTTACAGTGACTGAGCCGGAGGTGGTTGAGATGATGCCGCAGATTGCTGAGATGAGAGTGGTTTTGCCGGCACCATTAGGACCAAGAAGGGCGATGATCTCACCGTCTTGAATATCAAGATTGATATTTTTTAAAGCCTGATGCCCGGACTTATAAGTCTTGCACAGGTTTTTTATAGAAACGATTGGCTGCATGGCGATACATTGAGAAAAGCTGTGTTGCAGTGTAACCCGAGTCAGTCCAGGCGTGACTCGAAATCGTCAAAACCGCTATGAACTAGACACTCAAGCTGTCTAGTACCCTGACTTTGCTGAGCAGTGTAGGCCTTTTAACTTGCTCATTGGATTGGGCTACAGATGTTTCAGTGGTAGCGGTCGGGCTGTGTTGCATTTTGTTGAGTGTGGCCTGCAGGCTCGCCACGCGTTTTTTGCTTAGTTCAAGCTCAGTTCGTAGCGCTGTGTCGGCTGATTGGACGTTATCGTCGGAGGTCGCAGAGAATGAAGGTGAAGGTGATACCGGAGGTGTTTTTTGAGTGTCGTCTGGTGTGTGCTGTGTTTGTGCCACGGAGGATTGCTGTACTTCCTCCTTTTTTGCCATTGCTAGCTCTATTGGCGATTGCTTGCGATTGCCATTGCTGCCGTCCTGGCCATTTGAGCCGATGTTCGCCAGCGCAAGGTTTTTACGGTTGGCAGCAGCATTGAACGGCCGAACGTTAGAGGCAGTGTTCCTATTTTTATTTTCTTCGGTGGCTACTTTTGTAGTCGCATCGTTGTTGCCGTCTGTTGTGTTTGTGGTGAACACCACTGGTTGCTTTGTCTCTGGGTCACTGCTTTTGTTTCGGCTTTCCTGGTTGTTGCCTTGCGTACCGATGTGTTGATGAGAACTGTGCGTTGCAAGGTTGCCCGGGGTGTTGTTGCCATTGTTGCGTTGGTTTGAAGACTGAACCGAGGAACTGGTTGATGTCAGGTGCGAGGTGTTTTTACCGACCGGTTTTGCAGTCGATGTGCTGTTGCCGCCAGCTGCTGTTAGCTCTGATGCTCCAGGTTGAGCTTTACCTGCGTTTTGGCTTTGAGCAAGCACATCTTGCGTATTGCCGGAGCCGGTTTGTGCTTTATTGTCCTGGTTGTGTTGTTTGTCAGAATCAACGGGAGCGCTGCCTGCAGACTCTGGTGCCCACGTTAGATTCTCTTCACCAGATGCCTCTGTCGTTTGTGTGTTCCCGTCTTTTACAGTGACGTTTGTATTTGTACCAACGTTGTTACTTTGATTAAGACTGTTTTGATCAGAGTTATTCTGGCTGTTGTCGTTGCCAGGTTGTTTGACAGGATCAGCTGAAGTGCCGGCTACTGGCTTTGTTTGTTGGGGCAGATTCTTATTGCCGAAGGCTTCTGTTGTTGCTGCTTTGGTGCCTGCCATGTTGCCGCTTGAATTTGTAGTCAGTTCGGCGGCGAGTTTGTTAGGCTGGCTGAGGTTATTTTGAGTAGTGCTACCCTCGCAATTGGCTTCGCTACTGTGTTTGGCGGAAGCATCCGATGTGCCGGGTACTGCTGATGTTGTTGTGAGAGATAAATTTTTATCCGCGAATTCTTCCGATCTAGGTGTTTTAGCGCCTGCGTTGCTGTGTGTTGTGTTTATGCCCGGTTTGCTGTTTTGATTGGAGTCATCATGAGTGCGGCTGTCTTGAGCGCTGTTGCCATGGCCGCTTTGCTTGACGGAGTTACCCGATGCACTGAGCCCCGGTTTTGTGGCTGGGTGCGATGTCTGTCTGCTATTCAAATCAGTCGTTGTAGTGCTCTTGATCTTCTTCTGATTTAGCTCGTGATGTTGCTCATTTTTTTGCGGCAGCGCTGTGGTGGGGCGAACAGACGGGTCGGCAATTTGAAGTGACGCTTCGTTTCGGACTGACGGGCTATTTGCCTTCGCTGCAGTTTGGTATTTCGGTGAGTGTTTGTTTTTGCCTGTTTTCCGACCGTGTGGGATATCAGGTTTTTTGGCGTCTGATTGTCTGTGTTCAATCCTTGAGGTTGCTTCAGATTCCGCCTCAGTCGCGAGTTCACGCTCCGGAGTGCGTTGTTTTGCAGTGGCTGAAGGCTTGCTGTTGGAGCTGATTGAGGCTTGCGCTGTTTCCTTTCGGGTGGTTGTCTGACGAGTGCTGATCTGGCGAGCAGGGGCAGCGGTTGTCAGGGTTTGTGTGGCACTTTTCGCGGTTGCGGGTTGTGTGCTTGTTGATCGTGCTGTGGCTTTCTGAATGTCTGCGGTTCGTGCTTCGACTTTCCTGGCTTGATTTTCAGGGCGTGTTTCCACCTGATTTTGCGTAAGTGATACGCTTTTGCCACGTGCTGTAGAAAAACTGTCTGGCGCAGTGTTTCTGCTGTGCGCGGGGCTGCTTTTAGCGGTGTTGGCTGAGTGTCTATTCTCTTCAGCTTGACCAGTTGAGTTGGTTTTGTTGTATGGAGCGCCAGGAGAAGCAATTTTAGCGGCTGTTCGCTGCAAGCCTCTATCTGCGGGTGTTATTGCTGCGGGTGTAGTTGCCGTTGCGGGCATTTCCGGGTTGCTGCTGAGCCGTTTATCTTCCGGGGGCGCTGTGACCCGGTCACTGCTGCCTCCCGAACATGCACCCGCATCCCTGGTGGTCGGTCGGGTGTCAGTTTTTGCGTTTAACGACTTCGTAATGCCCGTGATTGATTCAACCTCACCTCCGGTATTGATTGAACGCGCATGGATTGAACGGGTGGGTTTTTTGATGGTTGTGCGGGTATTGTCAACAATCTTTTGTCGTGGTTTGTATGGCTTGAATGCCCATTCAATTGCCCACCACCATACGATCAAAGAAACAACCAATATGAGAGTTGCCACAAGTGTGGGCACAACGAAAAGGTCGAGCATGCAAAGTCCGTCGTTTAAGAAAATTCTGTGGGGATAATACCGCTGCGGTGAGTTTGTGCGGCTGGAAAAACGATATTGTAACCGTGCTGTGTGCATCGGTTTATTGCCATCGATGTACGGGCTTTGGTGTGTCGTTTAAGTAACAACTTTGTGATGACGGCTGAGAAAGATTTGATGTTTGTTTTTAATCTACTGCTATCTGTTAAGCAGCGTCGTTATAGTCGATGGAATCAGATCTCAAGCAGACAATTAATCACTAGCCGCCGAGCACTGCTGCACGCGCTGGTAGATAAATTGGCGGGTTGCTTAGCTGTTACGAGAGTCTTAAAAAATGGTAATGCGTTTTTTGTTTTGTTTTGTCGAAGGCAGCACTTTTTCTAACATTTTCAATCCCATCATGTAATGCCATTGCGTGCAGACCAGATAGCCGAGGTGCCATGATTTTTCGTGCGTTGTTAATTAGTTTAGTTTTTGCTTTTGAGTCTATGGCTCAAGTTGCCCCTGTGTGTCAAAACTGGAACAGTGATTCTGACGGTGATGGTTGGGGCTGGGAGAATGGTGCGTCTTGTTCTGTGCCGCCACCATCGGTGCAAGCGGCTGTTCAGTCGAACCCGGTGTGCAGTGCGACAGTCCGGGACTATGATGGTGATGGCTGGGGTTATGAGTTCGGACAGAGTTGCAGGGTGCAACCTCAGGTCCAATCTTCAGCAGGTCTGTTATCTGCACCTCAATGTGGTGCTTCAGTGGTTGACTATGATGGTGATGGCTGGGGCTACGAGTTTGGTTTGAGCTGCAGAGCTCAACCTTCAACAGGCCAGCAGGCAGGCAGATTATCTGTGCCTCAATGCAGTGCTTCTGTGGTTGACTTTGATGGTGACGGCTGGGGCTATGAATATGGCCGCAGTTGCCTGGTAGATAGTGAGGTGACTGGCAATAGTTCGGCCACGTCATTGTCCGGAGGTAGTTTCCCGACAGGGGTGCAATTTAATCGTTCAACCCTCAGGCGTGTAGGTGGAAAGGGTGACAACTGGTGTCAAACCTGGGCGGCGGACGGAAGCGTCATTACTGCGATGGATGACGGTGATTGGAACGGCTCTGATTTCACTTATCATAGCCGCCTTTATAGAGTTTGGGGTGACGCCAATGGCTTTTCCAAATCAGAAATTCAGAATTACCCGAACTACCACGTTGATGGAGACGGGTGGTTTGCCTACGGTGTGGTGTCAGTGAATGGAGTGTTGTATTCATTGGTATCAAAAACGCAAAATGGCGCCTGGTCAGAAGGGCCGTTTCGTGGCATGAAGTTGCTGCGGTCGTATGATTCAGGTAACAACTGGTATCGGGTGGATCGTAACAACAACGATCGTTACCTGGGGCGTTGGGATAGCGCTCGTGAATTGCTTAATCGTGATGAGATGTTGTTCTTTGAAGAGAATGGAAGATACGGTAAAGGCAAGACAGCGTATCCGTTCAGCTTTGCGTCGTTTGTGCAGAGCGGCCAGGATCATCGTGCATCAAAAGATGGTTATGTTTATATTTATTCACCAGAAGGCGCGAATAGCCACCAGCTATTGTTGGCTCGTGTCCCTGCGGAGCAGGTAGGTCAGCGCAGTGCGTGGCAGTATTTTAGCGGCTGGAATGGCAGCACACCAAAGTGGACCTCTAACATTGAAGCGCGACAGCCAAACATAACGCTGCCTGAGCGCAATAGCCGTGGGGAATATTTTGGGTGGTATTCATGGTTGCCTTCGGTGGTGTGGAACCCGGGTTTGCAGTTGTATGTGATGGTCAATGGTGGAACCTACGCAGGTGACGGTCTGAGCAATTCCAGTTCTGACTATTATGACAAGTGGATGCATACAAAAACTGGCAGTCTGGGTTTGTGGTACTCGGAAAACCCATATGGTCCGTGGAAGCAGTTTTACTACAACGACTATTGGACAGCGGATGATGCAAAGAACCTGAC
>CALISD010000084.1 GCA_938041955.1 uncultured Granulosicoccaceae bacterium | reverse complement strand
CTATTATGAACTCGAATCCATGCCGATTAGTTGAAAGAACGCGCATTGCGGCTTGTTGGATTTGAATAGCACTCAAGTGCCGCTCAAAGCATTACAGAGGAGGCTAAAACACAGACCGTTTCTCATAAACTCAGCGTCTTAAGGTACGATTGTTGCCATGCATCCTATGATAATACCGAGAGCGTGACATGCAACATTCTGTAGAAAACAACTTTCCCGTCATATTGGCAGGTGGCTCTGGAACACGGCTGTGGCCTCTCTCTAGGTCCCTGTATCCAAAGCAATTTTTAAAACTCAACAGTGACAAATCCCTGTTGCAGAACACCATAATTCGGGCAGCAGCGGCCTGTGGCGGGCAATTGATGATTGTCTGTAATGAAGATCATCGTTTTCTGACAGCCGAGCAAATACGCGAAGTAGGCCATGAAGGGTCAATCATTCTTGAGCCTGTGGCGCGTAACACAGCCCCTGCTATTGCCCTGGCAGCACTGCAGGCACTAAAACACCATAAAGATGCAACCATTACTGTTCTGGCTGCTGACCACGTTATCTCTGACACCGATCAGTTTGCTGTTCATGTGGACGAAGCTCTGAACTGTGCGCTTGACGGTGCGTTAGTGACTTTCGGTGTCGTTCCCGAGCGACCTGAGACAGGTTATGGCTATATCAAAGCAAAAGGCGACGGCATCAGTGAGATAGCCAGTTTTGAAGAGAAGCCAGATGCAGAGACAGCAAAACAGTACGTTGAGTCAGGCTACTACTGGAACAGCGGCATGTTTGTATTCAAAGCGAGCGCCTACCTCGATGCGTTAAAACGCTTCGCACCGCAGATGCTGGCATCCTGTACAGCAGCTTTTGAAAATGCCGCGGAAGATCTTGATTTTATTCGCGTAGACAACGATGCTTTCGCGGAATGCGAGAGTGTCTCTGTAGATTACGCCGTTATGGAAAAAGCTGACAACGCCATGGTGGTGCCTTTTAAAGCAGGCTGGTCTGACATTGGCTCCTGGGATGCGGTGCATAATATTTCAGAAAAAGATGAAAACGGCAATGCGACCACCGGTGATGCCATGCTGGTTGATAGCGAAAACTGCTACATCAACGCGAGTACCAGACTAGTCGCTGCGCTGGGCCTGCAGAATATTTCTATCATTGAGACCAGTGATTGTATTCTGGTCGCTCACAATGATCATGCACAGGATGCGAAAAAATTCGCCACCATGCTCAAGGAAGCTGGACGCAACGAGGCAGATACCCACACCAAGTGCTACAGACCCTGGGGCAGTTACCAAACTATCAACCTCGGCACGAGATTTCAGGTAAAGAGAATCACGGTCAAGCCCGGTGCTAAGCTGTCTCTGCAAAAGCACCACCATCGAGCTGAACACTGGGTCGTGGTTGAAGGTACAGCCATTGTCACGTGTGATGACAAAGAAATCATGCTCACTGAGAATCAATCAACCTACCTTCCATTGGGTGCGACACACCGGCTGGACAACCCGGGTAAGATTCCATTGGAGCTTATCGAAGTGCAATCGGGCAGCTATCTGGGTGAAGATGACATTGTCAGGTTTGATGACGTTTACGGACGCAGCGGAACAACAAACTAGCCGCGCGACTCTAGTACGCACAAAAAAGCCGCCTATTAGGCGGCTTTTCAGTTTCAGGCAAGCGTTAAAGCTACGCTCTGAAGTCCTCGTCGAAAGCAGGATCCACCGAAGGATCAGGTCGGTCATCAGTATCACGGCGCTTCAGCCGTCTTACCTTGCTTGCTTCACGCTCTTCCTCACGAGCCTTTGATCGTGCTACAAAGCCTGAATCATCACCTGCATTTACCGCTTTCTTGCCCCGGTTGCTTTTGTTCTCACCGTAGCCGTAGTAGTCGTAGTATCCCTGGTAGTAGTAGTCACCACCATAAGATGAGATTTTCGCTAAATCGACTTGCGATATCACAGCACCAGCGACATTAATTCCTACTTCTTGCAGGCGATCAATACCACGTCGAACCACTGGCAATGGCGTGCTATCTGACTTGATCACATAGATCGCTGAGTCAGCATACTTACCTACCACAATCGCATCACTCACTGCCTGAACAGGAGCCAAATCGATGATCACACGATCGTAGCGGCCTTTAAGCAAATCAATCAGCTCAGCAAACTCAGGTGATGCAAGAAGCTCAAGATGCGTTTCAGGTACTCGACCAGCTGGAATAATATCTAACTTGCCTATCGCATCTATTCGCATGCAATCTTCCAGGTAAGCTTCCCCTTCAAGCAAGTCTGACAAACCATGAGATCGGATACCCATTGCTCGACCAAGACCCGGACGACGCATATCTGCCTCGATCAATACAACATTTTCGAGTTTAGACATTGAGTAAGCCAGGTTACTCGCAACCGTTGATTTACCTTCAGCAGGAACCGAAGAGGTAACCATGATCACCTGGTTGTGCCTTTCCAGATCAGAGACTGTCGCACTGGTTCTTATTGTACGGATAGCCTCTTCAAAAGCGCCACGCTTATCATCAAACTCGCCTGGCACCAAAGGTACCGACTTTTTGCCAAACAGACCGTTACGCATGACAGGCACGATCCCGAATACAGGTATCCCTAGCTTCTTTTCTACATCATGAATGCCTTGGACAGTTTCCTTCATGCTTTCATAAGCGAAGAACAGCGCTGACATTCCAAACAAGCTCAATAGAAACCCCAGTAACACCATGAGTGTTTTCTTCGGCTTTACAGGAAAGTCAGGAACCGCTGCAGTGTCGGATATATTCAAAGGCACCTTCTTCAGGTCTTTCTCTTGAATATCCCGTAGTTCGGACAATGCCTCTTCATAAAATGCTTTGTTGGTGTCTCTGTCTAACTTAATTTCATTGAGGGTGGCAACATTCGCTGATTCTGCGTAATTTTTACCTTCCTCACGAGCGATGTCCGCTTGAATAGATCGAACCAAAGCCTGTGCTGATGCAAATCTATCATTCACCGATGAAATAACATTACCAATCTGACGATCAAGGTTCGCTGTAGCTGTACTGAAATTTGATGACGCATCAACCACTTTCGGATGCTTAGCGCCGTAACGGTTATCCAACTCATCTAGTTGACGCCTCGCCTCTTGGACTAACTGTTTGTTACGCTGGACGAGTGGATTGGAATCAACAACTGGAAGCGACTCATAAACTGTACCCACATACTCGTAGCTACCCTGCACTTCAGAATCCACACCGTCAATGCCAAAAGTAACATCACCACCGCTACCAGCACTGCCCCTCGCACGACGTATTGCATCGGCTTCAATTCTGGCATCTTCAAGCCTTGTCTTTGCATCAACCAATCGGCTTGTAAACATGGCGATAGTTTGCGCCGTCGCAGAATTACCAGTGGCAGAAATACCCAGCCGTTGTCTTTCAGACAGAAGCAGTTGCTCCGCACTTTCATATTTCTGCTTTAGATCAGTAACTTTTTCTTCAAGAAAAGATTTAGCCTCAACATTTTTCCCATCAGACTGATCAAGATAAAAAGAGACGTAACCGTAGCCGATCCCGTTCGCTATCTTGGTAGCAAGCTGTCGATCAACGCCTTCAACGCTCACCTTTACAAGGTTTGTCTGCTTCAACGGGAAAACGCTGGTGTTGCCCATTAACCGACGAACCATCTGGTCTCTCACAAAGCTCTCATCGGCGGTAAATTCCGTGAGTGGATCTTCGCGAGCAGGAAGATACTTTTTAACCGCAGCTTTCAGCTGAGCAAATGGCCCGACATTGGCGAACTGCTCCGGAGTAGGCAACGTCCGGTTGTATTCCCAGTGATTTTTTAGTTCAAGCTCATCTACTATGCGCTCCGCAAGCGTACGTGACTTTAAGATCTCCACTTGAGTTTGAATATCTTGCTTGGAAGTTCCAACCGTCACAAACGGATTTTCAAAGCCACTGTTTGACGTACTGGTGTCAAACATGAGTGTCGATGTTGATCGATAGATCGGCGTCATGCTGGAAACAACCATCGCAGTGATGGCTGTTGCAAGTGCAGTGGTCAGGATAATTGGCCACTTATACTTGCGCAAAGTAACGATAATCCCTCTGAGATCTATTGAATCATCGCCCTGGCTGGACGAGTCATCCCTGAACCGGTCAGTCCGGATTTCTCTTGCTGAGGTCTCACTCATGTAACAGCTACCTTATCGAATTAATTATTTTGTCGTCACCGAGAGCAGCCCGACAGAGCTACGAATAGCGCCTGTGCTGGAAATAAACTTTGGGCTTGGCATCCGGGCAAGTTCAGGCACGCAGCATAATTCAAGCAAGTTTCAATAACAGTGATTTGTATTCCGAAATCTGAACACACTGGTGAATAGCCCACTACTCCAACGCCACCTTTCTTACACGTTACTTATCCAGTAAACTACTGATTTTCATATTTTTTTTAATCATTCCAAGCATTTCCCTGCTGGAACTAGTTGCGGAGTTGAGACCTAGTGCATATTATGAAACACTCATCGGTCAATCACCAGATCACAATCACCTTTGTCCTGACATTATCCATCATTTATTCCCGAGGCTCAATGCCCCAGACCGCTGAAATATAACGAACTGTTTCAATATGAGTTGCTATCACAACCATAGTGCCTGCCCCCAGGAACAAGAAGAATCAGATTGAGTCGGCGCGCCACTAAATAATCCCCCTGAATAGCAATAGTCAGTACACTCCCAGACACAACCAGACGAATAAATTCCTTAATTGAGACTCCTTTTCTTCATCATCCTGTTCGGTGTTGGCTATCTGCTGTATCACCTCTACGGAAAAAAGCTGCTAAAACAAGGGAAGGCGGGACTTATCAAACCCGCTCTCATCCTGTTAGGCGTGTTGCTGATTCTCGCCGTCCTGACTGGCCGCGCCAATGCGATTTTTGCCATCATTGGCGGCTTGCTTGCTTCTGCGTTTCGCCTCGCACCGCTGGTTTTCAGATTTTACCCGCAAATTCGCGAGTTGTTACACAAATTCGGTTTCAAAGGTTTTGCTGATCAACGCGGCTCCCGAGTCACGACCACAACGCTGTCGATGACGCTAAACCACCAAAGCGGCCAGGTGGACGGTGAAATTACCGGCGGGGAATTTCAAGGACAGCGACTCTCCTCTCTGACTCTCGATGAAGTAAAAACCTACTACAACTTTTGCTCGACCCAGGATCCCCAGGCATTGCGACTGATCGAGGTGTTTGTGCACCATCAGCATCCAGATCAGCGGGAAGATAATTACTGGAATAAAAGCCGGCAGTACGACGGTGGATCGTCGTCCGGCAACAACCCGACGATGTCGGCAGAGGAGGCGCTGGATATTCTTGGCCTGAACACAGGTGCGAGCAAACAGGAAATCACCTACGCTCACCGCAAGCTGATGTCCAAACTTCACCCGGACAAAGGCGGCAGCACCTACCTTGCGACCAGGGTCAATCAAGCCAAGGATCTATTGATAGATCAGTTGTCTGACTAAGCGCGCCAAATTCGATGAAACGCTGGTAAGAATTGCCCGCCAACTTCCTGCTTGCATCATGATGCTCAATACACGCACACCGTCACACTTTGCTTGTGCCAGTTTCAAACCGTTCAAGGCAACGACTTAATGCAAACGTTACTGTCCATACCACTGAATATGATCCTCCTGTTTGCCTACAACGCGATCATATTCATGAGCACACCGGACAACTACATTCCAGATGTGCTGGTAGCATCGTTTGTTATTCCATCAGGCGCTACACTCCATATCACATGGAATATTTTTTTTATCCTGGTCGGAATCTGCATTCTATATTTCGAGATTCTGAAGTCTACGCGTGCCACCTACCAGGCACTGATCGACCACCTGCTTTCTCTTGTGGTTTTTGTGATATTTCTCGTCGAACTTATCGTTCTGCCTGAAATGGGCTCAGCAACCTTTCTAATTCTTACGCTGTTGGCGCTTATCGATGTTATCGCAGGGTTTACCGTCTCACTTTCAACTGCAAGACGGGATATCTCTATCGGAGGTTAGGTACTGCCCGGGCAGCAGTTAAAGACAGGCAGTTACCGCTATCAATGGTGCGTCTGATCATCAGCCAGTTTTGCCCAAAGATCATATTCACCAGAGCCGGTGACAGTAACGGTCGCAAACTCACCAGCTTTGAGGTTTTTTGCCCCTTCAATAATGACAGTTCCGTCAATCTCCGGTGCATCAGCAGCACTGCGACCCACGGCATTACCGTCATCGTCCGCACCGTCAATGAGCACTTGCATCTCACGACCGACTTTTTGTGCAAGCCTGTTTGCGCTGATGCCGGCTTGCAGCTCCATAAAGCGATGCCAACGCTCCTCTGCCACCTCTGCAGGGACAGGGTTCGGTAACGCATTGGCCGTCGCACCTTCCACTGGCGAATATTTAAAACACCCCACCCGATCGAGCTGCGCCTCTGTCATGAATTCCAATAATTCTTCAAACTCTTGCTCTGTTTCACCCGGAAACCCTACAATAAAAGTGCTTCTCAAAGTGATCTCCGGGCACACAGCTCTCCATGCACGAATTCGATCCAGATTACGCTCTGAAGCGGCCGGGCGTTTCATCAATTTTAAAATGCGCTGGTTGGCATGTTGAAAAGGGATATCAAGATAGGGAAGGATTTTGTTTTCCGCCATCAATGGAATAATGTCATCAACATGCGGGTAAGGGTAAACATAATGAAGCCTGACCCAAATACCAAACTGAGCTAACGCTTCACAGAGCGCTTTAAACTGCGCTTTCACCGGCTGCCCGTTCCAAAATGATGTCGCATATTTTGCATCCATGCCATACGCGCTGGTGTCCTGCGAAATAATCAGTATTTCCTTCACTCCGGCAGCCACCAAACGCTCTGCTTCACTTAAAACGTCTGCGGCTGATCGACTGACAAGCTTGCCACGCATCGAGGGAATAATGCAGAAGCTGCACTTATGGTTACAGCCTTCTGAAATTTTCAAATAAGCAAAATGGCGCGGCGTGAGCTTTATGCCTTGAGGAGGCACCAAGTCTATAAGCGGATTGTGCGTTACATTGGGGGGCAAGTGCTTGTGAACTGCAGACATCACTTCTTCATAAGCCTGCGGCCCGGTGACTGCCAACACTTTGGGATACCGTGCCTCTATTTCACCCGCTTTCGCCCCCAAACAACCGGTGACAATCACTCGACCGTTTTCATCCAAGGCCTCACCGATAGCTTCAAACGACTCTTCTACCGCACTATCAATAAATCCACAGGTATTTACGATGACGAGATCAGACGATTGATAGTCAGACTCGATCTCATAGCCCTCAGTGCGCAGTTGAGTCAATATCCGTTCAGAGTCCACGAGTGCCTTAGGGCAACCCAAACTGACAAATCCAACTTTTCCAATTTCTGACATTGTCGTTCTTCTTGATGTTTAGCTGATGCCTGGGACTGACAGTCGTGTTTGTTAAGAAATTAACACTAGTTAGGCAAAGAGCCGGCTAGTATAAGAAATGGCGCTACGTCGTGTTGTTTTTTTAAACACTATGGCACCCGACTCTCAAAAGTTCTAGCGAGGCAACGGAATCTGCATCATCTTACGTAATCACGTCAGCCGGGGTTTTATTTGTGGACATAACAACCCAACTATCGAATAATACCCCTAGGAATAGCAGCGACTCACCAGTGAATTTTTATGCATGGCATAGAAGCAACCCATCACTTGAGACCAGCCACATTAGTCTCAGACCAGGAAAGCATTTGTAGCTTCCTGTCAGAACATGGCATCAAACCAACCCGGCAAAGGGTGGCCATAGCAACTCATATGTTTGAGAAGGATCAGCACCTATCGGCTGATGCCATTCTTGATCGTGTGAATAGTGACGGCTCCATAACCACCGTATCAAAAGCGACGGTCTACAACACGCTCAAGCTGTTTGTTAGTGAAGGAATATTAAGAGAAGTTGCCATCGACCCTCAGCGCATTCTTTTTGACACCAACACGCACCACCACCATCACGTACTGAATATGGATACCGGAGAAATCCGTGATATCAATCCCGTAGATATTGACCTCACAAAGCTCACCGGATTAAACAGTAGTGAGACTATTGACAGCGTTGACCTGGTAATAAAAGTACGCAGCAACAAAGATCAGTAGCCAGTCTCAAGCTACCCACTACTCGCAAGATCAGCCACCAATGACCGAAAAACTGCCGCTGGTAACGGTTGCTTATGGCAATACTGCGGGTGATCTACACCCACAGTGAGTCCACTAAACCTATTATCCGGTTTACTTATTTGCATTGCGGCGCATACGTCTTGTGTCAATTCAAAGCTCAACCATTGAGTCGTTGAGCGACTACCATCAGTAGTTGCATAAACCCTTGAATAACCCTCAAACTGAAGCCACAAGCACTCACCGATATCAGATAGGTCGGGCGATTGACGATTGTTAGTTTTTTTCGGCAACTGCAATAGCATTGTCGCTTTGAAATTACATCCTGTGGGGATCAATGGATGGTATGCGACAATTTCAGATTCAATACTTGTTCGCTCGAACATCCGCGCTGCACGCAGCACTTCCTGCAACTGATATTGCACAGTTAACCTATCTTCAAAGCAAAGTAACAGGTGCTCACCTAACGTCACCCGTCGGTTTTTCTGGTGCTCAAGAACTGCTTTTCGAAAGACTTCCCGTAATTGTGAGTACTCTTCCAGAGAGTAGAGTTCGTCTGCAGTCAATTGATCGAACGCCATCAGTTCCCCCTTTAAGGTTGGCTGAAAACAACCAATACCAGAGCAGCCTCAGTCTTTAAGATCGTCTAATGCTTTTTTTAATCTAATGGCGTGGGCGTGCTCAGCCTTAGCCAGTATTTCAAACCAATCGGCAATCTCATTATGACCTTCGTCACGTGCATCCTTCGCCATCGCCGGATACAGTTCCGTGAACTCTTTCGTTTCGCCCGCAATCGCTGATTTCAGATTTGCCTCAGTTCCACCGAAAGGCATACCGGTGGCCGGGTCTCCGCACTCCTCTAAATATTCCAGCAAACCGTAGGCATGACCGGTTTCACTTTCCGCCGTCGACCGGAAAACATTAGCCGCGTCATTGCACCCCTCAACATCAGCTTTTGACGCAAAGTACAGATACCTTCGATTAGTTTCAGCTTCAATTTTGAAAGCTGTTTTCAGATGGCCTTCTGTTTTGCTACCTTTCAGTGACATAACCTAATTTATCTCTTGAATCGACAGAGATTTAACCCTGCCACAATAACCCAACCTGCAACTGACAATTGTACACACGATTTCTGCCTTCTCACACAGCACTGCTAATCGTAACCAATTGGTCAGCCTTGATAACGCATCGCTTCACGCATTTTTTACCAACACAAAAACAACCATAAAACTAAAGAAATTTCCGGGCATGCCGCCAACTCGTCCCGAGGATTCGCCAAAGAGCGAATCTCGAATGAATCAGCTGCCAGGAGAACGCCATGAGAATTGACAACGAGATCGAATATCGCGCCGCCAAAGATGTATTCAGCAAGTATCGCTTCCAGCCAAATCGATCAAAGCACCACCCTTTGCAGGACAGTCTGGAAGTACTGGCCAAAGCAGTAAGCAACTACGAATACGCCAGAAGCTTTTCAATGGGTGACGCAAAGCGTAAAGCAGCGTAACTCGACCTCGTACACGCAAACTAGCAACGGCCACTAAATTATAGTGGCCGATGAATACAGCACTAGTCCGATACTGGAACCCCAGACGGCAACCGTCCCTTGGCAAGTTCCGGAAGCTCACCACTCAAGCCCATCGCACTACGAATACAATATTTGTTGAGCGGCGTAATGTCGTTGGCCAAATGTAACGCCAGCGTCCTCATGGCTTTTAACGAGCCCGATTGAATGCTGGATCGATCAGCTGGCTGGAATACGCGCTGTATTCCATCAAGCATCTTGATCATTAATGCGTTAGCCGGTTTTCGCCAGCGTTCATAGCGTCGCAGCACACGCATATCACCCATCGCCCGCCCGTCTGACATCGCGTCAATTACGCACTGCACCAGCACAGCCGCGTCAAGCATACCCAGATTCACCCCTTGACCTGCCAGCGGATGCACTGCATGTGCAGCGTCACCAACCAGTGCAAAACGAGGCTTTACATACTCCTGCGCATGACTCCACTGCAACGGAAAACTACCCCTTCTCTCTACCGCCACCACGCCACCGAGGCGCTCTGGAAATTCCGATTGCATCGCCGCGATAAAATCAGCATCTGATAACGCTTTGAGTTCAGAAATTCTATGTTCGGTGTGATACCACACCATCGATGCACGATTGCCTACTAATGGCAAAAATGCCTGAGGACCGGTAGGCGTAAATCGCTGCCATGTAATATCCTGCTGTGGCAGCTCTGTTGTCACTGTTGCCACCAGCGCATGTTGATCATAACTCTCACCGTCGACTTTAATATCTGCCAACGCCCTGACAGTAGATTGCGAACCATCCGCTGCAACAATTAATTCTGCCGATAGTACATCGCCGTTATCCAGTGTTAACGAGGCCATGTCCTGATGCAACGATAGATCAACAACACTTGCCGGGCATCGGAGTTCAACGTTCGGCAAGGTTGCCAACTGTCGCCACAATGCCGTTTGCATCAGGCTGTTCTCAACAATAAAACCCAGTTGTTGATGACCTACGTTGGCGCTATCAAACCGGGTTTCGGCACCGCTTGCATCATCCCACACCAGCATGCGCTTGTAAGGACAAACACGCACCGCCTGTATGTCGTTCCACACACCCACGGATTTCAGCATTTGCAATGTCGCGTCACTTATCGCGGACACTCTCAGATCATGATCATTTACATCAAAAACTGATGCCGAGTTCTTTTCAACTACAGTGACCTGCAAATCGCAACGGGCCATGGCCAGTGCTGTCAAAGCACCGACCATTCCGCCACCGACTACAACAACATCTGAGTGTTCAGACATTAGTCTCGCGCTGCTACCTGATCGGAGCTGAGTGTCTTGCGCAACCATTTTTCACCATCAAATGATATTTCAACTGTTGGCCAGAAATTATACTCGGGTTGCACACTGACTACCGACCGATATCCATTCATCGCAATAACGGTGAGACTAACCGGTTCGGAGGTCTCTTTAAGGGCAATTTCCGCAACAAACTCATCTATAGAGCTGACAGGAACACCATCGACCTCAGTGACAAACCGATTTCTATACAGGCTATCTTGAATCGAAGGTGAACCAGCCAGAGTGCCACTAATAAACACACCGGGCGTTTCGTTACCACGCTGGTAGCTTAATTCAAAGTGAGGCTCCTGAATCAATGATCCAGCCCACACTAACGCTCTTCTGGTGGCGGTATTATCGTACTCTAAAGTAGTGGGAGTGGTAGTAATGACCTCACCATCCCGCAGCACAGTCACACTGACTTTCTCTTTTTGAAAGCGTGCCTCGAGATCACGGAAATCTGCAGGTATGGCACCATCTACATCAAGCAGAACATCACCCACCATCAAGGCGCCTTCGTCAGCGTTTCCAACCACCTGGGTCACAGTCAACACGCGACGGTGAACAGCACCGCCCGCTGCGATCTTTGCGATCCATTCGTCCGGTAAGCCTCGCTCCCGGGCCACATCAAGTGAGTTGTATTCAAACTTTGCCGGAGCAATGTAATACGGTTTTTCTGATAAATATTGGCGTACGGTATCACCCACGAGTGCCGCCGGCATTGCCCACTCTGCTTCTTTAACTTCATCACCATCCTGATAGGAAAAGCTCTGCCACACTGCCTGCACAGTTCCGCCATCATCAAGCAATACGCCACCAAGCGTTGGCCCACCTAGTGTCACATTCAATACATCGACAGGAATTTGCTGAAAACGCGATAGCTGCGGGGTATTAAAATATAGCGTTACCTCGTTAAGGTTGGCAGCCTTCTGCTTTCTTATCGTACCGTCACTGCGATATCCGATCATCTCAAGCGATGCTTCAACAGATGGAAACTCTGTTGCCAGAGGTGGCGATTGAATTTCAACATCTCCCAGTAGTTTTGGATCGTACTGAAGTAACGCAATGTTATGCAGCGGATGCAAGTAAACTACCTTGCCTGGAACCTTATACGTTGAAAAAAACGTAATTTCCAAGTCACCAATCTCGACCGGCACAGTATTGCGATCAGTCACTATTAAGCCAAGCTCGGGATCAACGATAAGTCCCACCCCACTGAAGCTTTTGGCGTAAACGTTATCCACAGTGTATGGGATATCGAATGACAGACGCACTAACGAGGGCGCCACAGACTGAATTCTATTGTCCTGGTAACCGGGCAATACAACATTTTCAAGTGGCGAAGGTGGCGGCGTGGTAGAGGCCAGTGAAAGTTGCTGGCAGTCCCAGAAACGCACGTTGTCACGTTGATCACATGATCGTGCGGCAAACCATTTTGAATTGATTTTCACTACACCAGTGGATGACGTATATTCGCTACCCGGCATGATGTATCGCACTCGCCACTCTGTGACAGTATCTGTGATTTGAGACAAAATATCGTCCACCGTAGCGACCGGGCGACCATTGAGCTGGGTGATCAACGCTCCACGCGGAACTGCTGCGCGTGCGAACTCATAGCCGGATTTTGCCACCACAACACCCGATTGCGGAAGGTTCATTGCACGGGCTCGTTGTATCGAAACGTTATGTAAAACTGAGTCACCTAATTCAATTAGTTGAGAGGGCTGCAGTGCTTCAAGATCCTGTACTTTCAGTGTAAACGTCATCGGTGCTCCGCGCCTGACAACATCAATAGTCAGTTCCTTGCCAATAGATGAATCCAGTATCTCTGCAAGCCGAACAAAGTCGCTCAGTGGTTGTGAATTAACGGCAAGTAAAATATCACCCTCTTCTAGGACTCCCTCGGCAATACCACCGGGGAAGACCTGCCGAACCAACAACATACCGTTGCTGTTCGGAAAGCGGGTTTGCATATCACTGGCGGTTTGATCGTCAAGACCAAGCCTTCGCAACAGACGGAACGGCCGTTGCTCAAAAACAGTTTGTACAGTGCCACGAGCCACAGGCTCTTCTGCCTGCAGTTTTTCAAGTGCATAGGCGATTCTATCCAGCGGTAGAAAAAAACTACTGGCAGTACTGCTGTTGGCAGCAGCATTCAACGCGATCACTTCACCTTTCTGGTTAAGTACCGGCGAACCCGATGACCCGCCCGATGTTGAGGAGGCAGCCTGGAGATAGAAAGTATTAAAATCGTTATGGCCATATCGACCGTAGTTAGGCGATCGTCGATCTACCCGCGCTATGGTCCCGGCCAAAATGGACAGCTGTTCACCGCCATCACTCCCGATCACACGAATGTCCGTACCCACCTTTGCAGCATTGGGATTCAGCTGTAATGATTCGGGTGAATTGCGCTTCAGATCTTCCGGGTTGTAGCGCAGAAAGCCAAAATCATGTACCGGATCACGATACAGGGGCACCACATCCACCCGCTCCAGATTTTGAAAAGTCGCCGTCATATTGATCGGCCCGCTTCCCACTACATGTCGATTAGTCAGAATAATGCCGCGCTCGGCATCGACAATAAAGCCCGTCGCGGAACTGACACCCTGGTTGACCTCGACAAAGTCACGAACATACGAAATCTGTAGCGACACGACCTGAGGTGCAGTGCGAGCTACGACATCCGCCCATAGCGCATTGCCGTCCTGTGCAGCGCTGAATCTTGACGCGACTAAAAACACCAGCGCCAGAAGTAATTTTGATAGGATTTGCAAAGGGTTATTCCAGTTGATTTACAGGGGTGAAAACAGCTGCTGATAACTACGGCCGATTTTTCGACCGGAATTCTGCTCATTTATCTTGAAATTATAGTGCGCATTGCGAATAGCAACGGAAAAAACACCATTCCACAATGTTTTAATTAACATCAAGATTTGATCCGACCCAAACACCCTCACGAATTTGACGAAAACCGATGACAGATCAAATCCCAGAACACCCCCGTATTGACCAGCAAAGCGATTGGCCGATCGACTGGCTGCGCCAGACATCGCCCTATATTAATACCCAACGGGGCAAAACTTTTGTCATCTGGTTCGGTGGCGAAATGGCCGATAGCGCCGCATTCACCCCACTAATCCATGATCTGACCCTGCTTAGCCACCTGGGTATCAAGCTTGTGGTTGTGCACGGAATGCGGGCACAGATCGATGACGAGCTGGCCGATCAGCAAATTACGCCAGACTTCGGCAGTGCAGGTTTACAAATCGACCAGTCTGACTCAAGTCGACATCAGACACCCTCTGTGCGAGTGACCGCCACGGAAGCGTTACCCGCTGTTAGAAGCGCAGTAGCCAATGTTCGCTGCAAACTCGAATCGGCGTTTTCTCAAGGACTTCCCAATTCGCCCATGTCAGGCGCACAGGTGACACTGGCTTCAGGGAACTTTATCGTAGCTAAACCCTACGGGGTGCGAAACGGGATTGATTATCAACACACCGGCGAAGTAAGAAAGATAAGAGCACAAAAAATCCGCGCACTGCTAAACGCAGAAATGGTCGTCATGTTGTCTCCTATCGGCTACTCACCTACCGGTGAAATGTTTAACCTGCTCGCTGAAGATGTTGCAATGCAAACTGCTATTGCGCTCAACGCAGACAAGCTAATCTTTTTGCATCAGGACGCAAATGCCATTGATAAAAACACCCGTGAGTTTTCCGCTTCAGATCCCCGGCAATCAACAGCATTTATTTCTGCAGATGCAGGAGCAGCACAAAAACAATCTCTAAAATCCGTTATCGATCGTTCAATACAAGCTTGTCGCCAGGGAGTGAATCGCAGCCACATTGTAGATGCCACCCTGGACGACGCACTTCTACGAGAATTATTTACCCGCGACGGCAGCGGTTTACTGATCGACAGCGGCGCTTACGACAACATTCGTTCAGCAGATACAAACAGTGTTTCCGGAATCATCCAGCTGATCCAGCCACTTATCGAAGATGGCACGCTGGTACACCGAAGCAAGCAAGATCTGGAAAGGGAGATTCAAAACTTCTACATCATAGAGAGAGAGGGTAGTGTCATCTGCTGCGCCAGCTTAAAGTACTACGGTGAGTTTGCCGAACTTGGCTGCCTGGCGGTACACCCGGATTTCAGAGCGAGTGGCAAAGCCACCGATATACTGGAGTATCTGGTGAAAACCGCCAGACAAAATCACTGTCACACGCTATTTGTACTCAGCACCCGAAGTGGTGATTGGTTTCTTGAGCAGGGTTTCAAGCCGGATACAAAAGCTACCCTTCCAGAATCAAAAACTATCGAAGCAACCAGAGGCTCAAAACTCTACACTCTCGATCTGCTCCGCAAGTGACTCTAAATTGCAGCGTCAGTCATCATGCTCATGAATAAAATTTTGCAACGCCTCAAGCCGCTCAAGAGGGTCATCAATGGCAACCATTTCATGCCTCAACTCTGCAGTCATTGGAAGCAATTCCACTAACCGACCACTGACCCACACTGCATCAGTAAAATCAGCTTCAGTGTAGTCAAGTAACGGTCCAACATTTTCTAACGCACGGTGTAAAAGTTCCGCCAACTCCAGGTAGCGGGCGGGGATAAAGGTTTTTTGCTCGAGCGGCAACATCTCCACCTCACCCTCCATCAAACCGCTTTGGTTTATTTTCGTACTTATGGTGCGAAATTTTTGAACACCCTGAGTGACGATAAGAAACAGCCCACTGTCATCTCTATCCCAGTCAACAATTTCTATCAGAATGCCATAAGGAAAAGTACTCGGCGTTGGCCCGACCTCTGATCCCTGTTTTATTAGACACACGCCAAAGCCGGTACCCTGCTTTAAGCATTTGCGCACCATATCCAGGTAGCGCGGCTCAAAAATTCTCAGCGGTAGTCGTCCCCCTGGCATCACAATGCTGGAGAGGGGAAATAGAGGCAGGTCTTTCAACTAACCAATTTCAGAGATGGAATAAAACATCAGCGACGTGCCTATGATCTGTGTAATTTTATTTACATATTACACAAAGAGTTCAGCAGTAAAAAGTAAAACGGGCCCGAATGGACCCGTGATTAAACAATAAAGAGCTATCTATACGGCATTGACGCGATTAACGCGGATGCAGCACCACCTCAACTCTGCGGTTCTGCTCCCTACCTGACTCAGTATCATTACCTGCTATCGGGTTAAATTCACCATAACCAACTGCAGACAAGCGACTTGCATCAACACCATCACTGCTTAGGAATCTTACCGCCGATGCCGCTCTGGCAACACTGAGCTCCCAATTGCTTTTGAAAGTACGCGCCAGCACTGCACCTATCGGTACGTTGTCGGTGTGGCCTTCAACACGGATATTGTAGTCAGTGTATCCACTGATTTTGGAACCAACGGTGGACAACACTTGCGCACCCGAACGACTTAGATTCGCACTTCCGGTACCGAACAAGCTACCACTGGCTACACGAATACCAATCGAGTTATCACCGCGTACCGCTACGGTTGCATCAGTCACACCCGCCTCACTTAAGTCTGCAGAAATCACAGCGCTGATGTCTTCGGCACGGCGTCTTTCCGCAAGCAACGCTTCCTCTGCAGTGACCTTTACGGCCATCAAGTCATCGATCTTGCCACGAGCAGATGCAAGTGCAGTTTCAGCATTACCTAGCTGATCACGCATTCCGCTGAGCTCAACCTGAGCCGCGTCACGAGAATCGCTCAGGGCGGCAAGCTGATCATTTAAAGCCGCCATCTTAGCTTCAACACTTGAGACTTCGCTTTCTAACATTTCAGACTGCTTGCCTTTGGCGTCACGATCCTCGATTACTGCCGCGAGTTCAGCATCAAGCTTGCTCTTCTCATCGTTAAGACCGGCAAGCTCGGCTTTTAAGCCATCAATCTCAGTCGACGCATTAGCCGATGCACTTCGTTCCGCTTCCAGCTGCTCAAGGAGATAGTCTCTCTCTTTCATCACCACTTCGCGCTGCGAAGTCAGCATTGCCGTTTCGCTTTTCGCGTCGGCCATCTCTTTTTCGAGATCCTCCTTACTGCTGGTAACGGCAAGCTTTTGATCTGTAAGCTCAGCAATCATAGATTGCAGCCCACTCATTTCAGCACCCAGCTTTGCTTCACCATCAGTCATTGCCCTCTTCAGCTGATCGCGTTCGCTGGTGATCGAATCACGCGCCATCTTCATATCAGACAACTGAAGTTCAAGGGCAGCAACTTGCCCATCGGCATCTTCTTTAGCAGTTTCTGCCGCGCTGACATCGTTAAGCATCGATGAAATATTTGCCTGCAGCTTGTCGCGCTGCGCAGTCAGAGCCGCCAGCGATTCTGCTGCTTCAGCATTCTTTTTCTCAAGCTCACTTCTCTCGACAGACAGCGATTCAATTTGACCGTTCATATCAGTGATCTGACTTTCAAGGTTAGAAATCTTGTCCGTCGACTCACCACGCAAAGCCTGCATCGCGCTATTTAGCTCATCACGCTCAACAGTGAGTGCTGAAAGGTTTGTGTCCAGTCCCGCGATCTTGCTTGCGCTATCAGTTTCAATCGCTGCCTTTTGGGCATTGAGCTCATCCAGCTGCGCCATTAACTGATCACGCTTGGTCGTCAAATCGCCAACGTCGCCATCAAGCTCACCGATCTTCGTTTCAAGCTCACCAATCTTTTCCACATGTGCTGCGCTCTCGCCACTCAGGCTCTCCACTCTACCCATCAAGTCATCGCGCTCAGTGGTAAGGGTTGCTACCTGCCCTGTCAGTGACTGCACTTCATCTTCAAGTCCGGATACTTTTCCCTGGCTGGACAATCGCAATGATTCCAACTGACCGGAAAAGCCATCACGATCAGACATCAAACCAGAAATCTGAGCCGCGCTGCTGTCTTTTACTTGATCAAGCTCTGACTCAAGCGTGGCTTTTTGCTCTAAAAGTGAATCTCTGGCAGCCGTTAGGTCTGCAACTTCAGTGTTCAGCGAATCAATCTGACCCTGCAGTCCAGTCACCTGCTCCTGAGTTGATGCTTTAAATTGTTCCAGCTCTCCGGCTATGCCGTCACGCTCGGACATTAAACCCTTTAACTGATCGGTGGAACTGTCCTGTTGCTCGAGCAATGAATCCCTGGCAGCTGTCAAATCTGCAACTTCAGTATTCAGTGAATCGATCTGCCCCTGCAATCCAGTCACCTGTTCTTGGCTCGACACCTTAAATTGCTCCAGCTCTCCCGCTATGCCGTCGCGCTCGGACATCAAACCCTGTAACTGACCGGTGGAACTGTCCTGTTGCTCGAGCAATGAATCTCTGGCAGCCGTCAAATCTGCAACTTCAGTATTCAGTGAATCGATCTTAGCCTGCAGCCCGGTGACCTGCTCCTGGCTAGAAGCGCGTAGTGAATCAAGCTCACCGGCGATTCCATCACGCTCAGACATCAACCCTTCTATCTGAATAGAGGATGTGTCTTTCAAACTACCAAGGTCTGTTTCCAGTGCATTCTTTTGCTCAAGAAGAGCATCTCTGGCCGCTTGCAGATCAGACACCTCGGTACTCAATGAGGCGACTTTGTCTTCTAATCCGCCGATCTGTCCTTCACTTGAAATACGCAATGCGTTCAACTGACCGGAAAAATCATCACGAGATGACATCAACCCTGCGATTTCGGTCGAACTATTTTCTTTAATACCAGTGAGCTCTTCTTCCAAAGAAGACTTTTGCGCCAGTAACGCATCTCTTGCAGAGGTCAGATCTGCCACTTCAACATTCAACGATTCAACCTGCGATTCAAGTCCTGAGATTTGCTCGGCAGTCTGAGTTTTGGTTGTTGCCAGCTGACCGTCAATTTCAGACAATTTGCCTTCAAGCTCTGTTCGTTCGGAGCTGAGGTACTCAACCTGATTAGTGAGGGTAGTAATCTTTGTGGTTAACCCGGAAGTGCTCTCTTCAGTAGAGGCCTTGAAGGCTTCCATCTCGGCGCCCAGGGCGTTCTTTTCAGCCCCCAACGTGGCAACATCCGTTTCAAGCACGGCAACTTTCTCAGTTAACGTATCCCGCTCAGCGGACAGCCCTTCGATATCAGCTTGCCTCGCAGCAATTTCGGCATCAAGCGCTTCTTTTTGTGCTGCCAAGTCTGCAGCCTGTTGCGAAAGCTCCGCATTCTTACCTGTGAGCTCTTCATTTTGAGTTTTAAAGCCGACAATCTTACCGGCAACATTAGACAGCTCTGTTTCAAGCCCGGTGATCTTGGCATCCGATGAAGCCTGTAAGCCTGCAAAAGATTGATTAAGCTTGTTATAAGCCGCAAGACCTTCCGAGTTGCTCAAGCCATCAACTTCAGCCGCCAGCTGATCACGCTCTGTACTGATAGCTTCCAGCTTAGCCAGCAAATCATCACGTTCGGCTTTTACCGAATCGTGTTCCACCAGCAACGTACCAGAACGAGCATCGATTTCATCAACACGCGCCTGCAGCGCATCACGAGCAGAGGTTAACTCAGTAATTTCTGCATCCAAGCCGGAGGCAACACTTGCACCCTCTGTACTCTTCGCTCGAAGCGCAGAGATTTCATCCACTGCCGACACCTTAATTGCTTCAAGTTCTGCAATCGCTGCTGCCTGCTGATCAATTTTTGCTTGCAAATCCTGTGCACCTGCAAGCGCCGCCTGCTGCTCAGCCTGTGCCGCTTCAAGCGCTTCAACCTTTGCTTGCCATTCTGTCAAAGCTGCCTCTTTATCAGCAGCCGCTGATTTACCGGAGGCTTCCAGTGTTGCTACCGATTTTTTGAGCTTGGATATTTCTGACTCATAAGCTGTGATTTTGGTCTTGGAAGTATCAAGATCAGCCTGAACGACTTCCATAGAAGCGGTGGTTTCTTTTAACTGATTAATTTCAGCGTTCTTCTTACCGCTCGTGCCCCACATGCCTACAACCAATAGGCCTGCTAGCGCGGCACCACCATATTTCACCGATTTTCGGAGCTTTTCATCATCAGGCAATATGTGCTTGTCTCTGATGTCTTCGCGATACACTGCGTGACCACCACGCTCTGTATTCTTTTTGTCTTTACTATCAACCATGAAATGTTCCCCTATTTCGGTATGTTCTTTATACGTTTGAGCATGTATTGATTCCTGTCAGGAGCCTTTCACGCCCGGTGCATTGCCAGAATGTCATCTCGCTCATTATAACCCCAACAACCGGGGAGATGACCATAAGAATCAGGTCAAACATGGTTAAAACATAGAACTGACAATCACTTGGCGTGAATTTTTCGAATGCGGAACTTTTGCGCAGAGTTCCGGCATGCGGGGTATTCCGTGAGTATTGTATCGAGTTTCTTCCTAAGTAATTTCGGCTCAGCATCGACCGACAAAAACGCTCCGACACAGTTTCCGTAGGTCGGCAGGCTCAACGCATATCGACTATCAACCGCGAGCGCCCCCTCATGCTGATCGGATATAGCCTCTAAATAAGCCTGATTGCTGGCGCGCAATTGTGCGGAATCTTCAAAATTGATAATCAGCGTCCCTGCCGGGTGCAGCAACTTACGCAATTGACGAAACCAGGTCGCACTCGCCCCCATGACTCTGACCGGCTCTCCGTTTTTTTCTGTAAAGAGATCTTCAATCACCACATCGAATTTCGCGCCCTTATACGACTTAACCCACTCAATCGCATTCGCCTCAATAAGCTCAACCTCAGGCTGCCTGAGTCCGAAGTGCTCCCGGGCAATGTGCAGATGCAGCGCATCAAGCTCAACACCCGTTATATGTTCGATCGGCAAAAATGTAGTGTACTGACGGATCACCGCACCCCCGCCTACCCCGAGCACTAAAACACGCTTAACCGAGTTCTCCGGCATAAACAGCGAAGGCAGAAAAAGTAAATCCCAGACACCGCTCGACAGCGGACGGGACTCATTCCATTGACTATGAAAAACTTGATTCTTATACAAGCGAACAGATCGACCAGCCGTTCGAACCTGATAGTGATCATCACCGCGGTGTGCCTCCCAGATTACCGCCATTTAGATATGGCCGGTGAACCCGCAATCACGTCTTGCGGCTCCAGGCCACTCCAGAACATGGAAATACATTTATATGGTAGGGACATCAGGTTTTCTTTCACTCAGAAACTAACTGAACTGCTAATATCGCATATTCAATGAAGACGATGTGATCGCGTGAATATTCACTTAAAGGCACTGGGCTGCAGATTAAACGAAGCAGAGCTTGAAAGCTGGGCACTGGAGTTTCAGCATGCCGGCCATCAGCTCGTCAACAATGCACAGGACGCAGACGTCACCGTGGTCAACACCTGTGCGGTCACCAAAGAGGCGGTGCGCAAGTCCCGTAAACTCATAAACCGTCTAAGACGCGAAAGCCCCTATGGCAAGCTGGTGGTCAGTGGTTGTGCTGTGTCCACCGGGGAAGCAGGCAACGCCACAGACCTTGGCATCGACCTGCTTATCGATAACAGTCAAAAAAGCCAGCTGGTCAAGAATGTCACCGACACACTACCCATAAGCATCATGCCCGAAGGCGCAACGTTACCCGCAGAGTCGGCCCTGTTTGCTCGCAACCGTCAACGCGCTTTTATAAAAATACAAGACGGCTGCCGTTACCGCTGTAGCTATTGCATTGTCACTATTGCCCGTGGTGATGAACAAAGCCGCCCTGTAAAAGACATTATTGATGAGGTAAATAGACTCCATCAGGAGGGCGTCGAAGAAGTCGTATTAACCGGCGTGCATGTTGGCGGCTATGGCTCAGACATTAAAAGCAACCTGACAGAGCTCGTCACCGAGATACTCCTCTCCACCGCTATACCCAGAGTACGCTTTGCCTCTGTAGAACCGTGGGATCTCGGCGATAACTTTTTTACATTGTTCGAAAACCCACGACTCATGCCTCACATGCACTTGCCCTTGCAAAGTGGCTCAGATGCCATCCTCAGGCGCATGGCCAGACGCTGCAGAACAGACGATTTTGCATCACTGGTAAACCAGGCAAGAGATTGCGTGCCGAACTTTAACGTCACCACAGACATTATTGTTGGCTTTCCAGGTGAAACGGACCAGCACTGGAATGAAACCCTTGAGTTTGTCGAAGCCACAGGGTTTGGTCACATTCATGTTTTCAGCTATTCACCACGGGACGGCACAAAAGCCGCCGGCATGCAGGACCAAGTCACCGATGAGGTTAAAAAACAAAGGAGTGCTGAGCTGAGGCTGCTGGCAGATCGTCAACGCCAGGAATTTATTGAATCCCAAATCAACACTCACGCTAATGTACTTTGGGAAGGCAGAAACTCTGCCGCTACTCCAAGTGCTACGCAACCAGGCTTTGTAAAAAAACCGTTTGTATTTGGATATACTGAAAACTACACACGAGTCCGGGTAAGTGCAGACTTTGCACCCGATGCTGGCGGTATTGCCAAATGCCAGCTTATTGGTATTGAGCCGCAGGGGAAATTTGCAGAGGCACACATCCTTCTTAACTAAGTTCGGAAACCCGACGCGTGAGCGAGTGGCAAGCCATGCATATGCCGACGTTTGTTCCACAACCAAAACCAAACTCAACATCGACGCAGCGCAACAATTAGCCAGCAAAGAGCTGGTAGATCACACCAGCCCACCCACTTGCTTACGCGTCAGGTCTACAACGCAATCCCAAGCTCTACACTCTCAGGAAGCCCGACGCGTGAGCGAGTGGGCGAGCCGCGAACGTGTCGACTTCTGTTCAGCCACTGACAAACTCACCGTAAAATAGGCTGCCGCTACAACAGACACACTTGGTTCACGGCTGCACACCCTGCCCGTTTACGGATCGAGCTCCAAAACTACCAATCGCAGGCCTAAGAGGGTACCGGGTTAATTCGCGCATTTACTACTTCGCACATTTTTTGACAGGGTGGTTTATACTCTTCTATTACTCACGGCAACCCGCCGTTGCCTTCGAACTCGCCCACTGTGGCGGCTTTTTTGCGCTATCTTTACCACCTACTTAACCCCCCGCCAAAAGCGATCAAACATAAGAGGGCTATCATGCGAGAACTTCAAGACTCCGACCCACAGGAGACACGTGAATGGCTCGAAGCACTAGATGCAATCCTCGAACACGAGGGTCCGGAGCGCGCGCACTTTATTCTTGAGGCACTGATTGATCAATCACGTCGATCAGGCACCAATCTGCCCTACAGCGCATCCACTGCATATATCAACACAATCCCGCCGCACCTTGAAGCGGTGAGCCCCGGCAATCACGAATACGAACATCAACTGCGCTCGATGATCAGATGGAACGCCACGGCCATGGTGCTGCGCGCCAATCAGGATGGCTCAAACCTTGGCGGCCATATCTCAAGTTTTGCATCGGCAGCCACACTCTATGATGTCGGGTTTAATCATTTTTTCAGGGCGCCAGGGCCAGACAGCGGCGGAGATCTGGTCTTCATACAGGGTCACTCTGCACCGGGCATTTATGCACGAGCTTTTCTTGAAGGCAGACTGACGGCACAAGACCTGGATGGATTCAGGCGCGAAGTGGATGGCAACGGACTGTCGTCCTATCCACATCCTTATTTAATGCCCGACTTCTGGCAGTTCCCCACCGTATCGATGGGTTTAACTTCAATCACCGCCATTTACCAGGCGCGGTTTATGAAGTACCTGCACGATCGCAGCATTACCAAAACAGACAATCGTCAGGTGTGGGCGTTTATGGGTGATGGTGAAATGGACGAGCCTGAATCACTGGGCGCCATCTCACTCGCCGGTAGAGAAAAACTCGATAACCTAACTTTTGTTATCAACTGCAATCTGCAACGACTCGACGGACCGGTACGCGGCAATGGCAAAATTATTCAGGAACTTGAGGGCGTATTCCGCGGTGCTGGCTGGAACGTCATAAAAGTGATCTGGGGTTCTTATTGGGATCCGTTATTAGCTAAAGATCACGACGGCAAGCTAAAACAACTGATGCTGGAAACCGTTGATGGTGAATACCAGAATTTCAAAGCCAAAGACGGTGCTTATACAAGAGAAAAGTTTTTCGGCAAGCACCCGGAAACTGCAAAAATGGTAGCGAAATTATCTGACGAAGATATCTGGCGCTTAAACCGCGGCGGCCATGATCCGCATAAAATATATGCGGCCTACCATGCAGCGACACACCACAAAGGTCAGCCCACCGTCATATTAATGAAGACGGTGAAAGGCTATGGCATGGGCGAGTCAGGCGAAGGCACAAACTCAACTCACCAACAGAAAAAGATGGCGCTCGAATCACTGCGCAATATGCGTGACCGATTCAACATCCCACTCAGCGATGAGCAAGTGGAAAACTTAGAGTACTGCAAACCTGAAGAGAACAGCGAGCTTTCAAAGTACCTGATTGATCGCCGCACCGAACTCGGTGGCTTTCTACCACAGCGACAAAAGTTTGCAGCACCACTTGAAATACCCCCCCTGTCTGTATTCGAACCACTGTTAAAAGACTCTGGAGACAGAGAACTTTCTACTACAATGGCATTTGTCAGAATGCTCACGATACTGACAAGGGATAAAAAAATCGGCGCAAACATTGTCCCTATCGTACCCGATGAAGCACGCACCTTCGGTATGGACGGCATGTTTAGACAGTTGGGCATCTACTCATCTGTCGGCCAACTCTATACACCGGAAGATCGCGATCAAGTCATGTTCTACAAGGAAGATAAAACCGGTCAAATACTTGAAGAAGGCATCACTGAAGCCGGTGGCATGTCTTCATGGATTGCCGCCGCTACCGCATACAGTACACATGGCGTGAACATGATTCCGTTCTTTGTCTACTACTCAATGTTCGGATTCCAACGCATTGGTGATCTGGCATGGGCGGCAGGTGATATGCGATCCCGTGGCTTTATGATTGGTGGCACCGCCGGTCGTACTACGTTAAACGGCGAAGGCTTACAACACGAAGATGGCCACAGTCATGTGTTGGCAAGCACAATACCCAACTGCATTTGCTACGACCCTTGCTACGCTTACGAAATGGCAGTGATTATTCACGACGGCATGATTCGCATGATGCAGAACCAGGAAGATGTGTACTACTACATCACGGCGATGAATGAAAATTATCATCAACCGGCCATGCCCGAAGGGATCGAGAAAGGCATCACCCGCGGCATGTACAAACTCGGCAGCACAGCCGAAAACTCTACTCATCGCGTTAACCTTCTCGGCTCCGGCGTCATCTTAAGAGAAGCCATTGCAGCCGCAGATATGTTAGCTGCAGACTGGAATATCGGCTCAGACATTTGGAGTGTCACAAGCTTCACCGAATTGCGTCGAGACGGATTAGAAGCGGCACGTTGGAACAACCTCAATCCTGAAGCCACGCAGAAAGTGCCGTACGTCACCGAACTGTTGCAAAGCCACCCGCATCCTGTGGTCGCCACCAGTGACTACATGAAAGCTCTGCCCGACGGCATAAGAGAGTTCATCAAAGCACCATACAAAGTACTTGGTACTGATGGTTTTGGCCGATCCGATACTCGCGAAAAGCTCAGAGATTTTTTTGAAGTGGATCGCCGCTATATTGTAATCACTGCACTCAACGCGCTACGTGAAGACGGCAAGGTCGAAGCGAGCGTGGTGAATGAGGCCATTGCAAAGTACGGCATTGACCAAAACAAATCTAATCCTGTCGCAAGCTAACCCGGGGAAAAACATGGCAGCATCCATAGACATCCGCGTACCGGATATAGGCGAATACGATAGCGTTGAAATTATCGAAGTGCTGGTGGCGCAAGGTGAGAGCGTTACCGCTGAGCAGTCTTTAATCACACTTGAAAGTGATAAAGCCAGCATGGAGATACCATCAACACACGCCGGCACCATCACAGAGCTTGTGGTGAATGTTGGTGACAAGTTAAAAGAAGGTGATCTGATCGCACGCGTTTCTGCTGAATCCAATTCAGGCAGTGAAATGCAAAGCAAACCTGCAGCAGAACCGGAAACAGCACCTGCAGCTTCAACCGCCAGCAGTGGCATTAGTCGTGTGATTGTTCCTGAAATTGGTGATTTTGAAGAAATTGAAGTGATCGAAGTACTCGCCAAGGTCGGTGATATTGTCGAACTTGATCAGTCTTTGATTACACTTGAAAGCGACAAAGCGAGCATGGAAATTCCATCGAGCGTCGCAGGCAAAATCACCTCCATGGCTGTGTCCGTGGGTGACAAGCTTTCCCAGGGTGCACTGATTGCAGAAATTGAAGGTTCCGCTTCTACCGCTACCGTGGAAGAGCCAGTGAAAGCTGCACCTCAAAAAGCGCAGGTAGAATCTGAAACGGTTTCCAATCCTGCCACGACAGCGCCGGTGACCAACAAACCACAATCTAAAACATCACCGACACAAAAACTTGCTGATGAATCTTATCGCAAAGCACATGCAAGCCCGGCGGTTAGAAAATTCGCCAGGCAACTGGGAGTAGACCTTGGCCTGGTGACGGGTAGCGGTCGTAAAAATCGAATTCTAAAAGACGATGTGCAAGAGTTCGTAAAATCTGCCATGTCATCTACCGGCAGCAACTACGGTGGCGCAGGTCACGCAGGTGCAGGAATTCCTTCCATACCTGAAGTTGATTTCAGCAAGTTTGGCGAAGTCGAACGGGTTGAGATGACACGTATCAACGTGCTCACTTCAGAGAACCTGCATCGTGCCTGGCTTAATTTACCAATGGTCACGCATCACGATGATGCAGATATTACCGAGACAGAAGCGTTTCGCCAGTCCATCAAGCAGGAAGCCGCCGATCAAGGCGTACGGGTAACGGGTTTGGTATTTCATATCAAAGCGCTGACAGCGGCACTTAAGCAATTCCCACGCTTTAACTCATCACTGTCAGCTGATGGTCAATCATTATTCTATAAAAAATATTTTAATATCGGTATCGCTGTAGACACACCTAATGGATTGGTCGTGCCGGTACTAAAAGACACTGACAAGAAAAGTATTTATGATCTCTCCGAGGAGATGACTGATCTCAGCACACGTGCAAGAGACAAGAAACTCAAACCTTCCGAAATGCAGGGGGCAAGCATGACCATCTCAAGCCTTGGCGGTATTGGCGGCAGTGGGTTCACACCGATAGTCAACCCACCCGAGGTGGCCATACTCGGTATCACCAGAGCCAGAATGCAACCCGTCTGGAACGGTAAGAAGTTCGCCCCACGCCTGATGTGTCCGCTTGACCTTACCTACGATCATCGGGTGATTGATGGCGCAGACGGCGCGCGCTTTATGGCGCATTACTGCAAAGTGATTGGCGATATACGCAAGATGCTGCTGTATTAATACACTCGGCAAATGCCTGGTTATAGCAACTGAGCTTTGTTCCTCATCACAGCATTGAATGCGCATATCAGTAAGCGCATTCAATCTGATTAAGTACTATCAGTTAGTCACGGAGACAACACGTGGATAATCTCGTAACGATTACAGTGCCTGATATTGGCGACTTTGACGATGTCGAAATCATCGAGTTGTTGGTACACGTTGGTGACAACATCAACATTGACGACTCACTGCTTACGGTCGAAAGCGACAAAGCCAGTATGGAAATTCCTTCACCTGCACGCGGTGAAGTCAGTGAAATACTGGTATCCATAGGGGATCGAATTGCCAAAGGCACACCTATCGCCATTATCGTCGCTGAAGAAACCGTCGATAATACGGTCGAGCAAACAACAAAACCAAAAGCCAATACTCAAGCTTCCGGTAGTCAATACGATGTGGCAGTGATTGGCGCGGGACCCGGCGGTTATACTGCCGCGTTCCGTGCAGCAGATCTCGGGTTATCGGTACTTCTGATTGAACGCTATCCACAACTTGGCGGGGTTTGCCTCAACGTCGGCTGCATTCCCTCTAAAGCGCTACTGCACACAGCACAAGTGATCAATGAAACCCGTGACATGAAAGACCACGGCATCACCTTCGGTGAACCTCAGATTGATCTCGACAAGCTACGAGGCTTTAAAGAAAAAGTGATCGGCCAGCTCACCACCGGTTTAAAAGGCCTGGCCAAACAACGAAGTGTAGAAGTCGCACACGGTGCTGCAAAGTTCTTGTCTTCAAACCGAATTGAAATTGACGATCAAGGTGCTACACGAACTGTCGATTTTAAACACGCAATCATTGCGGCAGGCTCTTCCGTGGTGCGCATCCCGGGCTTTCCTTATGACGACGACCGGCTAATAGATTCAACCGGCGCTCTGGAACTCGCAGACATTCCCGATCGAATGTTAGTTGTCGGGGGAGGCATTATCGGGCTCGAGATGAGCTGTGTCTATCAGGCACTCGGTACAAAAATAACGGTTGTCGAATTATCCGATGATCTGATACCAGGCTGCGATCGCGATTTAGTACGCCCTTTTCAAAAACGCGTCAGCAAGCTTTTTGAGAATATCTACGTCGGCACCCGTGTGACCAAAATGGAATCAGCCGCCAATGGCATCACCGTATCTTTTGAGGGCAGCAAGGCACCGACCACAGATACCTTTGATAAAGTATTACTCGCGGTGGGCAGATCACCCAATGGCAAACAGCTGGATGCAGAGAACGCAGGCGTAACTGTCGATGAACGCGGTTTCATAAAAGTAGACAAACAACAACGCACCAACGTCAACCATATTTTTGCGATTGGCGATATTGTCGGTCAACCGATGCTGGCCCACAAAGCCACCCACGAAGGCAAAGTGGCCGCTGAAGTGATCTCAGGCAAGAAGACTTTCTTTGATGCCAAAACTATCCCGTCAGTAGCCTATACCGATCCTGAAATCGCATGGATGGGGCTGACCGAAATAGAAGCCAAAGAAAAAGGCATCGAATACGAAAAAGGTGCCTTCCCATGGGCTGCCAGTGGCCGTGCACTGAGCATTGCCAGAACCGAAGGCATGACAAAGGTATTGGTTGACCCTGCGACCAAAAGATTGCTCGGAGCCGGCATGGTAGGCACCAATGCAGGTGAATTATTGGCAGAAGCGGTTCTGGCACTGGAAATGGGCGCTGACATAGAGGATATTGCACTCACGGTACACCCGCACCCCACACTGTCAGAAACTTTGAATTTTGCCTGCGAGGTGGCGGAAGGCACATGTACCGATATATACGCACCCAAAAACTGACCTGACAGTAAGGCGCTAATCGAAAGCTCTTTGCTAAGACAGCCAGGTCAGTGCAGTAGGTGGACGAAACTGATAACAAGAGTATGCGCCACATGGCCGACGAACTTCGAGAAGCAGCCCTTCACTATCACCGCTATCCGAAACCCGGCAAGCTGGAAATCAGTGCCACTAAAAATATGCTTAACCAGCGCGACCTGGCGCTGGCCTACTCCCCAGGTGTAGCAGCGGCCTGCGAAGCGATCGTCGAAGACAGTGCCGAAGCTGCCAATCTGACTGCACGCGGCAACCTCGTCGGGGTGATCACCAACGGCACCGCTGTACTCGGCCTTGGCGCAATCGGACCACTTGCATCAAAGCCGGTGATGGAAGGCAAGGCGGTACTGTTCAAGAAATTCGCAGACATTGATGTATTCGATCTCGAGCTTGATACCACCGATGTCGACCGCTTTGTCGATGCAGTCTCTCTGATGGAACCCTGCTTCGGGGGAATTAACCTTGAAGATATCAAAGCGCCAGAGTGCTTCGAGATAGAGCGCAGACTTCGCGAGAAGATGAACATTCCGGTGTTCCATGACGATCAACACGGCACTGCCATTTGTGTTGCCGCAGGTATTATCAATGGGTTAAAGATCGCAGATAAAGACCTCAGCTCCGTTAAGCTGGTGTGCTCCGGTGCAGGTGCTGCTGCCCTTGCCTGCCTTGATCTATTGGTCGCCCTTGGTGCAAACAAAGACAACATTACTGTAATCGATATTGTCGGTGTGGTTTATCTCGGTCGCACTGAACAAATGGACGAATACAAAGGCCGCTACGCAATCGAGACCGATGCTCGCAGCCTCGATGATGTCATCGGAGATGCCGATATATTCCTCGGCTTATCGGCCCCCGGGGTGTTAAAGCCTGAGAGTGTTGCACGCATGGCGCCCACTCCATTGATCTTCGCACTCGCTAACCCGACTCCCGAGATCATGCCAGATGAAGTCAGAAGCGTGCGAGATGATGCGATCATCGCCACCGGTCGCTCTGACTACCCGAACCAGGTGAATAACGTATTGTGTTTTCCTTTCCTGTTTCGCGGTGCGCTTGATGTCGGGGCTACGCAAATCAACCAGGAGATGAAAATCGCCTGCGTTGAAGCGCTGTCAGAAATTGCTAAACAGGAAGTCTCTGATGTGGTCGCCGCCGCCTATGGCGATACGTCTTTTGGCTTTGGACCTGAGTATTTAATTCCCAAACCCTTCGACCCGCGGCTAATGACGACCATACCCATGCGGGTTGCCAAAGCCGCCATGGACAGTGGCGTAGCCACCAGACCGATTAAAGACTTTGAAGAATATCGCATCAAGTTAAGCGACTTTGTATTCAAATCCGGTTTGGTGATGAAACCGGTATTTTCAAAAGCAATGTCTGCTCCTCAGCGTGTGGTGTTTGCTGAAGGTGAATCAAGGCGGGTGATCAATGCGGTACAAGTGATTGTCGATGATGGCATCTGCAAGCCGATACTCATTGGTCGCACTGAGGTCATTAAACAAAACATTGAAAAGTTCAGACTGCGACTAGAGCCCGGTGTCGACTTCACGGTAATTGATCCAAACAACAATCCTGATGAAGCACAATACGCGAAAGCCTACCTTGAACTAATGGGCCGCAGCGGCGTGACACCCGCGTACGCAAAAGCTGTAGTCAGAACTCGCGCTACAGCGCTGGCTTCATTGATGGTTAAGATGGGCACCGCAGACGCCATGATCTGCGGAACGCAGGGCGCATTTATTCGCCACCTCAGATATGTAAAAGGCATTATCGGGCTGGACGAAGGTGTGATCGACTGCTCGGCTGTTATTTTACTGATCTTGCAGAACGGTACGTTCTTTTTAACCGATACCCACGTCACTGTTGAACCGACGGCGGAGCAATTGGCAGAGACATCGATGCTCGCAGCCCGGGTGGTGAATCAATTTGGCATGAAGCCAAAGATTGCCCTTATCTCCCATTCAAATTTCGGCAGCAGAAATAATCGCAGCAGCCGCAAGATGCGTCGTACCCGGGAGCTCATTATCAATCGCTACCCAGAGCTACCGGTCGAAGGAGAAATGCACGCAGACGCGGCAGTGGTTGAATCTATTCGCGACCATATATTCCCAAACTCAGCCTACCGGGGATCTGCCAACCTGATGGTGCTGCCAGATCTCGATGCCGCCAATATTGCTTACAACATGGTCAAAGTCTTTGGCGACGGCTTGCCAGTCGGCCCGATGCTTGTCGGGTTGAGCAAACCCGCCCACGTTCTCACTGAGGCTGTCACCGTTCGCGGAATCGTTAATATGTGTGCAGTTGCGGCCGCAGAAGCTATCGATCGACACAAATCGGCCGAAGCATCCCAGAACAGAAATTGAGACCAAGGGGAAGCCAAATAGGCTGAATCTAGCCATAACTGCGAAATAGCAATCAAATCGCAGCAGATTGAGTCGTAAATCAGAAATTCGGAGTCGCGCAAAAGGCATGGACTACAACGCTTAGGCCCTACTCTTGCGAAGCTGGAAGAATTACATTAAACAAGACTCAGCGAGACTATACTCGCGACTTCTAACCCCACAGATATCTAGTTCGGAGAGTTACCCGATGTCAGAAGAAGAATACGACGACGAAGAAGAGATTATTCTCTCAGAGCTAAGTGACGACGAATTAGTCGAGCAAATGCACGATGATTTGTACAACGGCTTGCGCGAAGAGATTGCTGAAGGCACCAACATTCTGCTCGAGCGAAAGTGGGGACCAGACAAGGTTCTCAACGATGCGCTGGTAGAAGGCATGCGCATTGTAGGTATCGATTTCCGTGACGGCATCTTGTTTGTTCCGGAAGTGCTGATGGCCGCTAACGCAATGAAAGGTGGAATGGAAATTCTACGTCCACTGCTGGCCGAGACCGGCGCTGAAACCATCGGCAAAATGGTGATTGGCACCGTTAAAGGCGACATCCATGATATCGGTAAAAACCTGGTATCGATGATGATGGAAGGTGCAGGATTTGAAGTGATTGATCTTGGTATCAATAATCCTGTTGAAGACTACCTGGCAGCACTTGAAGAACACAAGCCGGAAATCCTCGGTATGTCGGCGCTTCTGACCACCACTATGCCTTATATGAAAGTCGTTATTGATACCCTTAAAGAACAAGGTATCCGCGACGACTACATCGTTTTGGTAGGTGGCGCTCCATTGAACGAAGAGTTCAGTGACGCGATTGGTGCAAACGCATACTGCCGTGATGCGGCCGTAGCGGTAGAGACCGCCTCCAAGTTGATCGCCGAACGCCGGGCAGCTGCGAGCTAACCTTGCCATCACAGCCTGCTCTAGTTATCGCCTGCGGAGCATTGGCTCGAGAAATAACGACGTTAATTGATATCAATCAATGGTCGCAATTGCGGGTACAGTGTGTACCCGCAAAAATCCACAACACGCCTGATAAAATCCCTGATGCCGTGCGCAGCCTGATACATAAGGCGCGTGATAACTACTCGCAAATATTCATTGCGTTTGCAGACTGCGGTACCGGCGGCCTACTGGATACAGTCATTCAGGAAGAAAACGTCGAACGATTACCGGGCGCGCACTGCTATGAGTTTCTAGCTGGTAGCGAGGCGTTTAAAGAGATGTCGGAAGATGAACTTGGGACTTTTTATCTGACCGACTTTTTAGCCCGACACTTTGACCGAATTATTATCAAAGAGCTTGGCATTGCCAAACACCCCGAGTTGCTTGACATGTATTTCGGCAACTACAAAAAACTTATTTATCTGGCGCAAACAGACAACCCAGAACTGATGCAAATGGCGCAGGATGCAGCAGTAAAACTCAATCTGGAGTACGAGTATCGCCGTACCAACTATGGCGAGCTTGAGAGCGGACTCAAACAGTTCAACGAAAGTGTTATTCAATGGCAAAACTAATCACCGTTTACTGGCGCGATATTCCGGCACAGGTCACTGCAAAGGCCGGTCGTAAAACTGCCAAAATTCAATTGACTGATCGCTTTCAGGAAGCGATCGATATGGCTGCTATGCGCGCCGGTAAAGGCAGTACTGATGCCTACCTGGAAGACTGGCGTCGCGAGCAAAGAGAATGCTCCAACGATCTGGATATGGAAGTTAAGGCTGCCGCACAAGCCATTGAAGAGCAGTTTGATCTTGCAGCACTACAAGCCATAGTGAAAAACAAAGGCATTGCAGATCCTAACAGCTCAACCACAAGCACTGACGAGTAAACACGTTGTATAAGGTCAGACTATGGTCGGTACGCCGCGCCCGCGCATTGGAAATTTTCTATAACGCTTTTGAGAAAATGGTGGTAGCGCTACACCCCGTATGGAATTTCATAGGCTACGATCGGATAGAAAAACCATTCGCTGTGACTGAAAAAATGGTTAAGGGTTTTCTTTTCGATTGTCAGATGTGCGGTCAATGTGCTTTGAGCTCGACCGGAATGTCGTGCCCGATGAACTGCCCGAAAAGCTTACGCAATGGGCCTTGTGGCGGTGTGAGAAGCAATGGCAATTGCGAAATAAAACCAGACATGGCCTGTGTCTGGGTCAAAGCCTGGGAAGGAAACGCACTGATGTCTGAAAACAAGGTTCACGTCGTGCAGTTCCCCGTTAACCATCAGCTGAGCGGGCGTTCGTCCTGGCTGGCTGTGGCACGCGATAAAAATCAGCCAACGGATAAAAGCTGATGGAACAACGCAATGTTCATCTATCACCGGCAGAATTGTTGCCTATTCTACCCGGGCACAGTTCACCCGGAAGATTCGAACGTGTGCTGCGCGCGGGTAAGTTTGCCGTTAGCACCGAGCTCGCACCACCAGATTCCGCAGACCCTGCTCAAGTGTATGAACGCGCCAGTGTATTTGATGGCTATGTCGATGCGATAAACGCCACTGATGGCAGCGGCGCACACTGCCACATGTCGAGCGTTGCGGTTTGTGGCTTGCTAACCCGCGCCGGCTACTCACCTATCATGCAAATATCCTGTCGCGATAAAAACCGTATTGCAATACAAGGTGACATACTGGGCGCATCAGCTATGGGTGTCGCCAATATACTCTGCCTGAGCGGAGATGGTGTTGAGTCAGGTGATCACCCACAAGCCAAATCTGTATTCGACCTCGACTGCATGTCACTACTGCAAATCAGTAAAAACATGCGCGACAATTCAACATTTGAAAGCGGCCGTAAGCTTGACAAAGCGCCGGCGGTATTCCTCGGTGCGGCAGCCAATCCATTTGCCCCGCCGTATGAATTCCGGGCTGATCGCCTGGCCAAGAAGGTAGCTGCAGGTGCACAGTTCGTTCAAACACAGTACTGCTATGACATTGACCTGTTAAAAACATATATGCATCGGGTGCGTGAACTGGGCCTGGATAAAAAGGTTTTTATTCTGGTAGGTGTTGGGCCATTGGCCTCTGCTAAAACTGCCGAATGGATTCGCAAGAATGTACCGGGTGTGCATATTCCAGATGCAGTGGTAAAGCGCCTTGCCGGTGCAGAAAATCAACGAGCGGAAGGCATCCAGCTTTGTATCGATATAATTCAACAAGTCAGTGAAATAGACGGTGTCCACGGCTGCCATATTATGGCTTACCGGCAGGAACACGCAGTGCCGGAAATTGTTGAACGCTCCGGCATACTGTCGCAACGCAATAGACGTCAGGCGCCTACACGCTGACCCCGATCTCAACTGTCAGTTACATTCCCTAGACTGACATCCATAGTTTTCTTATAGATTTTCCGGGACACCCCTATGACTGAAACCGTTATCGGTTCTGCCACACGCAATCACATCATTGGTTTTAACAAACCATTCACAATGATTGGTGAACGAATCAACCCGACCGGGCGAAAGCTGCTGGCGGAAGAAATGAAGAACGGCGATTTCAGTCGGGTGGAAGCGGATGCTATCGCCCAGATTGAAGCCGGCGCACATATGCTTGATATCAATGCCGGCATCCCGCTGGCAGATGAACCTGCTCTACTGGCGCAAGCCATCGAACTGGTGCAGTCGATTAGTGACATACCGATCTGCATAGACTCATCAATCATTGAGGCGCTGGATCGTGGCCTTCAAGTCTACAACGGCCGTGCATTAGTTAACTCTGTGACCGGCGAAATGGAGCAACTTGAACGTGTCATGCCACTGGTAAAAAAGTATGACGCCGCAGTGGTCGCTATATCGAACGATGAAACCGGCATTTCAGAAGATCCCGCAGTACGCTTCGCTGTTGCCAAGAAAATCGTTGAGCACGCAGCAGACTATGGCATCAAAGCCTGTGATGTAGTTATAGACCCGCTTGTGATGCCCATCGGTGCTATGGGACAGGCCGGCCGTCAGGTATTTGATATCGTCGGGCGCATTCAACGCGAGTTAAAGTGCAACACCACCTGTGGTGCATCAAATGTCAGCTTTGGTCTGCCTAATCGTGACGGTATTAACGGCGCCTTTTTATCGATGGCTATCTCACACGGAATGACTTCTGCAATAACTAACCCTATTCATAAGGAAGTCATGGAATCAGTCATGGCAGCGGACGTACTTATGGGACACGACCCCGACTGCCTGAATTGGATTGGAAAATATCGAGAACCACCCAAAGACGGCGACGGACGCGGCCGACGGGTATCAAAAAGAAAACGACCAGCAAAATAGCTTCAGGTAACCACAGCCGGTCATAAGGTCGATTTAACACAAGGCGTGCACAAGTGGCATAGCCGCAGGAGTTTCGCCGATGTCAGATTCTTCCACTCAAATCCAGCCAGATCAGTCAAGCCAGGCTAAGCAGGTAAAAGTAGTTTTTACCCCCAGCGGCAAGCGCGGCCACTTTCCGGTGAACACGCCGGTACTGGAAGCGGCACGCGCACTGGGTGTAGATATCGACTCTGTCTGTGGAGGCCGCGCGATCTGCGGACGCTGTCAGGTATTGTGCGCTGAAGGCGAATTCTCAAAACATGAGATCGTCTCTGATGCAAAAAACCTGTCTGCATTCACAAAAACAGAAGAGCGCTGGGAGAAAGTTAAAAAGATATCGCTGGAGGGTCGTCGACTCAGTTGCCAGGCACAGTTGCTGGGTGATGTGGTGATCGATGTGCCACCAGACAGCCAGGTGCACAAGCAGGTCATTAGAAAGGGCGCTGACCTTCTCGATATAGAACTCGATCCGTTGGTGCGGTTGTATTTTGTTCAGGTAGAAGAGCCCGACATGCATTCACCGACGGGTGATTTGCAACGTCTGAAGTTAGCCCTTGAACAGGAATGGCAATTAACTGAATTAAGATTCGAATCTTCATTGTTGCCCACACTGCAACCGGTTTTGCGTAAGGGTGATTGGCAAGTGACAGTCGCCGTAGCTGAAGACAACAACATTGTCGCTCTGTGGCCGGGACTCCAGGAGCAAATACTCGGTATAGCGATAGACGTAGGTTCAACCACTATCGCTGCGCACTTATGCGATTTATTAAGCGGAGACGTGCTGGCTTCATCCGGCATCATGAACCCGCAAATACGCTTTGGCGAAGATCTAATGAGCCGTGTCTCCTATGTAATGATGAACCCGGGTGGTGAAGTTGAAATGACAAAAGTGGTTCGCGAAGCGATCAATACGCTAGTGACCGCCACCACAGAAGAAATAAAAGCAGACCGTGCAGATGTTATGGCGATGACGTTAGTTGCCAATCCGGTGATGCACCATCTGTTACTGGGTATCAACCCGGTAGAACTGGGCGGCGCACCATTCGCACTGGCCACCGATGAAGCGTTCCGTTGCAATGCCAGTGAACTCGACTTTAACACTCACCCCAACGCGCAGGTCTATGTACTGCCCTGTATCGCAGGCCACGTAGGCGCTGATACCGCAGGGGTAATACTGGCAGAACGGCCCGACACAATGAGTGAGATTACCCTGCTGGTTGATGTTGGCACCAATGCAGAGATTGTGCTGGGTAACAACGAAAGAATACTCGCCTGTTCAAGCCCGACAGGCCCGGCATTTGAGGGCGCTCAAATCAGTGGCGGTCAACGCGCAGCGCCAGGTGCCATTGAACGCGTGCGAATTGATCCTGAAACACTCGAACCAAGGTTCAGCATTATCGGCAGTGAAGTGTGGTCTGATGATCCGGACTTTGAAGCATCCATAGAATCGCTCGGTGTCACTGGAATTTGTGGCAGTGGAATTATCGAAGTGGTGGCAGAGATGTTTCTGGCAGGCTTGATTGATACCAACGGCGTTATCAGCTCAGCGCATGCAGACAAGTCTGACCGTGTGATTGAGAACGACAGAACGTTTTCTTATCTGTTGCACGATGGTGACGTAAGAATAGTCATCACTCAAAACGATGTGAGACAGATACAGCTAGCCAAGGCTGCGTTGTATGCAGGTGTCAGGCTACTGATGGACAGACTAGAAGTCGAACAAGTTGATCGTATCCGCTTAGCCGGTGCTTTCGGCAGTCACATTGATGTTAAGTACGCGATGATCCTTGGTTTGATTCCAGACTGCGTTCTTAGCAATGTATCTTCGGCAGGCAATGCTGCAGGCTCTGGCGCGCGGATGGCGCTGCTTAATCGAAGCACCAGAAACGATATTGAGCAACTGGTGAATCGGGTCGAGAAAATTGAAACTGCTGTAGAGCAGAAGTTTCAGGATCATTTCGTAGAAGCCATGGGAATTCCGCATAAAACAGCGAAATTCCCAATGCTTTCAGAGGTAGTTACCCTACCCGAGCCGACACCTGCATCAAGCGGCGGGAGGGGCGCTCGTCGCAGACGGCGCAGAAGCTGAACATACCGTGGTGCGACGAAGGTTGGATGTTTTACCATCCTTCTTCTTCGCTTTACTGGCTTCAACCTGACCAGCCGCTCTACGCCGCTCATCGCGCGGTGGCAAGCCGAAGGTATCGCGGTAGCATTTGCTGAAGTGTGGAGCGGATATAAAACCACACGCCAGCGCGATATCGACAATTGGCATACTCGTTTGCAGCAGTAGCTGTCTTGCGCGTTCCAATCTAAGCTCAAGGTAGTAACGAGTCGGTACACATTGCAGATAACGTTGATACAAACGCTCTAGTTGTCGTCGCGACAATCCCACATGAAAGGACAATTCATCGAGCGTCATAGGCTCTTCGATGTTGGCTTCCATCAATGACACTGCCTCTGCCAGCTTAGGTTGGTTAGTGCCAATGCGCTGGGTTAACGGAACACGTTGTCTATCGTGCTTGTCTCTGATTCGATCACACATAAACTGTTCGATAATCGCCGAGGCGAGGTCAGCACCATGTGAGTTTCTGATCTCATGCAGGATCATATCCAACGGCGCAATTCCACCGGCGCTGGTGTAACGGTTCTCATCAATTTCAAATAGCTCAGGTGAAATCACCAATTGCGGGAATTCTTCTCTGGCACTGGCCATGTTTTCCCAATGAATTGTGCAGCGGTGTCCATCAAGCGCATCGGCTTTGGCAAGCACGTAGGTGCCTGTGCAAACTGCACCTAAGGTCATATCCCGCTTGGAAAGCGATCGCACCCATGCGGTCACATCGGCATCGCTATGATGCTGTATTTGATTGCCGGAACAAACAAATACCGCGTCAAATTGAGGGGCATCGTGGATGGAACAATCGGGGGTGATCGAAATGCCGTTGCTGGCATCGACAGCATCCCGCGATGCGCCGACCGTTGTCCATTCGTAAAGGCCTTCGCCTGAAAGTTGATTCGCCATTCGAAGCGGCTCGAGAGCCGACGAAAATGCGAGCATTGAAAAATCGGAAATTAGAAGAAAGCCGATCTTAGTCGGCCCGGAGCTCTTGCTTTTTATCATGCAGTTTATTCCAACCAGTAGCGTGTCTAGTAGTGCTCAAGATGCTCGCGCTTGCTGTTTACTGGTCCAGTTTGGCTGCACTTCCTGTGCTATTGACGGCGATTCTATACTTGATCGCTTTACGTCGCGCTGAGCCTCAGTCTGTTCTCGAAGCAACACGATGATGTACTGTTTGCGACATTTTATCTTAGGGCCAGATCATTTCACGATAGGGGGCCACAACGATATAAACCGCTAATTGTTATAGTATTTTCTCACAAAGGAGTTTTTAGTTGTTGATAACTAAACAGTAATTATATTATTACCAGGTTCAAAAAAATTAGAATTTTAATCGAGTGATTGGGCGAATATGGCCATAAATGGCCCTTTGCCGATGATTTTTTCAATTGCTGCAGCAAAAATGATTCTTGATCACGACTATTTCTGATTCGCCAGAGCTGATGCCACGGGACAACATTAGCTATTTGCGCCGTCAGGAATTGAAAAGCAAAACACGGAGTCTGCCCTCCGTGTTTGCCGCTCATACATAACCGAAACTAATAATTCGCGTCCGGAAACGATGATTTTCGCTGTTCAATATAAGCCAGCAAAGCTTCATCCACCGCGGGATCGATGGGGGGTGCCTCATAGCTCTCAAGCATACTTTTCATTTTTACATTGGCTCTTTGCGATATATCCAGCGAACCTTCAGATTCCCACTGCTCAAAGCTGTTGTTGTCTGCCAGGTCTGAACGGTAAAAAGCCGCTTCGAAATTTCTTTGTGTGTGATCACAGCCAAGGAAATGCTGGCCCGGCCCCACTTCACGCAATGCATCTAAAGCCTGACCGTTCTCGCTGAAATCGAGACCTTCACCAAACACTTGCAGCATGCCAGCCTGATCAGCGTCCATAATGAATTTCTCATAACTCATCACCAAACCGCCTTCAAGCCAACCAGCGGTGTGCAACATAAAGTTGACCCCGGCGAGCATGGCAGACTGCAGCGTGTTGGCAGCTTCATAAGCAGCTTGCGCATCAGGGAGTTTGGACGCGTTGAGTCCACCACCGGATCTGAATGGCACACCAAGACGACGCGCTAACTCAGCAGCGATGTATAACACCGAGGTAGGTTCCGGTGTACCAAAAGTAGGTGCTCCCGATTGCATGGAAATACTACTGGCAAAGGTGCCAAACACGACCGGTGCACCCGGGCGCACCAACTGAACAAAGGCCATACCCGCTAGCGCTTCAGCAAGAATCTGGGTCACTGTACCAACGACTGTGACCGGAGACATCGCACCGGCAAGAATGAATGGCGATATCACCGTTGCCTGATTAGCCAGCGCATAAGCCTCCGCTGCACCCAGCATCGTGTCATCGAAAGTCATTGGTGAGTTGGCATTGATCAAGTTGATCACCACCGTTTTCTCATTGCCGGTATCAGGGTCGATATAGTCATCGCCAAATAGTATCTTCGACATTTCAACGGTGTCCTGCGCACGCTCGGCCGCTGTCACAGAACCCATATAAGGCTTGTCGCTGTAACGCATGTGCGAATACACCATATCGAAGTGGCGTTTGTTGACCGGCAAATCGACCGGCTCACAAACGGTGCCACCGGAGTGATGCAGTGACGGCGACATATACGCCAACTTGACGAAATTCTGAAAGTCTTCGATATTGGCGTAGCGCCTGCCGTTATCAAGATCGCGTACAAATGGTGAACCGTAAGCTGGTACCAAAACGGTATTGTCACCACCAATCACAACACTTCGTGCCGGATTACGAGCGTGCTGAACAAATTCTCTTGGGGCACTATCCTGAATTATCTTGCGACACATTCCACGCGGGAACCTCACCCGCTCGCCGTCAATATCTGCACCCGCCTGTTTGAACAGCTCGAGCGCGCGTGGAAAGTCCCTGAACTCGATGCCGATTTCTTCAAGCACCGTGTCAGCGTTGTGTTCGATCAGCTCTAATTGCTCTTGCGTAGCATGGCAATACGACGGGATGCGACGTTTGATATAAGGCGCAACAGGCGCTTGATTCGCCGCACGGGCTCGTTTGCCCTCGCGTGCACCGCGTCTTCTTTTCTTTCCTGCCATAACAGTAGGCTCGTAATATGTAGATTACATAGAGTATGCAGCAAGCTGCTGAAACGACAGTGTGTCCAGCGACCCACAGGTGCACATGAACGCCAAACTGGCGCTGCGTCTCAACGCGTCCGGTTTTTGTCGACCAGGCAGTCTATAATTTGCATATTGTTACTGCCGGTTTCAATTGCAACTCGCTGAATTTGTTATTGTTGCGGGATCGGGATAAAAACTAGCCATCGGGCGACAAAAACTGACCTTGAAACAACACCTCCAGCGAAACAATTTCAACGCCACGAAGCGCTGAGCACAAACGCAGAGCACTAAAGACATCATTCATGGACCACCATTCATGACCAAAACAGCGCGATTCAAGGGTGTTATAAATATGAAGTACACATAGCTTTGCTTGGTCAAATCAGCGAAAATACCGACAACCAAATTATCCACTTTTCACTCTAAATACGTATTGCAACAGTCTCGACTTACCAGACTGTCCACAATGGGAAAAGCAATGGCAAATCCACCAGACAAGAAAATTCCGGGCACGGACAAAATTAGTAAGGCAGCCGAAGACCTGACCAACAAAGCAGAATACGCCGCGGCGAAAAAGGCCGCAGCGGCTGCTTCGGCTGCGAAAACGTCTGCTGCGGATGCCGCCAAATCGGCCGTGACCGGCACCGCAGCAACAGGCAGTGCAGTACCACAGACAGGCAACAGGGGTTCTGGCGGCAGACCGGCAATTGCAGGTCAAAACACCGCGCCACCGTCTAATACACCACCGCCCTTACCAAAAAGTGCGACACCAACAGCACCTGGTTCTGTGCCTCCAAAACCAGCGACAGCGCCGATTCAATCTGACGCAGCGAAACCTGCGACCCATAGGGTCCAGCCAGCTAACCCGGCCCGTCCGCCTGTGACTAACCCTGCCAATGTGAGCAAAGCAGCCACCAGCACTAACGCGGCCAGTGCCGGCCTTGCCAAACCTGCAAACGCCAGAACTGAAACAGCCCGGCCACAACAGACAGCCGCAAATGTGTCATCAAGCGAAGCTGAAATTCGTAGCAACAAGCTTGAAAGACCTGCAACGGAAACTAGCCACCGGTCATCAGCGCAAAGACCCGCCCAAAGCATGGAGGCCAACCGTCGCCCGGTTCATCGCGATGCACCAGCACGCCCTTCTGCTGACACACCACGATCGGCGGCACCGAGACCCGGATCACGACCACCTGCCCGTCCGGCACAAGGTCGCCCGCGCCCTTCTCGTCCAAGACGTGCAATGGCTCCACCGCCAGGGGCACGAAAAGGCAGATACATCGCTCCCGCTGCACGTGCCCGCCGTCCCGGCTATGTGGTTCCGCCTGCAATAGCTGCGGACGGCGGCACTGCATGGGGGCCATTGTTATTCGGGGTATTATTGCTGTTAGGCGTGTTGTGGTACGCGATCAAACACTATGCACCGATGATCAACGCCGATTTGACCACCCGCACCAACAGTGCGTTGTCAGAGGCAGGCTATGAATCAGCTTCAGTCGAGATTGATGGCAGAAACGCTATACTGTCTGGCAATGTAACGGCCCAACCTGATAGCGAGCGCGCCGAGGAAGTCGTCGCCAATACGGTTGGTGTACGTGATGTTGAAAACCGGCTGACCGTTGGTGCTGCCGATACGGCACAAACCGAACGCACAGAATCGAGCCTGACATTCTTTGCAACTGATACTGGAGTTAAGCTCTCTGGAACCGTGTCAGATCAGGAATACGCAACCAAAATAGAAACCGCAGCCAAAGAGGCTTACGGTGAAGACGGTGTTAGCGGAAGTATCAAAGTTGACGCAAACACCACTAACCCGGGCTGGTGGCCCGCTGTTCAACAACTGACGCCAGACCTCAATGCTATTGAAGGTGGTTCTTTCTCTGTAATGAACGGTTCACTGCGACTCACCGGATCTGCAAGCGATGAACAAGCTAGGAACGACATCGGGGCGAAAGCAACTGAGCTTGTAAACGGCCAGCTCACCGTTGACAACAGAATTACCGTTCCAACCACCACGGCACCCACACCCACACCCACACCTCTGAAACCGGGTTATGCAACAATCTACAACAGCCCTGATCGAATCGCGCTCTATGGCAGTCTTCCAGCTGACAGCGCTGCGGCAATTGAAAGCGCTATCGACAGTTCAGACAAACCGGTAGAAAGCTTCATTGTCACAAGCGATGAGTTCGAAGCTCCTTCATGGGCTGCCAGCCTTGGTGAATCTCTGAACGCTATGCAGGAAATCGACAAGGGGAAAGTCAAAGTACAACCTTCCGGAGATGTTCTCATTTCCGGAATTGCTACTTCTGATGAAGCCAGGCAGACAGCAGGTGAGCAGGTTGCCGCCTTATTTGCCGGGCAGGCAATTGACAACAGGATCGCGGTTCGAGTCCCGGCAGCAGCGCCAGCCCCGGAACCGGCATCTGAGCCAGAGCCAGAAGTCGCACCCGCACCGTTCATGAAACCTTTCGCTACAATCACCGACCTGGGGTCAGAGGTGACCATAGTGGGTCTCCTGCCAGCGGCCACCAACGACTCGATCACCCGGGCCTTTGAAAGCGCAGGTAAGACTGTCGTCACCAACGTAACAATCGACGAGCGAGTAATGGAGCCTGTTTGGGGCGCTGCAATCACACAATCACTAAATAGCTTGAGCGGCATTGAAAACGCAAAAGTGACCGTATCATCAGCCGGCGATCTCACTATCAGTGGAATGTCAGCGAGTGAAGGTGAACGCCAGCGCGCTGCGGACAATAGCCTGGCGGCGTTTGGCAACTCTGTGAGTTTGCGCAACGACATTACGGTCAAAGGCCCTGATATTAACGAGCTGTTTGCACAGATCGATCTGGCAGCTATTCGATTCCGTTCAAACAGTTCCGAATTGGATTCAGATAGCATTAGCATTCTGGATCAAATTGCCGACGCACTCTTTCAAGTACCGGATGCCACGGTGGCCATATCAGGCCATACAGATGCAACCGGCAAAGATGAGCGCAATCGGGTACTGAGCGCTGAACGAGCCGAACGGGTTAGAAGTTTCCTGATTGATCGTGGTATCAATGGCGACAGAATGACATCACAGGGCTATGGTTCAAGCCAACCTATAGCTTCCAACAACACGGTTACCGGTCGGGCCCTAAATCGACGTATCGAATTTGGGTTCACCAACGGAGAATAGAAATGAATGTCATGGGCGAATTAGCTTTCATATTGGGTCTCACCGCCATCGCTGGTGCCATCATTGGTTGGTGCATCAGAAATTTCTTTTCCGGTGGTACAGACAAAAGGGCCAGACAGAATATCGCCCGTGACATTGATGATGCGATGAAGGACGCAAAGCATCTTCGCTACACGCTCGACACAAAAGAGGTGGAGCTTCGCGATACGAAAAACGAACTTCAACAGCTGCGCCGCAAGGACAGCTCAGTAGAATCAGGCACTCGCGCACAAGTGAGTGAAATAAACGATCTGAAGAAAGAGCTGGCGACAACAAAAAAGTCATTGCTTGAAAATCAGTCTGAGTTCAATTCATTCCGTACCGAGAAACAGAAAGAACAAAGCGAACTTCGCAAAGAGCTCGCTAAGTACACTGCTGGCGGATCTGCCAGCAGTGAACGCTTAACAGAAGCCACAGAAACAGTAGGCGCACTTCGAAGTGCTGTTCGAGAGAATGACAAGGTCATTGAGAGCCTCAGAGCCCGGGTCAAAGAAGCAGACTCCACTGTTGAGACCTTGCGCAGTCAGCTGACGACTGCAGAGTCCGGTCGCAGCGACGTAGAATCAATCACATTTGAATATAATTCAAAGGTTGAAGAGCTCACCAAATCACTCGAAAAAACCAGCAAGACTGTAGAAAAGCAAAAGCACGACTACGACCTGATGCTGGAAAATAAAAACGCCGACATTAAAAGCCTGCATGCCAAGCTTGAGTCGCTCAGCACTGAAAGCTCGACCATGAAGAGTCGCGAACATGAGTTCAAAAAGAGCGAGAAGCAGTTCAAAGAGACCGAAAGTAAGATCGCATCAGAAGTAACCGATCTAAAGCGTGTGATAGCGGATCGTGATGCCGCACTCACAAAGTCAAAACAACACGTCAGTGAGCTCAATGCACAAATTAAAGACATTAAGCTTCACGAACAAAAAGAAGTCCAACGCCTGCAGTCAGAGATAAAAGACGCCAAGCTTCACGAACAAAAAGAAGTGCAGCGCCTGCAGTCAGAGATAAAGGACGCTAAGCTTCACGAACAAAAAGAAGTTCAGCGCCTGCAGTCAGAGATAAAAGACACAGCCACAACGCACTCTAAAATCAAAAGCAAAAGCGCAGAAGTCGCAGCCCTCAACGACATGCTGCGGGACTCTGCTGGTAAGCGTGACGCTCTGCAAGGCAACGTTGACAAACTAAACGCATCACTCGCAGAGAAAGAAGCTCGCATTACGTCATTGCGTAACGAGCTTGATGATGTAGTAGCAAGTCGCAACAAAACCTCTGCCCAACTGGGTGAGTTGCAAGCACAAGGCAACATCGCACTTGAGAAATTGCAACAGGACCTGAATCACCTTGCCAATACTCGCGACGAATACAAAACGCGTATCGAAAGCCTGCAAAATCAGGTATCAGAGCTCAAGCAATCTAAAGAAAAGCAGCAACTCGAGCTGACTAACAGCGCGAAGACTGAACAAGACAGGCTTAGAGAGGACAACAAGCAGCTGTCAGCTAAAAACCTGGCAATGCAAAACGAAACAAAAAACCTGCAACAACAGATAAAAACATTTCGCACCGCAGGGGATGAGTCTAAAACCCGCCTTGAAAATATGCAGGCACAGGTGTCAGAGCTGAATCGATCAAAAGAGAACCAGCTGCGCGAGCTACGTACTCAACTCACCGCAAGTTCTCAGGCAAATGAAACCAAACTACGGGAATCTAACACTGAGATTGCAAAGCAAAATAAAATACTTCAGAACGATCTCAAAACACTGCAAGCCAAACTGCACGATCAAACACGCTCAATAGAAAGCCTGAAATCAGACGCCACCAAGCAGTTGGAAATCAACCAAAGACTGACCACGAAGCTTCAGGAAAAGGAAAGTCGGCTAGCTGACTTTCGTAGCAAGCTTGTACGCGAAGAAAGTGAAAGCCAACGCCTCAATCGAGAGCTGTCAGATACAGAGACGTTGCGTTTGACTCTGACCGAACGAGATGCAGAACTTCGTAAAGCACAAATTGCCTTGCAAGACACTCAGTCATCGGGCGGTCCAATGCAAAAAGTGCTGGAAGAGCAGACACGTAAGAATGATGCTTTGATGGCGGCGATGCGCGAGCGCGATGAAGAAATATCACGACTTAACTCCCAACTGACCAATAGCAGCCTGAGAAGCAAACAGCAGCAGTCGAGTCTGACGCTTTTAACGCAAGAGAAAGACTCTCAAACCGAGTTGGTGCGGTCACTTGAAAAGCAGGCCGAGAACACCCTGCAACTGCATACTAAAATTGCACAACAATCTACTGAACTGGAAGAACTGAAAGCGCGATTGTACGAACGTGACAACAACCGACAGACCGTTCAATCTGCTTCAAGTTCACCCACCACTGCCACCAGAACCAATAACCTGCAACAAGTCGAGACTCGATCTTCAGGCGCTAAACCACGTGTATTTGTGCGAGCAGATACAGATACTGAAGCACTGACCGGAGCAACTGGTTACGGCTCAGCACAGAGACCACAGTTCACCAAAGACGGGCACCGCATTCGTCGACCGGATGGAAGTGACGAACTCACTCTGCTTCCGGGTGTAACGCAGACCATTGCAGGGGCTTTTGCGCGCAATGGAGTAACTGATTTTGAGCAAATCTCTCTGTGGACCGACCGCGAAGTCGTACATTACGCGGAACGCGTAGGAGTTTCGGTACAGCGAGCAGAGCAATACAACTGGCCAAGGGCAGCACGCAGTATCCTTAACGGCAGCTACAGCAAGAACGGTCAGGAGATTGGCAACTCTTAAGCCATCCGACGTGCCAACCTGAGTATAAAAACCCGGCAACTGCCGGGTTTTTTGTTTCTGCAATGCGGTTCCAGCCTTGCTGTCTGATATCGGCAGTTTTTAAGTCTCTGCTTGTCGCGCCACCTCATTCGCTCTTATAGTAGCGCTATCACCAAACAGGAAACCCCCATGGTTAAAGTTAATTCGTGGAATGAGTTTGATCCACTTAAACACGTTATCGTCGGTCGCGCAGACCATACGTGCATTCCACCCTCTGAACCTGCGACAGAAGCAAAAGTTCCGGAAGACAGCGACATGCGTGGCATGTGGGGACCACGCCCGCTGGAAACAGTCGAGAAGGCCAATATTCAGCTCGATAACCTGGTCAAAGTCCTTGAGGGCAGAGGCATCACTGTTGACCGGCCGACACCCATCCAGTGGAACCAGGCTGTAGTCACCCCTGACTTCAGCACAGCATCCATGTTTGGCTGCATGCCACCACGTGATGTGCTGCTTACCGTAGGCAATGAAATTTTAAGCGCGCCAATGTCGTTTCGCTGCCGCTACTTTGAATACCTCGCCTATCATCCGTTGATGCAGCGTTATTTTGATGAGGATCCGAATTTCAAATGGGAAAGTGCTCCGCGACCAAGACTTTCTGATGATTCCTACCAGGCTGGCTACTTTGATGAAATCACTATTGAAGAACGCTTAGATCGAACAGCGGCGTTGGATTTTGTCACCAAAGAGCACGAACCACTGTTTGATGCTGCAGATGTCATGCGGCTTGGCAAAGATCTTTTTTGCCAACATGGACTAACCACCAACCGCCGCGGCATGGAATGGTTAAAGCGTCACTTTCCGGATCATCGAATTCACTCAGTGAATTTCCCGGGTGACCCCTACCCTATTCATATCGATGCGACTTTCGTACCTTTGAGGCCCGGCTTAATTATCAACAATCCAAACCGTCCGTTGCCGGATGCACAACGAAAAATATTCAGCCAGAACGACTGGGAAATTGTCGACGCAGCCACACCTGTTCATAACTCACCCCCACCGCTTTGCTACTCCAGTGTGTGGCTATCGATGAACTGTTTAGTGCTTGATCACAAGACTGTTATCGTTGAGGCAAGCGAAACTAATCAGATGGATCAAATGGACAAACTTGGTATGGAAGTGATACCCATGCCATTTCGAGACGCATATCCATTCGGTGGCGGCTTACATTGTGCCACCGCAGATGTGCATCGCGAAGGAAGCTGCGAAGACTACTTTCCAAACTTTGCCAGCGAAACGATAGTGTAAATACTACTGTAAAATCCAAGTTAGCGGCGAAACCCTTACCTTCGCCGCTATTGCTATCACAGTCTTTACCAATCAAATTCGTCACTGTTCAGTCGAACAAATGCGCTGAATTCAAATTTTCGACGGCTTTAAACCTTTTATAGCGCTTCAGGGCGCAACATACACGTGTATTGATGCGACAGGTATGCACTGCTTAGTTACGCAGATTCTACTTTAACGGCGGTATCATGAAACACACCACCGCCATTCGGGAAACCAGGCTCCGCACTCACCAACGCATTCACCCCGACCCCCTCCTCAAATGCAGAGTTAGGCCAGATACTTTCCATAATCACCACACCACTCTGTACGCCTTCAAACGCTTTTGCATGAACAAGCAGATTGCCACAGGCGCTGGTGACTCTAACCTTTTGTCCATCAGTAATCGACAACGCCATTAAATCATCCGGATGAACCAATAACGCAGGTCGTTTTTCGCGCTTCACTGAAGTGGGTGTCTCAGTGAATGTGGTATTTAGAAACTGCCTTGCGGGAGCTGCCACCAGGCGGTATGGATAGCTACCGGATGATTCATCAGTAACTTCCCAGTGGTCAGGCATAGTCGGCATACTTTGATAGTTCGGTCCGACCCGGCTCCAGTCTGGTGAAAAATGAAACTTCTTATCCGGTGTATCAAACCCGTTTAAAAAATTGCTGCCTTCAAAATCACGGGCAACATCCTGCCAGTGCTCTTTATACAAAGTCTCGGCATCATGCAGGCCCGACGCTTTAAGCGTGTGATCACACAAATCCCATTCGGTCATATTAAAACCTGGATGCTCAAGGTCAAGCCTCGCGGCTAATTCACATAACACCTGATGATTACTACGGCACTGCCCGAAAGGCTCTACAATTTTTTTGGTCATTTGCACATGGGTATGACCACCAGCGACGTAAAGATCATCATGCTCAAGAAACATAGTCGCAGGCAGTACAATATCTGCAAACTTTGCCGTATCAGTCATAAACTGTTCGTGCACACACACAAAAAGATCTTCCCTCAATAGCCCTTTAATTACTTTATTCGATTCGGGTGCTACCACCGCAGGATTGGTATTTTGAACAAATAATGCCTTGATAGGCGGGCCATCCAACAGATCCATCGGGTTACCGGTCAGTATGTCGCCAATTCTGGATTGATCCAGCACTCTCACATCTGATACCCGGTCCAATCCTTCGATAAGGGTTTTATCTATGTTTGAATACAAGGCACCATTAGAATAAAGTGCACCACCGCCACGTTCCTTCCAGGCACCTGTGAGTGCTGGCAGGCAAGTGACTGCATGAACATTGACGGCTCCATTACGACTGCGGGAAAAGCCATAGCCAACACGGATAAAACTCTTTTTATTCTCACCATACAATCTGGCGAATGTGATGATTTCCTGAACACTCAAGCCAGTGATGTCTGCAGCCCATTGCGGCGTTTTTTCAGACAAATGTTTTTCAGTCACTGCTGTAAAGTCTGTGTACTTACTTAGATAGTCTCGATCTGCATAACCTTCTTTAACCAATAGATGCATTACCGCAGTGGCCAATGCTCCATCGGTACCGGGACGAAGCATCAAGTGCTGATCAGCCTGCTTAGCAGTGCCGGTTTTATAAGGATCTACTACAACCAGTTTTGCACCACGCTTTTTGGCAGTGGCAATGTGGTGCATAAGGTTCACCTGTGTATTCACAGGATTCCCACCCCACACGACAATTAAATCGCTCTCTTCGATAAGCCTTGAATCTGCACCGCGCTTAGCACCAACACCGACGTTCCAGCCAGCGTCAGCCAGCGTCGTACAGAAGGTATTGTGCTGCTGCGATGTTCCAAGACAGTTTCGAAAACGATTAATGCCATCACGCTGAACTAAACCCATGGTACCGGCGTAGTGATACGGCCAAAACGCCTCAGCGCCATACTTTGCTATTGTCGACTGCACCTCCTCAGCGACTATGTCTAGCGCATCGTCCCACGTAATGGGTTCAAACACCCCGTCGGCGGACTTTTTATTGCTCCTGCGCAATGGCTGCGACAAGCGATCAGGGTGGTGAATACGCTCGGCATAACGAGCCACTTTTGCGCACACCACGCCCTGGGTGTATGAGTTATCAGCACCGTACACCCGGCCAATCGTATGACTGTCGATCTTTTCTACTTCAATCGCACAAGTGCTGGGACAATCATGCGGACAAGTGGAATGAAAGCGAGGTAGGTCTACCGGTGTATTCATAGCCAGTTAAGTTCAAAGTAACCAAACAGGCCTACCAGTATATGTCCGTGCGGACGAACAAACCACTCGCGCACAGAACACTGATCAAATTGGTTTCACTGGACTCGTAGCAGTGCGATACTGTGAGTCCAACCCAAAAGCAGATTCACTTGTCGATAACACCGTTTAAGGTGGTTCAGCCATCAATCATCAAAGCAATGATGTATATGGTCGCCGCCACTGCCGCACTTGCTGCTATGCACGGTGTGGTTCGGCATCTCAGCACAACGGTTGACGTCTATACCATCACTTTTTTTCGCAACCTGTTTGGCCTGATTGTGGTTCTGCCTCTGGTGCTACGCAATGGTGTTCATTCACTCAAATCAAAAAGGATGCCGCTACACCTGCTGCGTGGTGCAAGCGGCATACTGGCAATGTTATTGTGGTTTACGGCGCTTGCGCGAGTAGAAATTGCGACTGCCACAGCACTCAGCTTTAGTGCGGCCATTTTTGGAACGATAGCGGCCGTGTTATTACTAGGCGAGCGCGTAAGAGCACGCCGGATTGCTGCGATTATCGCAGGCTTTATTGGTGTCCTGGTGGTGTTGCGCCCCGCCAGTGATTCGTTTAACCCATCAGCGCTGTTCGTTATCGGCTCAAGCCTCTTTTGGGGCATCAACCTGGTTATCGTCAAATCGCTTTCCAGCACCGAGCACACTGCAAGCATTGTGGCCTGGAGCGGAATTACTTTAAGCGCGCTATCCCTGCCTATATTTTTATATTTAGGTGAGATACCAAGCGGTCATTCGTTGTGGCTGCTGTTTGTGGTTGGCGCACTTGGTACGCTCGGTCACATGTGCATGACGACAGCACTTTCGATGGCCGATTCCACCGCAGTAATGTCACTGGATTTTTTACGCTTAATTTGGACCGTAATAATTGGCGCTATATTTTTTGCGGAACATTTGGATTTTCTTACGCTACTTGGTGCCACTATTATTTTCGCCAGTGGCCTCTACATCATATTCCGTGAATCCCGATTGACGGAACAGACGAATTCCAATACATAAACTTGCGTCGATGTTTTATGCGGCCGCCCTTATACGTAACTATACGTACAAGCGCTTTAAGTCTTCCCCCTCCAATGAGCGAGAGCGACTACCAGGTTTTCACCTCAGCTTTAGCGTTGAGCCTTTACAGAAACAAAAACCTAAGTAAGCACTTCCACTACGCCTTGAATTTAGCATTGGCGAGACATGGATTGCAAGCGTATTCAAAACTAAATATTCCACCCCATGTAGATTTGCACAAAGCTCATTCGTCTGTACATTACAGAGACACTTGTCTCTGCAAACTAAACTAATGATTAAGGAGAATGACGATGCAATATATATGTTTAATCTATTCGGCAGCAGATGCCGGCCCGGCACCGGGAACCCCGGAATTCGGACCCTACATGCAGGCTTATCAGGAATTCACCACCCTGTTAAAGGAAAAAGGAGCGCTTGTGGCGGGCGACGCATTACAGCCGGCAACAACCGCCACCACAGTAACACGCGAAAATGGAGCTATCGAAACGACTGATGGCCCATTCGCCGAGACCAAAGAACAGCTCGGCGGCTACTACCTGATCGAGTGCGACTCACTTGATGAGGCGATTGAGTATGCGGCCAAAATACCCACCGCGGAACATGGCCGTATTGAAGTCAGACCAATAATGACTTTCGATTAATCAGTCAGCCAGACATAAACAGCGAACTATTAAATCATGCTTCCCCCATTCAAAATCGAACAGGCAATCAATCAGATCGTTCGTGAAGAATGGGGGCGCATACTAGCAGCATTAGTGGCCAGTATCGGTGACCTTCAATTGGCTGAAGATGTACTTCAGGACGCTTTGGAACAAGCTCTGACGACATGGCAGAAACAAGGATTACCAAAATCTCCGTCAGCATGGCTTATCACCACCGCCAGGCGCCGCGCCATAGATAAGTTCCGTCGAGACTCCCGCTTCGCAAAACTACAACCAGAACTTACCTATCTAGTGGAACTTGAATCACAAGCCGATAACACCGATGAAGAGATGATCATTCCAGACAAACGACTTGAATTAATATTTACCTGTTGCCACCCTGCGCTTGAAGAAAAATCACGCATCGCGTTAACGCTTCGCACTCTCGGGGGATTATCAACAGAAGAAATTGCCAAAGCATTTCTGGACAAACCTAAAACTATGGCACAGCGACTATCGCGTGCAAAAAATAAAATATCTTTAGCGGGTATTCCGTTCAAGCTACCGGATGATGCACACTTGCAACAGAGACTAAGCACTGTGCTGTCAGTAATTTATTTTATCTTCAACGAGGGATACACTGCCTCTTCCGGCAATCGGATTGTTCGCGAAGACCTTGCTGAGGAAGCTATTCGCCTGGCGCGAATTGTCCACTCTTTAATGCCCGTGCAAACAGAGGTCGCTGGTTTATTAGCACTCATGTTGCTGCATGACTCACGCCGCCAGACGCGCATGGACCACAGTGGAAACATGATTCCGCTGGCAGAACAAAATAGATCCAAGTGGAGTGAAGCTAAAATTGTAGAAGGCACCCGTTTACTAAAAACAACATTAGCAAAGCAGCAAGTCGGACCATATCAAATTCAAGCGGCCATCAGTGCGATTCATGCAGAGTCTTCAGACTGGGAAAGTACAGACTGGCGTCAAATCAGTGCTTTCTACGAACTACTGTATTCACTACAACCCTCTGCAGTAGTTCGCGTCAACCAGTCCATTGCAGTTTCCTATGCACACTCGATAGAAGAGGCATTAACTCTGCTGGCGAGCGTTGAAAACGAAGATGCAATGCTTGGCTATCAACCACTCTATGCTGCACGTGCAGATTTATATCAACGGCTAGGTAAGCGCGAGGAAGCTATAGCAGACTTACAGCAGGCGATCGAACTGTCAGAAAACAGTGCGCAGGCTGAGTTTTTACAAACAAAGCTTGAATTGTTGCAATCCTGACTCCCTCAATGGAACTCCTGCACCGGTAATTAGAAAGCAGGAATTTAAGCGCCCCCGCTAACCCACCAGGGAAGGATCATCAAAATCTACAATCAGTGGCTCACTGTGAAAAGAGGTCATGTATTTCAGCAAACCATCCGCTGAAAGCGTGGTTGTCATACTATTATCGCAAGGGTGGAAATGTAACGGGTCTTTCGCGAGCAAAGCCTTATCTAACACCGCAGTGACCACAACATCTTTGTCATTGACCACAGCAAGCGGTGTTACCGCACCCGGTATTACCCCAAGGTAGTGCATCAATCGCTCGGGGCTTGCAAAGCTGAGCTTGCCCATATTGAGTTGTGCACCAAGCGCTGCAAGATTTACCTGGCGATCTTCGAGTAATGTCACTACCACCATGACACCCTTTTTATTTCTGAGAAATAAGTTCTTCGAGTAACCACCCGGGACACCGTCACGCAGCGCGATGGAGTCTTCGACGGTTTTCATCGGCGCATGGGTGATGGTGCTGTTTTCGATTTCAAGCCTGTTGAGTATCGCGATCACCTGTGCAGCCGTCGCGGGCGGGCTGCCGTCACGCAGCTCCTTCGCGATCACCTTAGGTTTTTTTATCTCTGCCTTACTGGCTTCATTAGACATTTCGATCACCGGGTATATAACTGTTCAAGCACTTCAAGCATCGCACGCAACCCCATCGCTTCACCACCTATTGGTCGTCCACTTCGTACACGACTGTTCCAGGCCATAATATCAAAGTGCAGCCAGCGGGTATTTGGATCAACAAAGCTCTGCAGATAGAGTGCCGCCGTTATTGCCCCACCAAACGGTGTGCTGGCAGCATTTTGCATATCTGCGACATGGCTCTTCAAAAATGATTTATAACCGTTGTGAAGCGGCAGCTCCCAGGTGGGATCAAAGGTACTGACACCTGCATCACGTACGATGTTGGCAATTTCTCTGTCATTGCAAAAGTAAGAGGCTATTTCAGTTCCGACAGCCACCCTCGCAGCGCCAGTTAAGGTCGCGAAGTCGACCAGTAAATCAGGCTCTTCATCGCAAGCATCACTCAGTGCATCACACAACACCAAACGCCCTTCGGCATCAGTGTTGTCTATTTCTACGGTGATTCCACTACGAGTGCGAATCACATCTCCAGGTCTGAAGGCATTCGATGAGATAGCATTTTCTGCAGAAGCGACCAATAAACGCAGGCGCACAGGTAGCTCCAGTGCCATGATCAACTGCGCCAACCCTATCGCATGAGCGGCTCCTCCCATATCCTTTTTCATACTGCGCATACCAGCCGCTGGTTTAATATCCAGCCCGCCACTGTCAAACGTGATGCCCTTACCCACCAACGTAATAAGTGGGTATTTTTTATTGTTACCCCACCTGAGTTCGATCAATCGCGGCGGATGGATACTGGCGCGACCGACGGTATGAATACACGGATAGTTTTCTGCCAGCAGGTCATCACCGACAATCTCTGCAAAGTCCCCCTCATGCGTCTGGGCAATTTCTGCCACCACCGCAGACAAATGCTGCGGCATCATATCTTCTGCAGGGGTGTTGATCAGGTCACGCACGCGGTAGGTTGCTGCCACTGTTTCCTGTATGCGTTGATGATCTGCCGAGTTCGGAAGTTTTAACCTTGGCAGACTACAGTCCGGTGATGCTCTGTTGCGCGCATTATTTTTATAGCGATCAAATACATACGAACCCAAGCCCCACCCTACAGCTAAAGTATCAAGATTCGCTCTGACACCAGAGCCCTCTAAAGCATAGTCACCATCAGGCATGCGCCTGGGTAAATCGGCAATGGCGAAAGGGTCTTCTATTTCATCTATACCGACAACATACTTTTCAATGCTTCCATCTTTATCAGGCAATCCACATAAAGCCCCGGGCCGACCACTAAAGGCATTCTGTTCGAGCCAGCGCACTTGAGGCTTACTGAATTTTTTTACCGCACGATTGTAGTTTGACGAGGTAACGAGAACTATCGGTACTGCCGTGCTTCGGCCACCGTAGAGAAAACAATCGGTCATAAGGTTCTTTGCGTTCATTTTGTTGTAGCCAGTATTGTAGACTGCCTGGCCGCAATTGCGGCTATTTTGGTTATCGACATACCACCAGCAGTAACTGACATTTATAGCTCAGGACAGGGCCACTTGCTGTGGCACCGCCGGAACACAACCTTGATTACTGCTTCTGCTACCCGCCGGGGCCTTGCCTGATATTATTTGGCAGCCAGGTAGCGATCTCCGGCCACACCACTAAAATAATCACCATCAATATCATCAGGCCTACCATAGGAATAGCAGTCTTTGCGATATATGAAATTTCATGATTGGTCATACCCTGTAAAACAAACAAGTTAAACCCGATCGGCGGTGTCACTTGCGCCATCTCTACTACCACGACGATAAAGATCCCGAACCAAATAACATCAATGCCGGCTTGCCTGATCATAGGTTCAACGATAGCCATGGTCAGCACCACTGAAGAAATACCATCGAGGAACATACCAAGCACGATATAAAAGATAGTCAATGCAACGATCAATACCACAGGTGACAATTCCATCGCATCAATCCACGCTGCCAACGCGCTGGGCAAACCAGTGAAGCCCATTGCCAACGACAGGAATGCAGCTCCCATCAATATCAACGCAATCATTGCGGACGTACGCGTAGCCCCCATTAAACTTGCCGAGAAGCTGGACCAGCTTAGGGACCCCTGCATCGCAGCAAGCGCAAGTGCACCTACCACGCCGACGGCAGCAGCTTCTGTGGCGGTGGCCCAGCCGAAATACATCGAACCGATAACGGTAAACACCAACATAAGCACAGGTATAAGAAAGCGGCTTTCCCTGAGCATTTCCCCAAAGCTCATCGCCGGCTCCGGGGGAGGACGCTGGTCTTTGCGCAGGTAATGCCAGCCAATGATGTAAGTCATGAATAGAGCGGCCAACACAAGGCCGGGTATGATTCCAGCCATAAACAACTTAGTGATACTTTCGTTAATGGTTACGCCGTAAACGATCAGCGTCAACGAAGGTGGAATCATTAAGCCGAGAGTCGCAGCACCTGCCAGCGTGCCAACAATCATGTACTCGGGATACCCCCGTGATCGCAACTCAGGAATAGACATCTTGCCAACCGTGGTTAAGGTGGCAGCAGATGAACCGGATACCGCGGCAAAAATGGTACAACCAGCTATGTTGGTGTGAAGCAACCCACCCGGCAACTTACGCATCCATGGTGCAAGCCCACGGAACATATCTTCAGACAAGCGGGTTCGGTATAAGATTTCCCCCATCCAGATAAATAAGGGCAAGGCGGTTAAGGTCCAACTACTTGAGCTTGTCCAAATAGTGGTGATCATTGCATCACCTGCCGGACGCGAGGTAAACAGCTCCATCCCCACCCACGCCACGGCCATCAGTGCCAAGCCTATCCAGACAGAGCTACCGAGCAGCGCAAACAACACAACCAGAAACACAACAGTGGCTAAAATCTCACTCATGATGCCGACTCCGTCGCTACTGTTCTGATATTCGCGTTTACTTTATCGCCGGAGGTATCGCCTTCCACCGTTTCCATGCTGATCGGATTTTCACCTGTCACCAGCAAACGATAGAGGTTATCCCACAGCGCAATTGCCAACAGCACGGTTCCAATTGACATGGGTATTTGCGGCAACCACATGGGGGTATACACCCATTCAGTTCCAGACGCTTCCCACATTGACTTCCACTGTGAAGGAGAAGCACCAAACATTTTTACAAAAGTAAGCAAGCGCTCCGGCACTTGATCAATGCCCTGAGTTCGATCGTTGATCATCTCGGACATAAAGTTGGTTTTTATAGCAAAGCGGGCAAAATACGTGGCCGTAATGGCGGCTATGAACAAGGCAAATACATTGATCCACATACGCGTAAAAGCATTCAAATTCAGCAGAATAGACACTCTGATGTGAGCACCACGATTGAGCGCATGCGCCAACGCAAAAAAAGACGTGGCAGCCATTGCGTAGCCTGCAAAGTCAGTCGAGCCCGGAAACTGCATACCGACCCATCGAAAAACCATTTGCACAATGATAATAAGAAGGATTCCAATCATACAACACGCAGCTAACACTCCAGATGCGGTGTATATACCATCGAGCACTTTCCACACCGGCCTTAACAGACCAATTAGCTTACGACGCCATATCAAACAGGCAAGTGCGAACACACTGGGAAATACAAATAGCCATACCCACAACGGTAAACCTAAAAACGGTTTCCAATCCATAGCCAAGCTCGATTAATTGCAGAAGGGGGGGCTAAAACAAACCGGGTTCCTTGCGGAACCCGGGTAATGCATAAAACGCTACCACTACATGCCTTTGTAGGCATCCATGATCGCTTTTCCATCTTCACCAGTGGCCGCTAACCAATCAGCCTGCATAGTGGCACCAATGGCTTGCAGCTCACCCATGAACTCAGGGCCGGCATCAACCACTGACATACCGTTTTCTTCCAGCTGCTCGTAATACCACAGTGAAAGTTCTTCTGACTTGGCAGTACAAGAAGCGCCGATCTCATCTGCGGCCTTCTGCATTCCAGCTTGCGTTTCAGCATCAAGCGAATCCCACATGCCTTTGTTTACCATGACGTAGTTTCTTGGCTGCCAGGCACTTACTTTGTAGTAGTGAGACAGATGCTCCCACACTTTTCGGTCGTAGCCTGTTGAACCGGATGAGATAAAACCATCTGCAACGCCGGTTGCCAGTGCCTGGGTTAATTCAGCCGCTTCGATTTGCACTGGTGTGCCACCGAGGCTTTCAATAACCGTTGCAGTCGCCGCGTTGTATGAACGCAACTTAACGCCCTCAACGTCTTTGGCTGAATTGACTTCTTTCTTGAAATAAAAGCCCTGACCAGGCCATGGGCAGGTGTATAGAGCAACAAGATTACTGTCAGCAAGGTGTTCGTTTACCGGGCCTTTCGCCGCCTGCCAAAGCTTTTCACCTTCAGCGTAGGTGGTAGCAAGAAACGGCAGGTTGTCCCAGTTGTATATTGCATCTTCATTAGCGTGGGCCGACATAATGCGCTCGCCAATGGGTGCCTGACCGGTTTGAACCGCACGCTTGATATCACCACCACCGAATAGAGACCCACCAGGGTGGATCGTGATATCAATTTTGCCACTGGTGTATTCTCTGACCTTGTCAGCGAACATCACCCCGTGCTCTGAGTGGAAGTTGGTCGCTGAGTATGCCATCGGCATATCCCATTTTTCAGCCAATGCAGCGGACGCATTGAAGGTGAGTGCAGTGGCTACTGCGATCAGTGCTGGTTTGAATTTCATTCGTATCTCCTCGTTGAACCTCGATCATACCACTGGTTTTACGCCACGCGCACCCGCAGATTAGCCATTATTGATTAGGCAGCGACACACCAGGGCAATCAACTTCGAAGGATCTACCAACATGAGGCAGCTAAAGACAGCAATCAAACGCGGCGGACTATCAAACCCCAAAGTGATCGCTCTGCTCCAGCAGCATCTGGACGAAATGGCCAGCCTTTCACCTGCCGAATCTGTCCACGCACTCGACCTTGTTTCTCTGCAACACCCCGACATCAGTTTCTGGACAGCATGGATCGGCGATTCACTCGCGGGCTGCGCGGCACTTAAAAAGCTGGACTTACACACCGCAGAATTAAAATCCATGCGCACCAGCTACGAACACCGCCGCACCGGTGTCGCATCACAACTGCTAACCCACCTGATGGAAGAAGCGAAAAAGAATAACTTCAAAACCCTGTACCTGGAAACCGGATCTATGCCCGCTTTCTCCGCCGCCACCAATATGTACAAAAAATTCGGCTTCATCACCTGCGCCCCATTCGCAGATTATATCGAAGACCCAAATAGTATTTTTATGGCGTTGAAATTATGACTGACAGTAACGAACAATTAGTACATCAGTGCCTAAATTCAACTTACACTTCTTGGCACTCCACTGCATTTGCAACCCGGTCCGGAGCCCGGCATCGAAGCCCGCTATGAATCGCATACAGCACAAACTTAAGGGGAATCACTGTCGTTATAGTGCGAAAACGCCCCCTGATTCCTCCCCAAAATATACTCAGCAGCTGCAACCGGAGCATATCCGGCCACCTCGCCGGGCAACAATTCTAAAGGATCGACTACCGCACCAGCACTGGGATCATAAAACATAGCAATCGAATAACGCTCAGAGGAATTTAAATTACGCACCCGATGCTTTGTCGAAGGTAAACGATTATTAGACCATCGCTCAAGCAGATCCCCGATATTGACCACCAACGTATTCTCTATCGGCGGAGCCGCCACCCACTCATCATGAGGAAACAACACTTCAAGCCCTGCAGTCTCCTGCAACAACAAGGTCAAACAACCAAAGTCACTGTGCGGTGCAACACCGAATTGATCAGGATCATCTCCAGTAGGCGGGTAGCAAAGCAGCTGACCGCGCAGCATGCTTCTTTGATAAAACGGTTCAAAAAAATCCTCTCTGGCACCGAGTGCCACCGCCACAATCTGCAACAGCTTGTTGCCGACGAGCTCAACCATTTTCGAATAGTCGTTTACCGCTTGTCGAAAATCCTCAATATCAGGCCATTGATTAGGCCCGCACAATGGCAGGCCCGCGACTACATCCGGATCGTTGACGCCAGCGTCCCTGCCCCAGAAAAAAACTTCCTTTTGATCTTTTCGCACCGCTCCATGCATTTGCGCCATACCGTGGGCAAGATAGCCACGGTTGTTGCTATCAATGGAAATCTGTTTTTTTTCACTGATTTTCGATCTGAAAAATGCGCGCTGTGCAAGACGAATTGCGTCTATTGTGCTAGCGTAGGATTCTCCTATACGGACATATAGAAACCCGCATTGCGCGGTTGCTTTAAGCAATTCCGATGCTGCATTCTGCAAATTTACAGAGTCTAAACGGGTTAGATCCAAATGAGCAATAGCGGGACCTCTTACCCCTGTAATGGTTCCGGTTTTCATAAAAGCTCCTGTAAGTCGGCATGTAAATCGCAGACTAGCACAGAGCCCAATTATCTGGCTTGCAGTTAAAGCCGGGCAAATTATAAAAGAAAAGAACAGAAGCAATGACCAACATCATCACCGATATGCTGCAGGAAAAGCCGTACCTGCTCGCCGATGGCGCTACAGGCACCAATCTTTTCAGTATGGGTCTACAAACAGGCGACTCACCAGAATTCTGGAATGCTGATCACCCTGACCGGGTGACACGTCACTACGAGAGCTTCATTGAAGCAGGGTCCGACCTGGTGCTAACGAATACCTTCGGTGGCAACAAGTACCGATTGCAGCTCCACAACGGTGAGAAACGTGTCACAGAGTTAAACGAGCGTTCTGCAGCACTGCTTCGTAACGCTGTTGATAAGAGCGGTCGCAAAGTCATCGTCGCAGGTGACATGGGCCCGACAGGAGAAATCTTTGAGCCTGCCGGCACTCTCACTATAGATGCGGCGGCAGAAGCCTTTGCAGAGCAAGCACAGGCGCTAGCCAAAGGCGGCGCTGACATCATCTGGGTCGAAACACTTTCATCACTGGAAGAAGCACGCGCTGCATTCATCGGTGCAAAAACCACAGGCTTACCGATAGTCTTCAGCATGAGCATTGATACCAACGGTCGCACAATGATGGGAGTCACTGCGAAAGACATTGTCGAGCTTGCCTCTGAGATGTTGCCGGAACTCACCGGTTGCGGCACTAACTGCGGCGTAGGGGCAGCTGAAGTGGTTGCCGCAATGATGAACATGAAGCAAGCCTGCAGCGAATTTCAGGAACCACCTGCATTTATCGCAAAGGCCAACTGCGGTATTCCTGAGTATGTTGACGGTAAAATCGTGTACAACGGTACGCCGGAACTCATGGCTCGTTATGCACAGCTGGCGTTCGATGCTGGTGCAAAAATTATTGGCGGTTGCTGTGGCACATCACCAGATCACATCCGCGCCATGAAAGACGCATTAGACAACTACTCCGGCGGGCCGGCACCGAGCCTTGAAGAAATTATTTCAGTCCTTGGTGAAGTTTCAGTCGGCGCCACATCGCAATTGCAGGGCGATATGAGCGTTGCAGGTGGTTCGGTATCTGGCAATGCACAAAGACGCAGCCGGCGCAGACGTCCTGCGTAAAGTCACTTATCATTAATATAAATCAGAGCTGACTATTCAGTCAGCTCGATTCAGCCGGCACAGCACTGGTCACCTTTACTTCAGCAGGCTGGCTTTCTTTTCGGCCCATATAAACGTGCCGGAAACTGACGTATTGATAGATCGCGAACAATGGCAAAGCAACCACCGCTACCACCAATGCCAGCTCGCTAAAATAGAACAACACAAAGAACACCATAAAAGGCAGGTAGCTCGCGGCGGCCACTACCGTAAAGTTCTTGCGCTCACCACGTTTTGCGAGCTTGACGGAGTCTACGAATCCAAGCTTATGGAATATTGTGAGTGGCAATAAAAACCACATGGTGGTCACCATGACGCCAATATAAACAACAAATAAAGAAATCGTACCGGGATACAACCACTGCAGCATTGAGATCGCAGGAGGCACGCTGGCCTCTGATACAACCTCATCTAACATCAGCATATCTGCCACTTTAGCCGCTATCACCCAAAGCAAAACGTAGAAGGCAGAAAACAACACCACAGTCATCACACTATTAACGAGACTCTGATACCACAGATTCAGCGTCAATGTTCGAGACTCATCAGCGGCACGTGCGATTACTATACAAACTACAACAGCGATCTGGCACATCATCAGCGCGACAAAAAAAGTAACGAATCCGGTGATCCGCAGCTTGTCACATGCGAAGAAGAAAATCAGTGATATCAACAGAAATACGATTGGCCTGCGGCGAAACAACAACATGGTTTCCCGCATCCAGCTAAGGATATCCTGAAATTCTACGCGCGTGGGTTCAATTGGATTGTTCACGGACACTCATCGCAATCATGGTTCGCGGCCAATCGCCTGGCTTTGAATTCGTGCGGATTAAAAGGGATTCTACTGCGATTGTAGTTCATCAACAGACCGTGCGTTGGCGGGCAACCCACTCGATATGTTTTTTTACCTGCTGATCCTGCAACAACTTTTCAAGCGTATTAAGAGCCTTGCCAAGCTGCATTTCATCATAGAGCCTGTGCAGCCCACGGTGGCAATCGCGACAAATGGAAATGGTCTGTTGCAACACCAGCTTACTGTAATGTTTTTTGAAGTGCTTTCGACGATGCAGCTTTCGCGGAATAAGATGATGGGCAGTTAACAGCGATTGGCGCCTGCAAAGCTCGCATTGTCCTTTATCCGTTCTAGCCAATTTTCTCTACCATCTGGCGCTCAATTCATATCGCTTTCAGCGTACTGATCGCTGATGGCAGCTCAATCATGTTACTAATACGAAGCACACGCTGCGGATCATGATCTGATGACAGATCAGGATGCCCACTCGCCTCCGGACAATACCACACGCACTTCATTTCGGCTGCAATCGCAGCTTGCACACCGACTACACTATCTTCGATCACAATACACTGGCCAGCGGCAAACCCCATCTGCTCCGCAGCATGCAGAAATAATCCGGGGTCCGGCTTAAATATATCGATCACGTAGGCACTAAACAAACAATCAGAAAAAAACGCCCGAAGATCTGTTTTGTCCAACACTTGCGTTAATTTATTCATTGGCGCATTCGACGCAACGCATTTCGCATCGTCCAGCTGCTGCAAGGCGCCATGAATATTTTCTACAGCTCGCAACTTGCTGTCAAAATAAGTGCTGGCGCGAGCGCGGAAGCTAATCTCAAATTGCCGATCCAAGGATATACCATGCCGCACACCCAGATCGCTCAGCAAGGCTTTAAACTGCCACCCACGATAACGATCCAACAGTGCCAGCGGATCTTCTTTGATTTCGTGCAGAGCAAGTTCATCTGCGAGCGCTTCAGTGTTTATTGCTTCGCTGTCAACGAGAGTGCCGTCACTATCGAATAACAGGCAATACTTTGTTCGGTCTGATTTTGTCATTCGTCACATTGTATCAGCTGCGAAAGATCGTAAATCAGTAGAATTCCGAGGTCGCAATTTGCGGTAACTGCTGACTGAATTCTGAGCAACTCAGATTGTGCTGACGCAGTGATGATCGCCACTTCTTTTTGTGCCGACTGTCATTGCACCCCTGCACCATCCTTTGCACCAACTGCGTAATAGATTGGTTCAGTTCTGAATCTGCCGGCAGACCGATGCTTTGTTGCTGCAGCGTCTCAAGCAACCCTGCAATGGTGGCGACAGTAAGATCTGTATTGCCGGTTCGCTTCAAACTGCTTTCTGCAATGCCGAGTTGTCGGTGTAACAGAACGACGCGTTGAGCTGCAAAATCTATAGCGTCCGCCTCGGAAGTTACGCGCTTATTATTTCCGCCAGCGGATGACAGATCCTTTGCCGCAGACAGACGCGGCTCTAACTCAAACCAAGGGACATCATTCCCCGGCCATTCGTTCAGACGTTTTGTCACCCATTCGAATGCATCTAACTCTGCCCCGAGCAAACAAGCCTGCAGATTCGTGTCTACCTCGCGCCAGCACAACTTGGCAATACCGTTGCGAAGTTCTGTCACTTGCGCGCGATCCAGCTTATTGCCAACCACTGCACGATCGACTGCGGCAGCCAACTCTTGATCGAGTGCACGCAGAACAGGCTCTCCACAAATCGAACTTTCAATACGAGTGTGAGGAGTTTCCTCGCAAACCACAGCTGAGGCGCCAGCCGCCCGCACGACAAACACCTGCGAGAACAGCAGCAGGGCAAATGGCAATAACGGTGGGTGCCGTCCCAATAACTTATTTGTACCTTTCATCACACGTCGATCCTTTCGCTAGTGCGTGGTGAGTCAGGTTTTCGAATTATGGCCGAATACCGGAGACTTGCTCCGACTCGAAAGTCTGCTCGCCGTTATTATTTTTTAGCTGCCAGCATTTCGGCCGGATTAAAGCCAACTTGACTGGAAACATTGCAAAAGGTCCCTAAAACGAGCAGAAAGTCCGTTTTACCTTGAAAAAAAGCCACTGTTCGCCTATATTCCGCAGCGCTAGCAAGCCGCCGCCTCACTGGGCAAGTTGATGAAGCAACCATTCATTTGCTTCAGTAGAAGACACTTTTCCTCGTATTCCGTAAACTGCTACCACCCGCGATTTTTTCGCTGAGTAGCCTTTTGTGCCGTACAAGCCGGCGCGGCATGTATCTGTTTGAAAAAGCAAACTAATGACCGCATAACCCTTGGCTTGGGCGATGCCTTTCAATACGACCCCCGGCCTGCGCCGTACGTACACTGGTGTTTCACCAGTGCTTTTTATTTTGAGAAATGAGATGACTGACTTAACTCTTTACCGAAACATAGGGATATTCGCCCACGTCGACGCGGGAAAAACCACCACGACTGAGCGCATACTGAAACTGACCGGCAAGATCCACAAGATCGGTGAAGTGCACGACGGCGCGGCGACCACGGATTTTATGGACCAGGAACAGGAGCGTGGAATCACAATTCAGTCTGCTGCTACCACTTGTTTCTGGAAAGATCACCGACTTAACATCATTGATACACCAGGTCACGTCGACTTCACCATCGAGGTCTATCGTTCACTCAAGGTGTTGGACGGTGGCGTAGGCGTATTCTGTGGTTCCGGCGGTGTTGAACCTCAGTCTGAGACAAACTGGCGCTATGCGAACGACGCGGGCGTAGCACGTATCATTTACATCAATAAGCTCGATCGTATGGGCGCTGACTTCTACCGTGTCACCAAGCAGGTAAAAGATGTCCTCGGCGCGGTGCCGTTGGTGATGACTTTGCCCATCGGTATAGAAGATGACTTCTCCGGCGTGGTTGATCTTCTGACTCGCAAGGCATGGATATGGGATGACTCGGGCGATCCGATGAAGTATGAAATCGTTGATCCACCTGCTGACATGGCAGACATCATCGAAGAGTATCGCGAGACGCTCGTCGAAACTGCGCTTGAGCACAATGACGAAGCGATGGAAAAGTACCTGGAAGGCGAAGAGCCTGACATGGCCACTCTGAAGCAGGCTATTCGACAGGGCACGATTGACCTCGCGTTCTTCCCGACTTTCTGTGGCAGCTCGTTTAAAAACAAAGGCGTGCAGAACGTTCTGGACGGCGTGGTAGATTTTCTGCCTAACCCGCTGGAAGTTAAGCCTCAGCCAGAAGTTGATATGGAAGGCAACGAGACAGGCGAATTCGCAATAGTAGATCCTGACAAGCCATTGCGTGCCCTGGCATTCAAAATCATGGATGATCGCTATGGCGCACTGACGTTTACTCGTATCTATACAGGTAAGCTTGAAAAAGGCACCAACGTGCTGAACACTTTTACAGGCAAAACTGAACGAATCGGTCGTATTGTAGAGATGCATGCTGACACACGTGAAGAGCGTGATAGCGCGCAAGCGGGTGATATTGTTGCGATCGTTGGCATGAAGAACGTGCAGACCGGTCACACACTGGCTGACCCTAAAAACCCTGCCACACTTGAGCCAATGGTCTTCCCTGACCCGGTTATCTCTATTGCGGTTTCCCCGAAAGATAAAGGCGGTTCTGAGAAGATGGGTCTGGCGCTGAGCAAGATGGTGCAGGAAGATCCTTCATTCCACGTTGAAACTGACCAGGAAAGTGGCGAGACCATTCTTAAAGGAATGGGTGAATTACACCTCGACATTAAAGTCGACATTTTGCGTCGCACCCACTCGGTAGACGTTGAAGTCGGTAAGCCTCAAGTGGCGTATCGTGAAACCATTACACAGCGTGTTGAAGATTCTTACACTCACAAGAAGCAGACCGGTGGTTCAGGTCAATTTGCGAAAATCGACTTCATTATCGAACCCGGTGAAGTGGGTGAAGGCTTTGTGTTTGACTCAAAAGTCACTGGCGGTAACGTGCCACGCGAGTACTGGCCAGCGGTTGAAAAAGGCTTTAAGCAAAGCATCGACACTGGTGTTCTTGCTGGTTATCCGTGCCTGGACTTTCGCGTCACCCTGACTGACGGCGCATTCCACGCAGTCGATTCATCAGCAGTAGCATTTGAAATTGCATCACGGGCAGCTTATCGCGCCACGATGCCTAAGGCAGGACCACAGCTACTTGAGCCGATCATGAAGATTGACGTCTTCACGCCAGAAGATCACGTTGGTGATGTGATCGGTGATTTGAATCGCCGTCGCGGTATGATCCAGGGACAGGAAGCTGGTGTCACAGGCGTTCGTGTCAAAGCTGACGCGCCACTTAGCGAGATGTTCGGCTACATCGGTGATCTGCGAACTATGACGTCTGGTCGTGGTCAATTCTCTATGGAATTTTCTCACTACGCCCCGTGCCCTTCTAATGTCGCAGACGTTGTGATTGCACAGGCTGCAGAAGCTAAGAAATCTTCCTAGAGCAGTCGACTTAACAACGGTCCGACCTTGGCTGACTGAAGCCAAGTGTCGGACCGACCGTTAAGCCTGCGTTCGCTCGGTCGCTACACACTGACTTCACTACAACAGGATTTGCTTGATGAAATATATATTAGCCACAGCCCTGCTCATCTGCAGCACAACCGGTGCTTACGCAGCAGGTGATGCTGCAGCAGGAAAAGGTAAAGCAGCCGCTTGTATCGCATGCCACGGCGCTAATGGCGTTGCCATTGCACCAACCTACCCGAATTTGGCCGGGCAAAAAGCAGCTTACATCGTAGCGCAGTTACAGGCCTACAAATCAGGCGAGCGTAAAGGTGCCGCATCGGCAATCATGGCCCCTATGGCGGCAGGTTTGAGCGATCAGGATATGATGGATATCGCTGAGTACTTCAGCGCGATGGATGCTGCAAAGTAGCAATGTTATAAGCAGCGTGTTGCAGTCGCAACGCGCTGCAGTTGTATTCGCCACCCTTTCTGGCCTGTTTTACAGCTGAGTCATTTACATCAGAGCTTTGCTAGGGAGTTCAATCAGGACAAAGGTATCGTCTGTTCATCACGATAAAGTTTCGCTGCTGCATACACCGCTTCTGTTCGATTGCTGACACCCAGCAACTTAAATGATGCTGATATATGCGCCTTAACAGTGTGCTCAGAAATATCGAGTGTTCTTGCAATCACCTTGTTTGGTTTGCCCTGAACCACTTGCATTATCACTTCACGCTGCCTCACAGACAGGCAATCTAACCCTGTTCTGCCAGCTCCGTCGTGTACATCTGCATGGTGTGCATCTACGTGGTGTAAATCCAAATGATGGTTTTCAACCTGATTGCGGGGCTTTTCTTCAATCGCTTGCGGAGGAAGATAGGTTCCACCTGCCAACACGAGATGCAACGCTGCCGACATAACAGCGAAAGTCGACGTCTTCGGAATGAAACCAGCAGCCCCGGCATCAATGATCCGGCGAATGTGCTTGGGATCATCCAGTGCTGAAACCACAGTAATACGAGAATTGGGGCAGTAGTCGCGAAGCGCAGACAGGGCTTCAACGCCGCTTATCCCTGGCAGGTAATAATCCAGAAGTATTAGCTCAACCGTTTCCGGCTCTGGCTGCTCAAGCGCTGCTTCACAGCTGTTACAACACACCAGCTGCACCTGTTGATCAAAGTCCTTTAACAGGATACGCAAGCCTTCAGCAAATAGACTGTGATCGTCAATCAGAAGTATCTTCACCCACACGCTCCCTCCGTGAACTGCTCCTGATAGTCTGGCTCAAGAAACAAGCATTGACAACCCAATTTTTGACTAAACGGATAAAAACGAGTACACGCTACGCCACAAAGGCGACAAGTTCCTTATCGTTAAAATAGTTAGCTAGATTTTCCAGCATCAGATTACCCATCGCTGTACGTGTTTGTACGGTACCGCTTGCTACATGTGGCTGCAAAACTACATTGGGCAAATCCAGCAGATCTGCTGTTATTGCAGGCTCTTTGGCAAAAACATCAAGGCCCGCACCAGCAATCTGGCCCGATCTTATAGCTTTTGCCAACGCCACTTCGTCAATAACAAGCCCTCGCGAAACGTTAATAACACGACCATTCGGGCCAAGCGCCGCAAATATTTCCTCACCGACACAGGCCGCCATATCCGGCGTTGGAGCAACCGCGAGGATCAAACAATCTACTGCTTCAGCCATAGCCTTAAGGTCTGAAAAATAGGAGTATTCCACATCCCGGCGCTCATTCCGGTTGCAGTAACTTATCTGACACTGAAAGCCCTCTAAACGCTTTGCTATCGCCAGACCAATGCGACCAAGACCGAAAATGCCCACATTAGCTCCGGAGAATTTAGTCGTCAGCGGTGCCGGTCCGTGTGTTTCCCACTGGCCGCTACACGCATACTGGTGTGCAAACGGAATTTGTCTGTAAGCTGCAAGACATAAACCCAGCGCCAAATCCGCTACATCATCAGTTAAAACATCCGGTGTATTACCGACACGAATACCATTGGCCTTACAGTAGTCGAGATCGACGGCATCTACACCCACACCAAAAACACTAATCACCTCAACATTGGGCAGCTGGCGTATCAGTTCTGCACTGGCACCTGACCCACCATCGGTGACTATGCCACGCACATCAGCTGCCACGCTACTTAGTAAAGCCGATTGATCTGCAGCTTCCCAAAGCTTGTGAACCTGATAGTTCGCTTCAAGGACGGATTGAGTTGGCCCGTAAAGGGGATTCACTAGCACGACTGACTGAGTCATAACACTCTCTAATTTATTTGTAAAAGCTGCCCGGCTGCACTTTGCTGAGCAGAAAAAGAAACTAACGCTGTTGCCAATCTCTGTTGCTATCTCTGATTATTGGCGGAGATAATTTTTAACAACGCACAAGCGGCACCGAATCCGTTGTCAATATTTACCACCACCACGCCAGGTGCACAACTAGACAAGGCACTGCTCAACGCTGCTTTGCCATGCTCTGCTACACCGTAGCCAGTTGAACCAGGTACAGCGATGACAAGCCCCGGAACCAACCCTGCCAGCACCGAAAACAAAGCGCCCTCCATGCCGGCGACAGCAATTATAACAGGCGCCTGGCGCAATACTGGCAGATGATCAGTTAGCCTCCACAAACCTGCAACACCACAATCGTTTATCACGCGAACTTCAATACCGTTAAACAACAACGTGCGCCGCGCCTCTTCAGCCACAGAAATATCTGAGGTACCCGCGGTGACAATTAGACAACTGGACTCTTGCGCTACGGCAATACCGTTATTGACATAGGCAGTTGCTGAAGGCTGATGCCAATCAATGTTTTTATATTTCTGTTGCAACACTTCCGCATCGCTTGTCGACAGACGAGTCAACAGCAATGAGCTCTTTTTTTGCTGCGCGTCGGAGACTATATTTAAGACTTGCTCCTGCGTCTTACTGCCACAAAGTACCGCTTCGGCTATCCCGGTTCGTGATTCTCTTTGCCAATCAAAATTGAACTCACTATCTGCCATGACTTAAAGGCCGACTTCAGCATTGCGAAGAAACGCACTGCCCATACGGTATGGCTCAACGCGTAAAAACTTCCTGTTATTATCAGCACATAAATTACCGACCAACTCGACCACGGTGTCATAGACCTTATGATCGCCAAACGCCTGACTATCAGCCGGCAGCTGCGCAACTACTCCATCGTTCACAATGCGACAACGAATATCATCTGCTCCAAGATAGCGCGAAAGCTCGGTCTCCACTTGATGCACAAAGCGCAAATCAATCACATTAATACTGATACCTGTTTCAATTCGACTTGAAAGACAAGGCTGTGCCGGGAGCTGTGCAAGCGCGCCTAATCCTGATTCTAAGGCAAGCTCTCTTATCATGTTTTTACTAATGCCTGCCTCCACATAAGGCTGCCATACATCCCTTTCTCTAGCGGCTTTTAGTCCGGGGCGATAGTCTCCAAGATCATCAGTATTAGTGCCTGTAGCGATCAGGCAGCCTAGCCCTACTTCTGCCACTATGCTTTCAAACAGACTGCTTTTACAGTAATAACAACGATTCACCGGATTTTGAATATACTGTTCGCTATTAAACTCCCCGGCATTCAGCTCTTTAAGCGTCCAGTGATACTTGCCCGCCAACTCCCGACATCGCTGCGTGGCTTCAATAGGGACAGCAGCCGATACCGCATGCATCGCTATGGTGGGCGCTGTACGTACCTTTGCTGCTATGGTCATTAACGTCAAACTGTCGATGCCACCGCTTAGTGCAATATAAACCGGCTTCTGTTCTGCTTTCAGAACCTCTTGAAGGCTGTTTAATTTTTCAGCTATCTGATTAGAGACCACCACGCTAGACCTCGCTTTCATCAGTCAGTGATTCATTAACCGCCCTGTTCTGGAGCGTTATTGCTATTTTCCGGCGGGCTTCAAGGGTGTCGGACCCATAAAGACCATCACTCCCTGTTTTTGCTGAACGGGTATTGCCAGGACGCTCTACCGTTTTAATTTCGAGACCCTGCGATTCCATACTCATTCTAGGCAGTACTTTGCGGGCAACAGCTCCATATCTCACCCCCAAAGTTGAAGTGAGTTTAAAACACTGCTGAATTATCAATTCAACGCTCGTCGGTTGCACTAGAATTCGAACGCCTGTGGCAGCTCTGCCTTTTTTTCCCTGCATCATCACACAACTCACATCAAGCACACCCTCACACGCACGTAGTCTATCTGTCGACCAGGCAATTTCTTCTGCCGTCATGTCATCAATCTCGAAACCCATTCTAACCACCTCATCTGTGATTAGGGCGTCGCCATGTTCATCTTCTACCGTCGCGCCGGTAAAGGCCATGACACGCAGAAGATTTGCACGACCTTCCAGTACCCGGGTGCCGCACCCGCTGCCGGTAGCAAACAGATTCACCGGCGTTGATGCCATGCTAATAGGGGTAGCCTTGAGATACGCAACAATTGCCGCCCCCGTAGGCGTAACCCGCTCCCCTCCAACACCATCGTCGTGCCACTGAAACCCTTCCAGCAATGCCAAAGTCGCCGGTGCCGGCACTGGTATGTCTCCATGGGCGGTGTTTACGCTGCCAGCCCCAAGCGGCAAATTACCCACCCGCCAATGTGCACAGTTTAGCCGCGCAATAATTCCTGCCGCCGCGACAATATCTACCATAGAGTCCCAGTCAGAGACTTCGTGAAAGTGTATCGTGTCAATAGTTTTTCCGTGCACTTGCGCTTCAGCATGCGCCAATAAACTGAAAATACCAATGGCATGAACACAGACAGATTTTTCCAGTGCACTAGATTCAAGAAACGCTTTGACGGATGCAAGTGTACGTGGTGGGTTCGCCGTGGTTTTCTGTAGAACACTGAAGTATTTGGCTTGCAATCCATTCGACAGTCGATCTTCAATCGATGCCGACAGGCCGCATACCTTTAGCTGTGCTACATCATTTTCAAAATCATCATATAAAACAGGGAACGCAGCAAACAGCGCTGCGGCAAACATATCACCGGCAATACCGCCGAGCGGTTCAAGGTCGATTCGAACTATATTTTGATCAATAGTTTTCACAGGCAGCTCTTATCGTGCGGTGGCAAACGGCACGACATACGGGCCTTCTGGAATCACCGCTATCTCGTTATCTGAATGGCGCTTTATACTTTCTTCAATCGATGCAGTCAGATCATCGACTACTTCAACCCCTGTAATACCCGATGGATCACTACCAAGCTTCGGTGCAAACAGTTTTATTCTGCCGACGCGCATCGGCTTTAACTGCATTTCGGTTTGCCACTCATCTACATCAGCCAGCGTCTTTTCGGCAATCGACTTTAAAAAACCCTCAGTACCAAGCGCCACCAACTGCCTTTGTGCAGCACAAAACTCTTCAGATCCGAACCCCTCAGAGCATTCGGAAACAATAATCAGGTCACCGCCCTCTTCAAGAATACTCAGCGGTGTGACCATCCCTTTAACTGTTTGATAATACGTTTTATCCAACGGATAACCTGCTGAGGACGTCAGAATAGTTTTGAACTTCCTCCCGATGTTCAATTCACAACTGCCGCGTGCAAATTCTACCGCACTAAGATGACTTTCAAGTACATCACCAAAGGTCGCGTGCACCAGATTTCGATGTTCATCAAGTACGGTATTAAGGCCCAGCACCGGACCTTCCAACATCTGTAGAATTTCAAGCTGGGTTTCGTGCAGCGGATTACCATCAAGAACGCAGGAAGTCGCCAGCGGGTGCTCCATAAACCTAGCGCTGTGAAAAGTCCGGATCGTTTCATGATGTGCAACACCCGGAGCAATTACCTTACGCCCCCCCGAATAACCGGCCATGAAATGAGGCTCTACCAGACCGGTGGCAATTTTTATATCCGACTCCACAAACAATCGATTCAAACCAACAGGCACAGAATGCTTTTCCGTCACCCCTAAATGAATACAACTGTCTTCATCACGGGCATAGTGGTTTTTAACACTGACGTTTTTTTGCACCCAGGGATCGCCGAGGAGCTCTTCAAGTTCCTTGTCAAGATTCGGCCTGTGCAAACCGGTCGCTATCAGCACGGTGATTCCTGTGGCTGGCACACCCGCCTCTAACAAACGACGAATCAGTGGTTGAAGAAACTCACTGTTGGGCACCGGGCGCGTGATATCACAAATTAAGATACAAGCTGTTTGCGCGCCACCGGCAAGTTCTGTCAGATAGTCTGCCTCTCCGGGTTCTAGCGAACCGTGTTTAACTATCGGGCTCGCCAGAGCCTGTTGAATAATTTCACCGGCAGATTTTTCTGTCTTCATCGCCGGCTTGCGTAACAGCGTAGGCACTGCCTGTGCTGGCAGCTCTACTTGTAAACCTGACTGTCCGAACGCCAGTTCAACTTTCATTATTTAACCCCCGGATCAGAACAATATGACAAGTTTTCATTCCTTATGTTGAACAGTTGACAAATACGATGATTTCAAACGTATTAACTCTGTAAATTACCGGCTATCGCCCATAAGATACGCACATCTAATGATTCAAATTCAAGTCGACACTATGAACCACCAAGCCGTTTCGTCACCTGACGCCCAAAAAGTCACTCAGGTTAAGCACTGGAATGATCGCCTGTTTTCATTCAGAGTGACGCGCCCCTCGAGCCTTCGTTTTCGCTCTGGCGAGTTTACAATGATCGGCTTGCCCGATGACACTAAAAAGCCACTCAAGCGTGCCTACTCAATAGCCAGCCCCGCCTGGGATGACGAGCTGGAGTTTTATTCGATCAAAGTCAGCGACGGCCCACTCACCTCACGCCTGCAAAAAATCAAAGTCGGTGACGATATCATTGTGCAACCAAAACCAGTGGGCTCCTTAGTACTGGATGCCTTGTTGCCTGGTAAACGACTGTACATGTTTGCCACCGGAACGGGTGTCGCTCCATTTGCTTCATTGATTCGTGATCCCGACCTGTACGAACGATTTGACGAAATCATTCTGACGCACACCTGTCGCCAGGTTGAAGAGCTCGGCTATAGCCAGGCGCTGATCAACGCGCTACCGGATGATCCGTTGATAGGTGAGTTATCACAGCAGAAAATTCGCTACTATCCAACCATTACCCAGGAAGAATTTACCCCGCAGGGGCGTATTACCCAATTGATCGACTCTGGTCAGCTGTTCCGTGATCTCAATGTGTCAGCCATCGGCCCCGACACCGATCGTGTGATGATTTGTGGCTCCATGGGGCTAAACAAAGACATGAAGGTCATTTGTGAAGGCTTCGGATTAGTTGAAGGGTCAAACAGCCGTCCCGGCACTTTCGTGATGGAGAAAGCATTCGTCGACTAAGCGCCTCACTGCTGCTTATAATCATGGTCGGCTGGAACTAATAGGCACTCCCGACATCAAACTGATGTTGACGATCTCCAGTCGACGACCCAAAATCGAGGACACAATATGAAAAGACGCCAATTTCTGGCTCTTTCCACATTGGCACTCTCTGCATCTACACTGGCTACAAACGTCAGTTGGGCAGAAGGCAGCCAGCATGTGGATTTCACTCAAGAGGCTTATGCAAAAGCTCTCGAGAGTGGCGAGCCCTTCATGCTTGACTTCACAGCTTCCTGGTGACCAACCTGCCGATCTCAAGAGCGCACCGTGAGTGCACTAATCGACGGTAACGACGCCTATCAGGCAGTCACAATAATGCGAGTTGACTGGGACATCTTCAAAGGTGATGAATGGGTCAAAGCGCTTAACGTGAAAAGACAATCAACATTAGTTATGTTCAAAGATGGCAAAGAGATCGACCGGCTAATCGCCCAGACATCTTCAGATGTTATCGAAGAAATGTTTGCCAAAGCCATTGCGAGTTAAGGCAACATGTACTAAAAAAAACGGGGCCATTCGGTCCCGTTTTTTGTTCCCGCAAGCACATTGACCCGCTAACGCTTACGCGGGCGGCATCTCGATATGTTGCGGTGTGTCATCAGTTATTTCGAACCAATCCGCTTTTGATGCAATGTAAATATGCGCTTTAGGTTCTATACCGGGGTGATCATCAAGTGACCCAGCCGGGACGTTTACCATAGGAGAGTTTTCTGACTGCCTTGGTACAGATGAGCCGCACTGCTTGCAAAAGCTGTTACCAAAGCGCTCCGCATCTGGTAAATCGTACACAGTGACATTTGCTTGACCCTGCAACCATTCAAAGTCTTCCGGTGCTACAAATACATTGGCAGCATGCGCGGCACCCTTCACCTTGCGGCATCGACTGCAATGGCAAAGCATCATTAACCTGGCACTGCCTGACTTGTATCGAAACGCCACGTCTCCACACAAGCAACTGCCGGATACGTGGTTTTCATGCACACCTCCTCTTTCTGATTGCTCAACGGAGGTAAGCCCCTGTTCCGTCGCTATCTCATCGTATTCGGCCATCTGCGGCAGAGGATCAGTGATTCGATACCAGTCCGCTTTTGATTCAGCAAAGATATGCTTGATTGGCTTTACACTGATCGCGCTGTCAAGCCCGCCCGCCGGAACAAAATAAAATTCCGCCCCATCCACATCTTCTGGCAAAACTGAACCGCATTCATTGCAGAAGCATCGATAAAATCCGGGTGATGATTCATACCGCGCGATCTTATCTTCACCATGCTTTATGGTGACTCCAGGGCTTCTGACATAGCTTCCAAACGGTGTGCCGTGTGCCTTTTGACACATGGAGCAGTGGCAGTGAATAAAATTTTCCAGCGGCTCTTCGACTTCGTAAGCCACAGCACCACACAAACATGATCCGGTTAGCATTGTTTAAGACCTCCTGATTAAGAGCACATATTACTAGCAGGGACAGGTTATATCATCTCTATTTCGAGCCCTTCGTGTAGACTGATCGCTTATTAGGAGCTTATCCGAGAACCAGGATCTACTGCGGTCGCGATATTTTGGCCAGCTATTTCGATCCCTATCGTTAAAGAAGAATGACTATTCACCTTTATCAATCAGAAATATCTAACCTAAAATCTCACAACCTCGCTACGAGCCTAACTCTCGGACAAGCTCCTAGGCGAGGTGTAGGCAGCCCTTTCAAAACCCAACGAGCTAAAACCAAACAGAATGCGTGAAGTGAAGCTAAACAAAGAACCCGTTGAGCTATTCAAATTGATCAAGTTTGAAGGCTTAGCCAGCAGTGGTGGCGAAGCCAAGCAGATGATTGAAAATCAACAGGTACGCGTCAATGGTGAGATCGAAACTCGAAAACGCAAGAAGATAATGGCGGGCGATGTCATTACTGTTGGTGATGAAGAGTTCATCACCGCACTGGAAAGCTAGCAGGTCTGCTTTACTCCTGCCCGTAAGCGAATGCTACAGCGTACGTGCCACACGCACGATCTTCACGACCACATGAGTTAGTTTTAAGAATGACCAAACTCCCGCTGCAGTGGCGAAACCACATGCATATCAGTGCCGTCTTGCCATCTTTGTTTACGGGCGGACACTAGTAATCCGTTGGCGGCGGGGCCACTCGTAAAATCTCGGACATTGTGGTCAAACCTGCAGCCACTTTGCGCGCCCCGCTCACACGCAATGGTTCCATACCATCTTTGATGGCCTGGTCTCTAAGCTCGGCAATATCCCCCTCAGCTAGAATTTTTTGCTTTACCCCGGGTGTCATCTGCATAATTTCATACAGTCCTACCCGCCCTTTGAAACCGGTATCCCGGCACTCCTGGCAACCGACCTTCTCTTGTACAGACTGCGGGTGTTCGAGTGCACAAGGGCTGACGAGCGCATCCCAGTCTCCTGCATCCACCGACGTTGGTGCGGAACAAGCAGGGCAAAGTGTACGAACCAATCTTTGCGCTATCACACCGACCAGTGAATTGCGAAGCAGGTAGTAAGGAATACCCAGCTCAAGTAAACGTGTTATCGCCGCCGGTGCATCATTCGTATGTAATGTACTAATTACGAGGTGACCGGTTAACGCTGCCTGGATAGCCATTTGCGCAGTTTCAACATCACGAATTTCACCAATCATGATGATGTCCGGATCCTGTCTTAACAGTGTTCTAATACCAGTCGCAAAATCAAGATCAATATTCGGTTGAACTTGCATTTGATTAAACGCGGGAACAATTAACTCAATCGGATCTTCTACAGTACAAAGATTCACCTGCGGTGTCGCCAGCTGCTGCAGGCTGGTATAAAGCGTTGTGGTCTTACCAGAACCGGTCGGGCCGGTAACCAGAATAATTCCATGCGGCGCTTGCAACATACCTTCCCAGATATCCTGCTCGGCCTGACTAAAACCCAAATCAACCGGTTTTTTAAGCAATACATCCGGATCAAACACCCGCATCACGAGCTTTTCACCAAAGGCGGTTGGCATAGTAGATAGTCGTAATTCAACTTCACGACCATCTTCGTTACGGGTTTTTAGTCGACCGTCTTGCGGTCGCCGCTTCTCTGCAACGTCCATGCGGCCCAATATCTTTATCCGGCTTGTGATCGCCGCCATCACTGTAGCCGGCACTTCGTAGACGTGATGCAAAACCCCGTCTATTCGAAATCGCACAGCACTTTGGTCTCTTGCAGGCTCTAAGTGAATATCACTGGCGCGCTGTTCAAATGCGTACTGCAGTAACCAATCGACGATGTTAACGACATGCTGATCATTCGCATCGAGCTTGCCACTGCGGCCGAGCTCCATCATTTGCTCAAGATTCTGCACACCACTTACCGGCGCTTGCGCATTCTGCTCTTTCTTGGCACCGAGTACTGACCGGGATACCGTGTAAAACTCATGCAGATAACGATTAATATCTTCACTGCCGACCAACACCGGCACAATATCTTTCTGCAGCACTTTGGCGAGCTCGTTCTTCCAGCTCAGATCAAAGGGTTCGCAAGTCCCGATTACGACCGAGGTGGGTGTCACCTCGAGTGCGATAATTTGAAATCGTTTTGCATAGGCGATAGACATCACCGCAGTGACTGCAGACACATCGGTATTCAGCGGATCAATCTTTTTTACCGGAATATTAACTTTCTGCGAAAACCACTTTATCAATACCTCCATGGTCAATTTCTGGCCAGGCTGCAATTGGTTTTCCCAGTTACATTCAGCGATACCCTGCAATGCATTTTTGTCGTTGTCGCCAACATTGGTGCGCACGCTGGTGAGAATCTGATGATTTTCACCCAGGATCATGCCGTCGATCAGCAGAGCGTCAAGGATTGGCGCCAATAAAAGCTTGCCAGTGATCGGATCGGCAAATCCGACCGGTTCGTCGTTGCCGTTGACAAATTGGAATGCGCTGTTTGCACTCATCTGCAGTGTGCTCGATTTTGTGACGGATTACCGGGGTGCAAAATCACCCCTTCTCTACTCAATCGGCCGATACAGAAGTTCTTGAAGCGAGTCTCAATATAAGCATAAGACGCTTTTACAGAATGAAGTCGTTATAATCCTCGCTCAATTGTGCATCATCAGGCATTCGCTCCATGACAGACCCAGAAAAGGCCACGATCTACCACAATCCGCGCTGTTCAAAAAGCCGGGCCGCCCTTGCACTGCTACAGCAACAGGAAATCGAAATCACCACGATCGACTACCTGAATACCCCCATAGACCGCAGCACATTACTGGAGCTTTTGGATCAACTACAGCTAAAACCTCGGGAAATAATGCGCCGCAGTGAATCCACTTATAAAGAACTGAACCTTGCAGATGCCTCTCTGACCGACGAGCAGCTGATTGAAGCAATGACAGAAAACCCGATTTTAATAGAACGGCCCATTGTCAGTTTCAAAGGCCGTGCTGCGATCGGCCGCCCGATTGATCACATTATCGATCTCCTCGATTCGTAAACTGATCCGATGAAAAAAATAGTCGTACTTTATTATAGCCGTGATGGCAGCACCCGCCGAATGGCCAATCAAATCGGTCGTGGAGTGGCGTTAGTCGCCGGATGCGAAGCACAGCTTCGAACCGTCGCAGACATACCTCGAGCAGATGGTTCACAAACCACCAAAGTCGATTCACCACTTATTAGCAAAGATGAGTTGCGAAATGCAGATGGGTTAATCGTCGGAAGTCCAACCCGTTTTGGCAATATGGCTGCCCCTTTAAAATATTTTTTCGACTCAACCAGTGACCTTTGGCTTGCCGGGGATCTCACTGACAAACCGGCTGCAGTATTCACCTCTTCATCATCAATGCACGGAGGACAAGAAAGTACGCTATTCACAATGATGCTGCCGTTGCTACACCACGGGATGATTATGATCGGCCTGCCGTATGCCGAAGCCTCTTTAACAAAGACTCTACGCGGCGGTACACCCTATGGCGCGAGTCATGTGTCAGGCGACAATGCTATACCCTCGCTAGATCAACACGAAAAAGCTTTGTGCACCGCACTGGGCAAACGAGTCGCCACCATTGCTGTCAAACTTTCATGAAAAAATCTAAAACAAAAGCAGTAATTGTTGTAACACCGGCGAGACTCAACACCACCAGAGCGCTGGCGCTGGCAGGCTACTTCGGCACTATGCTTTTTCTTATGCTGTGGATTATCTGGCTCGCCCCACCGCAAATTCCAAAAAGTATTGCACTTGCAATCGGCTTGCTACCGTTGCTATTGCCACTGCGCGGCATGTTGCACGGGCGAGTCTACACTCATTCCTGGGCTGGCTTTCTGGCCTTGCCGTATTTTGCATTCGGCATTGATGCAGCAATCCACCGCACGGAAAAACCCTGGTTGGGACTTATACTTGTAGTGTGCAGTACCGCCTGGTTTTTTGGCTGTGCTTATTATTCAAAATATCGAAAGATAGCAGCCAATGCAGATATAAGTAATGAACAACAGGCGGATCAAGACACGTAATACCGGTTTAGGTATTAACCTGAGCAAGGCAGGTTTTCAAAAAAGGAATCGAGATACGAGCGCGACCTGCGGCTAAAGATTCCCTATCAAGCAAAGCAACCACTTTGAGTAGACTATTAACATCACGGCTATGGCGCTTGAGCAAATAGTCGGCCGTTTCTTCAGGCATCTGCAATCCCTTTTCATCAACAGCCATCATTAATGCCTCTCTCACATCAATATCACTCAACGGCTCAAGCTTTATTACCGGGCCCCAGCTTAATCGCGACACAAGATCGGGGAGCGCCCATTCACCCAGTGTCGGTGCGTGACTGGCACTGAAAATTACCTTTCCGGCCCGTTCGCGGGTAAAGTTTATCAAGTTAAACAATGCCTGCTCCCACGCTTTTTCCCCAGCCACACTATCAATGTCATCCAGTGCAACCAGGGCGTGGCCATCCAGAGCTTCAAGCAGGCCAGAGGTGAGGGTGGCATCTTTTAACGAGACATAAAAAGATTGCTTGTTGGCAGCGACAAACTCATTGTGAGCCGCCAATAGCAAATGGGACTTGCCACACTGCACGCCTCCCCACAAGTAAAGCTGACTAACATCATCAGCTTGCTGGAGACTTTGCACCATATCCACCGCAAATCCATTGGCACCATGACAAAAGTTGTCAAACGTTGGCACCAGCGTGGGGGATAAAGGCAGCGGCAATTGCCTTTGCATCGTCATGCTGTATCGTTACTGCGCTTGATAGCGAAAGCTCAGGCTGTCACTGAACTGATCGGTGTTTAACGGTTCAAAGCGACGGCTCGCAATTAGAGAATCACGCACTCTAGGGGCGCCTTGATCTGTGGCACGAAACACCATCGCTTCGTACTCCAGACTGGAAGTCACTATACCTGCATCCAACTGCCGCAGTACCGCAAGCACATTGTCGTAATCTGCAAGCGACTTTATATTTTCGACTCTTATTTCAACTCCGGAGCGCTCGAAACTCGCATCGGTACCATCGTTATATGTCGAATTAAGATACCCCCCTCCCGGACTGATCTGCGTCATCGCTGCAACCAGTGCTTCATCCAGAGTGGCGGTTGTCAGACTAAATGTCTGTACCGGCTGGTCGCCACTTGAATAACTCCAATCTGATTGCCATGTATTGACAGACAATCGATACAGCGCACCAGTTAGCAGATCATTGCCGCTGTAGCGAGACACAAAATTGCTAATCCGGACAGTATCACCAGACAGGATATCTGCTGCGTTTATCAAATCTAAATCAGCACCTTCAATGACCGGAAACTCCAACAGCAGATTGTTTGCAGACGCAAGCTGCATAGCCCTCGATTGGAATTTTTTACCACGATCGCCGCCAATAATAAATTGATTACCCTGTTGCTCCACAGCTACCAAAGCAATAACGGGCGCAGCCACCGGAATCTCCTCCTCAACTGCTACGGGTATCAGCTGCTGCTGCACAATCGCGGCAATATCTGCAGGAAAACTTACCGTTATGACGGCGGTGGGTGTTGCACCTTCACGCACCTTGCGGGTCGACAGCCGTGAACTGTCTGAGGCAGAATCGAATTTACGGTAGCGGAAGCTTTGCACGTACAACGAGGGATTTTTCAGCAGATCGTCACGCTGTTCAGGCTCCACCCGAACACGGGTCTCTACCTGACGGCGAAGCACACGATTAAAAGCCAACCAATAGGCACTGTCGCGCTGCCGGCTGCCCTGATCTGCCACCAGCACATCAACCCGGAAATCACGGTTAGACTGAGCCTGTACCTGGCTCACGACTGGAAAAGATAAAACGACCAGCGACAACATCATCAGGCAGGATTTTGCCAATCGCTGAAAGCAAGCGAACAAGCCACCCGGCACAAACGAGCCGCAGCATTCTGAAGTGGATAACCCGGTGCGACGCATAAGCTCACCTTATAAAATATTTTTCAGCAGGAATTGTAACTCAGACACCCGTGTCATAGTAAAATCGACGCCCGCGCCCCACTGAATCACCACTATGACAAACGCCGATTCCCCTTCGCCCGCCAATAGCGCAACAGATCGCTCGAATATCGCCAACACTGGCACAAGCTATCGGGATGCCGGAGTTGACATAGATGCAGGCAATCAGCTGGTTGAGTTGATAAAGCCAGACATCAAACGCACTCACCGACCCGGCGTACTCGGCGGCATTGGTGGCTTTGGCGGATTATTCGAATTGCCGACCGGCCAGTTCGAGCAGCCGGTATTGGTGTCAGGCGCTGATGGGGTCGGCACCAAACTCATGCTCGCCAACCTGCTCAACGACCACAGCAGCATCGGTACTGACCTGGTGGCCATGTGTGTCAACGACATTCTGGTCTGCGGCGCCGAACCTTTGTACTTTCTGGACTATTACGCTTGCGGAAAGCTCGACGTCGAAAAGTCGCGTCAAATCATCTCAGGTATTGCTGATGGCTGCGTTCAGGCAGGCGCGGCACTCATTGGCGGCGAGACTGCCGAAATGCCAGGCATGTATGACAGTGACGACTATGACCTGGCGGGCTTTTCGGTAGGCATCGTTGAAAAGAAACTGATTCTTGATAAATCCAATGTGAAGGCAGGTGACAGCATTATCGGCCTGGCCTCATCAGGCTTTCACTCCAACGGATACTCACTGGTTCGTAAGGTCATCACCGATAGCAAGGCAGATATAAATAAAGCACTGGATGACGGGAAAACAATTGCACAACTTTTAATGATGCCAACACGTATCTATGTGAAGTCAGTGTTAAAGCTGCTTCAGGAAGTACCGGTACACGCATTGGCACATATTACCGGTGGCGGTATCACAGAAAATATTCCACGCTCGCTGCCTGACAACACCATGGCTTGCCTGCGCAAAAACAGTTGGCAGCGACCGGCTATATTTCAGTGGGTACAAGAGCAGGGAAATATTAGCGAAGAGGAAATGCTCAGAACCTTTAACTGTGGTATCGGCATGGTCGTGATCGTCCCCGAAACCCAACAGCAGGCAACACTAGATCTGCTAACGGCGGCGGGTGAACAGGCCATGTTGATTGGAGAGGTGAGGGGTAACGACAACCCAGATGCAACGGTTACCTGGATTGAATGAGCACGGATCAAATGAGCCATGACATCACTGTTTTGATCTCCGGTCGCGGATCAAACATGCAAGCTATTCACCGGGCTTGCGAAAACGGAACGCTGCAAGCAAAAGTAACTCATGTCATAAGCAATGTAACAAACGCCGGAGGACTTGAGTATGCCAGGCACCACGGCATCAACACCACTGTAGTCAATCACAAAGAGTACTCAAATCGGGAAGCATTTGATCAAGCCCTGATTGAGGCAATCGACTGCTCCACGCCTGCGCAATTGGTGTTGCTCGCAGGCTTTATGCGACGTCTGACGGTAGAATTCACTCAACACTACCAGCATCGCCTGCTAAATATTCATCCGTCGCTGTTACCACGACACCCGGGACTTAATACACATGCCCGGGCAATTGAGGCATCTGATCGCTGGCACGGCTGCACGGTACATTACGTTAATGAAGCGCTGGACGGTGGCCCGGTGATAGCAAGAGCTGTTGTTCCAATCAAAAACGGTGACAATGTAGACTCGCTATCAGCTCGAGTACTTGCTGCCGAACACAAGCTCTACCCGACCGTGGTACAAATGTGCCTTCACGGCACGGTAGCGTGTCAGGATAGTCACGTGAAAGTTAACGATAAAGCCGCCCTTAATCCCCTACTCTACTACTATCATTGATTTATTCAGTAGGTCTCTACGCCGACTCAGTAGCGACCCACTTGTTTCACAAAACCGACTACTTTACAAAAAGAACGAAAGCCATTCAGGCTTTGTGCAGTACAGGGTGCGTAACGTTAACAATATGGTAAAACTGGTTTTTACAGCATTAGCAGGTATTGCGCTTCTGTGCAGTTTTCAGGCAGAGGCACAGCAGCCTGTGCCTGAATTCAAAGTAACCTACACACTGGAAAATAATTACATCACCGGTGGAACCGCCGACTTTACGCTCGCCGGCAATGACGAAAACGGCTACCAATTGGTACTGCAAACCAACCCAACCGGGGTGTTCCGCTTTTCGAATAAAGGGAAAATCCGTGAAGCCGCAGAACTTGTTTCACTCTCTGCACCATTTCTATCCAGCACATATTCCTACACCAACTTCGGTAACGAAAAGCGCAGCTACACCACGACTTATGATCGCAAAAATGGTCTGGCCACCAGCATTCGCAATGGAAAGTCCGAAACCTTCAAAATTGACGACGATGCGGTTGATCGCTTATCAATGACTTTAACGGTCATGAGCCACCTCAATGAAAACCCGGACGCCAAAGAGTTCTCGGTTAAATTGCTCGAGCAATCTGGCACAGAAGTCATCACATTCGTCTCTAGGGGACAGGTTTCTTTAAAGACCGATATCGGCTTACTCAAAACCACTCGCATTGACCGCCAGCGTGCTAATAGCAATCGCCATACGGTGACTTGGTTTGCCTCAATCGGGCCGGACGATCTGCCTATCCCGGTTCAGATAGAGCAGTACAAACGCGGAAAAATGTCAATCCGACTCAAAGCCATAGCCTTCACCGTTATTGAATAATCCGCAGCAGCCCCCACTTTACCCATAGCCTTAATTTTCTATATTGGCCGCTTTCTATATAGGAAAGTGCAGAATTGCCCTATCACGGTACAATGCACACTCAACGCTCTTATAAGAGGATAGCCGTGAAAGCAGTATTAGGATTCGCTATCGCGCTCTCAGTAGCGCTCTTCGCAGCATTCTATTGGTGGTTTAGACCCGATTGGCTAATAGCACTGGTCTACGGTGCATTGTGCCTGCTGGCCATCATTACGGTTCCACTTCTTTACCGCATGTATGGATTTGTTGACCTTGATGTTCTCAGAGAACTTCGAGCAGTAGAGCAGCAGGATCATCAGGAAATGCTCGGCCGACTCTCAAAGCTACAACAAAGCCTGGAAGATCTTGATATTAACGAAGGTGAAAAACAGGCTAAAACGCTGAACAATTTACTGAACGACTTTCACGAAGTGATTGCCAACCGCTTTGATGGAAAAAACCTCAGCGCTTCTACCTATTTAAATGCTGCGCGACGCGTGCAGAACCAAGCATTGCAGAATCTTTCAGATATGGTGGGCGTTGGACACACCATATCCAGCCTTAAACGGCAGAGCAACAACGAAGATTCACAACGCCAACTTGCAGATCAAGGCCATAGGCTGAAAAAATTAATTAGCTCAAACCAAAAACTGTTTCAAGCGCTAACCGACACCTCAATCGAAGTAGCCAATATCGAAGAAATCGGTAAATTTGAACGCACTGAAACATTGGCAAGACTCAATGATTTGGCTGACATCGCACGCCAACAAAGCAACTAATATTAGTACGGTACAGGGGGAACACTCAGTGACGACACTACAAATCAACCAAAAACATATGCGCAAGCTCATCCCACTACTGCTGACACTGTTGTCAGTGACGGCGTGCGGACCGGGCAGTATCGACAGTAAAGAAAAAGCTGTCGAACAACTCGACAGCATCATTGACAGTGAAATTCAATACAGCCAGCGCGAAAACACCTTTCGAGCAAATATTCAATTATCACAAACCAATCTACTGTCTATTTTACCAAGTATTAACGAATACCCGATGACGCTCGATGCCAGAGACAGTTCAAGCATTGAGGCCGTTGAAATATTCACCTCCTCAGAAAAGGCAGGTTCCGGGCGAGACGGCTTCTACATCGAAATGGCTGATCAATTCAACCAACAGAGAATTAAAGTTGGCAACGGCAAAACAGCCCAGATAGGCATACGAAAAATCGCCTCTGGTTTGGGCGCTCAATTTATTTTGTCGCAGCGGTATGTGCCGGATGCCTTTTCACCCAGCAACGAGCTGTGGGGCGACATGCTTTCAGCACAGGGCATAAACGTACGTAAGGTAGCAGCAGTGACCGCCCCCAATACTGCAGGGGTAATCGTTCGCAAATCGAAGAAGGATCTAATAACAAGCAACAATAAACTAGACATTCAAAAGCTCCTCAACGCGGTCACAAGTGGATCTTTTTCAATGGGCTATACCAACCCGTACCAGTCAAGCACAGGGTTGAATTTTCTACTGACAATATTAAATGAATTTGCAGAGGGCGATGAAGGGCAATTTCTTGCACCTGATGTCGCCAGCGCATTCGAGGCATTTCAGGCAGGTGTTCCGTTCGTTGCACAAAACACATTGCAAATGCGCGACGCTGCAGTAAATAGCGGCGTGCTTGATGCGTTGGTGATGGAACATCAATCATGGGTAAACGTAAAGGGTATGGGCGACTACGAGTTTGTGCCATTCGGTGTTCGGCATGACAGTCCACTATATGCAACACCCAAGGCAGATGCCACGGAAATTGAAGTACTCGAACTGTTCGCGCAGTTCATCGAAAAGAATCAACGCTTAACTCGTGAGTACGGATTCGGGCAACAGTCCAACTACCAAAGTAGCTATGCATTAGAAAGTGGAGCTACCATTTTCAGCGCGCAAAAAATATGGAAAGACAAAAAATCCGGCGGTCGACCCATTGCTGCGATGTTTGTAGCTGATGTATCTGGCTCAATGGATGGCACCAGGTTAAAAAACCTTAAGCGCGCGCTAATAGAATCCTCCGATCTGATCAGCTCAACCAATTCAATCGGACTGGTGAGCTACAACAGTAAAGTTAATGTTGATCTATATATTCGGCCTTTTTCTGTACAACAGAAATCTCTCTTTATCGGGGCGGTAGAAAGGCTATCAGCACTTGGTGGCACAGCGACCAACGATGCTGTCATGGTCGCTCTGCATCAACTTACGGAATTTGCGAAATCACACCCTGATCATAAATTGGTTATATTTGTATTATCAGATGGCGAGACCAACAAAGGCTTGACCTACGACAGTGTCGTCGATGTTATGCAATGGACTGGCATCCCGATTCACACTATCGCCTACGAACTGTCGTCAGAACATTTAAAGTCAATGGCGAGCCTTGCAGAAGGGGCTTACATTGAGTCCAGTGCCGAGTCTGCCTCCTATCGCATTGGCAATCTGTTGAACTCAGAAATGTGAATATGAAATACGTAAAAATATTTGCTGCGTTTATTCTATTGCACGCGGTGGCATGGGTTGCGACTCACGTCTATGAGAACAGCAACAAAGTGCCCGTGCTGGTGGTGGTCGATACCTCATTCTCTATGAAACCAAAGTTTCCTAAAGTGCGGCAATGGATCGACGATTACGAACAACAAAATCGCTACAAGAAAATATTGGTGGGAACCGATAAGGCGCTGCTCGGTAATTTAGACGAGCTACCATCAAAAGACATGATCTTCCGTACGTCTTTTGGCAAGCTGCAGGAAAGCAACATCAAGCGCCACTACGGACAGCTCAAAGCAAAAGAAAAATTTCTACTGAGCGATGGCAGTCTTACACTGCCAGGGTGGGATACGATAGCGTTCTAGGGGTGCCTGTTCAGGGCACACCTGTCGTATCCATAGGCGTTGTCGTTCGTGCTCTTCATTCAGTTGACTTCAGACTGAATAGTTACTCTTAGCGACTCCCAGAAGGTCGAACAGCTAAAAGCGAAGTTCACCTAGAATTGCTTCTGGATTTTCGCCCGAACTCGATAATCAGACTCTTCTTCGAGTTCACCTGATTGCATAAACGGCATCAGTACATCAGCACTTAACTTAAAGCTGTCCCGACGCCACTGTAGACCGGGTGACACGTACCATTGCTGATTTTCAAGCGCCTCATCAATGGTGTCACTCTCTATCAGGTTAAACTGACCCCGCAAAGAGACTGTCCATAACGGATCGCTTGAATCTAGGCCCGTGAGAGAAAACCGACGCCCGGTGGTGACGCCCAACGACCAAAGTTCACTGTCTTCCTGTGCATCCCCGGAAGGCGTTTCGGTATTAAAGTGGCGGAAGCTGACATCCAGGGAATTGTAGTTTTCCGGACCTAACCGGCCGTAGTGAATGCCCAACTGCCGGCTGCTGATGATTTCAGACTGACTGTCAAAATCGTCGCTGGATTCGATGTCGAAGCCCGCCGAGTAGGAAAAGCCATCGGTCAGATCGTACATACGCACCTCGCCCGGGCCAAGGAAATCTATTCTGTCAAAGGCGAGATCACCCGACCATGCCTTGCCATTTTCACCCGTCTCAACATCAAACTCTTCTGTTGAGGACAATTTAAACAACAACGCGCTTTTGGTTTCACTGACTATTCCGGGCCCAAATGCCACCGAATCAGTACCCAAAAGACTATATTCTGTGCCGGTTGCAAAACCTTCTGTCGCAGAGGCGCTGTGAACATTGCTCATGCACAGCACCGCGCTGAAGGCAGAAATAGTTACTGCTAGCAATGATAATTTCATTCGTACCTCAAACTCTTGGCTTAAAGCGCCAGGGGGATTCAATAAAAGACCGCAGCTTCGCTGTATAATTCAACGATAGGCGGACATCCATGTTGTAAAAATCTGACACCAAATACTACCGTAAGTGCCACTTTCCAAACGTTATACAACATTAACTTTTCTACACAAACGATGTCAACACAAACTGTTACTTTTCTGCAACATAAAACCAACAATCGCCATGAATTCTACCCCTGATAAGCCTTTTTCAAATCAACCCGCCACTGACGACCTAGCGGACGACGATGTGCCCGACATTGAGAGCAAATCGCAACGGAAACGCAATGCTCATCAGATTACCGCGCTCGCGAGTCAGTTAGTCGCAATGAAGCCAAAAGTACGTGCGGCACTACCCATTGAACCATCGGTGCTGGATGCCATTTCACATTGCGCTGAGATCAAAGCCCATGGTGCGCGAAAGAGACAGCTGCACTTTGTCAGCAAACTGCTGCGAGAGGCCGACAACATTGAGGAATTGCAATTCCAGATAGAACACCCGGAACTCACGAAAACAAAAAAGAAGGCCAACCAACATCAGGCATTCCGCGACGAATTACTGAGTGACTTTGCCGGTCAAATTGACCACCTGCGAGAGAACTACCCGTCAATTGACCTGCAACAGGTCAGGCAACTGGTGAGAAACGCTCACAAGGAATGCACCCCCGCAGCACCCGAGACAGAGCCGACGATGAGGCTTGATAAAACAAAAGCCGCCAAGACACTGATGCGACTCCTTACCACCGCCAATCACTAGCGACCGCCAGTGCTATTGGTTACTGCCGGCGTCGCGAGTTTAACAGTTTGCCATTGCGGGCTATCCCAATCCCCTGTCAATGTATATTGGCGGCGTCCGATTTCATCCAGATTAACGCCAATTCCCCTTAAAATACCGTCCGCGAGCAATGCTGTAATGCCCGCTGCCGGTCCACCTGATAACACCCCGAGAAGCGGCAACGCACCACTGATACGAGGCAGGACATCAATCGTCTGGTCGTAGGTTCTGGCAATAAAGTCGGTACTTCCGTGGATCAAAATTTCTGCCACAGGACCAGTTACCGCAATAGCGTTGGTTCGGGCCTCGCCATTGGCGATAGATAGATTGCCACTGAGGCTGGTGTACTCAAGCCCGGTCTTTGTGATGTCGCGGAAATCTAACGTGAGCCTTCTTGGCAGCGCCTGAAGTGCGAAGAGACCCAGAATACGGCCGGCACCAGGCTCAACACCAAGAATTCTGCCATCGCGTAGATTAAATAATAGCTGGCCACTCATCGCCTCCAAATCAGGCGCGTAACCCGGACCCGGCCATGACAGGGACAAGCCCGCCTCACCCAAACCTTCAGCAAACGAGTTGCCACCGCCAACAGCACTAATAGACTGACCAAAGTCGTCAAAGCTGGCATTCATTTCGAGGCGGGTCGAATGGGCACTGCTACCATCCGAAGAACTTAAAATATCCCACCTGCCGCTGCCACTCAGCCGCATCGCATTCTGCTTCGCAGTTAATGCAGAAATGTGCATCCCGCGCTCGGAAGGCTGCGATCGAAATGCCACCTTCGCCAAACGCCAATTATCCCATTTCAATTCCTTTACAGTGACATCAAGCGCCGGCAGGTCTCGTGGGTCATATGACCGACTTGTCACCCCATTCCTGGCCAAATCATCCTCCGCTGCTGCAACCGCCGTCAGCAAACGCTTATCGAGCCGATCCAGGCGCACCACCAACGGTTCGTTTGATGTCGGGTTGCGGCGCAACATAACTTCTCCACTGACCAGCGGATTTTCAAGACGATGCACCTGATGGGTTCCATCGCGATAGGCGATATAAACCATCTCATCAAGGGCCTGATCGCCTATCACCATTTGCTGACCAGTGACTTTCGCAAACAATGGAAAAGCCTCTCCCTTTGATTGGCTGTCAGACTGAAAGCTCAACGCAAGCTTCAGCCAGCCCAACGCATCCACACGCTGAGCATCACCGTGCAGCGCGATGCCACGCCACGGCAATACCGTATTGTTTGACTTACCCAGAGCGATAGCCATGCTCTCGACCTTGCTATCATCGCCGACTCGAATACGGGCCTGCACCAGACCAGGCAGCTCGACCCACCAGTCTTTTTCCAGCGCAGCGAAATCACGGTATAGACGCACTTCATGTAAATTGTCGGCACTTTTAGTCAACGGTATCGGGAACTTAAACTCAGTACCGGATAAATCGCTCGTCGCGGTAAATTCAACCCGTGCTTTTTGCCCTTTCCCACGCCGTGTGGTGTCGATGTCAATTTTCCAATCAGACACCCCTTCAAATTGATCAACCAACGGCAGGCCGTAAGATTGCATCACACTCGACACCGCCATTGGCCCTTCAATGGTAAGCCGATTGGTTTGCTTGCCAGAGTTGCTTTTCTGTATGGCCGACACCGCCAGTGGCAACCCCTGATAACGCACCAGCAAGTCATCTACCAGGATACCGTTTTGGTTAAACCTGACTTTGCCAGTGGCGGATTCGAGGTTAACACCGAACCGTCGGGCGTTAATCTGTGCATTATCGAGCAGTATTTCACCATTGAATGCCAAGCTATCCCGCAATTTTTTCTTTAGAGGAATATCGAGATTCAGTGCGACTCGCGACGTACCATTACCAGTAGCGTCGCCAAAAGCGCGGCCGATTTTTGCAGCCATTGGACCGGTTTGAACAAAATCCAACATGTCTGCCAATGGACCAATTGCATTTGTTTGTAGCTCAAGAATTGGTGCTCTATAATCTGCAATAAACAGGCGCGCATCGCTAAACTTGGCTTCTCTGAAACTTCCCTGATACACACGCCCACGCATAGCCGCCGCACTAAAACTGAGATTGCCATCCATGTTCTTTACCGCAGGCCAATCCGGTTTGAATTTTAGGGTGGTGTTAACAACATCTGTTTCAGCATAAAAATGCCCAATGCCTTCAGCTGGCAAATAGTTAGAGAGGTCACCTTTTACTTCAACCCGGCCACGCACTACATCACCCTCAATAAGTGAAGCTTGCAGCCAGGCAAGTAACTTTGGTTTCATCACCCGCGTCGGGAAGTAGTTTTTCAGGTGTGAAAGGTTGGCGTTAAGAATGTTGGCGTGTAAATCTACAGGTCGTGCTCCATCCCTGTTGCCCTGCAAACTAAAAGTCAGCGAGGTGTTCAGGTCAAGCGAAGACAAACGAAAATCTTCAGTAACCACTTTCCAGAGCGGGCCTGCCGGACTGTCAGCACCTTGACCGTCAGGGAACTGATCCGTAGTGTCTTTTTGCGAGCGTAAAAATCTTATCACGCCGTCAGCATTAATCACTGGCAGCGGTTGCTCATACATCTTTGGCAGCGACAAGCTGACATCCTGATTTTGGATCATCAGTTCCCCTGCATTATCGCGGTAACTTACTACCGCAGATAAGTCACTGAAACCGGGGAGCTCGCCATAGGGATCAACCGAAAGATCACTGGCCTCCACCGAAAGCTCAGTGAGTTCTTGCTTACCTGCTACCGTTTTACCACCCACCAACCAATTCTTTAACAAGCCACGCCGCAGCACTTGTGACTTAATCGGTGCATCAGCAGGCAAAATAGCATCGACGTATGCATAGACAGGTCGCAGGGATTGCAAGTCGATATCCGGCCCGGAAACCCTAAAGTGCTTGTTACCATCAGAGCGACGTTCAACGTGCAAATCCAACCCATCAAGCCGCACATCGTCGCTGTCCAACACAGCCGTCAACCGACTGAAATTCAATTGCCAACCAAGCTCTGTTCGCAACCAGTCAAGATCAACATTGACACTACTCGCATTCAAATTCGCGTTGTAGGCAGCATTGACGTTACGCAGTTCAATATCACGCCCGGACGCAACGGCTCGAACCTCATTGATTCGGGTGCCGCTCCACTTACCCCACAGCTGCAAGTCGGTGGTACCCCCCAGTTGTTGCGAGGGATGGCGCAAAATCTCTGACAGGCGATCAAGGTTCAGGCCTGAGGTATTCACATAGAACTGTCCGTTCCACGCACTGATGTCATCGGCTTTACCTGTGAAGTCAAAAGACGCCAAACTGGCTTGACCGATTTCACCAGGCAGCGCACTACTTACGCGTATCTGATGCAAGTCTCCATCGTTGAATGCCCTGATATTAACGTTATCCACTTTATATTCGCGATCACGAGTACTGTCGGTTAGCGTGATATCACTATCGAGGATGGATATACGTTCCGCGTTGAACAACCAGTTAAGCACACTGTAGCCGCGGCCTGAGATATCGCTATCTGCGGCACCTTGCGCAATAGTTGCGTCGGTAGCGACCATGTCACCGACGGAACCGGGATCATCCGTCGCCTTGTCATTGAGGGTTTGTTCCACCAAACCTTTTCCCAACATTTGCAGCCGACCACGTCCTTCGTAACTCACAACCAAAGACAAATTGTTCAGTTGCACGCTGCGCACACTCAGGTTGCGCTCTAGCAGCATGTCTCTTACGTTTAGCTGTAATTCGATTTTTGGCAGCTCAAGCACGGTTTCAGAGCCGTCTGCTGATTGGATTTGAATATCCTTAAGGCTCGCGCTGGCGTCAAACCGGTTCCACACCAGATCGACTTCGCCAATCTCAACCGGGCTGCCCACATACGAGCTCACCAGCGACGCTAAGCGCTCGCTATAGTCTTCACTATAAAAAACAGCGAGTCGGACGCTGGCTGCAAGTAACGCGATTAAAATTAATATCGCTGCGAGCAGATACAGCATCCACTTACCTGTTTTTGTAAGTGCGCTTATCACCATAATGGTTTAATAATAATTCCTGGCACACAACAAGTGCGTGGCGTATTGGTTAGCCGGGTCAGAACAGACCGGGAAGTCACAGTCTGAAAAGTTACTACATTCTCAATATTCGGTGTACAGCCAGGAGACGCCAAACGAGCGGCTCAGGCTCACCGCCCGTGATTCCACTTCCAGACAACCCCAGGACGCTCGCTACACCTTGTGCAGGCGCTGACACCAACGGGTCAAACAATGACCACATCATATTGATCACGATTGTACATTGACTCAGGCTGAAGGCGCACCGGTCTCTCTACAAACGATTCAAGTTCCGCAAAGTAATCTGACTGTTCGTCCAGAAATAATTCAACGACATCAGGTGCGGCGACAACAGTAAGCGATTTGACATCAAACTGCCGCACTTGGCGGATTATTTCCCGTGAAATTTCGTAACACACCGTTTCCGCCGTGCGCAGCAATCCGCGACCGGAGCAAGTGGGACACTCCGAACACAAGGTTTGCTCAAGGCTTTCACTGGTTCTCTTTCTGGTCATTTCAACCAGGCCCAGCGAGGAGACATCACACACCTGTGTTTTTGCGTGATCTCGATCGAGGGCTTTTTCCATGGCTCGCATTACCTGACGCTTATGCTCATCAACGGTCATATCAATGAAATCGATAATCACGATTCCACCAAGATTCCGCAATCGCAGCTGCCTGCATATTGCCTGTGCTGCCTCAAGATTGGTTTTAAAAATAGTTTCTTCAAGATTACGGTGCCCGACAAAGGCGCCGGTATTCACATCAATGGTGGTCATTGATTCTGTTTGATCAAACACCAGATGCCCACCGGACTTCAATTGCACCCGTCTCTCCAGTGCCTTTTGAATTTCATCTTCCACGCCGTATAAATCAAAGATCGGGCGCTCACCCGGATAGTGCTCAATGCAATCTACAATCTCCGGGAGATATTCCGTGGCAAAGCCCTTTGCAGACATATAAGACTCGCGTGAATCAATTCGAATACGCTCAACAGAGACACCAACCAGATCCCGCAACGTGCGCTTCACCAGCGGCAGGTCTGCATAAACCAACTCACCCGGTTTAGTCGTTTTGATACTCGCCTCAATCGAGGCCCAGAGTTTCTTCAGAAACACGACCTCACTGACTAGAATTTCTTCACCCACACCTTCCGCCGCGGTACGCACAATAAAACCATTGTTACTGTCTTCCTGAGACTGGAGGGTTTCAAGAATACCCCGCAAGCGCTCGCGCTCTTCCTCGTCTTCTATTTTTGCCGACACACCAATCGAACTGTCGCCGGGCATATACACAAGGTATCGCGACGGGGTGGTGATATTTGAAGTCAGGCGTGCACCCTTGGTACCGAGCGGGTTCTTGATCACTTGCACTAATTGCGACTGACCCTCACGCAGTATTTCACGTATGGGTCGATGTGATTTCTCACCCATTTCATCGATGGTGGTGCCTTCGGCAATATCTGACGCATGCAGAAAAGCAGCCCGATCAAGCCCGATTTCGACAAAAGCCGCGTCCATCCCGGGCAGCACTCGTACCACTTTGCCCATGTAGATGTTGCCGACCATCGTGGTTTTGGCGCGCCGCTCTATGCACATCTCCGTCAGCACGCCGTTTTCAACGGTCGCTACACGGGTTTCCTGCGGAGTAATGTTGATCAGGATTTCTTCAGTCATGCAGCATCATAATTTGTTTAGCAGGGTATGCATACGGACCGCCAGTTTATTTTATTTATCGACCGCCGGAATGCAGCCATTTCACAACAAAGGAGTGAGAAAGCGCTACTTAAGTACCGGCAAACCAAAATATCGCAACAGCTCGGCCATTTCATAAAGCGGCAATCCCACCACATTGGTGTAGGAACCATGCAGCGACTTCACAAATATTGCTCCCATGCCCTGAATCGCATAACAACCCGCTTTGCCCTGTGGCTCTCCGGTGTTCCAATAAGCCAGAATTTCTTCGCCACTGATCGGTTTAAAATCCACTTTCGTTTCACAAACACAATCTCGAGTTTCGGCACCGGTCGCTACAGCAACACCTGTCACCACACTATGCTGGCTATCTGATAGACGTGACAAGGTAGCGAGGGCCTGATCAACACCTGCGGCTTTACCGAAGACTTGATCACCTGCTGCAATTGCGGTGTCTGCACCAATGACAATCGCGTCTGGATACTGTTGCAGAATTGTCTGACATTTTTCAACCGCCAGGCGCTGCACATACACCTGAGCGCTCTCATTACTAAGACGTGTCTCATCGATATCTGCCGCCACACACAGCGGATCGATTCCGATCTGCTGCAATAATGCTTTGCGCTGTGCAGAACCTGATGCAAGAACAATTGTTTTAGCAACCACTTGAGAGACCAGTTAAGAATGCAACCAAACCAGGAGCTTGTCCGAGAACCAGGGTCGTAGCGAGGTTGTGAGATTTTAGGTCGGATATTTCGATCGATAGAGGCGAATAGTCATTCTTCTTTAACGATATGGATCGAAATAGCTGGCCAAAATATCGCGACCGCAGTAGATCATAGTTCTCGGACAAGCTCCTAGGCACGATGATAGGGATGATTATTCAATAAACTCACGGCACGATAAATTTGCTCTGCCACAATAACTCTCACCATGGCATGAGGGAATGTCAGCCTGGACAGCGACCATTTCTCTCTGCACTGCTGTAACACCTGATCAGAAAGCCCATCAGCGCCACCCACCAGCAATGCTATCGGCAATGAGTCCTCACTTAACTGCTGACACTTCTTAGCGATTGATTCTGTACTTTGCAACTTGCCATGTTCATCCAGAGCAATCACATAAGCGCCCTTCGGCACCGCTTCCAGCAACAATTCACCCTCACGCTTACACACCGATGCGCTGTCCTGGGAATTGCTACGCCTGGGAGAGGGAATCTCACGTAACTTCAAAGTGCAATCACGACCGAGCCGTTTTGCGTATTCCGAGTAGCCGTCTTCGACCCACTTGGGCATCTTTGTTCCGATGGCAAGCAGATGTATCTCCATGACAAAGCCAGACTATCGTGTTTTTAACAAATACCGGCAAACATCACCCTGCCGCTTGATCGTCCTGATTTTCGCTGTCGGCCAACTCTTCGGGGTCAGCAATGCCCCACAGTTTTTCCAGCGCGTAAAAATCACGGCTCTCTCTGGTCATCACGTGGGCAAGCACATCACCCAGATCAACAAGGATCCAGTTGCCGTCTTCCTCGCCTTCCATACCCAGTGGCCGCACACCCGCTTCTTTGGATTTTTCCACCACCTCACTGGCAAGTGATTTCACGTGCCGCGCCGAGGTGCCGGTAACTACCACCATCCAGTCAGTCACTGAGGTACGGTCAGCGACATCAAGCACAACGATATCCTGCCCCTTGAGATCTTCAAGAGAATTGACAGTCAGCTTTTGTAAATCCAGTGCGTTCATAAGTTACTCAGGTGCCAGGGCAACACGTGCCAGCTGACGAAATTTGGGTATCGGAAATCCGATTTAGTCGGCAGATCCGCTATAGAGGCGATGTTGGTTAATGTAATCGCGTACTGCATAGGGTACCAAAAACTGGATATCCGTTCCTTGCTGTAGTTCCCGCCTGATTCTGGTCGAGGAAATATCCAGCTGTGTTACCGGACATAAAGTGACATTGGCCGATTCATCCTGCAAAATTTCCTGCGCAACCCCGGACAACGACTCCCCCGGCCGCTCCATCACAGCCACTTGCACCAGCTGCAGCAACTCCTGCCAGCGATGCCAGGTATCAAACACACTGAATTGATCAGTGCCGATGATCAGCGTCAGCTCGGCTTGCGGGTAGTCATTTTGAATCGATTGTAGCGTTTCAAAAGTGTACGAGGGCTTTTGTGCATCGATTTCACGCCGATCAATCACCAGACCGGGAGCCTCAGCAATGGCCAGTTCCAGCATCGCCAGCCGATGTACGGCATCTACTTTTGCGCGAGATCTGTGTGGCGGATTGCCAGTCGGAATAAACCGCAGTTCATCTAAATTAAGCTGCTGCTTTACCTCGAGGGCAGTGCGCAAATGGCCGATATGGATCGGATCAAACGAGCCACCGTATAAGCCAATACTAAGCGACAGCTTGTTCAATTGTATCCACCCGACACGCCGCCCATATCACTCAACGAGTGGTTCCTTCACCAAACACTACATATTTCTGAGTGGTTAACCCCTCCACTCCGACAGGACCACGAACATGCAAACGATCGGTGCTGATGCCGATCTCCGCCCCCAGTCCGTATTCAAAGCCATCAGCAAAGCAGGTCGATGCGTTCACCATGACAGAGCTGGAATCCACTTGACGGGTAAACTGCCGGGCATTGCTCAGATTGTCAGTGATGATCGCATCAGTGTGACCGGATCCGTATTTGGCTATATGGTCCATGGCAGCTTGCATGTTATCTACCGTACGAACAGACAGTACCGGGGCAAGATACTCGGTTGCCCAATCTTCTTCCGCGGCGTCCAGTGCGTTGGGCAAGACACTTTTGGTCTTTTCGCAAACACGTACCTCAACGCCTTTTTCTATCAACTTCTGATGCAGCGCTGGCAATACATTCGCTGCAATCTCGCGTGAAACCAACAGGGTTTCCATCGCACCACATATGCCATAGCGATAGGTTTTGGAATTTAACGCGACACTGATCGCCATATCGATATCGGCAAATTCGTCTATGTAGATATGACATAACCCTTCAAGGTGCTTAATAACAGGCACACGTGCATCTTCACTGATGCGTTGCACCAACCCCTTGCCGCCGCGCGGTATCACCACATCTATAAACTCCTGCATCTGAATCAGCGCAAGCACTGCAGCACGATCAGTGGTTTCAACAAACTGTACTGCATCTGCCGGCAAGCTCGCTGCATCGAGGCCTTGCTGGATACAAGACGCGATCGCCACATTGGAGTTAATCGCCTCTGAACCACCACGCAAAATGGTGGCATTGCCGGCCTTCAAACACAGCGCTGCAGCATCTGCGGTCACATTAGGACGGGACTCATAGATGATCCCAATCACACCTATCGGCACCCGCATTTTGCCTATCTGCAAACCGGAGGGTTGATATTTCATATCGCTCAGTTCGCCAATGGCCTCCGGCAACAAAGCAATCTGCCTTAAACCGTTTGCCATGGATTCTATTCTGGCGGGGGTCAGCGCAAGCCGGTCAAGCAGTGCATCAGAAAGATTAGAGGCTTGCCCTGCTTCCATATCTTTCTTGTTCTGCTTTGCGAGCGTAGCTTCTGAATCCAGCAGTGCTGTAGCGATAGCATTCAACGCACGGCTTTTCGTCTGACCATCGGCATTGGCAATGACCTGACTCGCCGCGCGTGCGCGACTACCGAGGTCGTGCATATAGCTCTCAACCGATGATTCGATGTTAGCGTTTTTATTCACGGTTTTATTCTCAAATTGCTGGCCAGGCTTTGCATAACTGCGTCACAGTGGACTGCCCATCATTCACAAAATACATTATCCTCACGACAGCGCTATCACTGCTTTGAAAACGCTTGAGGTTTTCCAATCCGTTTGCTCGAACTTCCGGGACCACCGACAAAAAGCTAAGTGATATCACTAACGCGCGTCAATGGCCAGCGAGAACCGCTCAATCGGATGACAAAAGAGGCGATCTCAGTCCACAGCTCACCGCTTGCCATTCCTTTGGATAGCAAATCAAGATAGCTGCAGTCAGCACTGGCGCGCAACCAGAACACTCTTTTACGATCCCGCATCACTTTACCCACCAGCGCCTGCTTGTTTTTCCATACACCTGATTTAAACATGGCCTGCGCCGGATTTTCTCCTTGATCAATACGGCTCAGTACCGAATTAATTTTGCGCACTTCACTGCCCAGGTGCCAGCAAATCAACACCGGCGAATCACCTGCCGCCCGCAGGCTGTTAAGTACTTTTATTGCACGGGCAGTCTCGCTATTTAATGCCGCATCGATCAAATCAATAATGGTGTAGCGGGAACTATCGGTGACACTCATGAGCACTTCTTGCGGACCTACCGATTGGTCTGCGTACAATATGGCGAGCTTTTCAATTTCCTGCTTGGCGGCAAGTAAATTACCTTCCACGCGCTCCACCAGCAAATCGACAGCATTAGCATCCGCTGACACCCCGGCGCTGGCCATTCGCTGCTCAACCCAACTGCGCGTCTTCGCCGTCGATAAAGGCCACACCTGCATAGTGACACCCGCCTTGTCTATCGCCTTAAACCACGCACTGGTTTGGAACCGCCCTTCCGGTCTACCGGTGGTGATCAGTAAGATCGTATCCTCAGGTGGCGATTCACACCATTTTTTTAATGCATTGGCACCCTCTGTGCCCGGCTTGCCAGCAGGAATGTGCAGACCAACAATTTTTTTATCACCAAACAACGACATGGTGTTTCCAGACATTGCCAGCGCCTGCCAATCAAACGAGCGTGCGTTATCAACCTGGTAGCGTTCTGTACCGGAAAAACCCGCTGCTCGGGCAGCTGCACGAATTGAGTCAGCAGCTTCCATCAATTGCAGCGGTTCGTCCCCACTAATCATGTAGACAGGGGCAAGCCCTTTGGCGAGGGCTTTTGGCAAAGTGTCAGGATATACATTCACTCCGCTATTTTACGCTTAAAGCCCGTCGCTGGGCAGCCTGTTTTCGGGAAAACAGGAAATATTAATCACCGGCCGCCAGGCATACACACAGAACATGAAGTGCAAGCTCACTCACTTGCACGTAAACTCGCGGCACCGAAAGCCAAACAAGATTGTTGCAGTGATCTATCCCGCCCTACGAAGCCTTTTGTTTCGAATGCCCGCCGAAAAATCTCACGATTTCGCGCTGAGTGCGATAAACAACACACCCGCACGACTGCTCCGATCAATGGGCAATACCAAAATCACAGACCGTAAACGGACAGTGATGGGAATCGACTTCCCGAATGCGGTTGGACTCGCCGCCGGGCTCGACAAAAACGCCGATTACTACAGCCACCTGGCGCAATTCGGTTTTGGCTTCGTCGAGGTTGGTACCGTTACCCCGCGACCTCAACCGGGAAACGAAAAACCCCGTATGTTCCGGCTGAAAGAAGACTCTGCCGTCATTAACAGAATGGGCTTTAACAATAAGGGCGTCGCTTATCTGGCCGATCGAGTCCGGGCTACCGCATTCACTGGTGTACTCGGCATTAATATTGGTAAAAACAAAGACACTCCGCTTGAGCTCGCGCACGAGGACTATCAACAGTGCATGCGCCAAATCTATTCCCTACCTGACTATATCACCGTCAATATTTCATCACCCAACACACCGGGCCTGCGCGACCTGCAAGTCGGAGATGCGACGCAAAAATTACTTAGCGCCATTAAAGAGACACAACAGGAACTCACGCAGAAGCATGGCCGCTATGTCCCGATTGCCGTTAAAATCGCCCCCGACATGGCAGAACAAGACCTGACGGATTTTTGCGATACCGCCAGAGCCTTAAAGATTGATGCGATCATAGCTGGCAACACCACCTCTTCACGACCGACACTGCAATCAACTCACGCAGATGAAACCGGCGGCCTCAGCGGCAAACCATTGACCGACAAAGCTCGCCAGACAATTACACATCTGGCGCAACGGTTGCAGAAGGAAATACCTATCATCGGTTGCGGCGGCATATTCAGTGGCGAAGACGCTGTGGCGCATCTCGACGCTGGCGCCTCACTGGTACAGGTGTACACTGGTTTCATTTATCGCGGTCCACCGCTGATCAGTGAAATTCGTCAATCGGTACATCAGCACGAATTAAACGCAAGCTGAAAAACAACTATTAAGAGTAGAAATTACGATGGCTGATTACGATATTTTTAACGGCGATGCAGACGGCATCTGCGCCCTACTTCAGCTACGTCTTGCGGAGCCTCGCGAAGCAACGCTTGTCACAGGTGTTAAGCGCGATATCGACCTGGTCAAGCAAGTATCTGCCAAAGCCGGCGATAGATTAACCGTGCTCGATATTTCCATGGATAAAAATCATGGCGCACTGCAATCAGCACTGGATAACGGCGCTGACGTCATCTACTTCGACCACCACTTTCCAGGTGACATACCTGAGGCTGGCAACCTATCAGCAAATATTGATACCGATGCAGAGACATGCACTGGCTTACTGGTAAATAAATACCTTAATGGCGCTCATGTAAGGTGGGCTGTGACCGCTGCATACGGTGACAACTTACACCAATCGGCACTTGCCACTGCTGCCCCTTTAAATCTCAGTGAAGCAGAGCTATCACAACTTGAAGAGCTTGGAACACTGCTTAACTACAACGGTTATGGTGCCACCATAGATGATCTTTTTTTCGCACCCGATGTATTGTTTAAAAAATTACTACCCTATGAAAGCCCATTCGACTTCATCGCCCAGGATGATACTTTCGCAGCACTGAAAGACGGCTACACAAGTGACATGGCAAACGCAAAGGCAATCGCAGCTTCACTGACGACAGACTCTTGTGCGCTTTTTATGTTTCCTCACGAGAGCTGGTCAAGACGTGTAAGCGGTGTCTATGGTAACGAGCTGGCACGGGACTTTCCTGATCGCGCACATGCACTGTTAAGTGATATTGGCAATAACAACTACCAGGTAAGTGTCAGAGCACCACTTAACAGACGCGATGGAGCAGACGAGCTTTGCCGCCAGTTTGATACCGGCGGGGGACGTAAAGCAGCAGCGGGCATTAATCAGCTACCTGAGAGTGAACTCGATCGGTTCCATCGTGTATTCCAGGAGCAGTTTTCAGTCTAGATCCCGAGATAGCGCGAGGCTAAAAATCAAGGTTAAAAAACTGCCAAGCACGACACATGAGCGGAAGTCTATCAACCCTTCCGCAACAGCACGGCCTCCGCGACCGCAAAATTCACCACTCAGCTCAACGGCCTATCCGGAAATCCCCGACACAACGACAGAAACGCATACCGGCCATTCAAAAACACACGAAGTGGCTAACTACTTAATAAGGCACCGTCCGCTTTTCAATGGCATTGGAGCTTAGAAAGTATGGAATCAAAATAGAGGCGGCTTTATCAGCCCTCTCGGAACAATTGGCGCAGGCAGACTTACTTCGCTTATGGTGCGCCTGGGTTAGTTACAGACAATCAACCTGGCAGCCATATTACTTTACCGAAGTCACTCACCCTGTTGCGTCTCAAGTAGTACCCGCAATCTGGACGCTGCCGTAGCCTGGGCGATACGTTAAATGAACTGTGTAAACAGTCCGCCCCGCCCCAATTTTCACAGGCTGATGCAGGTCGATGCCAAACAACACGGGCATCTGTAAGAGCATGACTTCAATAACAGCTGGAATCCCCGACCACTCATGGTGGAAACAGATTTCTGGTTGTCGGTGCATAACCACCTTGACTATGCTTACCCTATTCACCATGCCAAAAAACATATTAATACACTGCTCTAAAAATATCTCGACACCGGGCAGGTTTGCTAAATACAGAACTTAACGGCTCGCTCTAAGCCCGATCGCGTTCTGCATTCACCAAAGCACTGGAGAATCTAATCTATTTATAACAAAAATAAAACAATTTATAATTGTTACTACCGACGCCGGAACCAAACGATTTTCAGGAGATCTATCTGCTAACAGAAGCAAACCTTGCACAAAGAAGAGGCAAACCATGTCATCCAAAAATAGCAAACACAGCCATTCCCAATGTAGCTTACTAAAACATCAATTGTACAAAGACTTAAACGAGCTATCAAAGCGCGAACTGGAAGAACTGGGTGCGTGGCACGGATCGATCTCACAAACAGTGGATTACATCGCTATAGGCCACGGCTGCAAGCAAGATCAAACGGAGTATGAATAAGAAGGGAGATGCCTGTTAATAAAAAAGAAGGCAGGGGATTTGGGATCGTCTGCACCAGACGAAAGGTACCTTGATGGTCCAAAAATCAGATGGAAAAAATTATTGACAACATAGCATAGTCGAAGAGCGGCGGTCGCTGCTCTGCATGTACTGAATTTAGGAGCCCAAATCTGTGTGCTCTTAGTCTTCAGCTTCTACAACCTCCTGCATCATCTCAACCTTGGGCTTGCCGTTATTTACAACAGCATCAGGGTTGCCAGTCATATCCCACTTGGTCATCACGAAGTAAAAAATCGACGCTAAAGCCACAACACCTGCTGCGACGCCTGCCATCGCTACTTTCTTGCTTTTGGCAGCTCCTTTATCGTCAATCTCAATATCGTCATCAGCAACCTCCTGGACGGCATTTTTATTCAGCGGGCATTTCGCCTCATGTACATCAGATGTACCACCGCACACAATACATGCAGCCACCGGTTGCTCATTAGGTTCTTGTGCTGCTGGTGCTTTTGCTTGCTGAGCGGCTGCACTGTGCATTGGCATCGTGGAGGGTTGTTCTTCAGCGCCATCTGACCATGCCCCGGCAAAACTCCAAGGCGTCTCCGATTCAGCGACCGACACTTGATCTGCACCGTCATTCTCAGGCAATACTTCCGCACTACTTGAGGGTGTTGCGTCCTCTGAAGGGGGCACCACTGTCTCAACACTTGCTGGCGAATCTGCTGCGGCATCTACTTGCTGCGGAGGTTCCGCCTCGACCACTGGTGCCTTTGGTTTAGGCGGTGGTCGTACTATCTTTTTTATTTCTGTCTTCTTCGCTTCATTTTTTTCCGGCGGTTTGAGTCCTGTCGCCACAACAGTGACCTGCATCTCATAGTTCAGGTTTTCATCGAATACTGTACCGATAACCACCGTCGCATTGTCCGCTGCGATGCTACGAATTACATCACCGACAATTTGAAATTCCCCCATCGACAAGTCGGCACTAGCGCTAATGTTAGCGAGTATCCCACGGGCCTCCTGCAGATCAACATTGTTAAGTAACGGGCTCTCAATAGCAGATATAGCAGCGTCATAAGCACGATTTTCACCCATGCCACTACCCGTACTCATTATCGCGTGACCCATCTCGGTCATCACAGATTTAACATCCGCGAAATCGACGTTTATCAAACCGGCAGTGGTAATTAACTCTGCAATACTTTGTACTGCATTGGTAACGATATCATTAGCTGCGGCGAAGGCCTTGATCAGAGTGATGTCAGGTCCCAGATAAGTAAGCAGATTCTCGTTCGGCACAACGATCATAGAGTCAGCGTTTTTGCATAGCTCTTCCAATCCGGCTTCGGCGACGCGGGTTCTTTTTATGCCTTCAAAAGCAAATGGTTCAGTGACAACAGCGACTGTCAATACACCCATTTCCCGCGCAATTCTGGCTATAACAGAAACAGCACCCGTTCCAGTACCGCCACCCATACCTGCCGTCAGAAACAACATATCAGCGTTACCGATGGCCGCGATGATCTCATCTTTACTTTCTTCAGCGGCGGCACGACCAACATCCGGATCAGCACCAGCACCCAATCCTCTGGTCAGACTACTGCCTAAATGAATAACATTTTCAGGTTCGAATTTGGCTAGTGCCTGGAGATCGGTGTTCACACACTTAAACTTCACGCCATGAATATTCGCAGCGATCATTTGAGCAAGCGCGTTGCAACCACCACCACCGACGCCAAACACTTTGATAATGGCGCCATCCGTGGACGGTTCAAGCTCTGGTATTGGCAACTCTTGAGAATTCATAGAAAAACTGATTCCAGCATAATATTTGACAACTCAAATTATCAACAACCCGTGAAACACGTCATAACCCAGTTGATCTTCAGAAGTTTGCAGTAAACAGGCCAAAGCAGGGTTTTCTCATCGCTTGCCCAGGAGATATCCCCCGGCACACAGCCACATTAAAGCGAGGCAGGCTCTGCAGACTGGAACACATCAAGAAGTGCACCTACTTTGACAACCCCTGCAACAAGACAGATTACACATAAGGACCAGTAATCACTCAGTTGCACCTATTTCCGTCATTAGTTTGTCACGCGCCTGGCTGAAAAATTAAGCCGCTTGCCGACCCACCGTTTCGCTTTTGTCAGAATCATCGTTCTCATCCACCGGCACGGTGCGATCCGCCGCCCAATGACGAAGTGCTGCAATCGATTCTGCGCGAACCACCGACAACGGCTGGGTTTGCTGCATCTCATGAATAATTGAATCTGCACATAGTGGTGCGTCGATGTATTCCGTATGGTAAAGCGACGCCACCACCGCCTGCTCAATCTCTGCACCGGAGAAACCGTCACATTCCCGGGCGATACGAGCCAGATCAAACAAAGCGGGGTCAATACCACGTTTCTGCAGGACCGACCGCATAATATCTATACGAATTGTGCGACTCGGCAGATCAACAAAGAAGATCTCATCAATACGCCCCTTACGAATGAGTTCAGGCGGCAATGCTGTGATGTCATTCGCTGTTGCCACCACAAAGGTTCCGGAGCGGTTTTCCTGCATCCAGTTAAGCAAGTAGCTGAGAATTCTACTCGACGCACCTGTGTCGTCACTGCCACTGGTGATGCTTTTCTCTAACTCATCAATCCACAGCACGCACGGAGACATTACTTCAGCTGAATGCAACGCCTCTCGTATATTTTTCTCGCTCTCACCCACATATTTATTAAACAACGAACCAAAATCCAGTCGAATCAGCGGCACACCCAGTTGACCGGACAGTGCTCGCGCCGCCAAACTCTTTCCACAACCTTGAACACCTAGCAGCAGAATACCTTTGGGTCGATCTTTATTCCCAGAAGCGTCGACAGATGTAGATAAAATGGCTTTCTGTCTTTTCGACACCCACGATTTCAAATTAACAAAACCGCCAATATTCTCAAACGATGAAGTGTCGTATTCATACGTCAACGCACCTGAGTGACTAATTAAGTCATACTTTGCTTTTTTAATTTCGGGCACATCAGATGCGGTAATGGCATTGTCCACGTAAATTGCATTTCTGATCAGCCGCAATGCATCAGAGGTATTTACGCCGACCAGATTATTGATAAGCAAAGACTTTGCGGTTTGATCTATCGCGAGCGTTTCGTCCTTTCGTTTGATTTTAAATAGCGCCGCCTCCTGATCAACGAGCTTGGCAATCTCAACGACTGACGGCAGAGACACTTCATACATTTGTGTAAGTCGTGCAATTTCATCCGGCACCGTAATAGCGTGGCTCAACAGGATCAATTTGTTTTTTTTATCATCACACTCAAAAGCAAGCTCTTTCAGCAGCCGAAGCACTCGCGGGTTAGTCAAAAACGGATGAAAATCCAGCAATACGACGATCGTATTTTCAGTATCGCTTGAGAGCTTCTCGAGCACTGCTTCAGGGTCATGGGATTCACTATCGTCGTCTGCTTTGATTGCCCAGGTGTAGGGGTAATTCTTAGTCGTACGATCACCTTCAAGAGTCTGCAATCCGCTGGCAACAGACCAGGTTTTTAATGCCCTGTGGGTTCGACGAGAAACGCCGCGCAACTGATCCAGCAACCGGGGTTCTTCATCAGTTTCGATTTTGATAATCGGAAACGCTGAGTAGATATGTGCTTCCAGTGAGTCGGTGTCCATCATACTTCCTTAATCCTCTACCTACCTAGCTCGACACAACCCGCGTCATCCTTTGCCGGGATGGAGAAAACTGTGTGTCAATCGACACTATGAACACTGACTGACCCGCTATCAGAAACTTCGGCTTCATCCGAGCTTCCGATCAATAATCAGCCCTGACAAGACACATGACCGGACACCATAAAAACGCGTATTCCAGTTGGTTCATTTTTCTGAAAATGCGATACTCTGCTGCGCAGTAACGCCCCTGCGCCTTTGCCCAATGAAGCAGAACTTATGACGCAGCACCTTACAAATAGAAAGAATTACTAGTTCATGGATGTGTTTTTTGTACTGGATATCATCGGCACAGCCATATTTGCATACTCCGGTGCACTGGCCGCCAGAGGACATGGGTATCACATCCTCGGCATCCTCTACATCGCCTTATTGACAGCGGTTGGCGGTGGTACTGTAAGAAACCTGCTACTGCAGACGCCAGGGCTGTTCTGGCTTGAATCAAGTGCGTATGGATGGGCGATTGTTTCAGCTGCCGGTGCCAGCTATTTCCTGAAGGTACGCACAAACTCCGTCTTGTTCTACCTGCTCGATAGCTTTTCTCTGGCTGTGTTCATCTCACTGGGGTTTAGTCAGGCATTTGGCCAAACCGGTTCTATACCGGTTGCATTCGCCATGGGCATCTTGAGTGGCATCGGTGGTGGCCTGATCCGCGATGCAATTACAAGCCAACCACCACAAGCATTGTCCGATCCGGTTTACCCCTTCATGATGGTTGCCGGGGCTGCAGGCAGTCTGCTTGCAACCCATTTAGGGCTACCGATATGGACTCTGTCTGTGGCGCTGGTGCTGGCAGTGGCAATTATCTCAACGTTCACCCGCGAGCGTCTGCCTGCCGTTGTGGCTGAAGTACCGATCACAACTGCACTGCAGAATGGACATACACAGGTAAAATCTTCGCAAGCAAAGCACACAGTGGCGAGATCATTCGCAAAAGCAGTCACCGTGATAACTATCGCCTCTGCCACGAGCTTGTACTTTTTCGAACCAACATCCAGTACTGCCGTTGCAAACAGCGCTAGCCAGACCACATCGCATGGTCGACTACTGGATGAATACATCACGCTTGCGCGCTGGCAATTGGAAAACAACAACCTGGCAGGTGCTACTACCACTATAGATGAGGCAAGTCGCCTTAACCCACAACATCACTTGCTGCTTTCACTAAGGGTCGAACGCGATGAGTTACAGACATACCAGCGACACATTGCCGACGCCGAGGCCGCACTTAATGCAGAAGATCTGAATAAATTTCAGAAATCAATGGAAATGGCCGCAGCATATGACCGCCACGGCAACAAGTTCAGCCATTTACAAAGCGCTCTAAACACACGGCTAAACCTGGTTGAAATTGAAAGAAAAAGCCAGGCACTGGCCGCATCAAGCGTGGAACTTCATATAGCGAGCGCAAAGCAACACTTAAGCCATGGCAATTTCGATGCAGCTACTAATGAAGTCACGATGGCAAAGTCCTACGGAATACAGACCAACAACATCGCCATCGTTGAAAAAGACATTCAACAGCAGCTGGCAATATTTCAAGCAGCGCTAAGCGACAGCGACATTGACTATGCAGAGAAGCAATTCTGGAAGTTACAAAGAGCCATTGAATTAAGAAACCTAACTGCAATCAAAGCACTTACTTCAGACGACAATGACAGGCACAATCTGTTTAACAAACTATTTGATCGCTACGTTGAAATTAATGTCCAGCTGACCCAGATTTCAACACTTAAAAAAAATGTCTCCGCCAGACTTGAACTTAAGACAATGCGCCTGCCTGACGGCAATCTTACCTATCCAGCCAGCGACTATGGCGTAATTGCTTTAAATCTGTTGCTTACAGAAAAAGGCTGGACGAAAATTCAATGGTGAAGTACCTAGCAATGCCACTACAAAAACTGCGCACGATAAATTACAGAAGTGCGGCTTTAGCGACAGCACTTATTGCCATTGGGGCACTTAATGGATGCAACAGCGAACCGTCAGTGACCCGGTTTCCGGTACCGGAAGCAATACGACAAGTGAGGGCAATCAACGCAAACGCTGTCAGCCTGGAGATTAGTATCAACAATGGCCGACCTCAAATTTTTCGAGGGCAAGGAATAAACGATTCATGGGCAGTTCCCCTTAATGTTCCCGCATCATCGACCAACACGATTTCCGTCACCTGGGTAGAAACGTTTGAACAAGAGCGTTTGTTGATGGCAAGCCAGACTTCCACTTTCACAACAGATACGCAAGCCAGCACCATCACGCTAAGTGATGAATACACAACTACCGGCATCGGGTTTGACTTCGACAGTGACGGTGTATCAAACCTTGTGGAGCGGATCGGCGACAGCAACCCTCTGGTAGCAGATTCCGGCACCTTCATTATCAATGAACCGCAAACTGTTTCTGTCAATGCCGGGTGCTTTTTAATGGGCAGCCCCGACACCGAACTACTTCGGAACCTTTCCGAAATCCCTCACCAGGTCTGTATCAACGCATTTGCCATAGGCAAATATGAAGTTACGTTCGAACAGTATGACCAATTCGCTGTGGCGACCGGCAGAGCAAGGCCAAACGACAATGGCTGGGGGCGTGGAGCACAGCCTGCCATGTTTGTAAGCCAGGCAGATGCGGTCGCTTATACAGAATGGCTCAGTGAACAAACCGATAAAAACTATCGGCTACCAACAGAGGCTGAATGGGAATATGCAGCAAGGGCTGGAACGGATACGCCGTTCAGCACCGGTCAGACAATCACTGAGGCGCAAGCCAACTTCAACGCCAGTGTTACTTACAATGGATCCCCAGTCGGGTTGAAATCGACCCAAACAGCACCGGTCGGGTCATACACTGCAAACCCTTGGGGTATCCACGACATGAACGGCAACCTGGCCGAATGGACGTGCAGCACCTTCTCAATTATCTACAGTGGCGCAGAACAGAGCTGCGATCCGTTTCCAGAGAACCCCACCTATTCTATTCGAGGGGGCTCCTGGTCTGCACCACCTGAACGGTTACGCAGCGCGTATCGGGCAAGAGAAACCAGAGACCGCGCATATTCCTACAGTGGTTTTAGGATCGCGTTGGAATATTAGAATCAGCCCTATCGATAATGGAAACACTTTTAACGAGGTAACGGCACGTTCACAGTGACTGGCACCGTTGCAACTCCCGCGTCACCAGACCCGGAACCACCCCCGGAAGCTGCCAGCACACCCACTACTACCAATCCAATTGCCCCCCAAACGAGCAGGTTTGATTTTTTTTTCGATAATTCTTCGCCAGCCAAAGAGTCAGTGTTTTCGACAGATTCGCTAACCTGTTCTGCCATTGCAGCACCAGCCGGGCTGTCACTCGCTAAAACAGTTGCTTCGAGAAATCGCTCAAACGGTTCATAGGGAAATCCACTAAGTACTTTGTTACCGCCGGTGTCGACAATCAAAAAATAATATTCAAGCCGCTTTTGCCCAGCTGTTGATTCGACCGACGCAGTGTAGCTATCGGTATCCGGTATCGATTGCATTGGCACCGATTGATATTCCTGCTGGCCAGTCGCCCTCACCATCAGAGTCGCACTATGTACGCCTTTTGCATCAATCGCTGTGACGCTAAAAGACTGCACAGTACCAGCGATCCCGGTTGTGACAGGAATATGATCCACCTGCGGCGGATCTATATCAATATCGTCAGTGCCAGGGGTCTCCACTGACAACTGAACAACGTTAATTTCATAAAGCTCTGCAGCGTGAATTACAGAGACTGCCTGTTGAAAAAAAACCAGTACTGTACACAAAATGGATAGAGCGTTGCCAAGTTTAATTCTCTTGAGTATTGCCACGCAGTGCTCCTGCAATCGATGTCGTTTGAACGGGCCTTCTGTTTCCTGCCTAGCGAACACGCTAGCATGTTAACCGTTCGCTATTCTTGTTTGCGGTATTCTGCCAGAGTGGCAGAATAATTTCTTACCCATAAGTGTGCGGTAGTGCCAGAGTCACGAATGTCAATGTGACGAAAGCAATTGGCAGGTTCTGCTCATTTCTCATATTCGAGACTTTCAAGAAACAATTTGATAAATTATTATTTGGTTCTGAATGCACCATTGCTTAATCAAAAATTTATCCCTTATTAAGAGCTTTGACCAATGAATAGATTAATGATTACCGCCGCTATCACCTCAATAGCAGCAAGCCTCAGCGCCTGTGGTGGAAGCAGCAAGAACACAGTGGCAGCAGAACCGATTCAATGTAGCTCAGCTCAAGCACTAAGACTTGAAGAAGGCATCGTCGGTGACACTTCGAATGACCCACTCAACCCGACACCATGGATTCTTGGAGCTGGCGCGAACGTATTTATAGCGAGCACCCTGGATCCCGATGATGACTACATTACTTTTAATGTTGGCACTTGCGACACACTTGATTCCATCACGCTGACCAACTACACCTCTATAAGCGACGATGCCACCTTCATGGCGATCCAACGCGGCACCAGCTTCACCGTCAGGCCTGAAACTGCAGCAAGTCGTCCGGGTGAATTGCTTGGCTACACTACCTACAACCGAAGCAGCCTGAATCAGGACGTGCTAGCCCTGGCAAGTCAGGGGAACGGGGCAATTGGCTTTACCGCGCCGCTTCCGGCAGGTGACTACACTATATTATTTGATCAGGCGGGTGATGAATCGCAATTCACCCTGGTCTTTAATGTCTCTCGAGTCGAGCCATAGGCTCTTCACTTTTGATAGTCACCGGGTCTTGCAGAATAATCTGCCGGACCCATGAGATTGAGTCTATCAAGACACCCGCTTTATACTGTCTAGCGCAGTAGCTCTTTAATATGCGCTGTCGCACTTCGACCAAGTGCCGCCAGATCGTAACCGCCTTCAAGCATAGAGACGAGCCGTCCGTCGCTAAACTCACCGGCCACTGATCGTAACTCCGCAGTGATCCATGCAAAGTCTTCCTCGACCAGCGCCAACCCCGCAAGCGGATCGTCCCGGTGCGCATCGAAACCCGCAGAGATAAAAACCATATCCGGTTTAAATGCACGCAACGCTGGCAGGCAGTCGGTTTGCATTTGCTTTTTAAACTCAGCTCCATCACAGCCGGCAGCAAGTGGGATGTTTATCTTGCGACCTGGAACATTTTCGCCATACTTACCCGGATACAACGGATACTGAAAGGACGAGCAAAAGAATATGTCCGGGTGATCACCAATTAAATCTTCTGTACCGTTACCGTGGTGAACATCAAAATCGATGATGGCAACCTTTTCAATACCCGGTTTTTGCAACGCATAAAGAGCGGCAATGGCGATGCTGCCGAAAAAACAGAATCCCATAGCACTGGTCTTCTCTGCATGATGACCTGGCGGTCGCAGACAACAAAAGGCATTGTCGAACTTTTCACCTACCACAAGATCGACTGCTTTAATTCCGGCCCCTGCAGCAAGCATCGCAGCACGCAATGAAAATGCATTCATCGCCGTATCTGCATCAAGCTGCACCGAACCGCTGGTGGGTGATGCGTTAATAACGCTATCGACATAACTGGCGGGGTGCGCCAGCAGCAATTGCTCCCTGTCGGCCTCCGGCGCTTCAATTTGTTCGACCATTTGAAAAAGACCCTCGGCAACCAACTCATCGAGGACGGCGGCGATTCGCGCCGGTTGCTCAGGGTGGCCGGGGCTGATTTCGTGTTTTACGCAATCGGGGTGGGTCAAAAGTGCGGTCCTGGCCATGAGTTGCTCAATTTTCTAAAAATACAAGACTACTTTATTCGGCGCATTGAATCAGCCAAAAGCATGATCAATCCGGTACAATCCTCTTCCCCTTTAGGGTGATCACAACCTTGGTTGTCGACCAGTGGATACCACAGTGCAGCCGTGAGCGCGTCTAGCCAAAGCCGGCTAAGGCCCACACAATCAATACTTTACCTCCGGGAACACATCACCATGTGGTTCAAGTCCGCAAGCGTTTTTCACTTCCTCAATCCATGCAAGCTCAAGCCGGAGACGCTCGAGGAATCCTTGCAATCGCAGGCTTTCAGGGCGGTCAACAGCCGTCAACTGGCTAGCTACGGCTGGGTGCCACCAATGGGAGAAGGCAGTGAGCAACTGGTACATGCCACCTCCGGGTTCATGCTGATCAAGGCACGCAGAGAAGAAAGGATTCTTCCATCGAGCGTCATCGCCGAACATATGGCAGAACGCATACAGATACTGGAGCAAAAACTCGATCGAAAGATCCGCGGCAAAGAGAAGCTCGATATCCGCGACAATGTGGTGATGGAACTGACTCCGCAGGCGTTCACTAAATCAAGCTATGACCAGGTACTGATCATGCCCGAGCAAGGCCTGTTAGTAGTAGACAACGCCAGCGCAAAAAAAGTGGACCAATGCACCAGCCTACTGCGCGAGTCTGTCGAAAAGCTGCCGATTAAACCAGTTCAAACTGAAGTCGGTCAGGCAGCTCTTTTTACGAGATGGCTCAAAGGCACCCACAAAGTGCCGAATGAGCTAATCATCGGCGATGAATGCGTGCTGCAGGATGACAATGAAATTGCAGGCTATATCCGCTGTAACAAACAAGATTTGACCAGTGATGAGATTAAAGCGCTATCAACCTCTGGCAAGCAAGTCACCCGCATGGCACTGGAATCTAACGAAACACTTTCATTTGTGCTGGATGAAGAATTCGCCTTCCATAAAATTAAATTCACTGATAGTGCACCGGATGACGGATCAGACATGGCTGACCTGGATCCACGGGCCGTATTTGACAGCAATGTCACGTTGATGGCACTAGAATTTTCGACCTTATTTCCCGCCATAATAGAAGTATTTGGCGGCATCAAAGAAGACTAATGCTCAGGTGTAAAATACGTGAAGAAACTTCTCATCGTAGCCAATACCCCTTCAGAAAATACAGCAGCGCTTGCACATGCTGCCTTGAAGGGCTGTCGCCACCCGGACATTGAATCAGTAGAGGCAGTTCATCTGCAGCCGCTTGAGGCAAACGCAGATGACGTAATGACAGCTGACGGAATAATACTGGGGACCACTGAAAACTTCGGCTACATGAGTGGCGCACTAAAGGATTTCTTTGATCGAATCTATTATCCGGTACTGGAACAAAAACAGGGCACACCCTACGCACTTTACGTACGTGCGGGACTCGACGGCACCGGCACTATTAGCGCAGTAGAGCGCATCGTTACCGGTTTAAGGTGGCGCTCGATAACTGATCCGGTGTTACTACACGGCACTTACCAACCAGACTTTACTGACCAATGCGAATCTCTGGGCATGCTAATGGCAGCAAGCCTGGATGCCGGAATTGCATAAACACCTTAATATAAAGCTGGCTTATTGATGCACAGCACATCTACCCTGCCAGATCACCATAAAATACAGTTTTCACTGACCCCCGTAGGCGTTAAAATTCCTGTTCAGATCAACCGTTGGAGCAGCGCGTGCACTACAACAGAAATATTCTTCGCAGCGCCTATATCTTCGTCACGCTACTAACCGCAACTGCTTGTAGCACCCCCGACTCCGTCAATCCGGAAGAATTGTTTGTTGATCGTCCAGTTGCGGCAAACAACACCAGCAATGACAGCAGCGTAACCGGAACCGATACGGTACTGGATGCAAACCAGGCAACGGCCAGGCTCATACCTCCAAGCCCGGCGCCCTCCAATCCTCCGGTTACCGCCAGCATTAACGAGCCTGACACCAATTCACTGACAACAACAAAACTGGATAACTTCAACTCACCCCGGCACCCTGAAGGGCAACAAGCAGAAGCGCTGGATATTAGCCTTACCACGTGGAGAGCTGAGCGCGGTCATATGGAATCGCAAGCCGCACTGGGCTTGGCATACGCCTACGGCAATGGCGTAGAGCAAGATCCCTCACAAGCCAAACTCTGGCTGGAGCTGGCGTCTATGAAAGGTCACAGCCGGGCCCAGTATGAACTAGGCCAGTTGTTCTATACCGGTCGTGGCGTAAGTAAAGATTATTTCAACGCTCGTGAGTGGTGGCTGGAATCAGCACTCAAAGGTGACTTGGACGCTCAGCAAAAACTTGGCTATCTGTACAGCGAGGGTCTTGGGGTAAAGCGTGACTTTGACAAAGCAAAGCAGTGGTATATGCAGGCGGCTAAAAGCGGCCATGCAGAAGCTCAAACATTGCTTGGCTCGTTGTATCACGAAGGTAACCGCATCCCAAAAGACTACTCCGAGGCATTTAAATGGTACAAACTTGCCGCAGAGCAAGGCCACCCCTATGCACAGTACACCCTGGGGACGCTGTATCACGACGGGTTCGGTACACAAGTTGACTACATACAATGTGCAGCCTGGGTAGAAGTTGCGGTGGCGAACGGTTTTGATGATGAGTACGGCGCCGGTAAAAGTTGCCGTGATCAACTTAACGAGATATCAAACCGTACCGCCACTCATCTGGCAGACACATGGAAGAAACAGTACCTCTCCAATGGTATATAACTCACCCGGCCGACCTCCGTTGACAATGACGCGGAGCGCCAGCATATCTACTTCGCACTATCTGTAAGCGTTGAGAGCACTCGTTCAGCTGCCTGTTGCGGAAACTCCTGCATAAAGCAATGCCCGCCTGGCACCACAGAGAATGTAATATTCGTATTCTTCTTTTGAGCATGTGCTCCCGCTCGCAGAGCAAACGGATACGTTTCCTGCCCCATAAAAATACTGACAGGGCAATCTAGCTTAGCAACTGCGGGCCACAGCTTCTCAGGCAGCGATGCAAACCACCTGGCTTCACGCGCCGGATCGCAACGCAACTCAACACCAGATAAACTACCCTCGTCCTCGTGACGACGCTTTATTAGCGCATGATCAACATAGCATTGCAAAGAACGATCTTGCCACCCCTTAAAAATCTTTCTGTTGTGAAAATAGTCAAAGGCCTGCTCTCTACTCGACCATTCACGTCGACGCCGCAACGTGGGTTTAACAAACGGATGAAAGACAGAGGTTAGCCCCACTTTATTTAACAAATGCATAAAGAAAAGCAATGGCTGCGGAAACATAATGGGATCAAGCATCACCATAGAGCTAAACGTTCCCGGGTGGCTACTAGCAGCCAGCATAGACAACATTCCACCAAGGCTGTGGCCCACCGCATGCACTTCCCGACCGGCGATAAATTCATCGCACAGACTCAACGCTTGACGCAAATGCTCTGCAGTATGATTCCAACCATCAAAGTGATGAGGCGCACTACAGCCATGGCCCGGCAAATCAAACATCAGTAAATCATATTGCCGGGCAAGCAATTCATGCATGGGTTCATAGACACGGCCACAGAATCCGTTGCCGTGGGCGAAAAATAATACTGACTGATGACCCTGCCGGGTACACCATCCGCTCAGCGTTGGGCCACCATCAATGGTTTTTTCAATTGGATAAAATTTCAACGTAAGATGCTTAGCTATTTAGAGAGGAGCTATCAATAATGACGAAACATGCGACAGCACGCCAATCACTTTAACTTGCCACTAGTTTATTCATTACTCTTGCAGCGGCAATCATTCCAAAGCATGCCGTTACACTAACCAAAGAACCATAACCGGTATCACAATCAAGCGTCACACCTGCCTTGCCCGGCTTCTTGTAACCCACACTTCCATCGGGAGCGGGGTAGCGAGGCTGCTCTGTTGAGAAAACACATTCCACCCGGAAACGCTTGCGAACACGAAAACCATGCTTTGCGCGCAACTGATGCCTTACCGATGCCGCCAGCGGATCATTCCAGCTTCTCGTTAGATCATTTATCTCAATCATTGTGGGGTCAGTTCGACCACCCGCCCCTCCAATGGTGATTATCGGTATTTTACTGCGCTTGCAATGGTTGATCAGCGCCGCTTTAAATTTGATGGTATCCATTGCATCGACCACATAGTCAAACTTCTCGTGAATATACTTTTCGATGTTCTTTGACACCAACATATCGTCTATCGCATGACATCGACAGTCAGGATTGATCAAGGCAATTCTCTGCAGCATAACCTCAACTTTGGCTTGCTCTACTGTTGAGGTATTAGCATGCACCTGCCGGTTGATATTACTGGTGGCGATGTCATCAGGATCAATAAGGGTGAGTTCACCCACCCCGCTTCTGGCAAGTGCTTCTGCCACCCAGGAGCCAACGCCACCAATACCGACAACACAAACGTGCGCATCAGCGAGACGTGCCTGGCCTGTCATGCCATACACCCGGCCAACCGCTGAAAACGCCGTACTGCCCTGACTCATTAATCGGTAACCGAAATTACTGCCTAAGCCGGCAGTTACTTGGTGCCGTAAATGCGATCACCCGCATCACCCAGGCCCGGAACAATATAACTGTGCTCATTGAGATGATCATCAATTGCAGCAGTAAAAATGGCCACATCCGGGTGTGCCTTACTAAAGGCCTCAATACCCTCGGGGGCAGCTAATAAACAGACAAAGCGAATGTTTTTCGCGCCGCCTTCTTTCAGCCGGGTCACAGCCGCCACCGAGGAGTTGGCAGTTGCCAGCATTGGATCCACCACTATCACCAAACGATTGCCAAGATCCGATGGCATTTTGTAGTAATACTCCACCGCCTGCAGCGTCTTGGGATCTCGAAACAGGCCAATATGACCTACCCTTGCCGACGGGATGAGGTCAAGGATTCCCTCCAGCAAACCGTTGCCAGCTCTCAATATAGAGACCAGGCACAACTTTTTCCCCGCTAAAGCGGGCGCTTTAGTTTTAACCAGAGGCGTTTCTATTTCCACCTGCTTCAACGGCAGATCACGAGTGACTTCATAAGCGAGCAAATGGCTGATTTCACGCAACAACGTTCGAAATGTTGAAGACGATGATTCAATACGACGCATAAGCGTAAGCTTGTGTTGCACCAGAGGGTGATCGACCACCGTCACGTTGGCTGCTTGCATGCTTCATTTCTCACTGATGAATTTGTTCAAATTCTACCTTGTTGCGATTCGACTGTGGCAGTAAAAATTGATCGATGCGAACAGCGCAACATTGAAATGACAAAGTCCTGCTTTTGAGGTAGCTTTTAAAGCCAATCATCACAAAGCACCATCCGGCGCCTGGAAAACAATGAAAAGACAATTAGTGCTCACCATGCTCGGCCCGGATCAACCGGGTATCGTAAAGCAATTGTCTGAGCTACTTGCCAAACATGACGCGAACTGGCTCGAAAGCCGAATGGCCAATTTGGCCGGTGAGTTTGCGGGCATTTTGCGCGCAGAAGTTGATGAGAAGAACTATGAAAAACTGACGCACGATCTTTCTGACCTCGAAAACGGCGGCGTCCAATTTCTGATTAAGGATGCCAGAACTGACCCTCAGACCACCGGCGCAAAAGATCCGAGTGGCAGACAATTGGAACTGGAAGTATTGGGAACAGACCGAGAGGGCATTGTGCGAGACATCACGGCCGTGCTGGCACAGCACAGCATCAATGTAGAGGAACTATCTACAGAAACTTTTGAAGCACCAATGTCTTCAGAGCCTCTTTTCAAAGCAATCGCCCAGCTCACCGCTGCAAGTAATACAGATCTTGAAAGAGTTCAATCAGATATCGAAGACATCGCTAACGATTTAATGACGGAGCTACGTGTAAAAATCTAATCACGTGGCTTTATTGCCTTAAGTCAGTACACAGAACAGACAGCGCGCAAATTAATAACGCGGTAAGCGCTGAAGATCGCGAAACGGATCATTGTAGCGGCGCTCGTTGCGATCAGGATAAAAAATAGGCCGATCCACCACATAACCGCTGCCACTGCCTGACTGAAGTGTGAACGTTGCAGTGCCTATAACTGCCGCCGCCGTGACACCTGCGATCGCAATTTTGATAATGCTATAGGGCCGCTCGCCACGAGTTTTTCCATTTCTGCCATTAACGACAAAGCGATAGGTCTTATCTTTAAACGTAAAGGCCGCGGTCCAGAGGGGCAACAGCACATGCTTAAACGTGGTATCCGTATGATTGGTGTGCAATCGAACAATACGCTGCTGATCTCCACCAATGGCGTGATTAACGTCGCCTCGAATCACTTGTTGCATCACACGTTCAGCGTGACCAAAGCCTTCATCTAATGCGACCTGATAAACCTCACTTTGAAATCCACTGAGATACTCTTCCGTATACGGCACAAGATTTTGCAGATCCCAGGGCTCAAGCCAATCGGTGATTTTACGCGGCAGCGTACGGGTAGCGCCTATTAATAGATCATCAAAGTGTCTGTCCGTTCTGCCCTGCACTGAAGTCCAGCGTATCTTTGGAACCATCCGTGAGCGGCGAACGTAGCGACCGTTTTCCATTACCGTGACGTTCTGACGGACGTAGTAAACATCACCTCGTTGCCCGGCATAAGATGTCACGGTATCACTGTCATAAGTCCAATACGGAATGTATACACCCTTAAGACTTTTACTTTCACGGGCATGGTTCTTCAGCTTCGAGGGTGCAAACCATCGACCACCAATCCATTTAGTATAAGCTTCAAACGCTTCATCACGGGTAATGGCAAACGGCAACACTGCCTGTGGTGAAAACTCATGCACCTGCCCGGTACTGGTAACAACGCTCGTACCACAGAATGGGCAGTCGCCTGAATGAACGTGCTCATCCATATCAAACTGTGCAGCACAGTTAGGACACTTAAGGACTGTCTCGGTAGACCCGAGTTCGCGGGTTTTTTCAAGCCGCTCTAAACCTTTAGGTAAATCGATTTCCTCTATTTCAACATCCGGGATATCAATTTCATGGTGGCGACCACAGTAGGTACAGCGTAAATCATCTGTACCAATTGCGTAGGTCAGATCGCCTCCACAATGATTACATGGAAAGCGCGCTTCTGTTTTAGCCACCGGTGCAACAACAGGCGCCTTGTCTTTATCAGGCGCCTGTTGTGGGTGGAACAGATAGTCTTCGAAAGGATTATTCAAAAGTTAAATCGTTTTGCTAACGACTACCCACGCGGCAATGGAGGGGGTGCACGAAAAAGCCCACTCAAGTCGGCCACCTCACTTGCTTCCACCCAATCTTCCATACCACTGGTCCAAACAAGTGACTTAGGCGTAATACTTCCATTACCAAGTTGCTGTTGCAAACCTTCAAGGCTGTATGGCCCGCTGGCTTCGCCGTCAACCGCCACATGATAGCGCTTGCCACCTGGAAGTGGTGGTGGAAGTGATTTAGCCGATGCAGGGTTAGCATCAACCCGGCGGCCATCGTTATGCCAATGCTGATTGCCTTGCTGGGGTTGGCCCTGTGGCTGACCCATGCTGTTTGCCATCTGGTGTCCCATCGCAAGGCCTGCGCCCATGCCGATGCCTGCACCGGCAGCACCGCTGGAGTTAGTCGCACCAGCCTCAAGTGCTACACCGGTTTGGTAGGTCATGTACTTGTCTAAATTGCCGACCATTCCAGCACTTGTACGCTTATCAAGCGCCTCTTCAACGGAGGGTGGTACAGAAATGTTCTCTACCAGTAACTTGGTCAATTCAAGGCCATACTCACCAAACTCCGGACCGATCCTTTTGCCAATCACATCACCCAGCTGTTCATAGTTGGCTGCCATATCCAACACCGGAATGCCGGCCGCACCGACGGCAGATGAGAAACGCGAGGTGATCAGGTTACGCAGCTGGTCACTAATTTCATCGACTTGAAAATTGCCATCGGTACCGACAATTTCACGAATGAATACCAATGGATCAGTGACTCTGACACCGTACGTTCCAAATGCACGTACTCGTGCCGCACCGAATTCCGCGTCGCGAAGCATCAATGGGTTTTTAGTGCCCCACTTAAGATCTACAAAACGCTTGGTGTTAACAAAATACACTTCTGCTTTAAACGGACTACTGAAACCGTGATCCCAATTGAGAACAGTTGATAGTACAGGCAAGTTGCGAGTTTCAAGCTCATACATACCCGGACCGAGCACATCAGCCACTTCACCTTCATTTACAAATACAGCCGCCTGGCCTTCTCTTACCGTCAGCTTGGCACCGTATTTTATTTCATTGCCGTAGCGCTCGAAGCGATACACCATGGTGTCGCTGGTATCATCAATCCACTCGATGATGTCAACAAATTCGCCAAACAGTTTGTCAAACAAACCCATTAGTTATGCTCCTGTAGATGTTGCGCGTGTTGTTGAACTCGCGGAAACGAGTTTGCTTTTCAATTCAGTTTCGAGTTGCTCAAGCGTGCGCTCCGCTTGACGGCGCTTAGCTTTTCCTTCGTCAGCAATCTGCAAACTTTCTTCAATGGTGGCGATTAAATTTTCATTAGCTCGCTTAACTGATTCAATATCAAACACACCACGTTCCATTTGCTCTCGAACTTCGCGGTTTGCGGTTCGCAGAGTTTCGGCATTTTTCTCAAGCAGATCATTGGTGAGGTCAGTGGCTGCCCTGACACTCTTGGCAGCATCTTGCGAACGGAATACGGTCACCGCTTGTGCTAATTGCTGGCGCCACAAAGGTACTGTATTGACCAGTGTGGAACTGATTTTTGAAACCAGCCCCTTATCATTTTCCTGCACCATTCTAATGCTCGGCAAGCTTTGCATCGCCACCTGACGGGTGAGCATTAGATCGTGGATACGGCGCTCCAGATCATCACGCGCAGTTCGCATATCGCGCAGCTCTTGTGCTTTTAGTACATCATCAGTGTTTTGTGCCGCTTGCGTAAGTGCAGGCAGCTCTACTGCGTCGAGCTGTTGAAGTTTTTCTTCACCAGCGGCTATGTACAGTTCAAGCGCATGGTAGTAATCAAGATTCGCATCGTATAGCCGATCAAGACTGGCGATGTCGGTCAGTAGCTTGGTTTTATGATCTTCAAGATTATCAGTGATGGTATCAATCTGGCGACGGACACCCTCATACTCTTGTATAAATTTTACCGCCGGAGTGGCCCGACCTAACAAACGCGCAAAAAAACCACGCTTCTTATTCGGGTCAAGGCCTGCAACATCAAAGCCACGCAGCACCGCTACCATGTTGTTCAGATCCTGGCCTGCCGGCCCTACATCTTTGTTGCGTACACCTTCAAGCATATTGTCACTGATGGTAGTCAACTGCTCCTGCGCATTACTACCATAGAAAAGGATACTGTTTGAATCACCAAGATTGATGTCATTCATCAACTCAGTAATTTTGGCGCGATCAGTCTGGTTGGCGGTTTCCATTGTCACCATTTCATATTTAAGATCTGGTGCTAGCATCGCTTCCAGCTTAGCCACATCTTCCTTTAGCGACTCATCAGTAGTCACGATACTGGTGTTGTTCTGTGTATCAGGCATTCTCTTTTCTCCCCAAGATCATTAATTCTGGTTGCAACATATTACGCGCTCAACGAAAGTACATTAAAAGGCAAAAGGCCAATGCCTTTAAACACCCTCTTTCTCTAACTGCAGCTGCAGTACTTCAATCTGAATATCAAGCTCTGTTAGATTATTTTCTAGCAGCTTAACTTTTTGTTCGCCAATGACTGTCTCTATGGTGCCAAGCACGTTGCGGAAGTTATCTTCCAGCTCACCGCTGTCTCCATACTTATGAGTATCTGCGTATCCTTCTGTGACCCGTTGGGCACCATCCAGATAGACCCGTAAAAACTTCCTGGCTCGGCGTAGATCACGGGGATCGTCTTCAACAATACCCATTATCTCACGCACACCAACGATGATACTTTTTAAGCGATCTTTCAGTTCAACATTATGAATTCGATCTTTCGCAGCTTCTATAGCCAGTATTTTTTGATCAGCTTCATTTAATATTTCCAGCACTTCCTCTGAAGTCACACCGACTGCAGGCATATCAGGTGCATTGCGCGACGGGTCAGTGCCATATACAAAGACAGAACCTATCACTGCTGCGACACCCAAAAACACACTACTAAGAAGTGCAATACCAGCACCAAAGCTTGCACTCAGAAAAACAGCCAGACCAAGCACCCCGGCACCTATCATTTTATAAGGCACTGTACTGCTGCGGCGCACTATCTTTCGGCGCCTCGCTTCCTGCTCGATACCTACCCCTTTGCGCACCAGCGTCGCTGCCAACATACACAGTGCAAAACCTGCTGCAAACCCAAACGCGCTTACCCCATTGCCACCCAACATACGCCACAAAGCCAAAAACAACATCGGCATCGGCAACAAGTAGAGCAGGAAGGCGCGAGTTTGCGGCACCCGGTTTGGCTCATCCGGATTGTATTTTTTGGCACCACCGCGTTTTGGTTCGATCACTTCACCACCCTTACCTTTGAATCGTTTGACGCACCCGTGACACGATCAACCGATTCCCCAAGCAGACCGACACAGGAAACACCCCCGATCGAGCAGACCAGAATAATCACTCCGATCATTTTTTTTAATTTTTCAGGCATAAAGTTGATCCGCTGCAAATCCTATTGGTTAATGTGGACTACAGAGAGTGTATTCAAGCAGTTACAGGTAGAGCTACGGTATGGCGCGCAGCTGTGTTATCACGCCATTTTATCAGGTTTCGCGACTCACTTTCGGCTGCAAAAGCAAACAAGCATCGCGCAGAGTATCCACTCCTCTGGAGGCTAAATTCCCAACCCGGTCAGCACCGCTGTCAGATTGCACCAGCGTGACACGGTAACGCTCACCATAGAGCTGTTGTAACTCTTCATCAGACACCGAAAATGGCGGCCCTTTCATTTTCGCTTGATCATAAGTAATTGTAACAGCAAAGATTTTCGCATCATTGGGCAAAATCGACATCATGTGACCAGCATATTTTTCGCGCATAGGCGGCGGCAACGCTATCAGCGCTGCGCGATCATAAACACAGCAGACCTGATGCAAATGAGCTTTAGACAGCTTGAAAAAGTCTCCCGCAAAGAGCGTCCAGCCGGGTGCGCGAAAAACAGTCAGGTCCCCGTCCCGCTCGCAGACTGCTGCAATTGACTGTTGTTTACAAAATTGCTCCAGTGCTGCGACGCTTAGATCAATCCCGACGATATGATGACCCCGCTCGTACAGCCATTGCATATCAAGACTTCTTCCGCAAAGCGGCACAAAAACCGCCCCTGATGGCAGCGCCCCGGCTACCGCCCAATGATCGACCAGATACTGGTTAACAAATGGCTGTTGCCAACCGGGCTTGTCACTCTTGGCCCAGGCCTGATGCCAGAACTCATTTTGCATTAAGAAATCCTCCGAGCAGCCGTTATCCTATCCCATCTAGCGATGGGGCAATCAGATGCCAGGATGCATTTGCTGGAACTACTTATGCTTGTGTTACCACAACGGCCCGTTTGGCCGAGTGATGCTGCACAAGGTATATTGCCCTTTACCCTAAATTAGTTATAGCCTGTGCGCTCCGGTGTACAGACATTAAAATTATATGCGTGTCGAATGCGCGCAATCGAGGCGAAGTTTATGTCGAAATCAATACTCGTTACAGGCGGTGCCGGCTACATAGGAAGCCACACCGTAAAGCAACTCGGCCAACAAGGTGAAAAGATTGTTGTGCTTGATGACCTCTCTACCGGCTTCGAAGAAAGCATTTTGTTCGGTGAGTTAGTGGTAGGTAAAACCGGCGATATGGAATTGGTGGATCGCATCATGACTGAACACAACGTAGGCACTGTCATGCACTTTGCCGCACATACCATTGTGCCTGAATCTGTGGAGAACCCACTAAAGTACTACAACAATAATACTTCCAGCACTCGCAACTTGCTGGAATGCTGCCAACGCAACAAGGTTGAGAACTTTATCTTCTCATCCACCGCAGCCACCTACGGCGAAGGCGATGGAACTCCCTGCACCGAAGAATCACCGACCGCACCGATTAATCCATATGGCATGTCCAAACTAATGTCCGAATACATGATCGAAGATCTCAGCAAAGCGTGCGATATGAAGCATGTGATCTTGCGATATTTCAACGTGGCTGGATGTGATCCTGACGGTCAAATCGGTCAATCAACCAAAGGCGCCACGCTGCTGGTAAAGGTTGCAGCCGAAGTAGCGGTAGGTAAGCGTCCTGAAATTTATGTTTACGGAACAGATTTCCCGACCGCCGACGGCACGGGTGTGCGTGATTATATTCACGTTGCTGACCTCGCATCAGCCCACATTCATGCGCTTGATTACCTGCGCAAAGGCGGCGAGTCTACTCGCCTTAACTGTGGCTATGGCCATGGTTACAGTGTACGGGACGTACTGGACACTGTTCAAAAAGTCCATGGCGAATCAATTAAAATTGTCGAGCACCCGCGCCGCGCCGGTGATCCACCAGAACTGATCGCAAATGTAGACAAGATCCATAGGACACTTGATTGGACGCCGAAATACGATGATCTGGAAACTATCGTCGGCACTGCAATCAATTGGGAAAAGCACCTGCTGGAAAAGCAAAAAGCCGCTTGATCCTTTAACTGATACAGAGCTGTAAACAATAAAAAGACCGCGCATTGCGCGGTCTTTTTTTATCTAATCTCTTTGAATGCAGACAATTACAGGGCAAGATCCAACATCAGATCTTCTGTTTTGCTCTGGCGCTGCGCGATGCTATTGGCAATCATCTGATAGTGCGCCAACTGATCTGCATCAGGCATAGCATTAACATCGGATGATCTCACCTTCAGTGCGACGATGTCTGTCATCACATCGATGTCATTATCGTTCTTATCACCGCGAAGAAAACCTGATTCACCGAAGCAATCACCCGGACCCAGCACCGCACTTAATCCGTTGTAGCCACCCAGACTGGCAACGCCTTCAATGATGACGTAAATATTATTGTCGATGGTGTCTTTGCCAAGTGCAGTAGTACCGGCACTGAACCGCACAATGGTACTGACCGATGCAAAGCAGGCAATTTTGCGTTCACTGAACCTGGAGAAAAACTTAAGCTCGGAAATTATTGGCAACCAGCTGCTCATTTCCGATGAGACCATATCAGGTGGTGCCATCTTGTCGAGCACATCTTCCAGGGCTGCCGCCATTTCAGCACCGCTTGAGTATCGCTTACGCGGGTTTTTCGCTAAGCAGCGAACGACCACTTGTTCAAGCTCAGCAGGCAGATCCGAACGAACAGAGGTCAACAATGGCGCCGGCTCTTTTAAGATCGCTTTAAACAACTCTTTTACATCTCGTGCCTTAAATACTTGTTGCCCGGTGAGCATTTCGAATAACACCGCGCCCAAAGAGTAGATGTCGCTGCGCGGTCCGAGTTCTGAGCCTGTCACTTGCTCCGGGGAAACGTAATTTGGGGTGCCTAATGCGGGTCGGCCTGTACCGGCAGCCTCATCAGCTGTGGTGCTGATAGCAATACCGAAGTCGAGCAGCCTCACTGACCCATCGTTGGCAATCATGATGTTGGCAGGTTTAATATCGCGATGAACGATGCCCTTGCGGTGCGAGAAATCAATCGCTTTACAAACATCTGCGATGACACTGACCACCCGGTGTGGGCTTAACTGCGTTTGACCACGACCGTATTGCTTTAGCGAAACGCCCTCGACGTACTCCATCACCAGGTAGTTGAGCGGGCCATCAATGCCAGCGTCATACACAGAGACGATATTGGCGTGGGACAAACGCCCGGCGGACAACGTCTCAGTGATAAACGCTTTCTGGGCACCCGGCATTTTACCGGTCTGCTGATCAAGGGTGCCGACTTGAGAAATCTTGATCGCTACATCGCGAGACAAAATTGCATCGTACGCTCGGTACACGACTCCGCACGTGCCGCTGCCAATACGCTCTAACAGTTGGTACTTGCCAACCTTAGCCGGTACGTCGAATTGTACTTGAGCCGTCATGTTTTGAGCAGCTGTGGTGTTGTTTTGAGCCATTTTAATTCTTCGTTTTTGTTCTGTCTTGCAAGTGAATCAGCCCAACCTTACGGCTGGAATCAGGCCAATCAGAGTGCCGCAAAAGGCTTGTAGCCAGCTTCTTGCCTAGTTTCTATCACTAAGCATAGTCAATATTTGGCCATGTATAGCCTCAAATGACCCATTTGACATACAAACCACCGTGTCACCCGACGCCACAAAGCCATTCAGGTGCGTAAGCATGTTGTCCACATTGTCGTAGGCATCACCTGCGACATTTACCACCACGTCCTGCAAATCGAGCTTTTCGGGATGGCGATTGTAGAGCAACGACAAATCTGCGTCGTTCAATGCGGCTGCGATTGAATCAATATGCGTGCCAGCCACCATGCTGTTGGATCTAAAGTCCAGCAATGCGATCAATCGACCTTCCACTTTCGGCCTAAGCGCAGCAAGCGTCGCGGCGACTTCAGTGGGATGATGAGCAAAATCATCAAAAACCTGAACCCCATTGACGGTATCCAGCAGCTCAAGGCGGCGCTTTACGCCACCAAATTCTGACAGCGCGGCGACGGCATGCTTAACCGGCACACCGGCATGGCGCGCCGCGGCAATCGCGGCGCAGGCGTTGGATAGATTGTGAGCACCAACAATCGTTGACGGCATCTCGAAGGTTTCACCCTGTGGACTGACAATGCCCGCAGCATCAGAACTGCTTTCAACAATACAACGCCAGTCGCTCTGGTCATGCGCTGCAAAAGATTCACGCTCAGACCAACAACCGATATCCAACACTTCTTGCAGATTGTCATCTTCACCGTTGAATACAATCAAACCGGCACCGGGTATGGTTCTCACCAGATGATGAAATTGTCTTTTTATCGCGGCAAGATCATCAAAGATATCAGCGTGGTCAAACTCTAAGTTATTGAGCACAACAGTGCGCGGCCGGTAGTGCACAAACTTTGAACGCTTATCAAAAAAAGCAGTGTCGTATTCATCTGCTTCAACAACGAAGAATGGCGTATCCCCTGCGCGCGCAGATACGCCAAAGTTTTTCGGCACACCACCAATCAAAAAACCAGGCTCCAGACCAGCGTATTGAAGTATCCATGCGAGCATACTTGAAGTCGTGGTTTTGCCATGCGTACCGGCCACCGCCAATACCCACTTGCCCTGTAAAAACTCATCACACAACCACTGCGCACCAGAGGTATATCGTATGCCGGTTGATAATATGTGCTCAACTTCCTCATTACCTCTGGATAAGGCATTGCCGATAACGGCGATATCAGGAACCTTCTTTAGGTTGTCAGCGCTATAGCCCTCCATTAGCTCTATACCCGCGCTGCGCAATTGCGCGTCCATCGGTGGATACACGTTTTGATCAGACCCGCTTACCTCGTGCCCTGCAGATCTCGCCAGCAGCGCCACGCCACCCATAAACGTGCCACAAATACCGCAAATATGGATATGCATTACAGAATTATATTCCGTGAGTTAACTACCGGCCCGGACGTCAAATATGACGATAACAAATCATCCGTACGCTCGGGTGTCTTCGAAGGCGTAATACTCTCAACCATCAGAAAGGCGGTCAGACCTATCGCGATCGACAGTGATACGCCAGTGGCAATTCCTACTTCCAGAGCATGCTTCATAATGTAGGCGATGACAGCAACCGACCATATATCCAACAACACAATAAGAGCCACAGACCAATGAGGGGTTGACGACAATGCAGAGGCATAGAACGCTGGCAATACCGGCAGCGCCAATGCATAGATAATTGATCCGCTGCCACAAATGGCTGCAAATGTTTGACTGAAGCGATTAGCATGTCTGAAGTACATAAGCAGCAAATACAACACGACTCCAGGTACCGCAACCTCAAGCAGGACACGAAGCACCGAGTAAGATTCTGCACCGACAATGAAATAGCGCAGCAGACTAACAAAAAGTGCCAGCCCCACTCCCAAATAGAAGACCGTAGTGGACGCTGGCAGATCTTGTGGCGGTTTTTTAAACAAAGCAATTTTGTAAAACAGCAACATCGTTTGCCAAAGACTATGCATTCGCTATCCCATAGAGATCCGACCATTCTAGGGAACTGCACACATGTAAACCGCTCATTAGTAACACCCCTATCTAACAGCCCACATTAGCAACGCAGTGAACTGGCAAGCAAACCGGCAGTTTGCATCAAGCAAGGCAATTCAGGCCAATACAAGGCAGCAACGGTGCTACCATAATGTTCAGATGCAAGCCACGCACACCGCAAACTATATTACTGAATGACTGACAATAACGACAAGGCAGCCTATATCGCAGGGGGGAAAACACCCCTTAACTCTCGATTCAGAGGGTTCCTTCCGGTAGTGGTAGATGTTGAAACCGGTGGCTTCAACTGCCAAACCGACGCATTGCTGGAAGTTGCCGCCATCGTCATTTCACAAGATGAAGAAGGCAGACTGCAACCTGAGCCAGTGGTTAGTACACATGTGATTCCATTTGAGGGTGCCAATATGGACCCCAAGTCAATGGAAGTTAACGGCATAGATCCCTATCATCCACTTCGCGCCGCCCGAAAAGAAACCGATGCACTGGGCCATATCTTCACACCAATCAGACAGGCAGTGAAGAACGCTGGTTGCAGCCGCGCCATCCTGGTGGGGCACAATGCCTTTTTCGATCTAAGTTTCATCAACGCCTGCGTCGAACGCAACGGTATCAAACGCAACCCCTTCCACCCCTTCAGCAACTTCGACACAGTGACACTCTGCGGATTGGCCTACGGCCAAACCGTGCTGGCGCGCGCTGCACAAACCGCAGATATGGGCTGGAGTACCGCCGATGCACACTCAGCCGTTTATGACACCGAAATGACAGCCAAGTTGTTCTGTAAGGTGATCAACAGCTGGGAAGACTTGCACAAATCTTAGTCGGGCATTTCAAACCACCACTGGGCAACTTAGTCAGTAGTTGCTTTTCAACCTAAAGGCACACCAGCAAAGTCGATAATGCCGATCACACATTGTCTTCTCATACTTTTACTATCTGCGACCTTCCCTGCAGGCAAGTAGATGCCTCTGGAGTTTTGGAAACACAACGTTCGCGTGCGGCCGCCGAGGCAGTAAGCTGAAGTGGCTCTATGTAAAGATACCGAATTCATCGAACAATAATTCTGCAGCCTGCTGGCGCTAATACCCCTATGGAATTTGAGTGGTTGAAAATATCAAGGCACTCAACTTGTCGTTAGCCATGGGATGAATCGGGCGGTCTGGCCGGATTTTCATCGAGGTCTGTTCGAGGTGGATAATCGCATCACATCCAGAGGCCGACCAGATAGCAAGTCACCAACGTTGAGCACAACGAATATCGCTCCATGTGCACGCTAGCCGACACAAAAAAGCACACGACAAACGCCAGATTACCGAACCGCAACCCTGACGATGTCACAAAAATTTTGTGATTCGCCACACATTCAATGCCCCCCTCTCACTGCAGAATGTGACGCCTTACCACCCTGGGTGTGACGTAACAGTCAGTTGGTCTGTTTTTGTGAACCAGATCAGCGAGCGACCCCGGTCAAAACTCACCTCGCGCCAATCTAGTGATTTGCGCCCACTTCGATCAGGGCTTTCGAATGCACCGTTTTCTGCTTTTTACCAGTTTACTTATCCTCAGCACCACCAGTTACGCACAACAATTTGTGGCGGTAAAAGTGGAAGCGGAGAATTACAGCTCCAAGCACCCTGACTGGCGCCGCTTTAGCAGCACCTCCACCCCGAATGTCAGGCCAGACCCGGATGGATCTCACGCAGGTAGCGCCAGTGGACGTGCCTATATGGAACTGCTTCCTGATACCCGCGTATCGCATTCCGACCGATTGGTCAGCAATGGTAACTTCTGGAATGAGGCCGGCACTGGTCCGTCCCTGACCTATACCGTAAATATCCCGGAACCCGGTCGATATATTGTTTTCGCCAAAGCCTACTCGACAGGCACTGAAGACAATGGCATCCATGTCGGGCTCAATAATCGCAACCCTTCCAGCGGTCATCGAATGCAGTGGTGTTCAGGCAAAAATAAATGGACCTGGGGAAGCGCCCAGAGAACGTCAAGCAATCACTGCGGCAGTCCCAGAACCATCTATCTCGATTTTACGTTTGCCGGGGCAAACACCGTGACCTTCTCAGCACGCGAAGACGGCTTTGAACTCGATCAGTTCATCTTATTAAAGACCAACAATAATAGTTGTGCGCCGAACGATCGCGATCAGATTGTTTGCAATACAGGTACAACTAACATCTCATCCCAAAACACACCGACAGAGCCGCAACAACCTGCACCTGTTATCACTACACCGGTGCAGCCTGCAGCAGCACCATCTGTTGTACCGGCCCCAACCACACCTGCGCCGGTGGTTACTGCAGTTACCAGCACACCAGTGAGCGACGATTTGCCAATGTGTTCATCACAATCCTCAGACAGTGACGGTGACGGCTACGGCTGGGAAAACAATCGAAGCTGTGTCACTGCAAGCAGTACTTCAACAAGTGGTACCACTGCAGCAGCGCCACAAAGCACAATACCCGTATGTACATCAGCGGCGAGTGACAGCGATGGCGATGGATACGGTTGGGAACAAAATCGTAGTTGCCGCGTGGCCGCCGGAACATCAACCGCTACCTCCCAGACTTCGACCCCTGTATGCAGCTCAGCAACAAGCGACAGTGATGGCGATGGCTGGGGATGGGAGAACTCACAGTCTTGTCTCGTCCAATAGTAGCCGCTTAGGGCAACACGGCTCGAAGTTACCGTAAACTTACCCCGTGCCTGCAGTTATCACACTGATAACTCAGGCGCGGCAGTGGGATGAAAGTTGACAACCTACGACGTCGTAATCGACTAAAATGTGCTGGTCTGTTGTCATGGGCTGTTAATTATTCCCTCGACAATTCGAGCAATCAACCAGTCGCACTATCTGCAAGGCAGCTATCGCTGCCAGCGCAACGCGAACAAACGGAGAACCCCCGTGAAAAAACTACTTGCTATAACCCTGACAGCATTCCTTGTTACCGGCTGCGGAAGCAGCAGCAGTGACGGATCCGGTAGCACCGGCAACAACGGTGGTACTACTGGCGGCAATACCGGTGGAAACACCGGAGGAAACACCGGCGGCGGAACAGTCATCACTGGTGAAGCTGGTGACTTCGGCGACTCTGCCACCGCCGAAAACAGTGTCCGGGGCACCTACGCGGTATGCCCGGCCGATGTTCGCAGCTTTTCGATTTTTGCCGAAAATGGTGGCAACTGGTGTGTACCTAAATGCCCGGCTTCAGGTGTTGAAAACGGTGACGGCGATGAGTACGGCAGCTTTCTGGCTGAAAACGGCACCGATCGATACGCCTGTTTCATTACCCCGAATGCTCCGGGATCACAGGTACAAATTTTCTTCAGCGCGCCGATCGACGGTTGCCCTCCACCCGCAGGTTGCCCGGCTGGCACATTCCCTCCTGTATTCGTCTCTGCAAATGCCGGGGACGAACTCGCAGGAAACTATAGTTGCTCTGACTGGTTATTCGACGTGAATACTCAGGACTGGGCAGAGTTAGCCAGCCCTGCGCCATTCTCACTCACCTTGAATGCGGATCGAAGCGCAAACATCAATGGCACAGCCACCACATGGAGTTTTTCCAGCGGCACGCTGAGTCTTGAAGGCAACAGAACTTTTAATAACGTTGCTGTTGGCAGCGGAAGCTTCACCGTGTACACCAGCAACATCGCCATCACACGATGTAAAACTTAAAATTTAATCTATACACAATCGATAAAAAATGCCCGGCAATGCCGGGCATTTTTCGTTCTTGTGTAAGCTAAATCTTACCGCTGAAAACAACCGATTACTGACGAAGACACGCCCGATAGATTTAACGATCAATCGGGCGTTTTTTGGTATGAACGATAAGGCTTATTTCGAAATGCCGCCTTTTTTCCGTACACTTTTCTTCGGTGGGCTCTTTCTTTTCGCTATGGCTGTCACCTTGCCTTCCGGCAGGCTAACACTTTCAGCGCTCTGCTCCACCACTGGTACGGCTTCAATCGTTTGAGAAGTATTCTTCGCCTCATCATGTTGAATTACCTGTTTAAGCAGTGTGACATCTACCTTCTCTCCGTAGCAAAGTTTCAAACCCTGAAAGTACGTGTTCACCTGATTGCGGCCATTCTCTTTGGCCACGTACAAACACTCATCCGCTCTTTCAAACATCTTCTTTTCATCGCGAGTATCTTTTGGTGCACAGGAAACACCAATCGACACTGTCACCGACATCTCTTTACCATCGTGAACCACAACGTGTGATTCAATTCTTTTTCTATAGCGCTCCATCAACTCCGCCGCTTCTTCCGGCTCAGTATCAGGAAGCAACATACAAAATTCCTCGCCACCGTAGCGGAACACCATATCGCCGCTGTCAGGTCGAATACAGCTCTGCATTACGCGTGCGACTTGCTGCAAAACTGCATCACCCGCTTTATGCCCATGCGTATCATTAAACTTCTTAAAATGATCAATATCTGACACCGCTAAACATAATGACTTGCCGGTGTAGCTCGCGGCATCCATCAGTGATAACAAACTATCTTCAAAGTGACGGGTGTTATACAGCCCCGTCATCTCGTCGGTGATTGATTTGTTATACAACCGGCTCTTGTGCAAATTAACAGCGGCCTGATCCGCAAGCCCCTGACACAGACTCACGTCCTCTTCAGTGAAACGACCAATCTCATCAAGAACACGATCACCGTTGTCATCAGTTCTCACCTTATTCGTTAGAGCAATAACACCTTCAACATTATCACCACGCATCAAAGGTACACAACAGATGCAATAGACAATATTCTTGCCCACCTGCTCAATATACTTTTTATCATTCTTTCTAATGGGCCTGCGCTCAGCAGCACACTGACCTGCGATACCTTCTCCCAAACTAAAAGTCTTTGTTGATCTAATACCGTTATTAATATCGTCACGCACGTGACGCGGAATGTTGCCCCAGACAACTTTTATTTCAAGTTCACCTGTCTCTTTATTCAAGAGCATAAGGTTACCTTTTTGTGCACTGACCGCATCAACCGCGGTGGCCAGTGTTTCAACACAAAGTCGCTTAAAGTCGTTGACGTGCGCGAGCTGTTGATTAACATCATAAAGCGTCTGAATATTTCGAAGTATTCTTTGATTCTTTTCATACTTAAGGGTTGAATCAATATTGGTCGTCGCAATTGATGCAAGCTCCTGAAGAAACGGATATTCGTCTTCACTTATCTGGCTACCGTCAGACTTTTCACCAAGCGCCAATATACCCAGCACTTCACCATTTTTTATTAATGGGCACCAGGTATCAGAATTCAGAACGCCCAGATGCCACTGACGCCAGGCTGTTTCGAACCTCGGATCTCTCTGCAGATCCTGCACACTAAATACATTACCTTGCCGGATAATCTGCCAAAGCAAACCTTTATCCTGCATAAACTTAAACATATACAGCGACTCAGGTGTTCGGTCACTGAGAACAAACTCACTATCGAGTCCTGAATAGGCTTTCACTCGATAGTAATTATGTCCGGGGTCAAGATCATCCCTTAGCAACACCGTGCTATTAATCGCACCGTATCTTTCCCGAACTACTGCCATAAAGTTGCCCAGCAATTCCTTTAGATTAAGAATATTGCCGAACCCTTTGCCAGATTGCAGCAGGGCTCGCATTTCAAAGATAAGAATATCTTGATGAATAGCTTTCTTTCGATAGTAATCGAGTTGCTCTTCGACATTGAGAGGGGCCTTGCCGCGCATAGCAACCCGCTCTTGCGAATCATCCTCTATCGACTCATCGTTAGCCACTGTTGGGCTATTTATCTCGAAAGTAGAGTCCTCAAAGTCATACTCTTCTTCAGCTTCATTTGATACCGACACTGACTCACCTCAACCAGGAATTGCGTACCCTAATAATCGGTCAGGTGGCATTTAAATTGAGGGTCCGAAGTACACAGAATGAGCTTGTGATTCAGAGACTTGGCCTATGCCAAGTCAACTCTGCCAGGCGTTCACATAAACAGCAAAGCACAAACAATGACTTAAAACCCGAATCGCGGGTGCGCCCCTCGGGTGCAAACGAAATGTAAACTAATAACTAATTGCATCGGGAGTATATGAGTCGAGCACCTTTATTGATCCAGTTCACACGGTTCGCAACTGAAAAGCACTGCTTAAAAGCTGTCTTTCAGAAAATCAGCCATACTTCTCCATGAGCGTTGATCAGCAACAGGGTGATAAACGGTACCAAACTCCGGATCTGCTGCAGCCGGGTTAGTAAAAGCATGCAACGTACTGCCATAGGCATGTATCTGCCAATCGGCTTGCGCCTCTGTCAGTTCATTGGCCAGCCCGACCATGGCATCTGGCGTGGCCATGGGATCGTCATACCCGTGAAGAATTAGCACCTTCGATTTTATTTTTCTTGCCGAAAGGTTTCCCGGTGGAGTAAACAAACCATGATAGCTGACTACTGCCTTTACATCGGCACCCGTTCTAGCTAGATCCAGAACACATAAACCACCAAAACAGTAACCTATCGCAGCTATTTTAGAAGCATCTGCCTGAGCAACACCTGCCGCCGCGGTTACGGCGGCATCCATACGAGCCTGCAAAAGTAACCTGTCTTCCAGAAACGGGGTCATTAGCGCACTGTTCTCATCTTTATTGGTTCCAAGCACACCTTTGCCATAAAGATCCAACGCGAAGCCTACATAACCAAGCTTGGCTAAATCACGTGCCTTTTGAACCGCGAAATCATCACGACCACCCCATGCATGAGCAACAAGCACCACCGGCCTTGGTTGCACTGTGGCTGTATCCACCGCAACCATTCCCTGAAGAACTGTATCGCGATGATTGTATTCAATTGGATTCACTTCGATAGACATAGGTTTCCCTCAAGTTGATTCAGCACCCAATTACACAAATTCGACAATAGGGTTCTACTCGCCTATTGGTTCCAGTCATTCTAGCAGCAGAACAGCGAGTTGCCGCACAGGTCAATTTTGCCACCTGAATGTGCACCGTCAGGGTACAAAACTCAGCCCTCTGAGAAAGACACTGCGGTGAGAACTCCCGGCGCTGTTTTTCCAAATAATATCTTCACAAGCCCGATCGCCGTCATTCGCTTCACTATCTGATCGTGCCACTTTGCCATCATCACTCAGCAGCAACCAATATTGACCCATATCCACCAGAGCCTCAGCATTAAACCCTTGAGGCACTGCAAATAGTTCGCTTAACTCACCGGAGAGCTGCCATCGAAATACAGAATAATCGCCGCCACTGCCAACATCCCCGGCGATAAGGAGATATCCTTTTTCTGTGATCACCAGATCACGAACCCCTCTGTTCCCAAGCGCAAGACGATAACTTTTAACCAGCTCAAACACCCCATCCCGCATCGCTATTTGAATTACAGTCGCATCACCGCTCAGACCCTCGCTCAGGGGCGATCTCAATGCGATGAGAAGATCACCATCGATAGTGACAGACATGCCTTCGATATTGATGCCCCCCTTTTTCGGCGCAAGTAACAGAGCCGAGTCAGAAACAAACTCAGAAAGTATATTACTGAGATCATGTATTTTAACTTTAACCGTCAGATCTGCGCCATTCGCAACAGGTAAGCCTGTTTTAAAAATCACCCGGCGATTCGGTGCGTCATTGGCACTCGCATCACGCCCGTGTGAACCAATCCACCACACTCCATCGTCATGCACCACCGCAGCTTCTAGGTCCATTTCAGCATCATCTGAAAGACCCAATAAATCACCAAGTCGATACGAACGGATCAACGCTCCACCATTGCTATTGAACAGATAAAGGGAATTAGTTTCATCGGATGCAATTAACAATTGCTCTCTGCCAATACGAACCGCAGCAGATCCATCGCAGATGCCACTAAAAGTAACGACCAGGTCATTATTTCTTGTGCCGCAACCAGCAATAACCAGCGACCACGTTAGAAATATAAAAAAGTAGAATGCGCGCAAGAGGCAATGGCTCAGGTGAAACAGGACTCGACAACAAGCCAAGTATAACCGTACAAACACCACCTGACTGTCTGCGTGACGGAATCGACAATAATTCGTGCTGTCGACCTGCGATTACACCTGACTCAAGCCCTGCCATTTGTGAAAAACATCACCGGCGAATTAAGCCTCGCGCCAACTTGTCGCTACAGACCCGATAAGCCATGAAAATACCGCTGCCGGGATAGCCTCATTCGCATCAACTTCCCGGTGCCTGCGGTCATAAGTAACACGATCGAGTACCAAGATCGACACCACTAAAATCAGAGCCGTAAAAAGAAGAATCGCAACATTGTCCGACTCCGAACACATTCCTGATCGCACCACAGAACGACGCAAGCCACGACGCTCCTTGCGTTATCAGATATTGTCGATCGCAGTTATAGGCACACTCGGATTCTTTGCGTTCCTGTTTGTTATGCTGGCAGAATCAAAAGACCGGGCAGATTTACTCAAAGAGATTCGCGACATACGCTACCCGGTGCAGGAAAACCTGATAGCTGCGCTGCACGACCTTAAGTTTATTGACAGCGATCTCGACCAGGCAACTTTCTCGTCAAACGAAGCATTGCTTGGTCACTCGATGTTATTGGCCAATGAATTTAGATCTCTACTACACAGCACAATGATGCTTGATCAAACTCAGGCGCCTGAAGTGAATCGAATCCTTAGTCAATTCGATCATTACTATAGAAACTCCCATTCATTGGTCCAATCGGTCATTAGTGGTCAAAACTCAGTTAAGTCGATCGCACCGGAAAGAAAAATAAACAGCCGTGACTTTAACTCGGTACTGGATGCCCTCGGTGACCTGCAACTACAACACGCTAACGCGCTAGTCGCAAGTGTTGACGCCGCTACACTACGAGCGAGTGAATCAGTTCGGGTCGGCCTGACTACAGGTATCATTACAGCAGCTCTGTTGTTCCTGGTGGCGCTGGTCACGACCCGGAGCATTTTGCAGCGCATTAATAATATGGTTTCATCGCTGAAGAAAATTGCCACTGGAACCGGTGATATGAATGTTCGTATCCCACTCACAGGCTCAGATGAAATGACAGAGCTTGCTTACTGGTTTAATACTTTCCTTGAACGACTACAATTCCTGACCGCTGAATCTACAGCTGAAATTAAACGCCTTGCATACACTGATACACTGACCAATCTACCAAATCGACGAATGTTTCTGCGCTGTCTGACCACCGAAATTGAACGCGTTAGCCAAATAGAAGATAAGTCTCTGGCGGTGATGTTCCTTGATCTCGATAATTTCAAACCTGTTAATGATCAACTCGGCCACGATGCCGGTGATGAACTAATACGTGTAGTAGCAAAGAGATTGGTCGAAACCGTTCGCACCACAGACACAGTTTCAACCAACCGTGAAGAAGAACTGCTGGAGCATCAACCGGGTCAGGCAGTTGTGGCCCGCCTGGCCGGTGATGAATTCATGCTGATCATCAGCGACGTTGACCGACAAGAGCAAGCCGAAGTTGTTGCACAACGAATTCGCGAATCAGTGATGCAACCCATTACGATTCATGGAATGGAGTGCGCTGTAGGAGTCAGCATTGGTATTTGTTTGTTTCCGGACAATGCCGAGAATGCAAACGAATTGGTCACCTGTGCGGACATCGCCATGTACGAGGCAAAAAACAGCGGTAAGAATACCTATCGCGTTTTCGACCCGGCGCTAAAACACGCCAGTGATCTTAAAATAAAAATGGACAACGCAATCAAAAGCGCCATTGCAAACGAAGAGCTCCACCTGCTGTTCCAACCTAAATACAGACTATCCGACAGAAAGCTTGTTGGCGCAGAAGCGCTACTGCGATGGGAAAACGATGAACTCGGCACATTCGCTCCGGCCGACTTCATTGCACAGGCAGAAGCAAACGGTAATATTTGTGAGCTCGATGACTGGGTATTGAGCACAGTAATAGATCAGTTAGCACTGTGGGAAAAAAAGGGGTTTGCACCAGTAGAGGTGGCACTGAACTTCTCGGCACTACAGGCCAGCAGACCCAACTTAGGTGCGGCAGTAGAGCGACTGGTCGGCAAACAGCATCATTTAATGACGCACTTAGAAATTGAAATTACTGAAACTTCCGCTATCGACAATATCGCCATTGTTGAAAACAATATCATTGAATTGAAAGAACGTGGGATAAAAATCGCCATGGACGACTTCGGTGCCGGGCACTCGTCGTTGTCCCTCTTGACCCGCTGCCCCATCGACACACTAAAGCTCGATAAAGAAGTCACCCAGGACATCGGCACAGACAAAAAAGGCCAGATCATAGTGCAGTCAATCATTGACCTTGCCACCCGACTTAACGTAGAGGTCGTCGCCGAAGGCATCGAAGATGAGGAGCAGGCACAGGCACTGGCGGCTATGAACTGTCACTTTGGCCAGGGTTATTATTTTTCCAAGCCACTATCTGCAGCCCAATTTACCGGCTACCTGGACGCACTCAACCGCAAAATCGACAAAGCAGCTTAGATATACCGCTCGATTGCCAATAAGCGTTGAAGCTGACGCTACACCCTCTATACTTATCCCTTTCTATCAGCTGCAGAAAGATCATGTCCTCACTCCCTGCTGTGCTCGAACACATTGATGCGCATAGAGATGATGCAATCAATCGATTGTTTGAATTTTTAAAAATCAAAAGCATCTCGACCGATTCTGCATTCGCACAAGACTGCATCAGTGCCGCCGACTGGCTGGTTGCAGAACTCGCAGACATCGGCATAAAAGCCAGTAGACGTGACACCCCCGGACACCCGATGGTAGTGGGCCACAGTGACACCATAAGCGGCCGGCCACATGTATTGTTCTATGGTCACTATGACGTTCAGCCAGTTGACCCGCTTGAGCTTTGGCATCGCGACCCGTTTGATCCTGCCATCGAAGAAACTGACTCAGGCGCGGTCATTCGAGCACGAGGTGCCGCAGATGATAAAGGTCAACTAATGACTTTCATTGAAGCCTGCCGCGCCTGGAAGCAAACCACAGGTGAACTGCCGGTCAATATCACCTTCTTGTTCGAAGGCGAAGAAGAGTCAGGTTCGCCTTCTCTGGTCCCGTTTCTACAAGGCAATAAAGAAGAACTTGCCGTTGATCTTGCTCTGGTCTGCGACACCGGCATGTGGAACGCACAAACTCCCGCCATTTGCACTATGCTGCGCGGCTTGCTCGGTGAAGAGATCACCATAACCGCAGCAGACAAAGACCTGCACTCAGGCATGTTCGGCGGCCCTGCAGCCAACCCGGTACGGATATTAACAAAGATACTTGCAGGCCTTCACGACAACGAAGGGAGAATAACAATCCCGGATTTCTATGACGGCGTAGACCCACTACCCGCCCAAATCAAAACGCAATGGGATAGCCTTGGCTTTGATGAAGCAGAGTTCCTTGGCGCTGTAGATCTTGCAGTTAATGCAGGCGAGCACGGCTACTCCGCATTAGAACAACTTTGGAGCAGGCCCACTTGTGAATTCAATGGTATTGAAGGGGGTTATACAGGAGAAGGATTTAAAACAGTGCTTCCATCAAAAGCCAATGCCAAAGTGAGCTTTAGACTAGTGGGTAATCAGAACCCGCTTACAATAAGAGAAAACTTCCGCGCCTATGTTCAGCAATGCCTGCCTACCGACTGCACAGTCGAATTCGAAGACCACGGCGCATCTCCCGCCACGACCATGTCGATAGCCAACGCCGCCTTTGAAAACTCTCGAACTGCACTGACTGATGAATGGAACAACGACGCGGTCTACGCCGGTTGCGGTGGTTCGATACCGGTAGTTGGTTACTTCAATGAAATTCTCAACATGGAAAGTCTATTGATAGGTTTTGGATTAGATGATGATCAAATCCACTCACCCAACGAAAAGTACAGTGTGCAAAGCTTTCATAAAGGCGCACGTAGCTGGGCAAGAGTGCTTGAGAAACTCGCTGAGAACGGCTAGATAGCTGGACGCCAACAAACAATTCGGCCAGGGAACCGGCGTATTAGCGAGATACATGGTCGGTTTTCGACATTAGCCCGTGGGGCTAAGTGTCACTATTTCAGATGAAAAAATATCCAGCAATCTCGACGCGGCTTTTGCCCCCGCGGGTGCCTGCGGTATTTTTAGAATTAGGATGATGGCTGGCCGCTCTCGATAATGCAGCTAACATGCGCGAAGCGAGTGCCATCCAAATATAACAACGAACAAAACCAATAAACACACACCGCAACCCCACGGACAGAGTCAATTAACTGACTCAACTTCGGTTTACGTTCAGGTTAGATAAGCAATAATTTACATTCTCAAGTAGTAAATATGCGCTATACATATGACACGAGAAACTCTGACCACGCACAATTCACGTGAACGAGACGTTCTTGCCTAGACTGTACTCCCAACCGATGTGTCAGGGTGCTATCCATTCGTTATCAATCGGCGCTTAATTATCAGGAGCCAATTACCTATGAAATTACCTTCTAAACTCAATCCGCTAACTGCGGGTCTTACTCAACGAGCAGTAAACCTTTCTGCTATCTGCCTGATGTCTGCAACACTTGCTGCCTGTGGCGGTAGTTCTGGCGGCACTACTACTGGTACCGAGACTGGCGGCACCGACAATGGTGATGGTGGCATCAACCCACTTCTCAGCACTCCTTTCCCAATAACCGATCTGGATTCAGACGGTGACGGCCTATACGACTCTGAAGAAGTTGCAGTTGGTTTAGACCCAAATTCGCTCGACAGTGATTTTGACGGTATTGATGATGGCGCTGATGATCTCGATAATGACGGCATTACCAATCTTCAGGAGGCTGAAGCCGGCACCCTGAGTGGTACTAGTATTGTTGATGGAACCGAAACCCCGACAGAGACACCAGTTATAGATCGTTGCGGTGATACAGATTCCTCTAACAGCGATTGGTCAGACAACTGCCTTCTGAAAGACGGCGGAACATGGGCTTTTAGCTCTTACACTCAAGGTGTACAACGAATTGTGTGGTGTACCGGTTTCCGCACTGGAACTGCGACAACTGTCACCGGATTTGCTGATGGTGACTTCGGCCCAAATACCGCTCAAGCTGTCAGAGATTACCAAACTGCTCGAGGTCTTTTGGTTGACGGTATAGTGGGACCTCAAACTTGGGGTGCATTAAACGGCGAGCTATCACTAATCGAGAGCAGTAGCACTGCCACTGAAGATGCTCACGCTATCGATGGCACTGGCACTGGATGTGACTTAAATACTGTTCAGTTTTACAACCTTGTTGACGGTATTGAATTTAAGGGCTGGACAATGGCTAGTACTCCAGGCAGCACAGTGCAGGTTCCATTTTCGAACGCCGCTCCTCAGTAGTAGTTAAAAGCAATTAATAAATTATTACTTGCTGTCCTTCCGCTCGCCATTTTGGCGGGCGGTTGGTTATTATTAAAACCTCAGAAAAATCCGGATGTTCAACTCCCCGCAGCGGAAGTAAGCGCAACACAAGGTGGTATCGAATCAATTGCTGCTGAACAAAAAAATGTGTTTAACCCGCTGGCGAATAGTGGGGACGCAAACAGTGAAGAAAATGTAAGCTCGCCTTCAATCGACCAAACCACATTCGATCAGCTGACCCCACCAACCGACAATGTCTCAACAAACAACTTAGTCCAATCACATAATATTGAAGCCGCAACGGTTGCATTAGAACCACTAAGTGATGACGAATTTCACCAACTAGAAAGACTGATGCGAACCGATCCAGATCTCCGAATGGATATTCTGGAAGAATTTCGCTACAACACCAACCCGGAACGGGCCAAGCAATTGGCTGCACTACTAGGCGAATACAACGACCCTGAAATTGTACAAACTGCTAGCGAGCTAGCCTATTCCGGTGACCCGCAGTCACAAATAGCTGGCCTCGACTTGCTGGCACGTTTGCAACCGGGCAACCCGGAAGCTCGAGACGTGGCGATAAATCTATTGAGTTCCGAAAGTAACAGTTCAATGCTGGTAGCCACGATGAATGTGTTAGCCACACCGACCGGCACTGCTACCGCTGGGCAAAGACAGCTGTTGACTGATAACTTAAGAAATCTTTCACTTCATCGAGACGCAAATGTCAGAGCCCACAGCATCGCATTGATGGGCCGATGGGATAAAAACTCAGCAACAAGCAAAGAATCGTTCACTCGCGGATTATCCGACACTGATCCCGCAGTCAGGGCCGGTGCAGCCTACGCGTTAAATAATGTGCAAGAACCGAATGAAGATATGATCAATGGCCTTTTAGCAATTGCTGAAAATGCCAATGAAAAAAAGGCTACTCGCTATGCAGCGCTCAATGCCCTTGGCAGTATGTCTTTAACAAGCACTGCACAACGGCTCTACAACGCTGCAAAAATCAGCATTAATCGCAGACCCGCCAGAAACAACTAGTCGCTACCGTCGGAACTTTTTATTGAGCATTCGCTCAAACCCACAAGTTCAACAAACACGGATCAATTCCATGCGACACCTCTCTCTACCCTCACTGGCACTTTCAGCCGCACTATCACTTTTCGCCACTGTTGGCTTTGCCGGCCCGCAGTACATTGATGAAACAGGGTTCGCCGCAAGCGGCTACGACGTGGTTGCCTTTCGCGACCTTGAGCAAATGTCTCCAGGGGCAGCGCAACCTGAAGCAGTCCCTGGTAAATCTGATATCACCGCTGAATTCAACAATGCTACCTGGGCGTTTTCATCCGAGGAAAATCGCGATACGTTTTTATCGGATCCGGAAAAATATGCTCCCGCATACGATGGTCATTGCGCCTACGGTGTAGCACAAGGCGGCAAAGTACCGGGTAATCCAAATCTATGGCGCGTGGTAGATGACACGCTGTATCTGAATATCAACCCACAGGTGGTTGGTTTGTGGGAAGCCGATATACCCGGGCAGATAGTTTCTGCAGAGAAAAACTGGATCAAAGCAGAGCCGAAAAAAGCTTCAAAGAAAAGCTGGAGAAAGATGCGCAAAAACAAAGGCACCTTCAGCACTGAGGCACCGCTGTAGACAGACGTAGATCGTAAGTTGTAGTGAAAAACTGCGCAGGCTACTGCGCAGTTTGATCCAAACGTTTTAGCTCCCGTTCAATCTCAAATACATGCTCATCATCAATATCAAGGTCCCTTAACGCCTGCGCCAGGTTGTAAAGATACTCCGAGTTAGATCCACTCGGACCCTGTGATTGACCAATCTGCTGCGCAATCTGCTCTATTGGCGCGTCCCCCAGAAAAGCAAAGTTGTTTTCGTTAGCGATGTAGAAGATTCCGTCGACCTTGCTCTCACTTTCATCCAGTGCAAAATACAGAGGTGCTTCGCAGCGGTCGTAGCCATTTTTTTCTCTGTAGTCGAGCGCGTTAAAAATATCCGCCACATCGGGCGCCGCAATTTGAAAGGCGATACCGCCGCAGCGTTCATCCATTGCCGGGACTAGCGTCACCACCCGGCCCGGGGCTTCCGGAACACCGCGGTGATCGTGCGACCCTTGCCAGAATCGGCGCGTCCAGCCATCGACCCAAGCCACTTTGCTGGATACAAACTCAAAATCCGGACGCCAGATAAGCGACCCGTAGCCAAATAGCCAAACCGATTCCATGCAGGATTCCAAAAAAGCCCAGTTTAACCCAAGCGTTCACACTGCAAACCAGCCATTGCCTCCAACCTGCTGAGGCTAGCCTGCATTATTCATGAGGCGACCAAAAATAATTAACGATGTACCTGTTTTTATAGTGTTTAAAGGCAATACACTATCTACTAGCAAAAAACACTCTGTCTATTCAAACTCGGAGCGCAATTTCGCGCCACATCTCATCAGATCCGCATCGCTAGTGGCGAGCCGCGTTTCTCAGGCGATCTAATGACCTGTCCAGCGTTGTGACTCCGGATGCCGAATCCTCATGAATAATGCAGGCCAGACGATTCTCGGCGTATCCAGCCGCGGATAAATCGTTTAAAATCCCCCTACCTTCAGTCAAAACAAGAGATTACATCATGGCTTTTGAACTACCCGACCTCCCTTACGCGCACGACGCCCTTGAAGCCAACGGCATGTCAAAAGAAACCCTTGAGTTTCACCACGACTTGCACCACAACGCCTATGTCACCAATGGCAACAAGCTAATCGCTGGCACCGAGTGGGAAAACAAATCTGTTGAGGACATCATCACCGGCACTTATAACAAAAGTGCTGTCGCACAAAGCGGCATTTTCAACAACGCTTCACAGCACTGGAATCACGCCCAGTTTTGGGAAATGATGGGCCCAAGCGGTCAAAAAATGCCTTCCGAACTTGAAGCTCGCCTAAAAGACGGCTTTGGCTCAGTAGAGAAATTTAAAGAAGAGTTCAGTGCTGCAGGTGCCGGCCAATTTGGTTCCGGCTGGTGCTGGCTGGTAGTGGATACAGACGGTACGCTTAAAGTCACTAAAACTGAAAATGGCGTTAACCCGCTTTGCTTTGGACAGACAACACTACTGGGTTGTGATGTGTGGGAACATTCCTACTATATCGACTTCCGCAACAAGCGCCCCGTTTACTTAACCAACTTCCTGGACAAGCTGGTTAACTGGGAAAACGTTGCATCACGTTTAGCTTCTACCTAGCCTGCATTATTCACAAGGCGACGAGACAAACTAAAGAAAGCACCTGTAAACATTAGGGCTAAACTGCCATTGGAGGCGGGCCACGTTTCTCACTCGATCATGCGACCTGTTTAGCGCTATTTCCGCTGAGTGACGAATCCTCATGAATAATGCAGGCTAGTCATTTCTGTTGCGATAATTAATCGCATATAAGTCCGAAAGAAACCCCGCTATTGCGGGGTTTTTTATTTGTTGTGACGGCCGCGGCTTCGGCCATGCCGGTCAGGTGGCATTAAATGAATGCTTTCTGCGAGCAGCGAAAAACTAACACTGGCATTCATAACCAATCCGTTGCGTTCAGCAACATGTATCGGCACGGATAAAAACACTGGCGGTCGATCGCGATCAGCGTTGCCAAGGGACACACCCACTACTGCATTGTCTCCCATCTGAATTATTTCAGATACTTGCCCTGCGACCGGATTTTCACGTTCCCCTTTAGAGGGCCTCGATTGCCGATGCAGTACGATATGTGATTGCGGTATACACCAATGCACCGATTGTCCCACTTCAAATCCATTGTGATTAGCGACTTCCAGCTGTTGACCGCGCCATTCAATCAATGCACCTTCACCACGAATTTCAATAACAGTAGCGCGAAACACATTTTTAAAACCCACTAACCTGGCCACTAATACCGATACCGGACGTGTGGTGATGTCTTTTACCGACCCCGACTGCAAAGTAGTTCCCTGCGATAACATGCAAAGCTGATCGGAGAGAATCATCGCTTCCTGCAAATCATGAGTGACAAGCACCGCAGGGATTTTTAGATCCTTACGCAATACCGCAAGTTCAGTATAAAGTCGCGTACGAGTCGCACTGTCAACCGCAGAAAACGGCTCATCTAAAAGCAATACTCTAGGTTCACGCGCGAGAGCCCTGGCAAGCCCCACGCGCTGTTGCTGGCCACCTGAAAGCTGACATGGCCGACGATGTTCAAGCCCTGATAAATTGACTCGCTCCAACCAATATCCGGCACGCTCACGCCTTTTCGCTCTGGGAAGTTCACGCAAGGATTGCTCAACATTTCGCAACGCACTTAGATGTGGGAACAAAGCATATTGCTGAAACACAAAACCCACACGACGGCGCTGCGCTTTGATAAATTGATCTTTATTCGAATCAAACCATACCTCCCCGCCACAACGGATAGACCCTCCCTGCGGGCGAGCAAGGCCCGCAATGGCACGTAACAACGTTGTTTTACCCGCTCCCGACGGACCCACCAGAGAAAGCAATTCACCGGGTTCGCAGTATAGCTGCGCGTTTAGAGGTATTGGGGTTTGCTGGAGTAAATCAACACTAAGCGCCACACGGCTTATTGCACTATTGTTGGGTGGTGGTTTGTGCAGCCGTGGTGATGTCAAAGTGATTCGACGGCTCGCTGGGCCATCACACCAATGAGGTGCGCACGGTATTCGGCACTGGCATGTATATCTTCATTTAACGCATCTGCATCAGTTTTAATATCCTTGATACTTTCTGAGGTAAATTCGTTACTCAATGCCTTTTCCATATCTATCGAACGAAATACACAGCCACCGGCACCGGTAATTGCAACCCTTATTCCTTCTGTGGTGTTGGCTATAAAAACACCTACAATCGCATACCCGGATGCAGGGTTCGGAAATTTCTTGTAAGCCGCCGCTGCAGGTACCGGAAAGCTTACGTTAATCACCAGCTCGTCTTCTTCCAGTGCAGTTTCAAACATGTCGATGAAAAACTCATCTGCTGAAAGCACTCTTTTATTGGTTTGAATTTGTGCGTTTAAACCCAACACCGCGGCAGGGTAATCCGCAGCCGGATCAGAGTTGGCAATTGATCCACCCAGTGTACCTTTGTTGCGTACCTGGGGATCACCGATAACGGAAGCCAATTCGGACAATGCCGGAATGGATCGCTGCACAAGCGCTGAGGCAGCGACTTCTGCATGGGTTGTCATTGCCCCGATCACAATGGTGTTATCGTGTTTTTCAATGCCACTGAGTGACGCAATACCACCCAGATCAATCAATACGTCCGGCGACGCCAGACGCTGCTTCATCGTCGGTAACAACGTCATTCCGCCAGCAAGGTATCTGGCTTCTTCCGAGGCGTTGAACAACCTTGCGGCGTCATCCACGGATTCAATTTTATGATACTGAAATTCGTACATAGAACACCTGTGCGCTATACCAGTGTTAGGAGAGCAGTAATGAATTCTGCCATTGTTTGTTTGTGGCTCGACTACCTGTCTGCAGTATACGTTAGCGAGGTGTGATCTCCATCATTTAGCGCCTCGCCAGACAGGCTCGCATACACCGCAATTCTTTGTTCACTGCCAGCATAACCGCTTCAGACGAATTTAGAAATTGGCTACGTCGAGCGCGAAATGTCTCCCTAATCCCACCGGCGTCGGCTGAATCATATCCTCTGGTAGAATAATCAGCCACTCAGCGCTAAATAACCCATCTGGCCACGCGCTGAACTCTCTCCAAGCCAATGAAGGCATCACAATGAAGTCTTACGTCATACGGGCACGAGGCTAGCAATATGGATTGGTCAGCCCTATTGCTGTCTTTCAAGCTCGCGCTTTGGACCTTACTGCTATTGATGCCGCTGGGCATGATCCTCGGTCGATGGCTTGCCTGGTCAACCTTTAAAGGGCGCACACTGGTTCAGGCTATTCTGGCTCTGCCGCTGGTTTTACCACCCACAGTGCTGGGGTTTTATCTGCTCTCCATGTTCAGTCAGTCTTCGACCACAGGAGCGTGGTATCAGTCTTTAACAGGTAAGAGCCTGGCATTCAGCTTTGAAGGCCTACTGTTAGCATCGATTATTTTTAATCTGCCATTCGCAGTACAGCCGCTAAAACATGCATTCGAACAGATTGGCCGAGATGTACAAGATGCCGCCTCTTGCTGCGGTTTAAATCGGTGGCAACAGTTTATATCAATAGAATTGCCTTTAGTCTGGCCGGGCCTACTCGGATCCACAGTACTGGTATTTGCACACACTCTGGGAGAATTCGGGGTCGTGTTAATGGTCGGTGGCAATATACCGGATGAAACTCGCACCATAGCGATTTCCATTTACGACAGCGTGCAGGCATTTGACAACCAATCAGCAGCAATCATGTCTGCGGTACTACTGATCATTTCGTTACTGGCTATTGGTGCGGTGTACTATTTGTCCGATAGAACGGAATCAGCCAGTGCTCGCCCCTAGGAGCTCGTCCGAGAACTAGGATCTACTGCGGTAGCGATATTTTGGCCAGCTATTTCGATCCATATCGTAAAAGAAGAGTAACTATTCGCCTCTATCAATCGAAATATCTGACCTAACATCTCACAACCTCGCTACGACCCTAGTGTACTGGAACAAACAGAGTACACATATGAGTCAATCAATCAAAGTGTCTACTTAAATAGAAGAATCGAGATCACTTTAAGTAAAAGAGCCAGTAACGAATTCGGTGTGCACTTTGATCACTCGCCCCTGCGGGAGCCCGGCATTAGGCTCGCCACCGCGTTGAAGCTCTTAAAAAGAGAATAACTATTGCCTGCGAGCTTCGCCTTGTGGCAAACCAAATGACGAACTCTCAAATGCACACTCTATTGGTTCAATTACACTAGTTCTCGGACAAGCTCCTAGCGCAGCCCGTACTGTTTAAAAATGTCATTCACTGTTTCGCTGCTTAGTACAAATTGGTAGAAGTCTTTAGCAGAATCACCAGAAGCGCTTAGCTGCACCATCTGAAGTTCAATAGGTTCATGTAGTGCGGCTTCAAGCAATAGATAGTCAGTTTTACTTGCAACCCTATCTGATAAAGCAAGGGACAAAGACACTAAGCCATAAGGCGCTGCGCCACTCACCACAAACTGCGTTGCCTGCGATACCTGTTCACCATAAACCAG
>CALISD010000083.1 GCA_938041955.1 uncultured Granulosicoccaceae bacterium | reverse complement strand
AGCATGGCCGGATACCGATCGTCCAACAGATCAACAGCGTAAACGCTGATTCTCGCTCACGCTGCGGGCTACCTGGGATCGATGCACGGCTGCGTTCTGTTTTCACCCATGCATCGTGTTGCCAAAGAAGCCAGCAAAAGGAAGACCTCATTTTTATGGTGCCTGCTTTGTTATTTCCAGGTAACAGCAGCAGTGGTAATTGTTTGTTTCAGTCTCTGTCTCAGTATGGGTTAAGTAGCCGCGTAATTACAGTCATTGTCCTGGGCAATTGTTGCTACTGATGAATTGCTAAGTACTGCGTGCCGCAAGCAAGCGCCTGTGCAACTCGGCGTGATTGGGAGGAATCTGATACATGGCACAGCGCGCGATATCTGCCGACAAAGAATCCCATTGAATCGCATCCAGTTGTTGCTTTGAGAACCTTGCTAACACTTTGGGATCACCCATCTGTGCCACAGGATTAAGCGTATTTTCAGTTGTCGCAATTCGAATCGCAATGTCAGGCTGTACGATATATTCAATGAAGTCCAGCGCATGAGCTGAGGCATGTTCGTGCTGTAGGGCGGAGGTAATCTCTGCGAATACGATACCGCCAAGCCCGTTAATGCAGCCGGACGCAGGGGTAATTGCACACAGTTTGTGGTGACCGGCAAGTCTTGCTTCAGATACGGTGTACACACCGCCACTGATATAAAAGTCGATATCACCGTCCACTAAAGCGCGGTTAAGAACCACGTGGTCATCACTGATCAGTAGGGCCCGTGCAAACCAGTCGCTGGCAGTTTCACTAAATTTATTGAGCGACGCTGTATCAAGGTGGGTAAACGGATTTATATCCGCACCGATGCAGATGTGAAAAATATTAAAGTCGTCGTAAGCCAGTATTCCAAATCGATTTTTGTGATCGTTAGCCAGGTTAAATCCTTGGTCTTCTGCACTATGACGATCCACTCGATCAGCGTGGATGACCAGATTAAACGCCCCAAAGCGTTGGCAGACACCAACCATATTGCCTTGATCATCACGGGCCCAGTGTGACAGCCGGTCAAACTCGGGTAATAGCTTATCAAGCGTACTTGCAAACCGATCTTCAGCTAGGCTTTTAATGACGCCGCGATGACAAAGAAAATCACGTACCCATGGATTGTTGATGTTCAGGACATCCCACTGCTTGTGTCTCCCGTCCGTTAACGCCTTGGCTGTATCTGCATCGCTTAACAGTGTTTGTGAGTTAGATCGTATTTTTCGTTGACGTGCAAATTCTCCGAGTATGTTGTCAGATTCATAACCCTCCCAGCAAAGTAGATTCATGACTTTAGTGTTCCCACTCTATGTAAGGTATTGACACTAAATATGAACATCATTTTCATTAAAAACTTTTTGAATGGCAGCAGCGGTCAAAGTATTTTTTGCCGCCGGCAGCAGATTGGAGTGTCTTTTATTGAGCCCCTTCAAGTCTGGATGCCAAGAAAGCAACATCGCCATATAGATATCAGCAATGGAAAGGCTGTTGCCCACGAGATGACAGTTACCTGCTAGCGATTGATTCAATATTCCCCATGATCGTTCCATCGAAGTGGCCCCGGAAGCAGATACGCTCGCCTCAGCCGCTGCATCAGATGTGTAGTGTTCGGGATACTCCATACGCAGAAAATCTTCATAGACATTGGTCGCCATAAAAGTCATCCATCGATAAGTTTGTGCGCGTTGAGTGGTAGCTGGTTTTTCAATCAGGTTTGAGGCGGGGTAGCAGTCGGCGAGGTGCAGCATGATGGCAGCAGATTCTGTCACCATAGTTTCATCATCAAGCTTTAACGCAGGTATCTGCCCGCGCGGATTGATTGCAAGAAACTCGGCAGAGCGATGCTCCTTTGCATCATAGTCGATCCAGATAATTTCGTGTGTGGCACCCGCGTAGGCAAGCAATGCCTGCGGGGCTATCGAGCCAGTGCCTTTCGATGCGTATAGGGTAAGCAAAATTTATCTCCTGATTTACAGCAAATCATACCACCACGTGTTCTATTGCCGGAATAATCAGCGCAGAAGGTTGCATAGAATGCTGCTGGTCACCCATGTTGAGGATCTCAGATATGATCGAGGCGTAATTTCAATGGTCTTCGGATGGCGTAGCGTTAGCTGTTTCAAGAGTGCGATTTAAATCCATCTAAAGGTTTTTTCTACACTAAGCAGGGCTGGGGACGAATATCTTAAAAATATGGCAGACGTACAGGTTAATTTCATCCGCCTATTTTGTATCTATCAACGACGAGTGGTTTGGTCGTTTTGCTAGTATTTTTTCGAATTAAATTTCAGGGGAATGTTTATGTGTTTAACCAGGTAGTCAATGAAGACTCGAACCTTTGCCGTTAGGACATTGGATTTGGGATATACCAGCCAGAGTGAGAATTCATCATCAACAGAATAATCTGGCAATACGTGTATTAAGGCTCCAGTAGCGATCTCCGAATGCACACACAGAGCGAATTCAACGAAATTCCGGTACCGGCCATAGTAGCTAGTTTTTGACTGAGGCCATCATCAACTATTAACTGACACTCATTTTGACGTGGCTCAAATACGCCAGTACTTCCGTCTTTGCCGATTAGTCGCTTCGGTGAATTATCTTGAAATCCAATTAACCGGTGATTTATTAATTCGTCGGTAGATTCGGGATTTCCGAATTTCGTCAGGTAGTCGGGTGAAGCGCACAGCACTCTGGTGTCATCGGCGAGTTTACGTGCCCTCAAGCTACTACTTCCATCACCGAATTGCGAACCGCCAGATCGAAACTACCTGCGATAAGATCGAACTGCATATCAGTCAGACGCATATCGACGTTAATTCCTGGATAACGCCCCAGAAACCCGGGAATGATCGGGACGCTATATAGTTGTGCAAATGTGCTTGAGGCGGGGAACCTTAGTGTGCCGGTGGGAGCTGCTTTACTTAAACTCATAACGGCAAGTGCGACATCTTCCTGGGCCAAAATCTCCAAAGCATACGGGAGAAATTCGTTAGTCAATCTCTCCTCTGCAGCGCAGTCCCCTGTCGACCTTGAAGCATTGGCGGGTAATCGAAAGCTATCAGACGATCTGGCATATTCGCAGAGCAAGCTGGCTCTCACCATGTGGTCTTCCGCTCTTGCAAAAGGCGTAGGAACGACGGGTCCTATGATCGTTGCGGTAAATCCGCGCTCGATGCTCGGTAGCAAAATGGTCAAGGAGGCCTATGGAGTCGATGGCGGTGATCTAGGCATTGGGGCAGATATACTAGTGCGCAGCGCAGAGCGATGAGTTTTCACATGCTTCAGGAAAATATGTTGATAACGATCAAGGTTCATTTGCAGCTCCTCATGCAGATGCCCTCAACGCAACTAAAGTCGCGCAAGTGATTGCGGTTATCGACAAACTGATAAGTGAATTTCAAAACTGAAAGCTGTCGAGCTCGACTTAGCAAGTGAGCCGTTTCATTTTAGTGGCTCGCGATAGCTAGTACCGATCAGGAGCATTTACTCTAAAGCTAGCGCACTGGTGTTGTAGCTTGGTTCTGGTAATGATCTTAGGAGTGGATCGATCATCGCGCTAATGTATACCGGTTCTATTTGTCTTTTGTGCTTAAGCGATTTTTTGATAGAATGATGGTCCTGTGACTTTTGTTTAATTTTCCATTAATTGAAACTTATTCTATGAAAACTGTAAATCGTAAAGCGGATGCCGGGCAACCATTGCCGGTGTTCAGTGCAACGCGCCTGGATGGTTCTGGATTTCGTTTTGAAGGTTCCCGGGGTGGTTGGTTTCTGTTGGTGGTGTATCGCGGAAAACATTGTGGTAGGTGTAAAAAGTATTTGAACATTCTTGAGGCGATGCAATCAGATTGGAAAAAATCCGGTTTTGAAATATTGGTCGTGTCTGCAGATTCAATACATAAAGCAACAAGCGATCGGGAAGAATTCGGTTGGACTTTCGATATGGCATGTGAGCTTGGCGAAGCAGACATGGAAAGATTGGGTTTGTATATTAGTGATCCATTGTCGCCTGACGAAGCAGACCAACGATTCGCGGAACCTGCAGTCTTCTGCATTCGGCCTGACAACACTGTGCAAATAGCCGCTATATCTAACGGTCCATCCGCCCGCCCTGATCTGGCCGAGCTTCTAGATGGTATGCAGTTTACGATAGAGCACGACAAGCCCGCTCGTGGGATGGTTATTCAGTCAAGCTAGGGCTGTATGGTGTATTGCAAGTAACTATTACCGGCCCACCTTGTGGGCCGCCAGCGTTTGTGGCCAGTCGAGTGCAGTGCACTTGCTGTTCAAGTATGGGAGCTCAGTGCATCTAACCTGCAATTGATTACTGCAGAGGCACCATATGGCTCGTTGGTTTGCATTCGAACTCTCAACGAGAGCGCAACATCCATTACCTTTTGATACCAGTAGTGGTGTTAACCGGTCATCCTGTGGCTTTTTTTGAGTCAATCACCCTTACGTGCTATCAGCAGAATCACTGGTGAATAGCACACTGTGCAAGTATAAAACTGCTAGCCAATCAGTCGTGGCAATGTTAGCGATATGGCCGGTACAAAAGTAATTAGCATCAACGCAACAAAGATGGCCAGATAAAAGGGCCATATAGTTCGAATCGCCTTTTCCATCGGCAACTTACCGACAGCGCAGCCGACGAATAGACACGACCCTACCGGCGGTGTGCAAAGGCCGAGCCCAAGGTTGACTAGAAGGATCATTCCAAACTGCAGCGGATCAATACCAAGGGTATTCATAATAGGCAGGAAGATGGGGGTGCAAATTAATATAAGCGCCGCCATGTCCATGATCATACCGAGCAGCAGCAGCACGCCATTGATCATAAGGAGAATCAGAATGGGGTTTTCGGTTAGTCCGGTGAGAAAGTCTATCGTCAGCTTGGGCACCCGAAAGAAGGTCAGCATATAGGCGAATGCGCCAGCGCAGGCTATAAGAATCATCACCATCGAGGTGGTGCGCACCGCAGAAACAACAGCGACTTTAAAATTCGACCAGGTAATACTGCGATAAACCAGAATAGTGACCAGGAAGGCGTACAAAGCTCCGAAAGCGCCTGATTCCGTAGCGGTGAATACACCCGAGAGCACGCCACCAACGATGATAACTGCTGTAAGAAGACCGGGAATGGCACTGAAAAAGCTCAGCACAAGCACAGTCCAGCCGGGAAATTTTTCAGCCGGGTAGCCTCGTTTCACCGCGATCACATAAGCCGCAACCGCAAGGCACATGCACATCAGAATACCAGGCACTACACCTGCGAGAAAGAGCTTGGAGATCGACACTGCACCACCCGTGGCAAGGGCGTAGATAATCATGTTGTGACTTGGCGGAATGATGATACCCGCGATCGATGAAGTGACGGTGACATTCACTGCATAGTCGGCATCGTAGCCTTTGTCTTTCATTACCGGAATAAGGATTGAACCGAGCGCTGAGATGTCGGCGATTGCCGATCCAGATATACCACCGAACAGCATTGACGAAAAAACGTTAACAATGCCAAGACCGCCACGTACTGCTCCGACAGCGTTTTGCGCAAAACGCACCAGTCGTATGGCTATACCACCATGGAACATCAGTTCACCCGCAAAGATAAAGAACGGGATCGCCATTAACGAATAAACATTGATTCCCGCCACGATGCGTTGAAAGACTATTAGTAGCGGTAACCCTTCATGAAAGAAAGCGGCGAGCGCGGCGATACCTAACGCAAATGCCACAGGTAACCCGATGATGACGCATAGGGCAAATACCCCGAGTAGTAGTAGAAGTCCCATGAATGTCTCTTATTCTATACTGTCTGTGCGCTTATCCTGCCCGAGAAACAGGCGGATGAGATGACCTGTGGAAAACAGAAAAACAAGAGCACCACAGATTGTCAGTGGCAACGAGCGAAAACCTTCCGGCACTTGAATCAGCGGGATTAGCGTTTTCCATTTGAATTGCGTCAGTTGCAGGCCGTACCAGAACATTAAGCCCCCGAAGCCTGCCATGAGGACGTCTGTGATAAAAACAAACAAAGTACGCACGCGTGTTGGTACTGAGCCGCGGAACAAAACAACTGCAAGGTGTGTGTCCTGGCGCACACCAACGGCCGCGCCGAGAAACGAAATTACCATCAAGAGCAAATGGGAAACTTGTTCGACCCAGGTTGGTGTATCGTTCAAAACGTAACGGCCGTAAACCAACCACGCGAACATCAGTGTCATCGAAACGAGGGCTGTACCGGCCAGAATGAGACAGATTCGAGAAAGCAGATTGAATACCCAGTCCATACTTCGCAGAAATGTTGATGGTTCAGGCGTTTCGCTCATGGTGTCCCCTCCTCGAAAATGTGCATGTTGAAATGAAACCCCACGTTATGAAACGCTGAACGTTCTTGTACAAAGGCGGGGCGCTTTTACTGGTTTTGGCTGGGTCAATATAACAGCTGGTAGAGCCAGTGGTATTTACTGTGAGTCGCTCAAAGTAGTTTGGGAGCTCCCTTTGCGAGGCCCCTTTTAAAGCGATGCTTCCCTAACGCCGATTAACGGGGAAGGTCCCTGGCAAAGCCATGGGACCTTCCATTGGTTGCTATAAGCTATTCAGTTGACTGAGCCATTTCAACTAGTTTAGCCATATCAGGGTTAGCAGCGAGGTAGTCGTCGTAGACTTTGACCATTGCGTCCTGGAACGGGCCTTTGTCGGGAATCTCGTTGACTTTGATACCGGCGGCTTCTACATCTTTGCGAGCCTGACCTGATTGAACCGCCCACAATTCGCGCTGGTATAGGGCAGCCTCTTCAGCAGCACCGCGCACAGCGGTTTGCAGTTCTGGTGACAGGGCCGCGAACTTTGCTGTATTTACGCAAATGCACTCAGGGATAATCAAGTGCTCACTAAGCGAGTAGTGGGTCGTTACTTCGTAGTGGCCTACGTTCTTGAACGACGGGAAGTTGTTCTCTGCTCCGTCAACAACACCGGTTTTAAGCGCCTGCTGTACTTCGGCAAATGCCATCGGTGAAGGGTTGCCACCCATTGCTGAAATCATGGATGTGTACAGGTCGTTGTTCATGACTCGAATCTTCAGACCTTCAACATCAGCGGGTGTGTTGATTGGCTTTTGGCTGTAGAAAGATCGAGCTCCTGCATCAACCCACGCAAGTGGTTGAAGACCAGCATCGGCCATTGCCGCGGCTATTGTTTCGCCAGCCTCGCCCTCTAGAACGCGGAACATATGTGGCACACTTTTGAAGATGAATGGCAAGGACACGAGGTTGGCTTCTTTAACCATAGGGCCAATCGGGCCGAGGTTGAAGTTGCCGATTTCGATCGCACCTAGACGAACCTGCTCCAGTGCATCTGGCTGATTGCCAAGCACACCACCATGGAACACTTCTACTGTGACTTCTCCTTTGGTGGCCTCGTCGACGAGCGCCGAGAATCGATCCATCGCAGCTGTGTTCGGGTGACCATCATTGTGGATGTTCCATGCTCTCCAGGTTTCTGCGGCGTTTGCATTGAACGATAGGCACATTAGTGTACCTGTAAGTACTAAAGAAAGTTTTTTGAACATGAATCCTCCAGCGGATTGTGAATGAGCGGTGTTTGGCACAACAGTAACTCGCTTACGACGCCCTAGCTAAGCGGCGTTTTACAAAATTGTACAACCGTTCGTTAAGCTATTAATGAAAGAGCCATTGAAAAACCCCGTTGATCTGGTCGCTTAGTCCGCGGCGAAGCAGACAGCAGGATATTCTTCATCTGGTATTCTAGCATACCACTATCTCTGTGACTGTTGTCAAGAGACAGTTTCGCGATACTCATTATTGGCGAAAGGTCAGAGAGACGCCGCAGGTTGAGCTAATAGCTGGAACGATACTCATGGCAGCCGAGATTCTCGTCGCTTCGTAGTGCCACGACAAGCCGGTTCGCAGAAGCAATTAGCAGATTGGTAAGCCAGCGCTCTTGCAGAAGGGGAGGGGCAAAAGGGAACCATAGTATGCAGATTCTCAAATACAACGAGTGTATACACTACCTTGTCGAATGGCAGTGGATAAAGCCTCTTCCATTTGGGATGCATGGGATGCAGAAATACGTCAACTCAATTAGAGCAGCAACGCCAGGCTCTTGCGACCGACCCCAAATTATTTAGTTCTGATGACTTTAAGCTTCATAAGCTGATCATGAATTCGTGGGCAGCCATTGGCGGTGAGCGATTGTGGAGTGCCGGTAAAAAAGAGACACTGGTTGTGTACACTCAGTTTGCCTGTCTGCGAGCGAACTTTAAATAGCCGGTCACCTCCGGTATTGCTAGTCACCATCGGCAATGCCAGCCGCTCTCAAGCGAGCACGTCGTGCGCGATAGCTGGGTAGTATCACCAGAAATACGGCAAGAAGCAGTAGCGCCAGTGTCATAGGGCGTTCCCATATAAACGCCACGCCATCGTATAGTTGCATGGAGCGCGAGAAGTTGTCCTCAAGCATGCCACCGAGAATAAAGCCTATTAACAAAGGGGCGAGCGGATAGTCTGCGAATTTGAATGCGGTGGCGCAAATGCCGAAGCCAACTAACATCAATAGTTCTGTCGAGTTGTTTTGGCCGATGTAGGCACCCATCAGGGTAAAAAACAAAATGAACGGGATGAGATAGTTTCGAGGTACTAATAGTACCTTTGCTATATACGGTATCAACGGCAAGTTGAGAATAAGCAGAATCAGGTTGCCGATGTACATGGAGATAATCACCGCCCAGAAAATCTGCGGTTCATCAATCATTAGTCGTGGACCGGGTGTGACATTTAGCGCGATCAATGCGCCGAGTAAAATCGCTGTTGTGCCTGAGCCTGGTATACCGAGTGTAAGCAATGGTACAAAAGAACCTGTACAGGCGGCGTTGTTGGCGGTTTCCGGCGCGGCAAGTCCTTTTATCGAGCCTTCACCAAACTCTGCTTGCTCTTCTTTAGTGGCCAGGTTGCGCTCGACGGCATAGCCGAGGAAACTGGCTATGGTCGCGCCGGCGCCTGGTAGTACGCCAATAAAAAATCCCTGTAACGATTGGCGACCAATCACCGGGGCAATGCTTTTGGCTTCTTTCATCGTAATGCGCATGTCTTTTATTTCCGCGCCAGCACCCGTGTCTGCCTGTCGCGGTTTTAGCACTAAAAACAGTGCTTCAGGAAGGGCGAACATGGCCATTGCCAGTGTGATGAAACCAAAGCCTGATTGAAGGTCCATTAAGCCCATTGTGAAACGAGGCATGTTAAATAGCGCACCTTCACCGACTGTCGCCAATATCAATCCGAGAAGTGTCATCATTATCGCTTTGCATACCTGGCCTGTGCCGGCGAATGCAGCAATGGCAGACAAGCCAACTATCATTAAAGCGAAGTACTCTGCTGAATGAAATAGTAGTGCGACTGATGACAGTGCGGGGGCAAACACCATTAGTAGCAGCGCGCCAATAGTGCCGCCGCAAAAACTGGCAATAGCAGCGATCGTCAGGGCTTTGCCGGCCTGGCCTTTCTTGGCCATCGGATAGCCATCAAAGCTACTGGCCACAGTGCCTGCGACACCAGGTGCATTGAGCAGTATGGATGAGGTAGATCCGCCAAAGATAGCGCCGTAGTAGACGCCTGCTAATAAAATTAGCGCAGCAGATGGATCACCCAGTGAGATCGCCACCGGAATCATGATGGCAATGATTGACATTGGCCCAAGGCCGGGCAACATGCCTATAAAAGTGCCGATCAGGCACCCGCCAATGACCATTAAAAGATTTTGTATAGATAGTGCTGTTTTCAGGCCGATCAGAATACCTTCGAGCATTTTAGCCTCCCAGTAGTGTCGGTAGCGGTCTTAAGTAGATTCCCAGAACTTCCTGCACCAGATACCACACAAGGAAAGTGGCAACCACAGCCACCGGAATCATGATTTGCCACTTTCGTTCACCGAGAATCACGGAACCCAGTATCAGGAAAGCAGCAGTTGAAATCACAAACCCTACTGGTCGCAGGCATAGCGCATAGGCTGCCATCAGGACGAGTAGCATAATGGCCTGGCCAATTTTGTAATCACCTAGTCGGCGATAGTCTATTTCGCCAATCTTTTGTTCGCCTTTTTCAAGGCCTAACAAAATAATCGTAGAGGTAATGATGCCCAGAACTGATAGCAATTTAGGGAAGGTGCTTGGCCAGATCGGATTGCGCTTCATGAAGGGCGCTAAGGCATCATCCATAGTAAACCAGGCGGTGTATCCGTATACGAGGCAGATGCCAAGCAACACCAATGCTATCCAACGATCAAGTGCCATACTGCCTCCGTAAAAAAAGGCAGGGCTTAACAAGCCCTGCCTGAGTCACTTAACTAAAGAAAGCTAAAGAAAGCCGAGCTTTTTCATTAGATCACCAATGACTTTTTCCTGATCTTCAAGAAAAGCTTTGAAGTCATCGCCTTCATTGTGGATGTTAACCCAGCCATTGCGCGCCCGAACTTCCTCCCACTCGTCGGTGTCATACATTTTAGAGAGCGCTGACTGATAGGCTGCTACCTTATCTTCAGCCAGACCCGGTGCACCGAAGAATCCGCGCCAGTTGATGAACGTGGTATCGATGCCTTGCTCTTTCATAGTCATTGCATCTGCCGCTGCTTCTACGCGCTCATCAGAGGTCACGCCGACGATTTTAACTTCACCTGCTTTAGCGAGCTCAACCGCTTCAGAGAAACCGGTTGAAAGTGCTGCAATTTCTCCGGAGAGCAGGGCAGCCATTGCTTTACCACCGGCATCGTAAGGGATGTATTTAACTTCCAGCGCATCTTTACCAGCGGCTTCCATGACCATGGCGGCCACCAGGTGATCCATGCCGCCGGGTACCGAACCGCCGCCGATCGCAGTGCCTTTAGGGTCTGCGTCATAAGCTGCCAGTAACTCAGCCATGTTATTGACCGGGCTGTCTTTGCTAACGACCATCGCGGCGTAGTCACCAATGGTGCCGGCAACTAAAGTCAGGTCACGGAAGTTGTGCGGGAACACGCCTGTCAATGAGCGAATAACGATAGGTGTTGAATTGACCATAAGAGTGCCGCTGTTGCTGTCAGCATTCTCGATCAGGAAGCCGATGGCTTTACCACCACCGCCACCAGACATGTTTTCGTAGGACGCAGTGCCTACCAGCCCGGCGTTTGTGAGTGCCTCACCGGTGCCGCGTGCGGTACCGTCCCAACCACCACCGGCTCCACCAGGGATCAGGAAGTGAATGCTGTCGACAACTTTGTCGTTCGCTGCGTGAACCGGTGCAGCAAGACCAACTGCTGCCACAGCTGAGGCAAGTAGCGCGCTTTTGAGTAATTTGAATTTCACTGAGGATTCCTCCGTTGACAATTGCCCACCAAACGGGGCAATCTGCTTATAACACCATGGCAACCTTACACGAACCTTTCGTGCCTCAAGGCAGAATCGTACAAACCATGAAATTTCTGCTTATTGAAGACAATCAGGAGCTTGCCAGCGCCATCTATACACGAATGCAGCTGGATGGGCATGTAACCGACCATGCAGCGACAATCGCTGATGCTATCGCATTTTCAGAGACCGGTGACTACGATCTTATCCTGCTGGATATCATGCTGCCGGACGGCGACGGCAGGGATTTTCTTGAACACCACCGGCGTGGCAAAAAACACACCCCGGTCATTGTGTTAACTGCGCGCTCGCAAATTTCGGACAGAGTCAATATTCTCGATTTAGGTGCAGATGACTACATCACCAAGCCGTTTGATCATGCCGAACTTCAGGCCCGCTGCCGCGCGGTGCTACGGCGCAAATCAGGCTCGGCGCAAACGGTGATCAGGTTGGGGGATGTGAGTTTTGATCCAGTCGCCGGCCACTTAACCGTTGCCGGTCAGGTGCTCACTTTGCGCAACCGTGAGCTGCGGTTGCTGGAGCTATTGATTAATTCACCGGGGCAAGTGTTCTCTAAGCAAAAGCTTTTTGATCGCCTTTTCAGTTATGACGATGATGTATCGGAAAATGCTATTGAGGTCTACATTGCCCGGGTTCGCAAACACCTTGATCATTCGAGCCTGACCATCACAACACTAAGAGGATTGGGATACCGATTGGATGACAAGTAGTACCGCCAATATTTCGGGGTCCCTGCGCAGAACACTTGCCATTACTTTACTGTGCGCTGTCACTGTACTAACGGTGCTGCTTTATTTTGTGATTAGAAACTACGCGGCGCAGATTGCGCAACAAAGCCAGGACAGTATTCTGCAGGCATCGGTCACTTCTATGCTGGATGCCACCAAACTACGCGAAGGTGTGGTTGAAATGGATATACCCTATGTCTCTTTTTCAATGCTAAATACAGCGACAGATGACAGAGTGTTTTATACCGTCCATCAGGACGATAAAGTGTTGTCGGGATATGATGACCTGCAAGTGCCACAAATGGCGACAGATGCGAATATTGTTTTCCGATCTATAAACTACAAAGATATTCCCGTCAGGCAGGCGACCGCTTCACGGATGCTGGTGGGTGATGGTTTGCGAACGCAAATAACGGCGTCTATTGCTCAAACACAAGATAACTTGTCAGTCACTCTGCAACGCATTTCGCGCAACGCTGCAGTGTTTGGCGCGGGGTTCTTTTTACTGGCAGCGCTACTATCGGCGTGGGTTGTTTCTTCTACTATCAGGCCTTTAAAGAAACTGGCTTCTTCGGTAACACGGCGTGGCCCGCAAGATCTTAGTCCGGTAGCAATGCCAGTGCCTACAGAAATGGGGTCATTGGTATCTTCACTAAACAACTTTATGTCACGATTGGAGAAATCACTTACGCAATCGGAGGATTTTATTGCCGAAGCGGCACACCGGGTGAGAACACCGATAGCCACAGTTCGATCACACGCCGAGATAACCCTGCAACGTGTGGAAAAAGAAGAAAACAGACAGGCACTAAAGGCAATGATCCGTGCCACGGATGAGGCCTCCCGAGCAGCAGGGCAATTGCTTGATCATGCGATGGTGACATTCCGCGCCGAGCAACTTGAATTCCAGGAATTTGATCTGGTGGCCCTTGTGGAAGAAATAGTGCTGCGACTGACGCCGATCGCTGAAATGCGATATGTAGAATTGTGTTTGCAAGGAGATGCAACTGTAATGGTGTCCGGAGACCCGATTCTTATTCAAAATGCGGTTCGCAATCTAATAGACAATGCGCTTAAATATTCTCCACACGAAAGCGTTGCAACCATCACCGTGAGATCTAATCCTGCTCCCTATGTTGAGGTGCAAGATCAGGGAGCGGGTTACCCGGTACAGGAGATGAAGCAACTGACCGGGCGATTTTCACGTGGGAAAAACTCCCATGGCACTGTTGGGTCAGGACTCGGTTTAACTATCGCAAGAGAGGTGGCACTTGCACATAACGGAGAGCTCACCATAGCGAATACTCCGCAGGGAGGCGCATGCGCTACTTTCTCTTTTTAATACTGGTGGTGGGTTCACCGATAGTGACAGCTATAGAGTGGGAAGAGCAACGGATTTTCAAAGGGGCGAACGGCGGTGAAACACTGCGTGTAATTTCCAGTACTGATTCCTCTGTCTTCGCTCCCATTATTGATAGTTTTTTATCTGCGCATCCATATTTGAATATTGAATACCGAGTTGCCAGCTCTACAGGTATCTACAATGAGTATCGCCAGTCGCCTGATCAGTATGATCTGGTCATCTCAAGTGCGATGGATCTGCAGCTGAAGTTGGTCAACGATGGATATGCGTTTGCGCTTGATGACGTAGACCATCCGGAATGGGCGCAATGGCGTCAGAGCCTTTTTGGCTTTACGTTGGAGCCTGCAAGTATTGTGGTGAATAAATCTGCGTTCGGAAATTTGCCGGTACCACAGTCAAGGCAGGAAATGATCGAAGTGTTGCGGGCCAACCCGGATGTCTTTCGCGGTAAGATCGGCACTTATGATGTTCGACAATCCGGGTTAGGGTATCTATTCGCCACACAGGATGCGCGTGCTTCAGATAATTATTGGCGGCTGATGGAAATATTCGGCAATCTTGAAACGCGCCTTTATTGTTGCTCTGGCGCTATGATAGAGGATCTTGCTCAAGGCAGGATCGCAATAGCATTTAATGTATTAGGAAGTTATGCCGCTGCCCGAAGTGATCTGGCAGAGAAAATAGAAATTGTTTTGCCGTCTGATTTTCCCAATATAATGATGCGCACCGCCCTTATTGCTAAGAGCACCAGGCGAGTTCGCTCTGCAGGCTTATTTTTACGCTACCTGGTGTCTTCGCGCTGGAATGATGATGCAGGGCAGGCCAACACGCTGCCCTCGTTACATCTTCCTTCTATCAAAGATAAGCGCTCAATTATCGCGCTGGAGCCTGGATTAATGATTTTTCTTGATAGGTTGAAACGGCAGTCGTTTATTAAGGAATGGGAGAATGCAGTGATACACTGATCGATTTCACGCCAGGCTGACGGGTTTTCCTGCTCTGAGCAATAGAGCACGTGTCAATCACTAAAGGGACTTACATAAAAAGGGACTTACATAAACTGTCTATAGCCTCTTTTCCTAAGGCCTTTTCGCAGAAAATGTAAAACTGGAGCGTGCGTCCTGACCTGTTGCAGCTTTATAGCTGTCAAAGCTAAAGTGATTTTCGCCACTAATGCCTACCCAGGCAAAGACCGCTTCTGAGGCCGCAACTGCAGAGCTTGTGTAACGGTTGTTATTTAATTTCAAATTACTCGATGGCGCATTCACGGTGACCATGTACTGACTGATGGACTGGATGTCGTTTTTTCTGATGGTGACGTTTTTAGATTTATTGATCACAATGGGCGCGCCACCCCATACAGGTGTTGTGTAGTTGCCGCGAAATTCGTTTTGATCCAACAAGACGCCGTCAACCATGGCGTCGGCAGTATTAGTACCAATAACAACACCCGCCTGGATATTATCTGCCGCAACATTGCCTGATAAAGTGATGCCTGTGGCCTGACCTGTCTGTTCACTACCGACCGAAAAGCCAACGGTATTATGATGAGAGTAGTTATTTGATACGGTAATGTTTTTTGCGCCGTCGATGTAAATTCCTGCTGAGGCAGCTACCGGGGATATACATCGGTAGGTGGCGTTGTTGCGAATAATTCCGTTGCGTGCCTGGTTCAATCTAGGGTCGGCAAGGCCGACCCAGGCGTAGTTGCCGGCCGCTACAATGCCTATGTTGGTGATGTCGAAAACTTCGTTGTTTTCAACAGTAAAGCCGTCAATGTTGCCTGCTATTTTAATGGCTTCACTGTATCCGGTTGTTAAATTATAAACCTTGTTGTCTTCTATCGAGATATTTGTCATTGGTTCAGTACTGTTACCCACAATAACAATTGGGTTTAGATTGTCAGAAGGGGCAGGTGCGCTGGCGGCGGCTGCATTGGTAGTCCAATGCATACCGTGAATTTCGTTGTTGTTTATACTGATATTAGAGCTGTTGCCTACAACATGAATGCCCGATTTATTGCCAATAAGGTTGGTCAGCTCCAGGTATTCAAGTGATACATTATTCGCATTACTGATGCCAATCATGCTGCTACTGTCAGCGATTAACCGGCCATCTAAAGTGGCGGTTTCTCCGTCATAACTTTTAATTGTAAATACGCCATTTCTGCTACCTCCTCGTTGTGCATCGATTGATAAAATGGAAGGTAGAACGTAGGTGCCTTCACGTAGATTTACTGCTACGTCATCCTGGTCAAACGGAATTGTCCCCAGTGCGCTGTGAATTGTTTTCCATGGATTCTCCAGTGAGCCATTGCCAGTGGCATCGCTTCCTGCCGGGCTAACATAATATTGTGTTTTTGCCAAAATCTCCCCCGTGGAGTCATCTGAGTTAATTGCGCCGTTGCCCACGCCAACACTTCCCGCGCTGCACGAAAGCTGAAGAAGTGACGCCGTTCCAATTACTAAAGCACTTCGGGAGAACAGCATATATAGATCTTTTCAAAAAAGTGAGTTGACGACTTTACCGCATCCCGATGAATCGGTCTAACTTCGGGAGTTACCAGTTGTGTGGGGTATCCGCTGAATTCAACTTGAGCCTAATCTATTACGGTTGAGCCGGTGCAAGTAAGGTGTGTAGCGGGCTATCGGCGGCTAACGCTATCAACAGGCGTGCAATAGAATCGAAAACACAGAGATAGAGGTATGCGATTACGGCTTTTTTATCCTGTTTGATAGTGTGCCTACCCCTTCTAAATTAACAGTTATCTCGTCGTTATGCTTTAATGAATGGGTTCGTCCCGGTGTTCCCATGAAAATTAAATCACCGGGTTCAAGCGAAAAGTACCGGCTTAGGTAGCTCACTACCTTGGCTGGTTTGTGGATCATGTTTTTTGTGCTCTCTTGTTGTACGATCTTGCCATTTACCCGGGTGGTAATGACTACGTTGTTATAGTCAACAGCACGCTCAATGACGGGTCCTACGGGTCCAAAGCCATCTGTCGCCTTTGCTCGTAACCACTGTAAGTCTTTGCGTTGCCAGCTACGCTCTGTTAGATCGTTGCCGACAGTGATTCCAAATATATAATCTCCGGCTTGTGCTTCGGTGATGTTCTTTGCGCGTTTGCCAATGACCAGAACCATCTCCCCTTCGAAATGCACATTGGTGGCGTCTGCCGGCAGCGTAATATGGGTGTTGTGTCCTGTCAGGGCGCTGGGTAGTTTCGGAAATATCGGCGGTGGGCCACTGGCTCTTGAAGCTATATGACTTGAAAAATTTTTACCCACTGCAAATACTTTTTTTGCGTCTGTGGGGGGCAGCCAATCAACATCTTCGATAGATACAGTTGTATCAAGCCGTTTCGATAATGGAAATAAGCCGGCTTCCAATAGTTGAATGTGATCCCCTTGCACTACCCCATAGTGCTCAGCGCCTAAATAGGAAAATCGAGCGTACTGTTCTGCAAGTGCGCTGTTTACCTGCAGCAGACAGGTAAGTGCAGCACAGATAAGTGGTTTCTGCATGGAATTCCCAGGTGTAGTCGTAGTGTTGAAGGGGATCGTATCCTTACTTATTGTCAGTAGCGAAACACATAAAGAGTCCGGAACCGCCGGTTTTGGTTAAATCATCCTGAGAGCAGCCGCGCGAGTTATGTGCGGCATTCCATGAGGTGTTACCACCACCGTGGCGATCATGGTGTCCGACTGTTGCACTACCTTCACCAGAGCTAGTCCAGTTGCTGCATGTACGGTCTTCAGCTTCGCGCGGGAAGTAAGCTGTGCCGTCAGACATGGTGCCTGTGAGAATGTCGTGCTGGTTGGGTTTGTCCCCTCGACCATTGATCAGATTGCCGTTCTCATCGAGTGCGGTTGTTTTGACAATATTGGGCGATAGATGCAGTTGGTCGAGATCTTCGGCGATCAATTCACCCTTGGCGTTGTGCCATGGGCCTTGGCCAATTCTATCGCGAGCTGAAACACCTCGCTGACCATCTTCCTGCGTGCTTAAATAGGCGGCCCATATTTTTCCCTCAACCCCGGCAGCTGTTGCCAACTTACTGCAGTGAGCGTCCGCGCCCTCCAATCCACCCAGATCGGCGCCGTTACCTGAACCGACGCTCGTGATGAAGAAACTCATATCCTGGTCTTGCGCTTGTACTGGTAATGTAAGAGCGGCGGTAAGGCCAAGTGTTGCGACTAGTGGCAGCTTCATGTTGTATCCTTAGGTTTCGTTGTTTCGCCGGATGGCGTGTGTCGATTATCGGTAAATCGGTAAGCAGGTGAGGGGATTTCACCGATTGTTTCGCCAGTTGCATCCGTGTGTTATTTTGTAATGAAAAATCATTTGGAAAAGCTCATTAAATCAAAGAATTATGTGCTGAATATTCATTCAAGAAGCATGAGTGAACGCACCAGATGAAACATGATTTAAGTGAATATTGGGTTGCTCTAATCGCAGTGCTTGCGGCCATACTTCTTGCAGCTCACCAGATCGGACCGGCGGCCTCGTTCGGTGTGGCCGGCAGCTACCTCTATTGGTTGTGCCGTGTGTTAATTGAGACCGGTTTGTTTATCGCGGTGCTGTTTGCTGTCGAGTATTACCTCGAACCGTGGTTGTCAAGATCGGGGCTTTTCCTGACTGCCATTCTTATTAGCCTTGTGCCGTTTACTCTCGCAATTACTGCGTTTGATTTGATTGTCGGGCTGCCGGAGCTTGGTCTCAACGGTGCTGTGCAATCGCCACAATCAAGAGCGAAGGCTTTTGGTATGGAATTGATTTATCTACTCGATAATCACTTGGCGCTTTGTCTGTTGTTACTACTACCACGATTAATTCCTGCTAAAGCAGAGTCACGGTGTAATGATGCATCAGTGCCGCTAACTCATGCCGCCACAGTGGCAATTGATGAAAAATTAGCAGGCTTTTTCGAATCGATAGAGCCTGCGCTGGATGGCAATATTTATTCTATTGAAGCGCAGGAACACTATGTTCGAGTGGTCACTGATTCGGAAGCGCGTATGGTCTTGTATCGTTTCTCGGACGCTGTGCGGCAAATTCCCTCTGAACTGGGGATGCAGGTACATCGCTCTCATTGGGTGGCGCATGCTGCTGTAAAATCTTTGGTGGTAAAAGGGCAGGGCATTAAGCTTTTGCTGCAGGATGGAAAATCGGTTCCCGTCAGCCGTACCTTTCGTGCCGCAGTGGAAGCCCGGTATCGTGATTGATTGCTCTTTTGTCTATTTACACTCATGGTGGGTGTTCATATTTTTCGTGGTTTGTAAATTTGTAAAACGAACAAGTCCGCGGCGATAAGTAAGGTGTAAAACACGGTTTGAGAAAAGCAGTTCATATTCTGTTAGTGGTGTGTATAGGTGTCACTGTACTCGTCGCTACGTGGCAGCGTGCCCGGCTTGGGTTCCTTGCCGGGCATATGGACGAATATGGCTATTTATTCGTGGCTAAAACTTTGCTGGCTGGCTTGGATTGGCCGACTCATACTTATATTTTTGGCTCCAACATCAGCTGGTACATCTTGGGTTGGGGAGAGGCAGGTTTCGGAGGGCTTGTCGGGGCTCGTGGCGTGGCGGCGCTGCTCGGGTTGCTTTCTTTGGTTGGGCTCTACCTGTTTAACAAAGAACTATGGCAATCGCACAGAATTGCTTTTTTAGCCACTCTTATAATGGCTGTCTCGGCGGGTCATATTTTTATCAGCCGTCTGGCAAGTTATGATGTGGTGAGTTTTACCTTCTTCTCGTTAGCAATGATGCCGCTACTGCGAAGCTGCAAATCGGATAGCTCAGATACATCGCCGCGATATCGCTATATTCACCTGTGTTGTGGCATCGTGCTTTTACTCGGTGCAGTATTGGCGAAGTACACCACTGTCGCGTACCTGCCATTCCTTGGGCTTGTTATGCTGTTTGTAGCACCAGTGATTGCTATGGTGGGCGGCGCTATGCTTACCTTGGGAATAGCAGGTTATTTATTCATGCACTGGGGGGAATTGCAGGTTTTATATCAGGTGCAAATTAGTGGAACGCACGGTGAGAACACGACGCTCAATGATATCCTGTATCGTGCGGCATACTATACAGGACTTCCTTTGCTGCTAACCTTGATAGCCATTTATCATTCATTACGTTCATACAATTACAGTGCTCAGACTAAAATTCTCAGTTTGCTTTTGGTTTTTTCCTGCCCCTTGCTTTTGTACCACCTGCAAAGTAAAAACCTGATATCCCTATACAAGCATTTGAATTTCTCACTATTCTTTCTGGTGAGTGGTGCAGCATGGTTGATGACACGAATTTATGATCACTATCGGTTAAATATCCATTCACAAGCTACGAGTATTCGATCCATTCCAGTATTTTTAGTTGCGCTTTTATTCTCCTATGGGCTGTTGAATGTCTACCTGCTTAAGGGTATGGAGTCTGGTTACCCGAGCATGCAGGGCTTGCTCACTCATTTGCAGAAAAATCGTTTACCAGGTAGTTCCAAGATATTAAGTGAGGACCCCTATCTGTTTCGCTACCTTGCATTTGATGAGATGCCACAGGAGCAGATCAGTGAAACCAACTGGCTGGACAACAACAAAGACGGAGTCCATTCCCATCAGGATGTTTTGGATGCATTGTGGGATAGAAAATTCAATACAGTACTTCTGACTGATACCATTCACCCGGATAAAAATAGTGAGTACCGATCAATACTTTTACAACGTGGATATATTACACATTATGAAGAGTCTTACGAACTCTCTTCAGTAATGACCACGAACAAGACGGGAATTTTGACGTTGTACCAGCTATCAGGAGAATAGCTTCACACTTCCTGTATTATTCGGCCCGCCAGGGCATTAGTAATATTCGCCACAAGTCAATTAAGTTTGCAATACGTCTGCCGTTAGTGCCGGCTCCTGTGGGCGGTACTTGGAATGACTCATCGTGCAATGGTCGATAACTACACTGGTTTTGCTGGCATCGACCATACTTTGCACCAGTGCTGCACAGATTTTCCAGAAGCGTGCAGCGATCAATCTGGTGTCCCGCCAAGGTCAGTCAAAACGAAAAAATGCAAGCTTGTTAAGCAAAGATATTATCATCACCGGCCTGCTTCTGAGTAGTGGGTTGTTGTTGTGGCTGATTGTATTGCACAGGATGCCAGTGAGCATTGCCTATCCTCTGCTGAGTATTAATTATGTGATTGTTATGTTGAGTGCAAGGTGGATGTTTCAGGAGTCGATTCCTGCGCACCGCTGGATAGGTGCGTTGTCTATTATGGCAGGAATATGTTTACTGGTAGCTTAGACAAGCGAATGAATTTCAGCCTCGCTGCACTGATTTTTTCGGTGGTGAGCGGGGCTGTGGGGCAGTTATTAATGAAGGCAGGGCTGCAAGGAATGCAGGCGGAGTCGGTATTGTCTATGGTCGGCGGAATTTGGTCTTCGCCAAAGTCTGCTTTGATGCTTTTTTGCGGGCTTGCTTGCTACATCGCCGCTGTACCGGCGTGGATTATAGCTTTGAAGAGGTTCGAGCTGAGCTTTGCCTACCCGTTGATTGGTCTTGGATATCTGATTGTCTATGTCGGCGCGTTTTACTGGCCTGGTATGGAGGAAAGCATCACCTGGCAAAAGACTGTTGGAATGGCCTTAATCATAGCCGGTGTTTCACTTGCGGCTCAAACCAGAAAACCACTTGGATGGTTTCGTTATGCAAAAAATGAAAAAACCTAGCGTCACGGTTGTTATACCGGTTTTTAACGAACAAGAACGCATTGCGTCTTCATTGTATGAGATCAAAGATTTCCTGAGTTCTCAGGATTTTGAGGCGGACGTCTTAGTAATTGACGATGGAAGTGACGATTTAACTACAGAAGTTGTCAGAGTGGTCGATATCTATGGCGCTGAATGTAAATCCCAATCTACAGGGGGGATAGAAGAAAACGTAAAGAATGTAGGCAAAGGCTATTCCATCGCAAAAGGCCTTCTCATGGCAAAGGGTGACATTATTGTCTTTTCGGATGCAGATAATGCTACGCCGATCTCTGAACTCACAAAGCTATTAGAGAAGTTTGACGATGGGTACGACATGGTTATTGGATCTAGAAACTTAGAAAATTCCAGTGTTCAGGGAAGAACGGCAATTAGAATTCTGTTAAGTCGGGGATTCAATTTTTTTGCGCGTAGCCTGCGGTTGTTGAATGTTAAAGACAGTCAGTGCGGTTTCAAAGCCTACCGCCGTGAAGTAGCAAGAGAGATTGCGTTAAAACAGAAGACTTTCGGTTTTTGTTTTGATGTGGAGCACTTGCACATAGCAAATAAGCTTGGTTATAAAATCGCAGAAGTACCCGTTAAGTGGCACCACGAAGAAGGTTCAACGCTGTCATTGATAAATGACTCATTCACGATGTTCCTTGACCTCTTCAGAATCCGCTATATCCATCGAAAATTGTAGTAACGGTCGTACCTAAAATCAGTTGTGCATTAGGTCTGCCCAGAACGCATGGATTGTGTTCCTGCCCAATATAATTGGGTACCTATTCTCTTTCCACTCTACTTGGAAACTATGTTTATGAGAACACTTTTTGCTGTTCCATTTCTCCTGTTTGCGCAAAGTGCATGGAGCGCACCGTTTGACACTTGTCCAGCGCAGGCTTTTTTGACCCAAGGATCAGTCGCCCAAACGTATGCGGTAAACCTGGTCACTGGCGATTATAGAATACAAGCCGAAAGCATGGGCACTACCAGAGCTGTGAATGGCCTCGGTTTTAATCCTGTTGATCAATACATTTATGGCTGGGGGTATGAATATGGATTGCCCGTACGAGTCCATAGTGATTTTACAGTTGAGCCGCTTCAGGTAGATAATATATCAGAAGCGAATTTTTATGTGGGTGATGTTCACCCGAGCAATAATCACTACTACGTCTATCGCAGAGGTTCAGGCTACGGCCTCTATGCAATTCAACTAGACCCGGAGGCTTCGGACTACCTTGAGATGCGTCGTATAGTGGATGGCAGCACGTTGTCTATGTCAATCGCCGATATGGCGATAAACCCTGCAGACGGATTGGGGTACGCTGTCAGTAGCAGCGGTCAGCTCTATCGTTTTGATCCGGAAACTGGTGATAGTGCAATTTTGTCAAACGTTGGTGAAAGGGGCGGATTCGGTGCTGCTTATTTCGACCCGGACGGCAATCTGTATGTCAGTCGCAACTATGATGGGTCTATATTTCGCATTCCTGTAGGTAAGGCGGACTATACGGCTGAGTTGTTCGCATCCGGTCCTTCGTCCAGTATTAATGATGGTTCACGTTGCGCTACTGCAGCAGTCATTGATGCGTCTGATACGCAAATAGATTTCGGTGATGCGCCTGACTCCTACGGTACTTACCTGGAAAGTAACGGTGCCCGACATGGTCTGGCGTCTGGTAGCACTCTGCGTCTAGGTGAATTTGTAGATGGTGAGGCAGATAGCGCCGCGTTTCCTCTTTCGGACGATGATAACGACGGTGTCAATGACGAAGACGGTATTCAGTTCGCGACAGGTATCGTTGAATCTGAAAGCGCGGTAATTATTGTTAACTCTAGCGGTGCAGGATATGTAAGTGCATGGTTTGATTTGGAAGCTGATGGTGTCTTTGACTACGAAGACCAGGTGCTTTATGACTACCCGGTAGAGGCGGGAAAGCAGGCTGTCTATGTTGATATTCCTCCGGGGGTGAAGCAGGGGAAAACCTGGGCACGCTTCAGGCTTTCGTCACGCACAGGACTGCAACCCAAAGGCGGGGTAGCGGATGGTGAGGTAGAAGATTATGAAATCGAGATTCTAGAAAAGGAAGCTACCGTTAATCACTATCCATCAGCTACAGGATGGACGACAGTGGCCTTTGAAGATAATTGGCCATTGGAAGGTGACTACGACATGAATGATCTTGTTGTGTATTTGCGCAACTCTGTGGTTCGTGGTGCAGCGGGTATTAAAAAAGTGACCATCAAAGGTGAGATTGCTGCAGTTGGAGCGGCTTATCACAATGGCTTTGGTGTTCGGCTACCTGGAATCAAGCACTCGCAGGTTGATGTCGCCAATGTGGTGTATAAGATCAATGGCCGTGAGGTTGACTTCCAACCGATTGAGGGGGGTAGAGATGAGGCCATCTTGATTGCTACCTACAACCTCTGGGACTACACCGGAACTGGCGAACATTGTCTGTACTTTCGTACTGAACCGGGTTGCGGCTCGTCGATCCAAATGACTTTCGAAGCGGAAATACCGATGTTGGAGCAAGTTGATGCTTCGCTATCGGGTGTATTTGATCCATTCCTTTTTGCAACACCGGGTGCATGGCACGGGGGGCACTTTTTTACCGCACCGGGTCGTGCCTATGAAATTCACTTAAAGAATCAGGAGCCGACTGAAGCGTTTGATGCAACGCTGTTTGATCAGCCGGGAGAAGATGTATCGGATCCTGCAAGGGGTGTTTTCTTCCAGACAAGCCAAGGGCTGCCGTGGGCACTTGAAGTGGGAACTCGTTGGGAGTACCCGACAGAGTATAGTGATGTTGGTCGTGCCTATACATTGTTTTCATCTTATGCAACTTCCGGAGGGCAAACGAATTCGTATTGGTTTAACCCCGACTACACCGACCGTGAATTGATTTTCACTCACTAGGAGACATTAAGATGAAACAGAACTTATTGCATATGTGTATAGGGGTGTCTCTGATAGCTGGACTATCGGCATGTGGTAGCGCGAGCGTCGATGAGGCACCAGACGTTGGCGCAGCCCTGCCTGCCCCGAGCAAAGATACAGTAGATGTATCTGTAGCGACTGTAGAAGTAACTGCCCCTGTAGCGCCAGTGGCGCTCGCTACTGATACCGACACTCTGATTGTTCCGGAGGAATTCTCCTTTGACTCAGCGCGAACGATTGATGTCGAATTTGATCTGGAGCAGGCTCGTGGACAAGATGCTTCGGTCTCAATTTGTACCAAGTATGGCAGTGATGGAGACGCGTTCGATGTCGACTACACCAGCTGCGCGGTGCGAGGCCCGATGGTCGATGGGGTATTTAGTCATAGTATGGAAATTACCAACGAGTTTGATTCAGTTATTGCTGTTGTCTGGTTTCAGGATTCTGCGATGGAGCCATTGCATCGTGTTTTCTCGATTAATGAGCCGGTGGCAATGACCAATACCAGAGGAATAAAATCTGTCAGTAGTCAACGTAGAGTTATAGTCTGGAAATAAGTCCCGACTTAGGCCTATAGCCACGCTTGTAGCGGGCTGTTCGAATGGAGGCGCCGTGTATCGGCGCCTCTTTTCGTTGCGTGTCTTGATTATCATCCTCTCTCACACGTTTGGTTATAGTTGGACCCCGCGTACAATATGCTGCGGGCTGAGTACTTAAAATCTGCGCCTGTAATTGAAATGTGTTATCACTAAATGGTGAATGCGAATACTCGGATAACCATCATGAGCGGGCGAAAGCAGAGACAAAGGTTGCTAGGTTACTGTGCGTTATTCCTGTTTAGTGTTGTTTTGCTGGCAGTGATCCTTTCTGGCTTGATGCGTCCGAAAACGATCATGGATTCAATGGCGCAAGGGGACTATGAGCGTGCTGTTGCGCTTTTGGAGCAATCCTCGAGTCCTGAATCTGCATCAAGGCTACTGATGCTTGGCAATCTGTACTACACCGGTCTGGGGGCTAGACAGAACTTCAGTAAGGCCAGAGAATTGTTCACGCGCTCCGCCTTCATGGGGAACTCTTCGTCACAATACAATTTGGGTCTGATATACCACCACGGCCTTGGTGTCGAGAAAGATGGTGTGCAAGCCGCAGCCTGGTTTCTGCTTTCCGATTCTGGAGATGTACCGGCGGCAGAAACCTACCTGCGCATACTTTCTGGCAGTATGAATCCGAATAGCATTCAGCAAGCTCAGCAATTGAAAGTTTCTTTGGCAAAAACCATCGAGGAGGGCGTGAATTTCCGCTCGAAATAGTTGTTGCTACAGACCATTGAAGCTAATAGAGCGACGCTCAGATGTATCGGGAGAAAATACCACCTGGCAAAGTGTTTATCGCGAAGAGAGCATTCAGATTCAGAGCCTAAGATGGCATTCATTGTAAGTGATGAAGTATTAGAGCCCTCTGATCGATTTGACATGATGTATTAGCTGACCTCCGCTCGATCGTATCGCATGTTGACTGTTGTTCTGGAAGGACCAGGTAGTACTTCACTAAACAGAGTCTGAGTTACGTGTATCTTCAAAATTTGACTGTGAATATTTCAATCGCTCAGTGGGGCTGCCCGTATCCGTCGCCGGTTGCTGTTTGATATTCCCGGCCAGTGCCTGTAAGTCATCGAAGTCGAGTGTTTCTTTTTGCAGAAGGGCCTCGCTGGTTTTCAGGAGCAAGTCTTTGTTGAGTTCCAGGATAGCCAGAGCTCGATTGGCGTCATCGGTAATAATTTCCAGAACGGAGTTGTCAATTTCACGCGCTACCCCTTCGCTGTAGACACGATTGACTTGTGCATTCCCCAGATGATTCTGTCCCTCTGTGGTTTCGTAGGCGACGTACCCTAGTTCCGGATCCATTCCGTAGCGAGTCACCATACTTCTTGCGATCTGGGTGGCACGCTTTATATCGTCACTGGCTCCAGTAGAGAGATGATCGAAAACGAGTAACTCTGCTGCACGACCACCGAGTAACACCGCAATTTTGTCTTTGAGCTCTTGCCTTGACATTAAAAATCGATCTTCGGTCGGACGCTGAATGGTATAACCCAACGCTCCAATACCTCTCGGAATTATACTGACTTTATGTACCTGGTCAGTGCCCGGCAATGCCATAGCCACGAGTGCGTGTCCCATTTCATGATAGGCGACTGTTTCCCTCTCCTTTGGATTTAACAAACGGTTTCTTTTTTCAAGGCCGGCGATTATGCGTTCGATCGCATTGTTAAAATCGTCCATCGTTACAGTGTCTGCATTACGTCTGGTTGCGAGCAGGGCGGCTTCATTGACCAGATTGGCGAGATCAGCCCCGGTCATACCTGGAGTGAGAGCAGCAATCTGCTCCGCATTCACATCGCTGTTCTCAGTGATCTTTTTCATATGAATATTCAATATTGCGATCCGGCCCGGTTTGTCCGGTCTGTCTACCAGCACCTGTCGGTCAAATCGACCTGCACGCAACAAAGCCGGGTCAAGTATTTCGGGTCTATTGGTTGCTCCTAGCAGCACTATTCCACTTTTAGAATCGAAACCATCGAGTTCAACCAAAAGTTGATTCAGGGTCTGTTCACGCTCGCTGTTACTGCCACCTGGGTTGGCACCTCTTGCGCCACCGAGTGCATCGAGTTCATCAATAAAGATAATTGCCGGCGCTTTTTTTCTGGCTTCTTCAAATAGATCGCGAACTCTTGCAGCTCCGACACCGACAAACATTTCTACGAATTCTGATCCCGATATAGAGAAAAACGGCACACCTGCCTCTCCCGCTACCGCTTTCGCCATTAGTGTTTTACCGGTGCCCGGTGGACCAACCAACAGTACGCCTTTGGGAACTGTTGCGCCCAATCTGCCATATTGTTCGGGTTGCTTGAGAAAGTTAACTACTTCTATAAGCTCATCCTTTGCTTCATCGACACCAGCGACATCTTCAAAGGTCACTCCGGTGTCGTTCTCAACGTAGACTTTGGCTTTACTTTTTCCAACGTTCATAAAACCACCTCCCATGCCCCCCATTTTTTTCCCGGCAAAGCGCATCAGTAGCATCCAGAGTCCGAAGAATATAAGTACAGGCAGTACCCAACTTAACAGCGTGCCGAATACCGATGGCTTCTCGATCACTCCGCCGTACTCGATATTGTGCTTTGATAGCTTTGTTGCGAGATCCTGTGGAATCCTGTTAGCAGAAAAGCGGGTCTTTCCGTTTTTGTCTGCTTCTTTGAATTCCCCAATCACTCGATCATCGCTGACCTGAACCCTGGCGATCCGGCCTTCTTCCAGATCTTGTTCAAACTGGCTGTACGGAATGTCCGAGAAGGTGCGCCGCTGTTCCAGCCAACCCTGAAGAGTTGAAAACAGTAGAAAAGCGACTACAAAGTACCAAATGTTGAACTGGCGTTTTTTGTCCATGTGATCTCAACTTTGTGTTTCGAGTATTTTAACCGCGAACACCACTGTGGATGTATAAAAAGGTGCCACGATCACTCGCCCGTATCCAGAGGGCGTTTTTGTAGGAGGTATGACAGTAAACTATTGCAGAAGTATAACGCGGACGAGCACCGGATTTAATTAATCGCCCAATTCGAAAGTTGCTGTAAAGTCGATATCGAAAACAAAGCGATCAGTTGCGCAATCTCATAACTCGTTCACTTAATCCTGGTGGGGGAAACCACACGGAAATTTACACGAAATTCAAGACGCCGATGACGATCAGCAATGCGTTCGCTGGTTCAAATCTGGAAGGCGTAATTTGAAACCAATTAGAGGCGGCGGACGTAGGTGTATTGATCTGACTGATTTTCGATTGGCCTTATATAAAATACAGTGGCGTTTTATAGAAAGGTAAATTCGTTTTAAGGTCTGATGTGAGGGGTAGAGAATCATATCTTATGAGTACCGTTGAGAGTGCTCGGTAATAGTACTGTGCCACTGCCATGCATTGCGATCAGAAGTAACCGCTATAGGCACACGCCATAAGTTTCAGGAGCAGCATTGCAGAGATATGCCAGTGCAATCGCGAACTTAACAACTAAAAATGTTAAGCAGTTTCCATTTGAAAGCACTTCTAAGTCTTGACGTCAAGCTCCTTGATCCAGCGTGATAGCAGTCACGAAAGTGAAATCTAAACCTCTGTAGGCTGAACGTTGGATGAATTAATGGTGTAAAGAGATGATGAAGTTTGCGAGGTGTTTGTTGTGCTTGGGTATTTTGGTTACTAACAATGTTTTAGCTCAGACCAGTACCATAGACAGTGCAAATGCAGACCAGATATCGGGTACCGCGAGTGCGATCGGAGGCAATGGTATTGTCGATATCGCAGTTCGGCAAGGGTCTCTCTACTGGAACGGGGCGGCATTTCAAAGCGGATATAAAAGGATAAGAGTTCCGCTCACAGGTAGCAACAACAGCAACTGGCAATATGATTTCACCCCATCTTTGCCTGACGGACGCTATGTTGTAAGCTCGCGCGCAATTGACAGTGCTGGAATGACCCAGTCGCAAATGACAATCTACCGGTTGACGGTCGACAATGTCATGCCATCTATATCGTTCGGAAGCTTCACAGAGACGGCAATTACCGGCACTGCAACAGATAACCTTGGGGTCAATCGCGTAGAGCTTGCAATAAGAAACGCTGATTCGCCCACCAGGTTCTGGAATGGTTCTTCTTTTCAATCACAGTACATCAGGACTACGGTGCCGGTGAATAGTGATGGTACCTGGAGTTATTCCATCACACCGGCTTTGCCAGCAGGGAGTTACTATATTGGTGGGTTCGCATTTGATCACGGCGGCAATGTAAAAACCAATACCACTTATGGGCATTTCGTTGGTAGCACTAATGTAACTGCTACATCGTCTATTTCGCATGCATCGGCTTCTTTTTTATCCGGCACAGCGACTCCGGCATCGCAACTGAACCGGGTCGAACTTGCGATTGCCACGGCTACTAATCCTCCGGCATTCTGGAATGGATCTACCTTAAGCAGTCAGTACTCAAGAGTTACGGCGCGGCACACGCGTGCCGGTAAGTGGGTGTATGACATTGATCCGGGTCTGCCAGATGGGAACTATTCGGTCAATTCGATCGCATTTCTTAACAACGGTCAGGCACAACAGGTATTCGGTACTCGCTCTCTTTCAGTTGGTAATTGTGGCACCACGGGTAATGATGGTGAGGGTTGCGCTACGCTGATCGGCAGGGACTCATTTACTGCCGGTGAACTGGCTGAATTTACTATCGAGTTCCAGGCAGGTGCCTCCGGTATTCCTGTCGGTGGCGGTGTGTCATTTGGATTCCACCATGCAATTGTATGGCCGGTGCAAATTCTATATCCGCAAAGTGGTGGTTATGCTGAAGTTGACCAGGCTAACGCAAGCAACTTAAAGCTGGTTCGCTACCCACTTGGTAGAGTTGGGATGTTTGCGGATTCTCGTTCCGGACAAAACTCTGACAGAATATTCCACAACCAGATTGTCGCTATTGTTAAAAATACACCGATATTGCCTGGTCAGAAATTTCAACTGCGAATTGGTTATAACGCTCAGAAAGTACAAGTTCCATACTCTGTTGATCTCGACCATCAGATTCGCGTAACAACTGATATCGACGGTAATGGCTTATTCGAACGAATCGATCGATCACCGATCTTTGAGCTTAAGCCCGCAACACCGAAAAAACTAACTGCATTTGTACCTGCGCAGGCGCAAAAAAACACTACGGTTGATGTGTTGATTCGAGTTGAAGATGACTTCTTCAATATCGCTAAAACCTACTCTGGATTTGTGGAAATAACAGATGAGCAAGGCAATATATTGCGAGCAGGTGTTCCGGTTTCCAATGGCTTGGCGAACACCACGGTAAATTTCAGTACGACAGGCCCGCACAGGCTGAGATTGCAGACGGTTGATGCCGCACTCTCGGGCCGCAGTAACCCGGTTCGAATATTCAATACGATGCCAGCGCAAAAACTTTACTGGGCGGACTTGCATGGGCATACGGGTGTATCTGATGGCTTAGGTAAAGATGCCAATGAATATTTCACGTATGGTCGTGATCGTTCAAAGCTCGACATCAACGCGTTAACTGACCATAGTCACAACAATTGGCCCGCCAACATACAGGCAGTAAAAGATTTTTATCAGCCGGGAGAGTACGTCACGATACTGGCCCAGGAGGTTAGTGCTAGATTAAACCCAAGTGACCATATGAATATGTACTTCCGGCTTGACGACACGGATCATATCAGCACTTGGCCAACCGACCATAGCGCCTTTATGGAGCACACATACAATCAATATAACACCACCCAACCTGAAGCGATCACCGGTCCGCACCACTCTGGATACGATCGTGGTAGCTGGGGAAACCCCGACTACCCGTTCAGGGTCTGGGATGATCGTATAGCAAGATTTATGGAGGTGTATTCATCTCACGGGGCTTCAGAGTATGAGAACAATCCGCGACCTCTACGTCATCAGTCTTCAGATCCAATGAAATATATGCAAGGCGCGCTTGACGCTGGCATCAAGTTTAGTGTGATTGCATCGACCGACAATCACGATAGTAAGCCCGGTCGCTCAATGTCTGTAGACTATCCCGGTGGTCTGGCGGGTATCTGGGCAACCGAGCTCACACGCGAAGCTGTTTGGGACGCTTTCTGGAATTACTCAACCTTCGCCACCACCATTGATCGAATCTACCTGCAATACTCAATGAATGGTGAGCCGATGGGGTCTGAGCTCAACACCAGCGCTGTAGATATAGATGCTTACATCATTGGTAAGACGGATGGAGTAACAGTTGAGTTGTTACGCAACAATGTCGTTGTGCAAACTTATCAATCGTTAAACGGTGTAGTGGATATCAATTACGCCGAAAACCTGAGTCCTGGAGCATATTTCTACTACCTTCGTGTGACTCAGGATAACGGCGAGCAGGCTTGGTCGACACCTATTTGGGTTAATAACTAACTTCAATCTAGACTCCCGTTGGGAGCAACGGCTTGACCCGCCTCGTAGGAATTTCAGAAATTGCTCGTTGTTGTTCCAGAAGAAAAAAAAGAATCATCGAGGAGTCGTAAGTAGTATTTTTCTTGTGGAAGTGCCACAACACTGGCGATAACCACAACCAATAGACCCGATGCATTGTCATCGGTCTACTCGTTGCTCGATTGCGTGCGTTGTATATCAAGAGAGCGTGAAATGCGTATAGTCGTTTATTTTCAGCGCTGCTTTATATGTGGTTGGTTCCGGTTGCGTGCCAGGCTTTTATGTGCCTCGATCGAAAACAGGAACATGGATATTCTATTTTTCTATAAATCCAAAAAACCACCGGATTGTCGGGACCACAAGGTCGCATAAAGTTTACCGTTACTCACCAGTTGTTCATGTGTACCTATCTCAACAATATGCCCTTCTTCGATTACCACGAGTCTGTCCATAGCCGCAATGGTTGATAGTCTATGCGCTATTGCGATGACGGTTTTGCCTTTCATCAGTACCTCAAGGCTCTGTTGTATTTCTGCCTCTACTTCAGAATCAAGTGCCGAGGTTGCTTCATCTAAAACCAGAATGGGGGCATCCTTAAGCAGCACGCGCGCAATCGCAATTCGTTGTCGCTGTCCACCGGAAAGCTTCACGCCACGTTCACCTACATAGGCATCAAGTCCGGTACGCCCGTTACTGTCGGTCAGTCCCTCTAGAAATTCAAACGCTCTGGCTTTTTTGGCTGCGGCAATGATTTGTGCTTCTGTGGCATCAGGATTGGCAAAGGCGATGTTATTACGTATCGAACGATGCAGCAAAGAGGTATCTTGTGTCACCATTCCGATGGCCGCACGTAGAGAATTCTGGGTAACCTGTGCGGTATGTTGTCCGTCAATTTCTATCGCTCCACTATCGAGGTCATACAACCTTAAGAGCAAGTTGACCAGAGTAGACTTGCCGGCGCCGGATGGGCCAACAAGTCCGATCTTCTCCCCGGCTTTGACTTGAAGGCTGAAGTCTTCGATTATCGGACCACCTGATTTATCACCTTGATAATTAAAATGCACATTTTTAAAATCTATACTGCCATGCGAAACCACTAATGCTGCTGCGTTTGGCGCATCGACCAGATCATTCGATCGAGCAACGGTAGTCATTGAGTCCTGGGCTTGCCCGTAGTTGCGAAACAGGCCATTCACTTGTCCCAGGAATCGATTGGCAAGCAAATTCAGTCGAAGTACCAGGCCCAGTGCGAAGGCTAATTCGCCTACGGAAATTTCACCGCGCTGCCAGAGTGTAAGTGTCAGGTAGCCAATGCCCAGCAACATAAACGAGTTATTAACGACAACAGAGATTCGAAGCACTGCGATGGTCCGACCAAACTGCTGCACGCGTTTAACAAGCCCGCGAACCCCATCTGCGACAAATTCATCTTCACGCTCTGGCTGGCTATCAAGTTTGACTAGTGAAATATTCGAGTAGCTATCGACCAGCATCCCGGTCAGTACGGATTTGGCATCGGCCACTTTTCGAGCATTGTCACGAACCGTTGGAACATATCTAAATAAAATTACACTGTAAATGCACAGCCAGGCAAACAGAAATAACGTTAGTCGCCAATCTAAATCTAAAAACAGAATCATGGTGCTGATGACATATAAAATGATCAGCCATACAGTATCCAGCAGGGTGGTGAGAAAGTCGGTCACCGCCTGTCCCGCCTGAATCACCTTGGTTGCTATGCGACCAGCAAAATCATTCTGGAAAAATCCAAGGCTTTGTCGTACTACATTTTTATGCGATTGCCAACGGATTAGGTTATACATAGAAGGTGATACTGTCTGTTCTATCAGTACGGTGCCAAGTGTTAATATGATCACCCTGATGATGCCAACGAAAACCACCATCCATGCAAAGGTGCCCCAGTTTTCACTGAATACTGTCTGCGCATTTGCGCCATCGAGCATATCTACAATGGTGCCGATAAAACCAAATAGAGAGATTTCTATCCACGCCTGCAGACCACCGAAAATCAGGACTGACAGAAACACAAATCGAGCTTGTCCCGCAAAATAGATAATAAACCTGAAGGCTGACTCGCTAGGCGGGCGCTCTGCCGTGGAAGGCTTAAAGGGGTCAATGAGGTTTTCGAAAAAAGCGAACATACACTATCCGGCTACCGGTGATTATCAAGTAAGGTGAAGTCTGCTAATCGTTGCAGAACGTAGCGTCGAATAGAAACGCGGTAAACTCGCTAAGAAAATACAGGGCGTTATATTTGCCGGAGGTTCGTACTTTCTCACCAGGTTGGAAACAACTTCCGGAGGTAAGTGACATCGATTTGGTGACTTACAGCGCTTGTTGTTTATCTTAACCTATATACTAAGAGGCTTGTCGTAACTTAAAAGGTTGGCATGCGTTTCGAAAGAGTTCAACTCAAAAGTGAAGTTTCCAGCTTCCATAAGTTGATCATGAGCTGTGCATTGGTGGGTGGTCCAGGACCTTGGTCATTAGCCGTAATTGCCAGTGCAATTGACCTGAAACGAAGATTTGAGATGACATCCACGGACGCCTACTTTGGCATGGCGAGCCGACTGCGAAAATACCGCAGTAAAAAAGGCAATTTTATGCCCCGATTCGAAACGCGTATATGTGCTGAGGGCGAGGCGTTTTTATGTGGTAACAGGTAAGAGCGCGCTCACTGGATGTAGAGCGCTCTGCTATTTGCGGTAGAAAAGTAATTGCACCGGATTGGTCCGGTGCATAGCCATAACGAGGTTTCGAGGTTTCTTATTTGTTCTGTCTTGGTGAAGTATTTTAGATCCGGCGGTTAGGCTGTGGCTTTGTTCTGGTGGTATGTTCGCCAACCGGCCCAATAGATACTTGTCGCTTTGTACTTAACCCACTCTTCGGTGTCAGGTGTTGGTTTAAAGGACGTTTTGCCCGAGGAGCATTGAGCGCATACCGGCATGGGTTCTTCGCCTGCATCGAGAGGCTTCAATTCAAGGTGGTCTTTACAAAAATATAATCCACAACACGACTCGCCACCATAGGGTTCGCCACCACATACATGGTCGACACCGCGGTTGATGGTGTTTTCGCAGCCAGGGTGGTCGCATTTCCCGGGCACATCGAAGCCGATGTCGCGATTCCAGTGTTCGTCGTATCCAATAGCCCAATACATAGTCTTCCTTCAAGTATCCATGCCGAAAATTATTCGGGGTGGTTTTGAACGGGTGCTTTAAGCCCGCGAGGAACCAAAAAACAGCAACTGTGCGCTAGAGACTGACATCAGTTGGCTTTTCAGTGATGATGGCAAGAGGCAAATGTGTAGTTCATTGAAAAAATGGTACCGAATAACCTGTCTGGAAACAACAGCATACGGATTTTTTTATCACTATAGATGTAGATATTACTGAAATCAATCCGGTTGTCTCTTTGTCTCTTAGTGTGAAGCTTCTTTACTTAAAGCGTTGGGTGGCCCGCCGCCTGATTTTGAGAAAGCTGCCGAAATACTGCAGATAGATGTTGGGGTGCTTGAAGCGGTGTTGCCACAACCGGGCAGATGATCGGACAGCCCGGTAGTAAAATCGAAAATCAATTGCCACTGAGCTTTATATCTTGTGACATTCGGTGGTGAAGGCTGGCTGGAATCGAAAGCGACCTTATTATTGCCCGATGCGCACGTTACGTTGCCTGATTCGCGCGCGTTGCCACAGGTAAGAACTGCTTATAACAATAAGTAGCAACAGCAGCGGATCCAGAGATCCTTTGCGAGTTGAATAGCTGCTAATGCTACAACCACCGCCATAGCCTTGAACGCCGGTGCGAATGACGCCGATGGCGGGTTCCAGTAAATCTGCTTCGCCATTGCCGTTGCTGTCTGGGAGTGCCTGGCCAATAGTCAGGTTGTTCGACACAGCTTCAGCATAACCGTCACCGTTGATGTCGGGGTCAAAGCGATCAATTATTCCATCTGCGTCGGTGTCTGCGCCACCCACAAAGCTAACGTCGAATCGATCATCAATGCCATCGCCATCAACGTCTGCACCTGTCGTTATGTCTGCGTCGACACTGTCAGGGATGCCATCGAGATCACGATCCTGCATGGTATCCAGTATGCCATCGTTGTCATTATCAGAAGCACCAGCTTCAACGACATCAAGCAGCCCGTCATTGTCTGTGTCCAGATCCAGACGGTTTACAAGCCCATCACCATCTGTGTCACGACCAGCCGCACCGTTAATTTGATTGGCATCGTCGGCGCCATCATTGTTGCTGTCGGAAAAACCATCAATGCGGCCGTTGTTGTTGCTATCGACTCCTCCGCTTTCAAATAGATCAGTCAGGCCGTCATTGTCAGAATCAAGATCACGGAAATCCGCTATCCGATCTTTATCGCTGTCGACCAGTAAAAAGGGGAAAAGCTGAAGATCATCAGACAGACCATTGTTGTCTGTATCGATAAAGTTGTCGACGCGGTAGTCGTTGTCGTTATCTTCGCCGTTGACTTCAACTATGTCAGCGATGCCATCGTTGTCGCTGTCCAGATCCTGATGGTCTGGCTGTCCATCCCTGTCGCTGTCGAACATTCCTTCTGTGGTATCGGGAATGCCATCGTTATCGTCGTCAAGATCAAGTACGTCGGGTACACCGTCACTATCGAAGTCATCTTCGGGAAGCGCTGCTTGAATAGACAATTGTCCAGATGCACTCACGGCCGTGTTACCGGCATTATCGGTTACGGTAACTTGAACTGCGAAGATACCTTCGACAAGGGGCAGCGGTATGCTGAGTGTCCAGTTGCCGTCACCATGGTCAACGAGGCTGCCGTCACCTGCAGTATAGGTGATGCCATCCACTGTCACGCTTAGGGTGTCACCAGGGCTTACCACGGCAGTACCGGTTAGAGTTGGCGTAGTATCTTCAGTCGTCAATGAATCAACTGTTGGCGTCACCGGCAGAGTGGTATCAATGATCAACTCGCTCATTCCGGTGTCTGTGCTTGTGTTGCCGGCAGCGTCGGTGACAGTAGCAATGATATCGTACGTGCCTTCTGCCAATGGGGTGGGAAGCGAAAGTGTCCATGTGCCATCGCCGTTGTCGACGAGGTTGCCGTCACCGGCAGTGTAGATCACTCCATCTACCGTGACGGTGAGCGTTTCACCCGGACCTGCGTTTGCCGTTCCTTCTATTACTGGCGTGGTATCGCTGGTGATCAATGGCGTTGTGCCAGGTGTGATCGGTAGCGTTGTATCAATCAGCAGTTCGCTCGAACTCGGGTCGTTACTGACATTGCCGGCAATGTCGCTGATGGTAGCAGTAACATCATATAAACCTTCGACGAGTAGTACGGGAATTTGGAGTGCCCACGTACCGTCGTCGTTGTCGGTCAGATTGCCATCACCCGCTGTATATATCGTCCCATTGACGATGACGGTTAATGTGTCACCCGACGCAGTGGTTGCGGTACCTGCAATCACAGGCGTTGTATCGTTGGTCGTCTGGCTTGTGACCCCCGGTGTGATGGGTGCGGTAAAGTCGACAAGCAGATCATCAACACCAGGGTCGATTATATTGTTGCCAGCAGCATCGGTGACGGTTGCGATTACCTGATAAAGGTTCTCTGCAAGAATATTGGTTGCAGGGACAGTTAAGGCCCATGTGCCATCACCATTGTCGACGAGGGCACCGTCACCTGTAGTGTAAATCACCCCATTGACGTTAACGGATAGAGTTTCATTCGGAGCCAGTGTGGCAGTGCCCTCAATAACCGGTGTGGCATCGGTGGTGGCCAGGCTGGTGACGCCTGGTGCCAGTGGTGCGGTTAAATCAATGATGAGTTCGCCTACAGTCGTGTCACTGGTCGCATTGCCTGCAGTGTCGGTCACAGTGGCGGTGACATCAAACACACCTTCGGTAAGTGATGCAGGAATCGACAGAGTCCAGGTACCATCGCCGCTAATAATAAGGTATCCGTCACCGGCGGTGTAGGTGGTGCCATTGACGGTGACGGTTAAGGCTTCACCAGCGGCGACAGTTGCCGTACCTTCGATGACCGGTGTGGTGTTGCTGGTGTTCTGTGATAGGACGTTCGGGGCAACCGGGTCGGTTGTGTCAATCACCAGTTCACTAATGCCGGTGTCCGTGCTTGTGTTGCCGGCAGCATCAGTGACAGTAGCGATGATATTGTAGTTTCCCTCCACCAATGGTGTAGGAAGCACGAGTGACCAGGTACCATCACCGTTGTCAACCAGATTGCCATCACCGGCGGTGTAAGTGACTCCATCTACCGTGACCGAAAGTGTTTCACCCGGACCCGGGTTGGCGGTACCTTCAATTGCAGGTGTGGTATCACTGGTGAACTGTGGCACAACAGTCGGTGTGACGGGTGCCGTTGTATCGATCAGCAGCTCGCTTGAACTCGGATCGGTGCTGATGTTTCCAGCTATGTCAGTAATGGTCGCAGTCACGTCGTATAAATCTTCTACAAGCGGTACGGCAATAGAGAGTGCCCATGTGCCATCGCCATTGTCGAGCAGGTTACCATCGCCAACGGTGTATATGACGTTGTTCACAGAGACTGTTAGTGTCTCGCCCGGTGCGACGATTGCGGTACCTTCAATCACCGGTGTTGTGTTGTTGGTGGTCTGACTGGTGACCCCCGGTGTAATAGGTGCAGTAAAATCGATAAGCAGATCATCAACACCAGGGTCGATTGCACTGTTGCCAGCCGCATCGGTGATAATGGCGATCACCTGGTAGAGGTTCTCATTAAGTATGTTAGTCGCGGGGATGGCCAAAACCCATGTGCCATCGCCATTGTCGATGAGGTTGCCATCGCCAGCGGTGTAGGTGACGCCATTAACGGTGGCTGTTAATGTCTCGCCTGCTGCGACGGTGGCGGTGCCCTCGATCACAGGCGTTGTATCAGTGGTGGTCAGACTGGTGACACCGGGTGCCAGTGGTGCGGTTAAATCAATGATGAGTTCGCCTGCGGTCGTGTCACTGGTCGCATTGCCCGCAGTGTCGGTAACGGCAGCAGTGACATCAAACACGCCTTCGGCAAGCGCTGCTGGAATCGACAGCGCCCATGTGCCATCGCCATTGTTAACAAGAAACCCGTCACCAGCGGTGTAGGTGGTGCCATCAAGGGTGACGGTTAATGTTTCACCGGCTGCGACGGTTGCAGAGCCTTCGATGATCGGACTGCTTGAGTTGGTGACTTGCGCTGCAACAGCCGGTGTAACGGGCGCTGTGGTATCTACTATCAATTCGTCAGCAGTTGTGTCAGTGCTTATGTTGCCGGCAGCGTCTGTAGTGGTGGCGATAACTTCGTAGGTTCCCTCTGCAAGTGGCGTTGGTATGGATAAACTCCATGTGCCATCACCATTGTCGACAAGGTTGTTGTCACCGGCAGTGTAATTAACACCATCGACGGTTACAGTCAGTATCTCGCCCGCGTCTACGGATGCTGTGCCTTCAATAACCGGTGTGGTGTTGCTTGTATTTTGTGATGCAACAGTAGGAACAGCGGGTGTGGTGGTGTCGATAATCAATTCTTCTGCTGTTGCATCACTGGTTGCATTGCCAGCACCGTCGGTGACCGTGGTGGTAACATTGTAGGTCGCGTCTAATAAAGGCACAGGAATGGAGAGTACCCATGTGCCATCGCCGTTGTTAGTCAGGTTGCCATCACCGGCGGTGTAGGTCGTGCCATCAAGAGTGACCGTGAGTATCTCTCCCGGGGCGACGGTTGCAGTACCGGAAATGGCGGGCGTCGTGTTACTGGTAGTGAGTGCGGTGACAGTGGGCGCAGGTGGCGCGCTGGTATCAATCGTAAGTTCGGCGGTTGTCACATCGTCGCTGGTATTGCCAGCCGCATCTGCAACGGTCACTGTTACAGCATAAGTGTTGTCGGCAAGTGAAGCGGGTACGGTTAATTCCCATGTGCCATTACCGTTATCAACGAGGTTGCCGTCACCAGCGGTATAAGTAACGCCATCAATCGTGACGCTAAGTGTTTCGCCCGGCGCCACTGTTGCGGTACCGGAAATAACCGGAGTAGTGCTATTGGTATTTTGTGTTGTTACGGTTGGAATCACCGGTGCGGAGGTGTCAATAGTCAATTCGATAGTACTGACATCAGTGCTGGTGCTGCCGGCAAGATCGGTAGTGGTGGCGATGACTTCATACACGCCGTCGGCAATAGCAGCAGGAATGGAGAGTGTCCATGTACCGTCGCCGTTAACAACAAGATTTCCATCACCTGCTGAATAGGTGACGCCATCAACATTGATAGAGAGTGTCTCGCCCGGTACCGTTGAAGTGGTACCAGACAGAACCGGTGTATTGATGTTGGTAATAAGTACATTGACGGTGGGTACCACAGGATCGGTGATGTCAATGACCAGTTCACTGGTGCTGGTGTCCGTGCTTTCGTTACCTGCGGCATCGGTGACTGTAGCAATGATGTCATAAGTCCCCTCTGATAAAGGCACAGGAAGGGAGAGCGTCCACGTACCATCGCCGTTGTCTACTAGGTTTCCGTCGCCGGCTGTATAAGTCACTCCGTCAACCGTAACAGTAAGCGTTTCTGCCGGACCTGCGTTAGCGGTGCCTTCGATCGTAGGGGTGGTATCACTGGTGAACTGTGGCGTGACAGTGGGTGTGGTCGGCAGCGTCGTGTCGATCAGCAGCTCGCTCGAGCTCGGATCAGTACTGGTATTGCCGGCGATGTCCGTGATGATCGCGGTCACGTTGTATAAACCTTCGACCAGCGCTGCAGGAATCGAGAGTGCCCAGGTGTCGTCAGCGTTATTCACAAGGTTGCCATCACCTGCGATGTAAGTGGTGCCATTGACGGTGACAGTGAGTGTGTCACCCGGTGTAATGGTTGCGGTACCTTCAATCACCGGTGATGTGTTGTTAGTGGTTTGACTGGTGACACCCGGTGAACTGGGTGCAGTAAAGTCGATAAGCAGGTCGTCAACACCGGGGTCGATTGCACTGTTGCCGGCAGCGTCCGTGACGGTTGCAACCACCTGATACAGATTCTCGGTAAGTATATTGGTCGCAGGTATAGTCAAAGACCATGTGCCATCGCCATTGTCGACCAGGTTGCCATCGCCATTGATGTAAGTTACCCCATTGACGACAACAGTCAGGGTCTCATCCGTAGCGATGGTGGCGGTGCCTTCAATAACAGGGGTGGCATCAGTGGTGGCCAGGCTGGTGACACCGGGTGCGGCAGGTACCGTTAAATCAATGATGAGCTCGCCGGCGGTGGTGTCACTGGTAACGTTGCCTGCGGCGTCGGTAACGGTTGCTGTGATATTAAACACGCCTTCTGCGAGCGATACAGGCATGGAGAGCGCCCATGTGCCGTCTGCGTTCTGTGTTAGGAACCCGTCACCGGCGGTGTAGCTAGTGCCATCAACAGTGACTGTCAGTGTTTCGCCAGCGGCAACAGTTGCAGTACCTTCGATGACCGGGCTGGTTGAGTTGGTAACTTGTGCCACAACAGTCGGTGTAACGGGTGCTGTTGTGTCTACTATCAGCTCGTCCGCGCTTACGTCAGTGCTTGTGTTGCCAGCTGTGTCGGTAGTGGTCGCGATAACCTCATAAGTTCCTTCTGCAAGTGGCGTAGGTATGGATAGACTCCACGTGCCATCACCGTTGTCAACAAGGGTGCTGCCACCTGCGGTATACGAAACACCATCGACGGTTACAGTTAGTATCTCGCCTGGGTCTACCGTTGCTGTGCCTTCAATAACCGGTGTGGTGTTGTTTGTATTCTGTGACACAACGGTGGGAACAGTGGGTGTGGTGGTATCGATAACCAATTCTGTTGTGGTTGTATCGCTGCTTGCATTGTTGGCACTGTCGGTTATCGTAGCCGTAACACTGTAGGTCGCCTCAAATAACGGTACGGGAATGGAGAGTGCCCATGTGCCATCGCCATTGTAAACCAGGTTGCCATCACCGTCGGAGTAGATGGTGCCATCAACAGTGACCGTGAGTGTTTCACCGGTGGCAATGGTCGCTGTACCTTCAATGACCGGTGTGGTGTTACTGGTGGTGAGTGCGGTCACGGTTGGCGTAGGCGGCGCGTTGGTATCAATGGTAAGTTCGGCGGTTGTCGCATCGTTACTGGTATTGCCGGCCGCATCTACAACGGACACTGTGATGGAATAAGTACTATCGAATAATGGAGTGGGTACAGTTAAGTCCCATGTGCCATCACCGTTGTCAACGAGGTTGCCATCACCAGCAGTGTAGGTCACGCCATCAATAGTGACGGTAAGCGTTTCACCCGGCGCAATTGAGGCAGTGCCGGAAATAACGGGTGTGGTGTTACTGGTGTTTTGAGTTATTACAGTTGGTATTGC
>CALISD010000082.1 GCA_938041955.1 uncultured Granulosicoccaceae bacterium | reverse complement strand
TCCTATGCGGTTGAACAACGATATATTTATGTCAGACAGAGGAAAAGACCGTTCAAAAGAACAGTCTTTTCGGGTTAACGGAGCTACCGTCAACGCTCTGGAGAAATTCGGTGCTGAGGTCTCAGGCCTTCACTGGAGCTTGTCAGTGGTTGGCTGTCTGCAGCTGATGAGGTGCATTATCTAGAATCTTGCTGATAGTGTCTGTGAGTTTGTTCACATATCGATGCATGTTGTATCAAATATATTACGCAAAAAATGCTTTTTGAAGCTGTCGTGCGGCTTCTGAGCGTGCTTTGGCGCCACCTTGTACCGGCATGGTGAAGAAACCGTGAACTGTGTCATCTACTTGTTGGGATGAGACAGAGACACCGGCACTTGCCAATGCGGCGGCGTATTTCAGGCCTTCATCCCTAAGTGGGTCGAAGCCAGCGGTCAGCACCCAGGCGGGTGGCAACCCTTTCAATGAGGCGCTCATCGGCGCTACCCGGGGATCGGTTCGACTCGCGTGATCGGGCACGTAGTGATCCCAGAACCACTTCATCATATTTCGAGTCAGGAAATACCCGTCGGCGTTTTCTGTATAGCTCGCATTCTCGAAATCTGCCTCCACCACGGGATAGACAAGAAGTTGGAATTTGATGTTCAAGCCACTATCACGGGCTGCAATACTCACACAGGCGGCGAGATTGGCGCCAGCGCTGTCGCCACCTATAGCAATACGATGTTTGTTCGCATTGAGACTGCTCGCATTATTTACTGTCCATTGAACAACAGTCAGGCAATCATCGAACGCGGCAGGAAAGGGCGCTTCGGGCGCCAAACGATAATCAACCGATAGAACGATACATTGTGAAAGGGCGGCTAGCTCCCTGCATGGGAAGTCAGCGCTTTCCAGATCCCCCAGCACCCAGCCACCACCATGAAACCAGATTAAAACGGGTAGGTTGGTGTCATCGGTGGGTTTATACACTCGGCACGCTATATTGCCATTGGGCGAGGCAATGGCGAGGTCACTTACCTCGTGCACAGGTGTCACGGTGGCGGGTGTATTCCTTGCTGCTTGAAAAGTGGCCCGTACTTCCTCTGCCGACAAGGTATGTGCTACCGCCATTGTCTCTTGTACTTCATCAAGAAGCACCGCAATCTCTGAATCTAATTTGACAGATTTCATTTTTATTTGATCATGCTGTTTACGTTCACTCATGTGATGAGTATCGCTCTAAAGTCATTGACGTTAGTCAGTGTGGGACCAGTGACTAACAGATCGTCAAGCTGATCAAAAAAGGCGTAGGCATCATTGTTGATCAGATAATCGATGGGCTTTAAACCGGCTTTTTCGGCGCGGGCTAAAGTGGTTGGTGTAACGATGCAACCAGCATTGTCTTCACTGCCGTCGATACCATCGGTGTCCGCTGCGAGGCAATGCACTCCCGGGAGCTCGTTGAGTGCAATTGACAACGCCAGTGAGAACTCTGCGTTTCTACCACCGCGTCCGGTGCCTTTGACAGTCACGGTGGTTTCACCTCCAGACAGTAGTACGCACGGTTTTTTAATTGGCTGTTGGTGTCTCACTACCTGCTTGGCAATTCCCGCATGAACCAGGGCCACTTGTGAGGCTTCTCCTTCAATGCTATCGCCTAGAATAAGCGGGGTGATACCGTGCGCTTTCGCGACGCTGGCTGCAGCGTCTAAAGACATCTGTGGTGTTGCTATTAATGTAGCTTCTGTGTCATCAAAGCATTTGTCGCCGGGCTTTGGTGTTTCGATCGCACCTTGTTCAAGGGCCTGAATAGCAATACTTGGTTCTGTGATATTGTATTTTTTGATGATGTCCAGTGCGTCTGCGAACGTCGTTGGATCTGGCACAGTCGGACCGGATGCAATGACATCAGGGTCATCATCTGGAACATCAGAGATCATCAGCGTGACTAATTTTGCCGGTGAACAGGCCGCTGCCAGCTGACCGCCCTTTATCGCGGATAAGTGCTTTCTGACACAGTTCATTTCGCGAATATTCGCACCACTTTTCAAAAGTGCGCGATTGAGCTGTTGTTTGTCATCAAGTGTCAGTCCGTCTATTGGAAGTGATAACAAAGCGGAACCACCTCCGGAGATTAAACACACGACTAAATCTTCTTTTGACAAGCCTTGTACAATTTCAAGAATACGGCGTGCAGCTGTTTGACCTGCCTGATCAGGTACAGGATGTGCGGCCTCGACTATCTCTATATGTTTACAGGCAACCGCGTAGTCATAGCGGGTAACCACCAGGCCAGATAACTTGCCGGAGGGGCCGGGCCAGTAGGATTCAAATGCTCGTGCCATTTCAGCCGATGCCTTGCCGGCGCCAATTACTACCGTACGACCCACAGGAGGTTTCGGAAGGAAATCAGGAATCGTTTTTTCAGGTTGTGCAGCGGCGACGGCCGCTTTGAACATTGCCTTTAAGAGTTCTGTTTCTTGCATATATATTTCAACGGATAATGGACGGCAACTGTATGACTGGAGTTACCTTTTGAGAAATCGCATAGCCAAAAGACCCACGATTGCCATTGATGATGCGGCACCTGCAACGTAGGTGAGGGCGGCAGCAGTTAACATGGACTTCGCTCCTGCATACTCGTGCTCATTGACCAGTTTGTGCTTGGTAAGTTGTTCCAGTGCTCGTTTACTTGCATCGAACTCGATGGGCAGTGTGAGTATTGGCATAAACATGCCCAGTAGCATCATCACCAGTCCAGCGTTCATAAGCACACTACTGCCCATAAAGCCGGCACCAATGGTCAGTATGATTCCGAAGCGATTGCCAAGAGCGGCGATTGGCATCATCACCGCTTTTAGCTTTAACGGTGCATAGCCTTCAACGTCTTGAATAGCGTGGCCACATTCATGAGCGGCGACTGCAAGGGCCGCAATACTGGGCTTGTTGTTTATGTCTTGCGAAAGCCGCATCAATTTCTGACTGGGTACGTAGTGATCAGAAAGCATGCCTTCAGAAATCTCCAGCTTGACGTTGCTTAGTTGATTGCTATCCAGAATATGGCGGGCGGCGGCGTGGCCGTCAATACCCGCCTGATTCTCAACAGAGCTCCATTTGCTGTAAGTGCGTGTCATCCACGCTCGGACCACTGACGATGCAACAAATGAGAGGATGACTATTAGAATAAACATGCGTTAAACCCAGTGTAGTGGCAATAATTTAACACAGTCTCATGAGTTACCGGTGGACTTGTATATTTTGTGTCTCAGCTTTTTACTCGGGGATTCACAGACATGACATGCCCGATTTGCCAAGCAGACGGGAGTGTGCTGTGTGCTTCCTTCACTTTTAACAGGTGTTCGAATAGTGCATCCGGCATAGCCGCCGACTTCCGCTCTTCCATATTGACGACGGTGCCAAGCGATTCGTGTGTGGAAGTTAACGTATTGCTATCGACTTTATACATTTCCTGATAGAAGTGAAATCGCTTCGGGTGAACATCGAGAACGCGAGCTTCCACTCTGACTTCCTCATCTACTTTTACTTCAGACAAATAACTCATGTGAGTCTCAAGTGCAAAAGTGGATATATTGTGTTGGGAGCGAACCTCTGGTGTGAAACCAAGCCAATTGAAAAACGGCTTGGCGGCCAGATCAAAGATCACATGATAGTAGGCCACGTTGAGATGACCATTGTAGTCGATCCAGTCACTCTGGACTACGGTGTTAAATTCGTTGTAAGGGGTATCTATACTCATGGCATCATCTGTGTTGGGCATGTGCGATATTTTGGTTATGCGTGGCTGCAATCAGTGGTAAAGAGAGAGTAAGCAACTATTCAGTAGGAAATGACCTAACTCATATTTTTGACTGCTATTTCAGCCCTGTGTCGCTATTCGGAGTGGCTTGTCGTATTCATGGGGCTGGAGTTTGCGCGCAATATACATTTTGGGTATTTGACCACGAACGACAACGTCGGTGGGTGCGACAGGTGTGCCCTGAATAGTGACAAGAGTAATTGCTATCGAATCGGATCACTAGTGTAAACTTGCCGATAAATGCACGATTTTAGGAAAAAGCATGAAACTCTATTATAACCCGGCGTCGCCATTTGTAAGAAAAGTACTGGTGGTTGCAGCCGAGTGTGGTATTGCCGATCAGATTGAAAAAGAAGAGATTGCACTGACGCCCGTGAATTCACATGCGCCGTTAAATAGCGAAAATCCACTGGGAAAAATCCCGTCTCTGCTTTTGGCCAACAATGAGAGTCTCTATGATTCCAGGGTAATCTGTGAATACATTGATGCGCTCGCCGATGGCGGTCTATTCCCACCCAACGGGAGTGCCCGCTGGACTGCGTTGCGACGACAGGCAACAGCCGACGGTTTTTGCGATGCAGCGGTGCTTGTCAGATATGAGGGCTTTGTCCGCCCATCTGAAAAACAGTGGCCTGATTGGGCAGAAGCGCAGTTAAAAAAGTGTCGTCGTGCTATCGATGTCCTTGAAAAAGACAGTGCGTCATTCGGTGATACCGTAGACATAGGAACCCTCAGTGTTGCAGTGGCTCTGGGTTACTTTGATTTTCGTAATGATGAGGAAGCGTGGCGGAACAACGCACCAAATCTTGCGAAGTGGTATGAAGGCTTTGCATTGCGGCCGTCGCTTGTGAAGACGCAGCCTGTATGAGATTAGTGGTCAGGGTCTATCGTCTGGATATGCCCAGTTGTCTGCTTCACATCAGCGGTTCTATAATTAAGTGACATCAAAAAAAACTCGTGCCAGGTTCTTGCTTGATGCGCGTCGAACGCTAAAGCTGGCAACACCCCTGATGCTCGCTCAATTACTCTATATGGGTAATGGTCTGGTGGATGCGTTGGTGGCCGGACGTCTTGGCCGACAGGAACTCGCGGCCGGTGGTATTGGATCCGGTTTGTGGTTTTTCGCCTCGCTCTCCTGCATTGGTTTAATGGCAGGCCTATCGCCCACTATGTCGCAGCTTATCGGGCAGCGCCGCCGTGTCATAGTCGGCTCTGTATTTAGGCAAGGCTTGTGGATTGGTGTGATAGCCGGTACTTGCGCACTCCTGGCAACGTTGCTGGCGATCAAAACGCTGCCCCATTGGTCTTTGGAAGCCGAGCTGGTGCCACTGATAGCAGAGTACCTGCTTCCCGCGAGTTTGAGTTTGCCGGCGTTTGCTGTCGTGATGGCATGCCGCAATGTTTGCGAAGCGACCAATAACACGCGCGGCATATTGGTGGTGCAACTGTTTGCGTTAGGCGTGAACACGTTGGCTGATCTTGCATTTGGTCTTGGGTGGTTTGGATTTCCGCGTCTTGGTTTGCAGGGCATTGGAATGGCTACGTCAATGGTGTCGGTAGCGTCGGCAATTGCTCTGGTGTTTTATCTTCGTCGAGGCAGCTTTGCCCGGTTCGAACTGTTCTCAAAATTTGAATGGCCAAGATGGGCTGATATAAAGCCAATGTTATTGCTGTCTGTACCAATCTATCTTGCTTTGGTGTTTGAGGCCGGGCTCTTTACCGCCACGGCGTTGCAAATGGGAATGCTCGGCACGCTTGAGGCGGGTGCGCATTACATCGCCATAGGGATTACCGGTGCGTGTTACATGCTTCCACTTGGCCTGTCGTTCGCACTGACTGCGAGAATCGGGCGGGTGTATGGTAGAGGGGAGTATGAATCTCTTAAATTACGTGTGGCCAGTGGCATGTTTATCACCGTGCTTTTGGCGGCAGCTACCGCAAGTCTTCTGGTGCTATTTCGATTCCCTTTGACCGGCTTGTATTCATCTGACCTTGAGCTTCGAAAGTTTGCTGCTCAGCTGGTGGCGCTTGCTGCGTTGTTTCAGCTGTCCGATGGAGCACAGGTGGCTTTTCTCGGGATGTTGCGTGGTATGAAAGATACCAAGATCCCCATGGTGATTAACGCTTTTTCGTATTGGGCGATCGCCTTTGCCGCCGGGTATTACGCAGCTCACCATCTGGGGTGGGGCGCCAAGGGGTTTTGGGGCGGATTAATACTAGGGTTGAGTGTTGCTGCAGTACTTCTGTATCTTCGCTTAAGAGCGCGGATGAAACAGATTGAATTAGAGTTACGCTAAGCAGACCGGCACCACCAGGCAGGCTCGCGCGTAAGCAAGCGGCAATCCCTACAAGTCAAGGAAACCCGACGCGTCAGCGAGTGGCAATTCCTACACGTCGAGGAAACCCGACGCGTCAGCGAGTGGCAAGCCGAACACGTCAAAGGAAACCCGACGCGTCAGCGAGTGGCAAGCCGTATACGTCAAGGGAAACCCGACGCGTCAGCGAGTGGCAAGCCGAACACGTCAAAGGAAACCCGACGCGTCAGCGAGTGGCAAGCCGTACACGTCAAGGGAAATCCGACGCGTCAGCAAGTGTAGCAAGCCCTACACGAGTGTAGGGCGGCATAAGCGCATCTACCAGTATTTGATATTAAAACCCCGTTTTACGAGCGACGTACTGGACTTGATCCACTCGCTCTCGGTCGGGTTTCCAGGCTCGGAAGGTTTCAAGCATAAAAAAGGCGCAAGCCATATCAGCCTGCGCCTTTCTGGTTCAAACAACTGAATCAGTGACTAGCCAAACTGGTTCATCGTGTTGTCCTTACCTGATGCCTTCAGTGCCTGACTACCAGAGAAATACTCTTTGTGGTCATCACCTATATTGGAACCCGCCATGTCCTGATGCTTTACACACGCCAGACCGTTGCGAATTTCCTGTCTTTGTACATCCAGGACATAAGCCAGCATACCTTCATCACCAAAGTAGCCTTTGGCCAGCGTATCGGTAGATAGTGCTGCTGTGTGGTAAGTCGGAAGGGTAATCAAGTGATGGAAAACACCAGCATGTGCTGCTGCATCAGCCTGGAATGCACGGATCTTGTCATCAGCTTCCTTGCTAAGCTCTGTGTCATCGTAATCGACACTCATCAGATTGTCCCGATCAAAAGCAGAAACATCTTTTCCGGCCTCTGACCATGCATCAAATACTTGCTGACGGAAGCTGAGTGTCCAGTTGAATGATGGGCTGTTGTTATAGACAAGCTTGGCATTAGGGATAACGTCTTTAATGCGATCAACCATGCTGGCTATTTGGCCAACGTGTGGCTTTTCAGTCTCGATCCATAGTAGGTCTGCACCGTTTTGAAGGGCCGTGATGCAATCGAGTACTACTCGATCTTCACCAGTACCGGGCTTGAATTGGATAAGACCATTAGGAAGACGGGCTGTTTTAATCATCTTGCCTTCGCGTTGGATAACGATATCGCCCGATCCAAGTTCAGAAGCTGCCGTAACTTCTTCGCCATCAATGAAAGCGTTGTATTGATCAGCGATATCACCAGGTGCATGAGACACTGGAATTTTAAGTGTTAAGCCAGCGCCAAGTGAATCTGTTCTAGCCACGATGACGCCATCATCAACACCCAGTTCCAGGAACGCATATCGAAGTGCGTTGATCTTCGCGAGGAAATCTTCATGAGGAACGGTGACTTTGCCGTCCTGGTGACCACATTGTTTAACGTCTGAAACCTGGTTTTCAATCTGCAAACAACAAGCGCCCGCTTCAATTAGCTTTTTGGCTAACAGGTATGTCGCTTCTTCGTTGCCAAAGCCCGCGTCGATGTCTGCGATGATTGGAACAACGTGAGTTTCAAAGTTATCAATTTTATCAGTGACGGCTTTCGCTTTCACTTCATTGCCTTCAGCACGCGCGTCATCAAGATCAGTGAACAGGTGGCGAAGCTCACGGGCGTCAGCCTGCTTGAGGAAAGTATAAAGCTCTTCAACCAGCGCCGGTACAGACGTTTTCTCGTGCATTGATTGATCCGGCAGTGGACCGAACTCTGATCGAAGCGCTGCAATCATCCAACCCGAAAGATACAGGTAGCTGCCGCGGGTTGTTTCGAAGTGCTTTTTAACGGATATCATTTTCTGCTGAGCAATGAAGCCGTGCCACACACCTAACGATTGAGTGTACTTGCTTGAGTCGGCATCGTACGCTGCCATATCTTCACGCATGATTTTAGCGTTATATTTTGCTATATCGAGCCCGGTATGAAAGCGATTTTGCAGTCGCATTCTAGCTACATATTCAGCATCAATAGCTTTCCAGGAATCGCCGTTTGCGGAAATTGACTTGGTGCAGTTGCTGATTTCTTCGGAATAAGAGTTCAAGGTTGTCCCCATTGAATTAAGAATCTTTACGTCGGGTGAAAAATCTAGATGTAACTAGCTCTCACATCAAATCCGTGACTTTCCAACGCTCCGATTACTGCAGTTTCCGGAGTTGGGAAGTACGTTAAATCTGGTGCTTCAATTGATCGTGCAAGGCTATCGGCAGATGCAGCCAAAACCTTGATCGGAGCGTTGTTTTTGCTGGCCACGGGCATAGCGCATGCAGCCTTGCGTGACACAGCTAACAATGTTCCAAGTTCCGCAATCAGTGAGTCGCTGATGCCTGTGGCGCCATTTGGAATATACATATTCAACTGAGCCACACCCTGCTGATCGTTAGAGTAAATAAGTGCCGCTGTCAGCGCATCGACTATCGCCTCGGAGACGGGCTCGCCATTTTGATTCAGAACTAACTGGCAGGCATTGTCGTTGTCGCTAAGTTTTATAGACCAATTGTTCTGATTGACCGCGAACATTTCACCGTCTTTGGCAGAGAATGTTTTCTCGTGCAGATCACCTTTCACCAGTTCAAGCCAGTTTTGGTATGTTTCACATTTTTCGGTTACCGAGCCTGCTGTGAATTTAAACAACATATGACTGGCTGCTTCGAGTTGAATGTCGTCGATATTGGCAAGATCGTGTTCACCGACTTTTCCGTTGTGATCAAATATTATTTCAGCGTGCATGCCACTGTGCTTAAGTAAAATGCTCTCGGGCTCATTGGTAGGACCGTTTTTGCCTACAAACTGTCGTGGCTTTTGCAAGCCGGTGGTGCTTCCGTCAGCCAGAATTACCAGCAGGTTCTGGAAGTAAACCATGTAGCTAACAGCATCCCGGTGCGAGCCTTCGGTCAGTGGAAATGTTTTGTCTAAAAAGTCTTTGGCGCAGTTAACCACGCGATCACGTCTGGCAACGTTGGTTCCGTTGCCGGGTTTCAAACCAGCGGTATGTGGTATGAGGCTTTCTGTATAAAGCGCATCGTAAAGGCTGCCCCAACGTGAATTGATTGCGTTCATAGTCAGGCTGGCATTGCCTAATGAAACCTCTAACTCTGCGTTGTGTATGCGATTGCTGCCACATGTGTTGGTGCATTCTGAAGTTGGATCACTATCGGCAGTATCAAGTGCTGTGGTGAAGGCTGTCCAGAAAGCTTCTGTGTCAAGATTGGTTGAAGGTATGACAGACTCGGTAATGAACTGATGGAACTCGGTATTGACTGAGTACCCGTTTTGTTTGGTGTAAGCCTTTTGCTGATTAGCCATGATTTACGTTCCAACAGTTAGGGAGGCGACATTTGCCTCATGAGTGCGTGAAGAAGTATAGAAATTTCATGCTATAATTGCACAATAAAAATTACACACTGTGAAATTCACAAATGGATGCTCCAAAAAGATTGCTACGAAATGCACATTTCTTAGGTGTAAAAATAAGAAAACTTCGTAAAAACAATAAATTAACCATGGAGGATTTATCTGCACGGTGTATCAAAATTGATGCAGAAGCTGCACCTTCGGTTTCGTACATTTCAATGATTGAGCGAGGAAAACGCACGCCGGGCAAGGCAATGTTGGGTGTAATTGCGTCGGTTTTCCAAAAAGACCCGGAATGGTTTCTTGACGATATGCCGGTTGATGACAGTCTTGTCCCTGATAAAGGCAGTCGTGGCGGTATCACGGGTATGGCGCTCGAGCCGGGATTTTTATTCTCGAATGAGATACTACAGATCGCGATCCCGGAGATGCTTTCGCAAACCGGTACTTCCGGTCGACAGTTTGCGCATCTGTTGATTAGAGCGCATCAGGAGACGGTTCAAAACCAGTTTCCAGACCTTGAGCGCGCGGCGGAGAGCATTGGTCAGAAGCAGATGCCATTATCACTGCACGCCCTGGAGGAGATCGTCAAGTCCCTGGGTCTGAAGATTAAGTGGTTCGACAAACTGTCAGATGAGCGGGTACTGGAGCTTGGCGTGAATGATGGGAGTCTTGTGCGTTCCTTCTTTGAGGCGCCAAAAACTATTCACTTAAGTAAGATGCTGGAAGCGCAACCGGTCAGAAAAAAGTATGACCTTGCAGTGTACATTGGCCATAAGGTATTACACGACGGCGATGGTGTTAAGAGTGTCATGCTAACCGGCAAGCACTACGTTAGCGGCATTCGCGAAGCGACCACCAATATCAACAAAAAAAGTGCCGTCGATGCAAAGGATATTATGCTTGCGTGGCGGGATTTCGAATGCAGCTTCTTCGCAGCGGCTTTACTTTGCCCGAAGGTGCCGTTTAGACGTTTGCTTGAACGCAACGGGTATGAAGTCAATAGCGGTACGCTGGTAGATGTTTCTTATTCGATTGCCATGCGGCGAATGACGTCTGTATCGCCTTACCCGCACTGGCACTATTTTGATGCCTATCCTCCGGGTCGTCTAAACGCGGTATACCGGGGCAATGGCATCCCGCTGCCCTGGGGCAATATGAGAATGGTGCAGGACCCTTGTCAGCATTGGGCGGTATTCAGAAAGTTAAACGAACAGCCGGGCGGTTCATCTGCACAAATCTCTTTGTTAGATGTAGGTGGGGAATCGCGCATTTATGCGTGTGAATCCGTTGCTGTAGATGATCTGGCCGGAATGGAACAAGTGTTGTGTGCAGGGGTTGATGTAAATCCCGCCATTGCCGCTCAGGGGGGAGATCCTTTGTCACTTGCTGCAGATCTTAAGGCGGCGTGTGGCGGTAATGGTGGGTCGGCGCCGATACCTGCATTAATCAAGAAAGAACTTACAAGGACGGCAAAAATATTAAACATTGCATGGCTTGAGCGTGGAATCGAAAATGATGCTCGAGTCATTTGCCCGCGTAGTAGCGCGTGTCCCAGGCAACCGTCCTGTCATAGCTAAGGCATATGATTGGAGTTTAAGCGGCCTCTTGTTTGTCGTCGCCCAATCGGTCGCCAATCACGTAACTGTTGCGACCATTGGCCTTGGCTTTGTAAAGTGCTTTGTCTGCTATGGAAATTAATTCCTGAGCCGTGATCGCTGGATCATCTGAGTCTACTCCCGCTAACCCCAGGCTTGCAGTGAGGTTGACAGTCACATCGTCAGTTAAAATGTACTCTGCCTCTTCAATTGCAACCCGGCATCGTTCTGCAAAAACAGTGGCATTTTGAGCATTTGTTTGTGGCAGGACAATAACAAATTCTTCTCCGCCATAGCGTGCGACTATGTCTGCCGTGCGTGCGCAGTCTGAGATGATCGTTGATATTTGCTTGATGGCATTGTCACCGGCCTCATGGCCATGGGTATCGTTGATTTTCTTAAAGTGATCAATGTCTAACATCACCAGCGCCAGAGGCAGTTTGTAGCGATTGCGTCGGTCAGCCTCACGTTTTAATACCTGATCAAAGTATCGGCGATTGAAAAGCAGGGTCAAAGTGTCAGTGGCGGCTAGCCGCTTTAATTTGTGGTTAACCTCGACAAGGCGTCGATTAGCTTTTGATAGCTTTTCATGGCTGCCTTCGAGTTGCAGCAGCAGGTGGGTATTTTCATGTTGCAGCATAGCATTGGCGTATGCCCGATTTACGGAAGCAACTAACGCAGGATGGTTGTCCAGCGGCTTCTGCAGATAGTCGTACGCACCTGCCTGCAGGGCAGTTAAAACTGTATCGTAGCTGTCGAAGCCGGTCATCACGATAGTATTGATAGTGCTGTCTACCAATTGTAATCGTTTCATTAGCTCGAAGCCGTCCATGCCGCCCATGCAGATATCAGTGAGGACGAGATCAACTTTGTTGGTAGCAAAAATATCGAGCGCTTCCTCGCCACTGTAAGCGGGAAGAACGGTGTAGCCCTCATTCAGCAGTATATCGGTGACGACAGTGACGATGGTTTCCTCATCGTCTACTACCAATATATGCCCCTTCGTTGTCCGCTGTGCCATTATTCTTTTTAGTTCTACGTTGTATTGAACCTGTAGCGGCCTGTTACGGATTTCTCTTACCTTTCCTGTGCATCTTTTGCAGTCTGACTGGCACTGAAACTGTGCGCCGGTTGGCTGAATCAGGATGTGTCACACGAGAAGTTCTCATTTCCTGAGATAAATCAATACTGTTTTTGAATTCCAGAGTGTTATGGAGCCGGCATCAGTGACTGAGTGTGTTCTTGGGCGTATACCAGCCTTCACCGTCACGTTCGAAGCTTTCCTCCAGCAGTGGGTGACTGATGGGGTCAGAGCAATCATCCGGCAACAGATTTTGCTCGGAGACGTAAGCCACATACTCGGTGTCTTCGTTTTCAGCGTACAAATGATAGAACGGCTGGTCTTTATGCGGCCGCACGTCTTCGGGTATTGACTCATACCATTCATCTGTATTGGAGAATGTTGGGTCTACATCAAAAATGACGCCTCTAAATGGGTAAACACGATGTTTGACCGGTTGGCCAATGGCGAACTTTGCAGAACGAATCATCACTGCAGCCTTTTTCCAGTAAGGATATTATTCCTGATAGTTTAGCAAAGCAGAGCAGCATAATGGCGACCAAAATCATCCTCGATTGTGATCCCGGGCATGACGATGCAGTAGCTATATTATTGGCGCTGGCGGCACCGGAAAGTGTTGATTTGTTGGCACTCACTGTGGTGGGGGGTAACGTACCGCTTAAGTTGACAGTAAACAATGCGTTGCGGGTTTTGGCGCTCGCGCAGCGTGAAGACATACCAGTCTATGCCGGATGTCCCAGGCCCTTGCTACGTGAGATGGTGACGGCCGAGCACGTGCACGGCGAATCCGGCCTGGATACCGGCAGTGGAAAACTGTTGGAAATGCCAAAAACCACTGTCGCTGATCTGCACGCGGTGAACTATCTTATTGAGACCATCAGAGGATCTGCCAAAAATTCCATCATTCTGGTGGCAACAGGGCCGTTGACTAACATCGCAGCGGCTTTTGCCATGGCTCCGGATATTATTGAGCGGCTGGACCAGTTGGTCATCATGGGCGGTGCCTGCCACGAACCCGGTAACATCACACCGGCGGCAGAATTTAACATATACGTCGATCCACATGCCGCGAAGGCGGTTTTTGACAGCGGTGTAAATCTGGTGGTATTTGCCCTGGATATCACGCACCAAATGCTGATTACACCCGCGAGACTGGCGGCCATTGCAGAGCTAGGCGGTAGAGCGGGTGCGGTCGTTGCTGATCTGCTTGAATTTTTCAATCAGTATGATATGTCAAAATACGGTTGGAGTGGCGCGCCACTACATGATCCGTGCACGATAGCGTATATCATTGACCGTACAATTTTTACCGGCCGAGAGATGGCCGTCACAGTAGATATCAACGATGGTCCGTCTTTAGGTAGAACCGTGGCTGATTGGTACAGTGTGACAGATGCAAAGCCCAATGCGATGGTAATCACCGATGGCGATAGTGACCGATTCTTTGGTTTGATTACAGAGCGTCTGGCAACGCTTTAGCTTGTGTAAATCAGCGTACTAGTCCCACTCGGGCGCCCATGGCACGACTGATTTATTGACGATTCTGTGGTTTTGTTTGGTGAGTGCCTGCAATTTCGTCATATCAACAGAGCTCAGGGTGAAATTCATCACGTCGTAGTTGTTTTTAATGTTGGTCGGGTTGGTAGACATGGTGTTTACCGAAACGCCGAGCTGCAGAATCCAGCGCAATACAATTTTTCCTGGTTCTTTTTGGTATTTTATTGCCATTTCTTGTATCAAGGGTTGTTTAAATACCTCACCCCTTGCAACAGAGCAATAGGATGACAAGGGTATGTCTGTTTCGGCGGCTGTTGCGAGTAAAGTGCTTTGATTGAGTAGCGGGTGAAATTCAACTTGATTGGTAACCAGAGGGTGGTCGCTTAGGTGTCGCGCATCTCGCATCATCTGCGATGTGAAGTTTGAAAGCCCTATGTGTTTAGCTAAGCCTTCGGTGGCGGCTTCATTAAGCAGTTTTATAGATTGTTTGATGTCGCCATTCGCTGGTGGCCAGTGCAGCAATAAGACGTCAACCTGATCTAGCTGTAAATCCTTAAGGCTTTGTTCAACAGAAGGCAGGAACTGGGCTTGCTCCAGGTTTGCCGGCTTTACTTTGGTCGTGATGAGAAATTCATCGCGCGGAACGCCTGACGCTGCTACACACGCGCCAGTCTCTGATTCGTTCTGATACATTTGTGCAGTATCAATCGCACGATAGCCACTTTCGATGGCGCATTGCAACGCATCACTCAATTTCCGGTTCTTCAATGGCCAGGTGCCAAATGCGCGTTGATAATTGTTTAGAAAGTAACAAGACATAAATGACACCGGGATTGTGTGTAACAGGTGAGGTTATCGTAGTCGCTACTGCATGAGATAGATGATGTCGGGTGATGCGATATTAACACTTTGGGGGACTTTACTTGCCAATCGCTAACACGTGGCATTCCCTCTAAGTCAGAACAGCGGCTAAGATCCTTTGGCGTACGCTGCAACGCCGGTTGAGCAGAACCGAACGATGTGTCGCTAGGGTCGTATTGCCAGCAATAAGCATCGTAAGTAAAGGATAGCAAACAGAAATATCGCATAGTAATAATTCACCTGTTTGAGACGATCTCGTTGTGCACAAATAGCAGAGAATAGAAAATGAAAAAAATCGGTTTGATTGGCGGCATGAGCTGGGAAAGCACCGCAATCTACTATCAGCGGTTGAACACGCTGGCACGTGAGCGACTAGGGGGCTTACACTCGGCGGATTTGTTGTTGTGGTCTTTTGACTTTGCAGAAATAGAGCAATATCAGTCTTCAGGTGACTGGGACGGCGTGACCAGGCAGATGATTCACGCCGCACAATCGCTTGAAAAAGGCGGCGCTAAGGCATTGCTTATTTGTACCAACACCATGCATAAAATGGCGTCAACGGTGCAATCCGAAGTTGGTATTCCTTTAATACACATTGCCGACGCGACGGCACCCGCAATAAAGCAGGTGAATTGCGAAAGTCCGCTGCTTCTAGCCACTCGTTACACTATGGAGCAAGATTTCTACAAGGGCTACCTTGAGGCACAACACGGTATCAATGTGGTCATCCCGAATGCTGCCGACCGGACAATAGTGCATGACATAATCTATGAGGAATTATGTCGTGGGGTGGTGTCGCAGGAGTCCAGGGATCGCTATCTGGAGATCATCGGAAAATCTGATGCCGATGGCGTTATTTTTGGTTGCACAGAGGTAGGGTTACTGCTGTCACAAGGTGATATACCACAACCGGTATTTGACACCACAGAACTGCATTCAATAGCGGCTATAGATTTTGCGTTGACCTGAATGCGCCGCTGAGGCGGCGCACTTGAATATTCGGTATTGTGTGAATTAAGGCTTAAGTGGCATAAGATCTTTAAACCACGAAGCATCACCGGGCAGGATGTCCTGAACGACAGGCAAAGACAATACCCAGCTCAGCAGAGCAGCCAGCAACATGATCATTGATGCCGCGACGATAGCAGCAAGGAAAATTTTGAAAATGAGCCATACCAACTGAAAGAACGGGATGTCCATATCAATGATATTAACGAAGCCTACGTGGTCTTCACCTTCGTCATAGTGTGAGTCATAGTTCGGGGCGTATCTTTCTTCGCGATCATAACGCTGATCAGAATTTCGGGTGTCATTGGGATTGCGCATATTGCCCCCTGTCAACAGTGTTGGTGATTAACTGGCTAGGTCGACTGATTGTATGCAGTTTGCCGGCCGTTCGTGGCCGCTGAGTGTACCACGAGAAAATCAAAAATGGATGGCTGGCACGGGCCTGATTTGTCTTTAACAAGGACGGCCGCTGGTATCGGTTCGAGCCTGTAAAGAGGTTAGCGCCGTAATTGTACTAATGCAGGATAGCCGGTCAGTGGCGCCTCCGCCTGCGACACAATTCTATTGCCACTGAGCCCGTGCAGTACTTGCGCCGGTTTCACTGATCACCCGAGGCAAATCAAACAGATAGAATTTGGCCATTAAATAGAGATTTTGTACTGCTAGTTTCACGAATGCGATCCTGGTGCTAGACCCGACTGGGTGGTGTACTATTCGACAAATAGTATGCACGACTCGCCCCAATGAACGGTCATGGATCTGACGAAATTCACGTTACTTCACAACAGTCTTTAGCACGGTTGGTGGTTGAAGAATGGCAATAATGGATGTGTGGGCTGCATCAATTAGGCCATTCGATTCGTCGGATAGGGACGAATCCGGTACAAAATTGAGTTGATTATGGTTGATAAGCCAGTAAATGCAGTGCGGTCGGTTTTTTTCACAGCGTACGGCGAGTGGATCGTCCGGCATGCGAAATTTGTGATCGCCATTAGTCTGTTGCTGGCGCTGGCAGCGACTGCTGGTATTTCAAAACTCACCAGTAATCCGGACAACCGGGTGTTTTTCGGGGAAGACAATCCGCAGCTGCAGGCGCTTGAGACGCTCGAAAATACCTATACGCGAACCGACAACGTATTTATTGCTATGGCGCCGAAATCCGGTTCGGTTGCGGACCCCGGTTTTTTAACTGCTGTTCGTGAGCTCACTGAAGCATCGTGGCAGGTGCCGTTTTCCAGTCGAGTGGATTCTCTCTCTAATTTTCAATATACCCGCGCAGACGGCGATGATCTCCTGGTCGCCAATCTGATCCAGGAGGAAGGTCCGATTACTCAGGACCATGCCGAGGAGGTCGTAAAAATAGCGCTTGGTAAAGAGTTTCTGGTGAATCGACTCATCTCACCGGATGCCAAAGTGACCGGTTTGAATATCACGGTTCTCAAGCCTGATGATAACCAGCGTGCAGTGTATGAGGTTGTTGAGTACTCGCAGGACATGCTGAGTGATTTTGAAAAGCGATACCCTGATATCAATTTTTATATCACAGGAGGCACTTTATACGATGTAGCGTTTGCCGTATTGCCGAACAGTGAAGGGGCAGTACTTATTCCGATTATGTTCGTGCTGATCTTATTGATCGTTGGCTTATCACTTAAAACGGTCTGGGCAACTGTTTCTGTAATGATACTCATCATACTCTCGGTGACAGTTGCCATGGGGCTGACTGGCTGGTCTGGCGCTGTGCTGAATGCAGGCACTACCGGTGCACCGATCATCATACCGACATTATCTGTAGCACACTGTGTACACCTGATGGTAACGGTGAGGCAGAGAATGGCGCAAAGCTGGGATCAGCACCAGGCTATTGTGGAGGCGCTGCGAGTGAATATGACTCCCATCTTTATAACGAGTGTTACTACGGCGATTGGTTTTCTGACGTTAAATTTTTCTGACGCACCACCATTTCGTCTTCTCGGAAATATTGTTGCCACAGGGGTTATGGCGGCATTTGTGTTATCCATCACCTTGCTTCCGGCGCTTTTGTCGCAAGTTAAAATAAAACCTACGACGGGCCAGTCACCGCTTCAAAATGTAATGAAATGGCTTGGCGAATTGGTGGTCAAGTTTAACCGTCCGTTGTTGTGGGTAATGGGGGCGTTAGTGATAGTCCTGTCGCTCGGTTGTTTAAAAATAAAACTTGATGACAACTTTATTACCTACTTCAGCGATAAATTTGAGATCAGACGTGATACGGATTTTGTTGAGCAAAACCTGACCGGGCTCAACGCGATTGAATGGTCTTTGCCGGCGGGCGCTGACGGTGCCGTCAGTGATCCGGCTTACCTGAGCCAGGTGGATGATTTTGTCGCATGGTTAAATGAGCAGCCTAACGTGACTAACGTCGGTGCCATAAGTCATACAATAAAAGAGCTTAATCAAAGCATGAATGGTGATGATCCTGCTTTTCATGCCATACCGGAGTCACGTGAACTTGCCGCACAGTATTTGTTGCTGTACGAAATGTCACTGCCTTACGGGCTTGATCTTAACAACACCATCGATGTCGCAAAATCACAAAGCCGGGTGATAGCACTTGTGCAGAATGCTTCGTCTGCAGATTTACGTCAGCTCAATTCCAGAGCGGAAGCGTGGTTGAAAGATAACGCTCCCGAGCAATTTGCCGAAGGTAGTGGCTTGTCCATGATCTTTGCCTACATCTCGGGCCGCAATATCAACTCGATGCTATTCGGATCTCTAGTGGCGCTGGTGTTAATTTCGTTTATTCTGGTCTTTGCTCTGCGAAGTTTAAAAATTGGAATGATCAGCCTGATTCCCAATCTGGTGCCGGCAGCAATGGCGCTTGGTTTTTGGGGCTACCTTGTGGGCGTGGCCGGATTATCCATTGCGGTGGTGGTCGCTGTTACGCTGGGTATTGTGGTGGATGATACGGTACATTTTTTAAGTAAGTACTTGCGTGCCAGACGTGAACAGGGGCTGACACCGAAACAAGCGGTGGTCAATACCTTTGAGACCGTCGGTGTTGCTCTTTCAATTACGTCATTTACCCTTATGGCAGGGTTTATGGTTTTGTACTGGTCCGGCTTTAAAGTAAATTCAGAGATGGGTATTCTCACGGCGGTGACGATTGCGTTTGCGTTAATCGCAGACTACTTTTTGCTGCCATCCGTATTGCTGGCTGCCGATCGTGAAGGCGATTCAATCTAGATATTTACTTCTCAACAGCGGCTTACGCGATAGTCAATGGTGTAAACGTAGATAAACGCGGGCTGGTTGTGATGATGAGATTACCGGTGCAAGATAGAGCGGTATAGAGCGGTTTCACAGTGTGCTGAAGAACGAAGCACACATTGCAAATTAAGAGGGTGGGTTTGATGCCAGAAGTTAAGGTACGCAAAATGTTGGTAAGTGTAGAGGAGACCTTTCATGAGGGTGGGCCAGTAGCAGAAACTCCTCTGCGAAAGGCGTCGTGCATCGCTGTAATCGAAAACCCTTATGCGGGTCGATATGAGGAAGATATTGCCGGTTTTATGGATGACCTCAAACCCCTGGGTGTTGAAATGGCCGGTAAGCTGATTGAAGCTCTCGGGGGTGACGCGAACAACATACAAGGCTATGGTAAAGGCGCAATTGTTGGCGAAGCGGGTGAAATTGAACATGGAGCGCTCTGGCATGTGCCTGGTGGGTATTCCATGCGTGAGTTGATTAAAGACAGTATGGCGATAGTCCCGTCTACTAAAAAAGTTGGGGCACCTGGCACCAAACTGGATGTTCCAATGACTCACACCAATGCCTCCTACGTAAGGTCTCACTTTGACGCGATGGAGGTAGGGCTCAATGATGCTCCGCGTGCCAATGAACTGCTATTGGTGTTAGTGATGTCCACCGGTGCAAGAGTGCATAATCGTGCGGGTGGGCTTAACGCCGATGAAATTAAAGGCGAAGACGGGTTGCGTTAACTCACAAGAGCCTCTATAGAATGTTGGCGAATACAGATTACCGCTGTCGGCTCAATGGGTCTAAAAAGTAGCGGCTTTTTTACTTCACTGACTATGGGATGTAGGGTGAAACTTGTTGTTTCGTGGCGCGCAATATTTCTATTAACGTTGCTTCTTTTGACTAACGGTTGCTCAACCATATCGACGTTGAGTCAACCTGTACACGCGGGCAAGCCGTTGGTCATGAGTGGCAGCAGGTTGAATATCACAGCTTTACGAGAACACGCCGGTGTGAAGGAAAGGTTTGGTGTGTCACCACCGCGGTACCCGCTACTGGATCTTCCGTTTAGCGCGCTCCTCGATATGGTAGTGCTCGGTTATACGTTGCCGGTGGCGTTAATCTCCGGGCCGTAGGTTTGGATTGAAAATACAACGTCTGTGATGCAACTGCTCCTAGCGAAACTGCTGCAGCAGCGGGCGTTACTTAACATGGCACAGCTCGCTGCCCGCTAGTAAACAATGGTGGATGCAGGCTTAAGAAGTCGCCTGTGTTCGCAGCGATGGGCCACGAGCGAATAAACTCAAGGCTTATCGCGGTTACCATTCATCAGTTTCCGGGTGAGCCTGGATGCGACTGATGCCATCGGCGCGGACATTTTACGTTAGCAACTTCCAGTGGGTCGACTAAGCTTTGGCAGAGTGTGCCACTGCCGCGGCACATGATATGTATTGTATGGCTGCACCCCACCATTGAGACCATCGCTGAATGACTGAAGCCCCGGTAAAAGAATCTTTAAACCGTTCGCCTACGACACGCACAATGGCAATGCACAGCGACACCAACCCCGCTGGTGATATTTTTGGCGGCTGGGTGTTATCACAGATGGATATTGCCGCGGGTATCTGTGCCGGGCAAAGATCTCAGGGGCGGGTGGTTACCGCAGCAATTGACGGTATGCACTTTTACCGCCCGGTCAGGGTGGGTGACATATTGGGGGTATACACCACAGTGACCCGAATTGGCACGTCTTCTATGGATATATTGGTAGAAGCCTGGGTACGCCGTGATCGTATAGGCTCGAGAGAGAAAGTGACCGATGCAACTTTTACCTTTGTGGCGGTAGACGATGACGGCAAGCCTGTGGCAATACCGCCCAAAGATGAAATTCCCCAGTACGTAAAAGACAAATTTGGTGATTTGTAACTCCTCAGTAAAGGCAACCCACAGGTTATCGCATCCGTGGGTATCCTCTATTTGGCATGGTGTTCTATCGTGATTTGGGGTTTGAATACTATTGAAGTTATATAGTTCGCTAGCGTCATTGGCTCATTGGCTCATTGGCTCATTGGCGGTAGCGGAGCCGCACTAAGTGTAGCTAGACGCAGAGGGCAAGCGTAGATAGAACCAGGCTTGTGTGCTGGGTGAGCAAGGATCTACGACTACAACTCTTGATCTGCTGGACGAGCGGGTATTGAGCCTTGCGCAAGCTGCGGGTTACGTTGCTAGCTTATTGTTGATGATGTCGGAGTTTTTCTACGAGATCCATTCGCTGAAGCGGCGGGTGTCCAGCGTGTTAGCTTGATCGAATGAGCATTACATGGCAGGACGCCAATTAATGAATTGTGAGTCGATCTTTGTTGAATCTATCTAGCAGACTCCCCCACCGCTATAGTTGCCGAGTGGGGGTCGATCATTGCAGCGGCCCACTGAAACGGGTTGTTCAGGCAGTGGTCACATAGCGCAGTATTTCCACCACTTGCTCAGGGGTCTCGGCCCATGCCATGGCAGCAGCATCCACCTCTTTCAGCGGGTGAATGATGTCTTTGTCGTGCAGTGTGATATAGGGTGTACCGAGGGATGCCAGTTGCCCTGCATCAAACGCGGCGTTCCATTGCTTGTACTTATCGCCAAATCGCACGACGGCAATATCGCAATTGTTGATTAAGTTTTTTGTGCGGATGCTGTTCACTTTTGAAGATTTGTGATCGCGCCAAAAGCCCTCGGATTCAGTCCCCAGCACATCACCGGCAGCATCACTGGCCTCATGATCAGTTACCGCTGAGCAAAAGCTGACAGGCAGGTTCAGTGATTCGCATGATTTGGCAATCTGTTGTCGCCAATCGGTGTGGATTTCTCCGGAAAGATAAACGGTCCAATGCATTTTGATGCGTCTCGTTGGGTAGGTGTGCGTCAATTCTATGTGGCATGGTAACTTTTTAAAAGTCATAGTCGACGATTTGTGTATACAGCAGGTAAACTGCAGGTACAGCCGGAGTGAAATACATAATGAAAAAAGACCCTAAGAGCTTTCGCAGCTACCGTTGGTTAGGTGAAGATGATCTGCGATCTTCAAGCCACAGATCACGCTTTATGCAAATGGGCTATGGCGAGGATGACTGGGAGGGGCGGCCGGTTATTGCCATTGTTAATACGTGGTCTGATATTAACCAGTGCCACTCGCACTTTAAGCATCGGGTAGATGATATCAAGCGCGGTGTGCTGCAGGCCGGTGGTATGCCGTTGGAGCTACCTGCGATCTCTCTGTCAGAACCTATCGTCAAGCCCTCAACTATGCTTTACCGAAACTTTCTGGCAATGGAAACCGAAGAGTTGTTGCGCAGTCACCCGGTGGATGGTGCGGTATTGATGGGCGGCTGCGATAAGACCACACCCGCGTTGTTAATGGGCGCGATCAGCATGGATATTCCTGCCATCTACGTGCCAGCCGGGCCGATGCTGCGCGGTCACTGGAAAGGCAAGACGTTGGGGTCTGGGTCGGACTCGTGGAAGTATTGGGATGATCTTCGTGCCGGTGTGATCGACGAACAAGATTGGAAGGAGGTGATGGGTGGTATAGCGCGCTCCTATGGCACCTGCATGACCATGGGTACCGCCGCGACGATGATGTCTATTGCTGACAGCATCGGCATGTGCCTCAATGGTGCCAGCTCAATTCCCGCTGCTGACTCTAACCATATTCGTATGTGTAGTGCCTCCGGTCGCCGTATTGTTGAGATGGTGTGGGATGACTTCAAACCTTCAGACATTCTTAGCCACAATGCCTATCAGAATGGTGTATCGGCCGCGATGGCCATGGGATGTTCTACCAATGCCATTATTCACCTGATAGCGATGGCTCGCAGAAGCGGTGTAGATCTGAGCCTGGCAGATTTCGAAGAAAAGAGTCGTAAAGTGCCTGTGATTGCCAACATCAGACCCAGTGGTGACAAGTATCTGATGGAAGACTTCTTCTACGCGGGTGGATTACCGGCAATGTTGTCTCGTATCGAAGATGATCTGCACACAGACTGCATTACTGTTTCGGGAAAAACCTGGGGTGAAGCACTGGAACGTACCGAGGTCTATGACGACGATGTGATTCGAACCAAAGACAATCCCATTTACGCAGAAGGGGCGTTGGCGGTTCTTAAGGGTTCGTTAGCACCTGACGGGTGTGTGATTAAACCATCGGCCTGTGAAGAGCGGCTGCTACAACACAGCGGACCCGCACTGGTGTTTGATGACTACGCAGAGATGAAGGAAAACATTGACAGAGAAGACCTTGATGTCGATGAAAACACTGTGTTGGTTTTGCGTAATGCAGGTCCCAAGGGAGGCCCTGGTATGCCGGAATGGGGTATGTTGCCTATACCGAAGAAACTGCTAAAGAAAGGCGTACGGGATATGGTGCGTATCTCGGATGCCAGAATGAGTGGTACCAGTTACGGCGCTTGCATACTGCATGTCGCGCCTGAGTCTTATGTTGGTGGTCCGTTAGCATTAGTGAAAACCGGCGACATGATCTCTGTAGATGTGCCAGGCAGAAGTATCAATCTACAGGTAGATGAAGCCGAACTGACCAGGCGTCGTGAAGCGTGGCAGGCACCACCTGTCAGATACGAACGTGGCTATGGGTGGATGTTTTCGAGACATATTCTTCAGGCAGACAGTGGTTGTGATTTTGATTTTCTCGAAACGTCACACGGTAAACCTGTTGACGAACCGTCTATTTTTTAGGGATTGCAATTCACCGGGTAGTACATCACATCTGTTTAGAGTGGAATGCTATTCACGCGTTTAATCTTGCAGGGTTGCTATGTCTATAGAGAAGATTGTCAGTGTTAATGTGAGAAAGGTGGTAGCACCTTTCTCTGTGCCGCCAAAGACTGCAACCGGTATTCTGACAGACGCTGCAATGGTGCTGATTGATCTCGAGACAGAATCAGGAATCGTTGGTCGAAGTTATTTGTTTGCTTTTTCACCGTTGTTTCTTACGCCATTGGCATCTACTGTTGAGTCACTTGGTAGTCTGATTGCTGGTGATGCTCTCGCACCGTTGAGTATTGAGAAAAAATTACGATCGAGTCTTAGACTTATAGACACACCAGGGTTGATAGGTTTGGCGCTTGCCGGAATTGATATGGCTGCGTGGGACGCCCATGCAAAAACACTTAACCTTCCCCTGGCTCAGGTGCTTGGCAGTGAGGTCACTGAAGTGCAGGCTTACAATAGCTGTGGTCTCTGGATAAATGATACTGCGGTGCTCGCAGACGAAGCCGAAGCATTGGTCGCTTTACATGGTTTTCAAGCACTGAAGTTACGCATTGGCCGTGAGGATGCGCGTGCTGATCTTGAGGCGATAAGGCAGGTAAAGAACCGCATCGGTGATGCTGTCCACTTGATGGTCGACTACAATCAAAGTCAAACCGTATCATCCGCACTGCAGCGCGCGCGTGAGCTTGATAATGAAGGCCTTTATTGGATAGAAGAACCGATTCGGCATGCGGACTATAAAGGCAGCGCACAGATAGCAAGTGCGATGACCACACCATTGCAAACCGGTGAAAACCTGTGTGGTGACTTTGAGCTACAGTGCGCTATTAATGCAGGCGCTGCTAACTTGTATATGCCGGATGTTCAACGTATCGGGGGTGTATCTGGTTGGCTAAGAGCTGCCGCAGTCTGCAACGCCAATGGCTTTTCGATGTCGAGCCATCTGTTTCCGGAGGTGAGTGCGCACTTGCTGGCAGCGACTCCGACTTGTCATTGGTTAGAGTATGTTGATTGGGCTAACCCGTTACTTGAACAGCCTCTGGAAATTCGCAACGGTATGGCGCAAGTGCCATCACGATCAGGTATGGGTATAGAGTGGAATGAAGATGCAGTGGCGCGCTACCAGGTCTGAACGGCTGATTTATCAAGCAGAATTGTCTACAAGTATTTGCTTGAGTTCGCTTTCAGAATAACCTGCTTCCAGCAAAACCTCCCGGGTATGTTCACCAAGCTTAGGTGGTGCAGACTTTATACCGGGTGAGCCATGCGCGTAAGTAAACGCGGTAACAGGCAATACAGCCGGGCAGGGAGAATCTGGTTGTTGATCATCCCCGGATACGCCTTGTAGCACCCCACGATGACGCAACTGCTCTTCAATAAGTGTTTCGTCTAGTGTCCGCACGCGCGCAGCGGGAATGTGTGCGTGATTCAACAAAGCCTCCCATTCGTCTGCTGATTTCTCCATTAATATTTCCGAGATGAGTTTTGAGTCTGCATCTCTTTGCAAACCAATATGCTCTCGTTCGGTATTCAGAATTTCCTTAGCGCGTTCTGGTTTTCCTAGTGCCTTGAACAAAGAAGAAATCTGTTTATTGGTCCACGCGCCGATCATTAACTGACCATCAGCGGTATCGTAAGTGGCATAGCCCGCAAGGCTCGGGTGAGCATTACCATGAGGCGAGGGCGATTCGTTTGTGATCGAAGTGTCGACTACCTGTGCACTCATCATCATTAGTGCGGCATCGAGCATAGACACATCGATATACTGACCACGACCGGTTTGTAGACGTTGAAATAACGCTGCTGAAATTGCAAAGGCTGCTTGTGCCCCTGAACCGTAATCAACCATTGGAGGTCCGACGCGTACCGGGTTGGCGTTTGCTTCTCCGTTAGCTGCCATTAAGCCTGAGAATGCTTGAATCACCACATCGTAAGCAGGATGATCAGCTTTCGGGCCCGTGGCTCCAAACCCGGAGATTTTGCAATAGATAATATCGGGATTGGCTTTAGCGACTGCTTCGTAGCTGAAGCCGAGTTTATCCAGAGAATTTCCAGCGTAATTTTGCACAAGTACATCCGCGTCTTGTATCAACCACCAAAGCACGTCACGCCCTGTGTCAGTTTTTAAATCTAGTGTAATGCCTCTTTTACCTGCATTTTGAGAATAGAAATATGATCCATATTGCTTAGCGTTTTGTTCAGCGTCTACACCTTCAATTCGCGTCATATCAGGTGTGTGGGGAGATTCAATTTTTATGACATCTGCCCCAAGACAGGCAAGCTGGAACGTGCTGAATGGGCCTGCCAGCACATGGGTTAAGTCGAGAACCCGAATACCTTCAAATGGTTTACCTTCGTCCGGATTCACTAGTCCTTACTCCGATTGGATATAGACAGGATAATAACAAGTCAAGATAGAGTGTGACAGGGAGGCAATAACCATGGCGCAGTCAAGCCACCGTGCTATCTCTTGACTAGGCGCTACACCCTTTGAGTTCCCGGATCAGTCGCGCTATTTTATCTGTGAGGATCAAATGCGGGAAGAATACGCGATGCAATGGAATGTGTGTAGATACATCGTAATACCTCTATTCCTGGTACTAGTGGGCTGCGGAGGTAGTAACGAAACAGGCCCGGCAACGGAGTCCACTCAAATGGAGACGGGTGGCCACAACCAGCCCGATAGTATTGATTCCTCGGGTGGGTCTGGCACAGGCGGTGGGGTTCAGCAACCCGGACAATTGCCTTCGGGCAATCAGATAGTTCAGCGATCAAAGTTGTCTGAAGCTTCACGGTTTCTCGGTCAGGCTACTTTCGGTCCCACCCTGGAAGAGATCAACAGTCTCGCAGAGTCCGACTTCGAAACGTGGCTTACCCGACAGTTCACTTTACCTGTCACTTCAATGAGGCAGGCATTTGATGAAGAGCAACAGAGGAACCCCGCGCAGGCACCCAACCGTGATTGGTTGTTTGAAACGTTCTGGCGACAGGCTGTCAACAGTGAAGATCAGTTAAGACAAAGAATGGCGTTCGCGCTGTCTCAGATCTTTGTTATTTCATTGCGCGATGGTGGTGTTGCAAGCTCTCCGCGCGGTGCGGGTGATTTCTATAGCCGCATGGCACTCCATTCGTTTGGCAACTTCAGAACGCTTCTCGAACAGGTAGCGTTACATCCGATGATGGGGTTGTATCTGGCGCATCTTGGAAATGAAAAAGGTGACGCAACGATTGGTCGAGTGCCTGATGAGAATTTTGCTCGTGAGATCATGCAGCTGTTTACCATTGGTTTGTATGAGTTGAATCAGGACGGTTCCGTAAAACTCAACGACCAGGGTTCTCCGATTGATACCTACGCTACGGTTGATGTGCAAGGACTGGCGCGTGTGCTGACCGGTTTTAGCTGGAATGGTCCGGACAAGTCTCTCGGCCGCTATCAGGGATGGATTCCAGCACCTGACAGAGACGTTCAGTTGATGCAGGCCTATCCGGAACATCATTCTAAACTAGAAAAAAAGTTTCTAGATACATTGATTCCTGCCAATGAGGCATCAGACCCGGAGAGTGATTTAGCAATTGCATTGGATGCTCTGTTTAATCATTCGAATGTTGGTCCCTTTATCAGTAAACAGCTGATTCAAAGGTTGGTGTCCAGCAATCCCTCAGCGCAATACATCAGTCGTGTCAGCAGTGTTTTTAACGATAACGGACAAGGTGTTAGAGGCGATATGCAATCAGTTGTGAGAGCCATTCTTCTCGATCCGGAGGCACGTGATGCTTCGCTTATCACGAAAGACACTACCGGTAGAATTCGAGAACCCATTCTTCGCTTTGCGCACTGGATGCGTGCATTTAATGCCTATTCGGTTACCGGTAGATATAAAATTCTCGGCACTGATGACCCTGCTACTAATTTGGGTATGACAGTACTGCGCTCACCGTCGGTCTTTAATTTTTATCGACCGGGCTATGTACCCCCGGGTACTCCGATTGCGGATGCGGGCCTGGTGTCTCCTGAAATGCAGGTTACGCATGAAACTTCTGTAGCTGGTTATCTCAATAGTATGTTGGCCACAGTAACCATCGGTGGCGGATTTGACTTTGATATTAAATCGGAATTTCCAGTTAGCTCGACACTTGCAAACGATCCCGCGAAACTGGTAGATCACGTCGACTTGCTGCTGTTGCACGGCACAATGTCTGAAGGATTAAAGCAGAAAATAATTGCTGCGATAGAACAAGTACCTGCAGACCAGACCAGGATGCGTGCGCAAATCGCCTGCTATCTCGCGATGGCTTCACCCGAATACATTGTTCAGAAGTAGGTGCATTATGCATAAATCACACATTTCAAGACGGGCGTTACTGCGATACGCAGCGAGTTTGCCATTGGCAGGTGCCGCCAAACCGTTTGCATTGAATCTTGCGGCGTTAAGCGCTGCTACCGCACAGACGGTTGCTGATGACGATTATAAAGCCCTGGTGTGCGTGTTTTTACAGGGGGGGAATGATCACTACAATAGCGTCCTCGCGACTGACCCGGAATCATGGTCAAGTTATCTCAGCTTGCGCACCGCCGGTGCAAATATCTCAGTTGCACCTGTGGGTGAGCCCGGAGGGGCTTTACCTATTAATCCGCGGTTTTCACAGGCAGGTCGTGATTTTGCCTTGCATCCTGAGCTTGCTCCGATCGCGGCATTGTTTGAACAGGGGAATGCCGCCATCATCGCTAATACCGGGCCGTTAGTAGAGCCCCTTACGCGAACGAACTACCTGAACGAACAAGGCAGGGTGCCGCCAAAGTTGTTTTCGCATAACGATCAAACCTCTGTCTGGCAGGCATTTGCACCGGAAGGGGCATTGTATGGCTGGGGCGGCCGTATGGGGGATATGCTCGCTGCCATGAATGATCAGCAATCGTTTACCTGTATATCACCAGCCGGCAATGCCGTATGGATCTCTGGAAATCAAACGGTGCCATATCAAATTGGTGTCAGTGGACCGACTGCCATTAGCGGGGTCAGTGGCGGTGTCTCCTGGCCGCAGGGCGTTACAGAAATACTCGAACAGATTATCACAGCGTCAAGTAGTAACGTATTTGAGCAATCCCTGGGTCAATTAACCCGTGGTGCAATTGAAGCACAGCAGAAACTGCAAACCGCATTGATTGATAGCGACTCCTTGCCACCGGTTCCCCAGGTTGCCTTAACAGGGCGAAGCAATTGGTTAGCTACTCAATTACGAATTGTTGCAAGAATAATCGGGGGCCGCCGAGCGTTAGGTATGAAGCGACAAGTGTTTTTTGTAACGCTCGGTGGGTTTGATACTCACGATAACCAGATTCAAAATCATGCGCCTCTGTTGCAGGAGTTATCGCAGGCGATCGAGTATTTTAATGATTTAATGAAAAGCGAGAGTGTTGCAGCTTCTAATAAAGTAACGCTAATGACGGCATCGGAGTTTGGTAGAACGTTGATCACCAACGGGGATGGCACTGATCACGGCTGGGGGTCTCATCATTTTATTGTCGGTGATGCAGTACGAGGCGGTGATATCTATGGCCGATTCCCGGATTACTCAGTTGATAGCCAGGATGATGTGGGTGGCGGCAAGTTGCTACCTAATTTATCGGTTGACCAGTACGGTAGTACGCTTGCCAGGTGGTTTGGTGTGGAAAACGGAATGCTAAATGATGTTTTTCCAAACCTCGCTAACTTTGGCTCGGAGCGCGATGTGGGATTTATGCTTCCTGGCTAGGGAGATCTAGAAAATACAACGGATAACTCCCGTTTTTCTTAGGAGTTATAAACGCATCCACAACTTGAACCCAACTAGCCATATAGCGACAACGCCTTTCTATTTTATAGCAATACTCAGCATGCCACTCGCTCACGCGCCGGGTTTCCTTGGGTGCATTGAAGTGGGTGGTTATGTTTATACACCACAAGCTGGTAGTTCTTGAGCGCTTATAAAGCCAGTGACAATACTTACCATCTTCTTAATCTGTGGCCGAGGTAATTGTTCGCCTGCATGATTTTGCCAACTGCAGTGGATGAGCTTTCAGCTTTTGCCCCCCTGCGGATTCGGTGATACCCGATACGCTGGGGTGGTAAGCGAGCCCAGAGCGACTAAGGAAACCCGACGCGTGAGCGAGTGGCATGTCATGGGGGAAATTTCCAGTTGATTTACGAAGGCTATTTACGTGTGGCCTGAGCATCGCGGTGAATGCTTATATATTCTCGCCCAGCCTCTCAACGCTTATGCCTCCCTGCGCATGACGATGTCAGTACGGGCGCGCGAACTGACACCAGCTATGTAGAATAATTATAGTCAGCGTACGTACCATCCAGCGAGGTTCCAGTTTTAGAAACTAACCAAAGGGCGCTAACGCCTGACGAAGATCTTCAATCAGATCGCTGCTGTCTTCGATGCCGGCTGAGTAACGAATCAGGCTTTCAGGTATACCCATGGCGGCGCGCTCTTCAGCGCTGCATTCGACATGGCTTGTAGTGGCTGGCGGGCCGATAGTGGTTTCAACCGCGCCAAGATTGGCTGCTGCATGTGCATACTTCAGTCGTGGTACAAACCTGCGAACAGCATCGAAGCTGTTTTCCTTGAGCATGAAACTTAACATGCCGCCAAAGCCCGTCATTTGTTGTTTGGCGATCTGATGGCCGCTGTGAGATTCAAGGCCGGGGTAGAAAACCTGCTCGACGGCTGAATGACTTTCCAGATACGAGGCAACCTTCATTGCATTGTGATTTTGCTCTCGAATGCGTAATGCCAGTGTCTTCATTCCACGTAACAATAGATAAGCCGCCATCGGGTGAAGTGTGGCGCCATTGATTTCGCGGTAGTGGTAAATGTGCTCTATCAGTGATTTTTCACCGCATATAACACCACCCAGTGCATCGGCGTGGCCGCCAAGAAATTTGGTGGCGCTATGCAGCACAAGGTCTGCGCCTAGTGTCAGTGGTTGCTGATTGATTGGCGTAGCAAAAGTGTTGTCTACTATAACAGTGGCACCGGCTTTTTTTCCTGCGGCGGCAAGGCGGGCGATGTCGATGACTTTGGTAGTCGGGTTGGTTGGGCTTTCGAGATATAAAACGTCACAGCCTTTGGCGATGGCGTCTTCTATCTGTTCGTGATCAGTGGTGTCACAGAGTGCAACGTCAATCTTAAACTTGGGCAGAAATTCGGTGAATAATACGTTGGTACCTCCATAGGTATCTTTAACTGATACCACACGTTGGCCAGGTGACATTAAACCAAACAGGGTGCTGCTGATAATACCCATGCCGGTCGAAGCGCTGGTCACCGCTTCTGCGTTTTCCAGTTGTCTTACCTTTTGTTCAAACGCGTGAACCGTCGGGTTGGTATTGCGACCGTAGATATGACCGGGTTTTTGCCCTAGTGCGACTTGTTGCCATTCGTCGACATCGTCGTAGCCGAAACCCACTGAGTGCACAACGGGAACCTGAGTTGCGCCTTGCAATAGTGAGGTTTCTTCACCGGCCCAGATGCAGCGGGTACTTTGCGCAATCGGGTCTGATTCTGGGCGTTTACTTGTCATTGTTGTCCGGCTAATTCAAGTAGGAGTGTGACAAGATTATCGCAGGCATTGCCCGGTAGGCCTTTGCTATGCCCGTCGGAAATCAGTCTTGAAAGTCAAAGTGTATGCCGGTTCAGCTGGGTGATGAGGCCTGGCTATGTCCGGGGAGTCATCTGTTGCAATAAATACTTCGCTGAATGCATCAGGCTATCGTCTTTATTGTGCGCTCCCACCATCTGTACCCCAATGGGTAAATCGTTTTTGCCGCTGAGCAATGGCAGGTTAACGCAGGGAAGACCGCATAGTGTCCATGTAACGCAGCAGACAGCGTCACCCGTGGTTCTTTCGCTTAAGAGTGGTGCTTCAGACACCGCAGAGGGAGTTAGAATGGCGTCGTACTCATTGAAGAATTCTGCAAACCACTGTTGTGCAGTTGATCTCGTTTCAATCGCTTCACGGTAGTCTGATTCAGTCCTTCCTTTAGCGGTCTCAAATACAGACTTGGCGGTCTCGCTGATACTTTCCCAGTGATTTGAAATTTCAGCGCCAAGGCACCTGATAATTTCATAATCATAGATTGTCTTATGACAAGCCAATAACTGTTCGAAGTTTGACGGAGCTTTTATCCGTTGTATGTTGCCGTCGAGACTGTGGAGCAGTTTTTCAAACTGGTCATTGGCATCACTGGTGTAACGATCGCTGTATGGCATATCAATCCATACAATCGAAGGGGGATTGCTGATGTGCTTTTGGTATCCGTTTAACAGCTCAGGTTTAGGTGTTGTAGATGTTGCAGAGTCTTCGCTGTCATAGCCTATTAACGCATCTGCAAGTACGGCGATATCTTCCAGGTGGTTTGCGAATACTCCAACGTGATCCAGGGTTTCTGAAGTCTGCAATACACCGCGTCTGGACATTAACCCACGAGAAGGCTTGAATCCATATACACCACAAAATGATGCTGGTCTTATCACCGAGCCGCCGGTTTGGCTGCCGATGGCAAGTGGAACGTGGCCCGCCGCTACCGCGGCTGCAGATCCACTGGATGAGCCGCCGGGGCTGTATTCATGATTGTGCGGGTTTATGGTTCGAGAAGGATGCAGGTACGCGAATTCTGTGGTCTCTGTCTTTCCCATGATTACGACACCGGCTTCTTTTAGTTTCTCTATAGTTCGAGAATCTTTTTTGGGCTGGTGATCCGCGTAAATCGGAGAGCCGTAACAAGTAGGGAAGTCAGCGGTGTCAAATATGTCTTTGACGCCCACTGGTATGCCGTGCAATGACCCAATGGGAAAACCGGATTGGTTTGTCGCATCAAGTTGAGTTGCCTGGCTCTTTGCAGAGTTTGGATCGAAATATTTCCAGGCACCCAGCTCTTTTTCGGTCTGCGCTATCGCTTGCGTATAGTGATTGACGATAGTCGCACAGCTCAAAGAGCCATCCGCAACCTGTTGCACAGTCTCGGTGACAGTATTCTTATTTAGCGTGCTCATAAAGTTCTTTGGTTTTATCGCCGTAAAGGTTCTAACGCAAGCTCAGCTCGTCTGAGTTCGATCACTAGTCGCCTGGTGCGAGTAGTTCGAACTTGAGACGAGCTGTGCTTGATTCACTTGCTTACGCGTCAGGATTCCCTTAGTTGCCGTAGGCCATTGCTGGAAGCCAGGTGGTCAGTTCCGGAAAATAGAACACAATGGCCAAACCGATCAACTGCAAAATCACGAATGGAATAACCCCTTTATAGATATGCCCAAGTGTTACTCCTGGTGGGCACACTCCTTTGAGGTAAAACAGCGCAAATCCTACCGGAGGGGTCAGGAAAGATGTTTGCAGCGTGACGGCAACCAGAATGGCGAACCACACGACTGATGGGTCTCCCACTACGCCGAAGCCATTCACCGGCAAGTCGAGTGAAAGAATGACCGGCAACATCAGCGGCATAATGATTAATGTGATTTCTATCCAATCAAGTAAAAAGCCTAACAAGAAAATGATAAAGAGTATGAAAAGCACGATCATGTGCGGATCATCGAAGGTGCCAAGTACCATATTTTCTATGATTTCATCGCCGCCGTAGCGTCTGAGAATATAGGCGAAGAAGTTAGCGGCGATGAAGATTCCAACAATATAACCGGCTGTGTTTAGCGTTTGGCGAGACACATCTCGAAAGACTTTTAGATTTAGTCGTCCACTGAGAAGTGCGAGTAGTGTTGCGCCAAGTGCGCCAAGGCCTGAGGCTTCGGTTGGCGTGGCAAGACCAAAGAATATTGAACCCAATACCAGCAGTATTAACATCATTGGTGGCACAACTGACAGTGCTACCTGAAGTAAGATCTTTGCAGTAACGGGTTCGCGATTTTCTGGCAGTGGCATGGCATTAGGATTAATAAGCCCATACACCACAATAAATATTATGTAGAGCGCGCCCAGTATTAAGCCCGGAAACATCGCACCCATAAACAGATCACCTAGTGAGATAGCTAACTGATCACTCATGATGACGAGCATAATTGAAGGTGGAATCAGAATGCCCAATGTGCCGGAAGCGGCGATCGTGCCGGTTGCAATCGGTTTGCCATATTTTTGATCTAACATCGCCGGCAGGCCCATCACGCCGAGTAGCACGACTGATGCTCCAATTACACCGGTCGATGCTGCGAGAATGATCCCGATCAACATCACAGTCAGTGCTAAACCGCCACGTAATGCGCCAAAGAGAACCTGCATGGCACGCATCATTCTCTGCGCCACGCCGGACTGATCAAGCATTAAGCCCATGAAGATAAACATCGGCAGCGCCACAAGTACCGGGTTTTTGATAATGCCGCCAAAAAATCTGCCACCATTGACAAACATTTTCTTATACGAAATCCCGGTTCGCTTAAATTCGATGACTTCGGAAATTACTTTCCTGTGTTCGTCGAGTACATGTTCACCTATCAACAAGAACAATAAGCTGACACCAACCAGCGCAAAGGCAACAGGAATGCCGGAGAACAACATGACAACAAAAACAAGGAACATCAGTAGAATCATCCACTGATTCAGATCCATGAATTGACCGAGATAGGCAAGAATTTCCATGCTATTGCTCCTTGCCTATATTTGAGTTTGCGTTAAGGCCCGCATTTGCACCTCGTCGCTTGCGACCAAAGAACCATAAGCCAGCGATGAGCAATACAAGTAATATAAATGCTGTGATTGTTGTTTGCTCCATTAGGGGTTCTTTTGAAATTTTTCTAAGCTTGATATCCGGCTGAGTAACTTTGATAAAGAAGTAAAACGTGTGGAAGACAAGCCGATCAATCACAAACCAACAGAAAGGGAATGCTCCAAGCACAGTCTTCAATAAAGTCGGGGTTGTGAATCGTGCAAAATTACGGCGGATAACAGACCACGCTGCCAGTGCTGCCAAACCAAGAAGAATGGGTAGTGCCATTTTTAAAAGATAAAGTCTGTGTAATCCGTTAGGACTGTCTGATCCTTCCTTGGCAGTCCAGGATGCCCAAGCGTATTGGGTCATGATGTCAAACATAATGGCGATGAAAGGGAGCAGTAACCATCCCAAAGCGAATATTTCGAGCTTCGCCTTCTTTGATACCGAAAAATTCTGGTGGAATATATCGACGCGGACATGGCTGTCTGTTGTGATCGCATAGCCGAACGCTGCAATCATTGCGAATCCGTAGATCCACCATTGTGCATCATCCAACCAGGCTTGGTTGTGCCCCATCTTGCGCAGCACCACCTGGCTTGTGATAGCAATGATCAGGATCGGAAATAGCCATGCAACCCAATTACCGAACCCGATTATTAAGCGATCTATAAAAAAATGTTCATCGCGAAGACGCTCACCCGGATCCGAGAGAGCGATTACTTCTTCTGCTGTTTTGTAAGAATTATTCGGCATTAGGCAGTGCCCCAGGCGGTGTTCTCGGCGAGATCATGAATCAAACAAAGGGATGTATAACAGCTAGATGGGTTTCTACCCGGGAGGTATAAAACGTACCAGTTGTTCAACAGAAGAGGTGGCCAATTTGACCACCTCTCTGAGAGTAGCGATTAAATAGCGTGCTACTTACTTGCGTGGAAGGTAGATGTTGCTGGACCAGATACCATATCCTTCACGATACTCGCTCAAATCATCCCACACCTTTTTGAAGAACTCGTCTTCAGCAGCCAGCTCAAGCGCTACTTCGTCCCAGGTGGTTTGGAATGTTTCAAGGATTTCAGGAGACCACTGTTTTAAGGTAACGCCGTTGTTTTCAGCGTTATCTACCATTGCTGCGTAGTTGGTTGCTTCGCCTTCAGCAAGGTTGGTGGTGATATTGGCAAGGCATGCTACGCGAATCTGATTTTTAGCAACATCTGAGAGTTCGTCGTAAATGTCCTTGTTGATCAGCAATTCGAACAACGTAGAAGGCTGGTGCCAGCCTGGAAAATAGTTGTACTTTGTGATCTTGTGGAAGCCAAGGCGTGCATCGATGCGAGGCATTGAAAATTCAGTCGCATCGATTGCGCCACGCTCAAGTGCCGGGAAGATATCTCCAGCGGCCAGAAGTGAGGTGGAAACACCAAGCTTCTGCATGACTTCAGCGCCAAGACCGAAGAAACGCATGTTAAGACCTTTCAGGTCTGCGATTGATTCTATTGGCTCTTTAAACCAGCCTGAAGTTTCCGGTGCGATTACACCACACGGAGTGGTGACAACGTCATATCCACCTTCGTCGTACATTTCCTGCCAAAGTTTTGCACCGTCGTCGTATAAGATCCAACCAAGAAACTCGCCTGCTTCGGGGCCAAAAGGAACCGCTGCAAAAAGGGACGCTGCAGGCAGCTTACCTTGCCAGTAGCCAGAGGTCGCGAATGCTGAATCAACAGATCCGTTGGATACTGCATCAAGGGCTTCCAGCGTTGGCACAAGTTTATTCGGATCAAAGTGTTCAAACTGAATGTCGCTTGAGATTCCGTTGATCTTTTCAACAAAGTCAGTTGCAGCAGTACCTAAGATTGGAAGATTTTTGCCAAAGGCAGATGTCATTTCCAATGTGTCAGCAGCGTGTACTGCAGGAGCGAGAAGTCCCGCACCCAGCAAAGCGCCGAGTAATTTCGATTTAGTAAAATTTAATTTCATGTTTCCTCCAGTGGATAAGTCGCAACAGCTGAGCTGACCAAGTAGCATGGATCGATTGCGATTTGTTGATGAGACACCGAGCGTCGTACTTTGAGTTCGCTGCATCACGTCACGCCAGCGTAGTGTAGCGATCCCCGCGAGTCAACATTCAGTGGGCTTTTGAATTTCATCGGGATTAGTTAACCGGTCATAGCCTGGATATTAGTTGGAGTTGAACTGGACCCCGACCTAGCCAGGCAGTGGGGCCTGATCCGGTCTTAAGCGGGTCGTCGTATGTTGATCAGCCGTAGTAGAATGTGAACCGGTTCCGGTTTGTACTGTGTACGAAGCACGCCGGCAGGACATTTCCAACAACCTGCCGATAACGCACATCAACTGGAAAATCACACTAGTGGAAGCGGGTGGGATATGTCGTTAGGTTGCTGTAAGTGACTTATCAACATAAAATATCCCAATCCTTGCCCCTTTTTAGTAAACGGAGACAAGAATGGCCGATTTTAAAGTGCCACTGAGAGATATGCGCTTTAGCCTGCAGGAGGTGCATAACTACACTTCAAGCTGCGCCGCACTAGGTGGTTTTGAAGAGGTAGGTGACGATCTGCTGGATGCAATCCTGGAAGAAGCGGCCAAGTTTGTCGAGCAAGAGTTGGCGCCAATCAATCAGTCTGGGGATCAGCAGGGCTGTAAATGGGACGATACGGTCGTGACTACACCGGACGGTTTCAAAGAAGCATACGCGACCTACGTTGAAGGTGGCTGGCCGGGTCTGTCTGCTGACACGGAATTCGGCGGGCAAGGGTTACCGCCGTCAATGGCGACGCTAGTGAGCGAAATGGCCGGTACCGCGAACTGGGCCTGGGCGATGTATCCCGGTTTAAGCCATGGCGCTCATGCCACGATTACCGCACACGGGACTGACGAACAAAAAGCTCAATACCTCGGCAAGCTCACTTCAGGCGAATGGACAGGCACAATGTGCCTGACGGAATCACATTGCGGTACTGACCTGGGCATGCTTCGTACCCGGGCTGAGCCTAATGAGGATGGCAGCTACGCCATTCATGGCACCAAGATTTTCATCTCTGCCGGCGAGCACGATATGACAGATAATATTGTGCATATTGTTCTCGCACGGCTGCCGGACGCGCCAAAAGGCACTCGAGGTATCTCATTGTTTATCGTGCCCAAAATGTTGCCGGATGCCAATGGTGAAGCCGGTGAGCGTAATACAGTGGCTTGTGGTTCTATCGAGCATAAAATGGGTATCCATGGCAACGCTACGGCGTTGTTGAATTTTGATGGTGCCAAGGGCTGGCTTATCGGGCCACCTAACCGCGGCCTGAACTGCATGTTTACCTTTATGAACGTTGCAAGGCTCGGTACCGCGTTACAGGGATTGGCGCACGCTGAGTTTGGTTTTCAGAAATCCCTGGACTATGCGCGTGACCGATTACAAATGAAGTCATTGTCTGGTCGCAAGTACCCGGATAAGCCCGCTGACCCGATTGTGGTACACCCGGATGTGCGGCGAATGCTGTTAACACAGAAGGCTTTTGCCGAGGGGGGCAGATTGTTTATCCATTCGCTGGCAATGGATGTCGATGTCACCGAGTCTGATGCAAGTGATAAACAAAAAGGCATGGCGGAGGCACGGCTTGCCTTACTAACACCGATTGCCAAGGCGTTTCTAACTGAGACTGGTTTTGAATCAGCTAACCACGGTCTGCAAATATTCGGTGGCCACGGGTTTATTCAAGAGTGGGGCATGGAACAGAACGTTCGTGATTGTCGTATCTCAACACTTTACGAGGGCACTACGGGTATTCAGGCGCTCGATTTACTTGGTCGCAAGGTCGTGGGTTCGCAAGGCGGTTTGCTGCGACCGTTCCTTGCAGAGATTGCCGAGTTTTGTGGCAGGCATGAAGATAATCGATTGATGGCAAATTCCGTTGCCAGGCTACGAGCGCATTGTGATGAATGGGAGCAAATCACCACTGATATCACCATGCGGGCGATGTCTGATGCAGATGAAGTCGGTGCAGCCTCTGTCGACTATTTGATGTACTCAGGTTATGTAGTTCTCGCCTATATGTGGGCAAAGGCGCAAGCCACTGCGCTCAACAAGCTTTCGGAGGAAGACTGCAGCGAACCAGACTTCTATCGCGCAAAGCTGTCTACTTGTGATTTCTACTTTGAAAAACTGCTGCCCCGAACGCGATCTTTGGTCGCCACAATCGAAACCGGTGCTGATTCGTTAATGGCGCTTGATGCCGATCACTTCAGCTTCTAGGAGAAGACCCAATGATATTTGAAGGTCAATCGCTCACCGTGGCTGAAGACAGCGACGGTATATATGAAATGCGCTTCGATTTAAAAGACTCAAGCGTTAACAAATTTAACCAGGCCACTCTGACAGAGCTCGAGAGTGCAGTCACAGCGCTTCAACGCCAGGACGGCGTCAAGGGTTTGATGCTAACCAGCGCCAAGAAAAGTTTTTTTGTCGGCGCAGATATCGGTGAGTTTGGTGCTCTATTTCAAAGCCCGGAAGCTGATATTGTCGAAGCGCTTACTAAAATCAATGCGCTGTTTTCAAGCGTTGAAGATCTGCCGTTTCCAACGGTGGTCGCCATTAATGGTGAAGCGTTGGGTGGTGGTTTTGAGATTTGCCTTACCTGTGATTACCGGATCATGGCAAGCAATGCAAAAGTAGGTTTGCCTGAAGTAAAACTGGGGATATTGCCTGGTTGGGGTGGCACGGTAAGGCTGCCAAGGCTCATTGGTGTTGATAACGCCATTGAATGGATTGCAACCGGTTCAAATAAGCGCGCAGCAGCTGCGCTTAAAGATGGGGCCGTAGATGCCGTAGTGGCCGAAGACCAATTGCGTGACGCTGCTATAAAGTTACTGCAAGACTGCATCGAAGGTAAGTTTGATCACCTTGAACGCCGGATAGAAAAGCAAGATCCTCTGCCATTGTCGACGATTGAACGAACCATGGCATTTGAATCGGCCAAGGGCGTAGTGGGTGCGAAGGCAGGGCCTCACTATCCGTCACCTATGACCATCATCGGGGTAATGGAGAAACACGCCAGCCTGCGTCGTGATATGGCGTTTAAGGTTGAGAGTACTGCCTTCGCAAAGCTGACCAAGTCACCGGTAACAGCTTCACTGATCGGCATCTTCATGAAAGATCAGTATTTGAAGAAGCAGAGTAAAAGTCTCAGTGCGGCGGCTCGTGATGTGAATAAAACAGCGGTGCTTGGCGCAGGTATTATGGGTGGCGGTATTGCTTATCAATCGGCCTCCAGTGGTGTACCGATTGTGATGAAAGACATCAATCAGGAAGCGCTGGATCTTGGTCTGGCAGAGTCAGACAAGCTTTTCTTTAAGCAGGTAATGCGCGGCAAACTTGATCAACCCGGTGCTGCTGCAGCGATGCATCGAATAATTCCGACGTTAAGCTATGGTGACTTTGGCGATGTTGATCTTGTGGTTGAAGCGGTAGTAGAAAACCCGAAGATCAAGCAAGCGGTGCTCGCAGAAGTAGAGGGTTTAATTCCGGACGATGCAATTCTCACCAGTAACACGTCAACTATTTCTATAGATTTATTGGCTTCCGGCTTAAAAAGACCAGAGAACTTTTGTGGAATGCACTTTTTTAATCCCGTGCATCTGATGCCACTGGTTGAAGTGATCCGTGGTGATAAGACAGGTGAGGTTGCGGTTGCCTCCACAGTGGCATACGCCCGAAAACTCGGCAAAACACCCATCGTTGTGAATGATTGTCCGGGTTTCTTTGTTAACCGTGTGTTGTTCCCATACTTTGGAGGGTTCTCCAAACTATTAACGCAGGGGGCTGATTTCGCCCGTGTTGATAAGCTCATGGAGCGTTGGGGCTGGCCTATGGGGCCTGCCTATCTGCTGGATGTGGTTGGTATTGATACAGGTCATCATGGTGGTGAAGTGATGGCGGAAGGATTTCCTGATCGCATGAAGTACGACTACACGACTGCCGGTGATCTATTGTACAAAGCTGAACGATACGGTCAGAAGAACGGGGTCGGTTTTTATCGTTATGAAATGGACAAGCGTGGCAAGCCAAAGAAACTCGCTGATCCGGATACCGCCGGCATTATTGCGCCTTCAGTGACTGAGCAGCGAGAGTTCACTGACGATCAGATCGTAGAGCGCATGATGATACCTATGTGTATTGAGACAGTCCGGTGCCTGGAAGAAGGCATCGTCAGTGGCCCGGCTGATGCAGACATGGGTCTGATATACGGCATAGGCTTTCCTCCGTTTCGCGGAGGTGCATTGCACTACATGGATACCATCGGGTTAGATAATTTCTGCAAGATGTGTGAACAGTACGCTGATCTGGGCGCGCTGTATCATCCGACTGAAGGGATGAAAAAGATGGCGGCCGATGGCAAAACCTTTTTCCCGCAAGGGGGAGCGTAAGCGATGAATTATAATGCTAATGATGTGGTCATTGTTGACTGTGTGCGTTCACCGATGGGTCGTTCCAAAAACGGCGGCTTTGTAAACGTTCGAGCCGAAGATCTTTCTGCGGAACTTGTCAAAGCCATGTTTGAGCGGCATCCGGAAGTTGATCCGGATGACGTTGAAGATCTGATTTGGGGGTGTGTTAACCAAACGCTGGAGCAAGGCTTTAACATCGCCCGCGGTGTCGTGATCCGCTCTGATCTGCCAGACACGGTTGGTGGTCAAACGGTTAGTCGCTTGTGTGGAAGCTCCATGTCAGCGTTGCACACAGCAGCCCAGGGCATAATGACAGGCTATGGCGATGTATTCGTAGCGGGTGGTGTTGAGCATATGCAGCACGTTCAGATGCTACATGGTCTCGATCTGCACCCGGGTATGAGTAAGCATGTCGCAAAAGCCTCTATGATGATGGGCGTGACTGCTGAGATGCTTGCAAAAATGCACGGTATTGAGCGACCGCAGCAAGATGAGTTCGCAGCACGATCGCATCAGCGCGCGCATGCTGCCACCATTAACGGCGGCTTTGCAAATGAGATTATCCCGATTGAAGGTCATGATGAAAACGGCTTTAAGAAGCTGATAGAGGTGGATGAGGTTATTCGTGAAAACGTAACAGCAGAATCTCTGTCGAGTTTACGGCCGGCATTTATTCCGAAAGTCGGCACTGTCACCGCCGGTAGTTCATCTGCAATATCTGATGGTGCCAGCGCTATGTTGATAATGTCCGGTGCCAAAGCACGTGAAATCGGTGCACAGCCGATCGCTCGAATACGTGGTATGGCAGTGGCTGGTTGTCCGGCGGCGATTATGGGATACGGTCCGGTACCGGCTACGCAAAAAGCGCTAAAACGCGCGGGTTTGAGTATCGAAGATATCAGCCATGTTGAGCTAAATGAGGCGTTTGCAGCGCAGGCGATTCCGGTACTAAAAGATCTTAGATTGCTTGATGTAATGGATGACAAAGTGAACCTGCACGGTGGTGCAATTGCATTGGGCCACCCGTTTGGTTGCTCCGGAACTCGTATCAGCACCACGTTATTAAATGTGATGCAGCAACATGATGGAGAGTTTGGACTCGCTACCATGTGCATAGGTATGGGGCAGGGAATCAGTACGGTATTTGAGCGTTTGTCTTAGAGCGCACAGAAGCCAACGACTAAGGAAACACGACGCGTCAGCGAGTGATCAAGCCGGCACGTAAGGTGCCGCTGCAACGGCTAACCGGTCTTAGTGTAAGAGCGAGCAGGGCGAGATAGCTTGTACCAGGCAGGCTATCTCAATTCTGTCATTAGATCTCTAAGGTCGGCGACCTTTCTAATCCATACACCATGCGCTTTGGTGTTTGACAGTGATGATGCACTTTTCATCGCCTCGCTGCTGGTGCTGTATAACCCTGCTGAAACACCATAGACCACTGTGCCTGCGCGAGATTTCTTGAAAGGATAGATAGCGATCGGCTGCTGTAATTGTTTATCACTTACAAAGTCCAGCAATTCCTTATAGTTAGTTGATGACGCCAATTGGATTACATACCGGCTCGGGTTTTGAGCCCCTAGCCATCTGTGTGTGTATATTGGTGCTTTTTCCGGAACGAGTTTGCTAGTGTTTAGAAGCGCCCTGGCATTTTGAATTTTAATTTCAAGTACTTGTGCCTGTCGCTTTTTTTCTTGCAGAATCTCCTCTGCTCGCCGCACCTCTGCTGTTAAGGCTTTTTGGTTGAGTACCATTTTTTCTGCAGGTGTTGCAGTGGGCTCTGGTGCACTAAGTGGTACGTTAGATATTGCTGCAATGGTATTGTTCGCTGTATGTTGCGGCGGCATTTGACCAACAGAGGCTTCTGCCCTTAACGCTTGGTATCTTAGCATCTGATGAGCTTTTTCAGGGTTCTTAGCAGGCTTTTGTGTTGCCGCAACCGGTGCGGATACAGGTGTGGCCATTGGTACTGGCTGTGCAGTATCAAGATTCTGGTTTGGCGAGGCATATAGCAATCGATTGCTTCTTTCGCGTTGCGCCGATACCGGGAGTTGAGGCAGCGGTGTTTTCATCGCAGCGGCATAGGAAAAATTGTCGGTGTAAAAGTTAACCGCGCCGTATAAGCCCAAACAAAGGGCGGCAAGCTGTATCGGAAATGCACCTTTGCGCCAATACGAGCACAGCTTTGGGTATTTCCAGCTGAAATAATAGCGTAATCGAATTATTCGTTTTTTAAGCCTCAAACCACTTTCTCCATCCGTCATGAGGTTCTGCATAGCTACCTCGAGAAGTAGCAGCCGGTAGCATAGTGGCAGCTAGCTTTGATCCTCTACCGAGTGCCTGCTCCGGGTACATCAGGAGGCACGATCACTTTTATATTGCGCTAAGGTAGTAAGGCACCACGTGTGGCTGGCAATACTCAGGCACCCGGTTGGCCCGGGTTATCCTTTCTTACATGTGGTCACTGGTCAGCAAACCCTTGCAGCATAGTTATATAGCGTCATGACGAATAAGTCAAACCAGAAATTCACTGTAACGAATGAAACCTGTTTTTAATGAGTTGTAAGGAAGGAAAATAATGCGACTTTAAAAACCAAGCTTCTGTTGATAGGCAAATAAGCCCGGTAATCCGCCCGTGTGTATGAATAAAACACGTTGCCCCTTAGTGATAATTCCGCGATCTACCAGGTCGATCAGTCCGGCCATGCACCGGCCGCTGTATACAGGATCTGTCAGAACACCTTCGAGGTGGGCTGTGCGTTTAACTGCATCTTCAACCTGTTCATTAAGTTGGCCGTAGCCCGGGTGCAATACGTCGTCATAAACCAATACACGGCTTGCTGGCACGGGATCTGTCAGCTCAAGCAGTTCGGAAACTTCTGCCACTCGTTGTTCAATTCGGGGCTGTTGCAAAGCTCGCTCTCGTCGAACACAGATTCCATGGATAGGTACCTCCCATCCGAGTGCGTGTGCGCCGGTCACAAACCCTGAATGTGTGATGCCACTGCCTGTAGGGATCACCACGTGGTCAGGCATGCTTACCGTGGCTTCTAGCTGTAGTTTGGTCTCAGCTGCCGCTAACGCATAGCCCAGTGCGCCGAGCGGTGGGTGTTCTACCCCCAGGTGGATTACATACGGGTTGCGACCAGCGGCTTTCAGTTCCGCAGCAAGCTTGTCTAAATTCGCATCTGCCTCGGTTTCGTCTTTCTCTCGCGGTAAATAATGAATTTCTGCGCCGAGCAGTTGGTCAATAAGGACGTTGCCGGATTTTCTGTAAAGAGGGTCGTTGGTGGGCACGCGATCTTCCAGCTGCACCACCGGCTGCCAGCCAAGTTTTCTGCAGGCAGCTGCACAGAGGCGAACAAAGTTCGACTGGATTGCACCCGTGATAAGTACCGTATCTGCCTGTTGATCCAGCGCCGGCCCGAGGTAGAATTCGAGTTGTCTAACCTTGTTGCCGCCCATACCGAGCGGCTGTGCGTCATCACGTTTTATCTGCAGCTCGATACCTAGCTCGTCACCGAGACGAGACAGCGTTTGGATTGGTGATCTCACTGGCCCCAGGTCTACTCTTGAGTGCTTCTGTAAGCTTGGTAGCAACTGGTATTCTTCACCGTGGTCGATTGGATTAGACATGTGTGGGCTCAAGTGGGGGAGTACGTAGATTATAGGGCGGGCGATGGTGGGCTATCCATAGCGAACTGAACATTTAAATTGCTGCCGCGGAGCTGAATAATCGTGTGGAGAGCAGGTGCTCAGTGACTTCCTAATCCTACCAATGCGTCGATCGAGCAAAGCGGGCTGAGCCGCTGATTGTGGCAAGTGTGAGGGTGAACCAAATGACAAACTCTCATTCGCAGGGCTTGAGCCCACTGTACACAGGAAAACACCTGAGTGTGTGTAAAAAGTGCCGACCTGATTCGGGCCAAAACGAGATTGCAATAACGTGGGATTCACTCCGGTACAGAGCATCAGAGCCTGTTAGAATGACTTTAAATGGCCACCGTTGTGTGGCAGAAAATTACGACTATCGGACATAAAGATCAATGAAAAATAGTGGCTACTACAGCCAGTTCGGGGGTGCTTTTATTCCCGAAATACTGGTGCCAACCTTCGACGAACTCGAAAGCGCCTACCTGGCAGCCAGGGAAGATGAGTCTTTTTGGCAAGAGTATCTTGACATCATGTCAACGTACTCGTGTCGTGCCACGCCTATTTCCCGACTCGACAATCTGACTGAGCAACTGGGTGGTGCAGCGATCTACGTCAAGCGGGAAGATCTGAATCACACTGGCGCGCACAAGGCCAACAATGTGATGGGGCAGGGCTTGCTGACTAAACGCATGGGTAAGAAGCGAGTCATCGCAGAAACCGGTGCTGGCCAGCACGGCGTGGCGACCGCCACTATGGCGGCAAAATTCGGTTTTGATTGCACAATCTATATGGGCGCGCATGACGTCGCACGCCAGCGGCCCAATGTGTTTTGGATGGAGCAGATGGGGGCAACTGTGGTGGCGGTTACCGAGGGCAGCCAGACCCTTAAAGACGCCATTAACGAAGCCTTTCGTGATTGGGTGTCGAACATGGATGATACCCACTACGTACTTGGAACGGCCTGTGGTCCGCATCCATTTCCTGAAATGGTGACCTGGTTTCAATCGATAATAGGCACTGAAGCACGAGCACAGATGCTTGAGCGCAACGGCAAGCTACCGGCTCGAGTCTATGCGTGTGTTGGTGGAGGCTCAAACGCGATGGGAATCTTCTCAGGCTTCTTTGATGATAAAGAGGTTGAGCTTGTCGGTGTGGAAGCCGGTGGGCGCGGTCGTGGACCGGGCCAGCATGCAGCAAGACTCGCCTACGACGATGCCACTGTTGGGGTGGCCCAAGGGTACAAAACCTATTTTCTACAGGATCGTGATGGGCAAATGCAAGACACCCACAGTGTTTCAGCAGGGTTAGATTATGTCGGGGTTTCACCAATCCTGAGCTACTTACATGAGAGCAAGCAGGTTCGCTTTGAAGCGGCATCTGACGTCGATGTGGTGGCAGCAATGCAAAAAACGGTTCGCAATGAAGGTCTGATACCGGCGCTGGAATCGTCACATGCATTCGCACAAGCGTATGCCGAAGCGCCATCGATGTCACCTGACGAAGACATATTAATCAATATGTCCGGCCGCGCAGATAAAGATATTTTTACCGTCGCGGATGCCGTGGATGATCCAAAATGGCGGCAGTTTATTATTGACAAGGCAAAGGAGTATAGCGAGGGGATGACCAATGCATGAACGAGTAACCGCGCTTGAGCTCGCAATAAAGAAAGCCCGCGAAAAGAAAGAAATACTATTGATGACCCATATTGTATTGGGTTATCCAAACTTTGATGATTCGCTGCGTGTGGTGGAAGACATGGTCAACGCCGGCGTTGATCTGATGGAGCTACAGATACCATTTTCAGAACCCATGGCTGACGGACCGGTAATTCTTAGAGCCAATGCTGAAGCCTTAAAAGGTGGTGCCACTGTTGAGAAAAGTTTTGAAGTGGCGGAGCGTTTAACGCGCGAGTTTGATATCCCGTTCCTGTTTATGACGTACTACAATATTTTGTATTGTCAGGGTATCAATGCGTTTGTTGATCGTTGCAAAGCGATTGGGATTCAAGGTTGCATCGTTCCAGATTTGCCCCCGTCAGAGGGTGAGGAGTATCTGGATGCAATGCATGCAGCACAACTGTCGCCGGTGCACATTTTTACGCCTAACACGCCTGAAAGTCGCATGCGCCATTTGAGTGATAACAGTTCAGGTATGATCTACTGTGTTGCCAGAAAAGGTGTCACTGGCAAAGACACGGCATTTTCAGAAGACATTACGAATTATCTTTCGTTGTGCAAGAGCACTACCGAGCTGCCACTGGCTGTCGGTTTCGGTGTGAAATCTAAAGAAGATATTGACTATTTGCGTGGCAAGGTGGACATCGCGGTTGTGGGCTCTGAAACTATTAGAGTGATGGAGCAGGATGGCGTGGGTGCGGTGAAGGGGTTTATTGAAACGCTGGTGACGTAGCTCAACTGATCGTGCCGGGGTTGGTAACACTGTTGTCGGGGAATATCCATGAGAGCGAACACTATTTTTAACTGTTTTAATTCGGCTACGGGTATGAGATTCGTGGTACTTCTTTTTATATGTTTCTCCACAGTTGCCTGCAACCAGGCAGGTGCGTTGAAACGAAATATTTCTTTTCTAGAAAGTAATTCTTTAGTTCACGACGTGGTTGTAACGAGTACCGGTCTTCAATATCAGGTATTACGTCGAGGGCTAGGACCTAAGCCGACGTCCAATAGCAAGGTAACGCTTCATTATATTGGTGAGCAAATTGACGGGAAAGTATTTGATAACTCTTACGAGCGTGGAGCGCCGCCATCGTTCGTATTGGGCGGCGTAATAGCAGGTTTGGTGGAAGGTGTGCAATTGATGAGTATAGGTAGCAAATATCGGTTTGTTGTACCGGCAGCCTTAGGCTATGGTGATCGCCGTGCGGGCGAAATCAAACCCAATGCGACCCTGATTTATGAGGTCGAGTTATTAAACGTAGAAGAACTGTAAGCAGGACAAAGCATACTTGATCAGTTTCTGAGATATCCTTCAATGCGAATTTTGGGAGTGCTGTTGTCTTAATCATCAGTGGTTGCTCCACCATAAGCTTTTCCAACAAAGACGGAGCTTTTGACGGAACGCTGCATTCTGTTTCTGCTTTGATGTGTGCGGGTTATTGGTCTAACCGTGATTGGGCCAGGGAATCGAAAAATTTATCTGCCTCTGCATGCGTGGGTCCAACCGTTGGGTTGATTGTTTACAGTTTTATTGATATTCCTTCTAGTGTGGTTGGCGATGTCATTGGCTTGATTCCAAACCTGCTGATCAGAGGAGGCCCGGGTCGTCCCGCTTTTGATACTGAGGATCATAAAGAACCGTGGCGTTGTGGCTCTTTGCAGCACAGCATCAATACAGTCGGTGCTTTGTAGATAGTGACCATCCATAAACGAACGCTACTGTGGTCGCCTCACGCACACGATCTTTCGCCAACAACATGTAGTTATTTATGAATGACTAAACGCCCACATGTGGTAGGCGAAATCTCATGCACGTGAGGCAACCTGGCTACGCGTTGTTTATGAATGGGCACTAACTAAGCTGGCGTTCTCCCATATGTAGGTAATGTAGGGTTATTCTCCCGGGAACAGATGTTTGAAGTAATTTTCCGCTATTGACAGGTGTGCAGCTTTTTTTGTTTCATCCATCTTTTCTGCGTTGCGTACCATCATCGCCCATCGCGGATTTCCCTTTAGTGCTTCGCTGTTTTTGATAATCCAGCGCCAGAACAATGCGTCCCATATGATGGACCATTCGCCTTTTTTGTAATGGCTCATTTTGATGACATAGTTCGAGCCGGAGAAGTATGGCTTGGTGGTGATGTTTCCGCCATCGGCGTTCTGGCTCATGGCGTATACATTAGGAACCATGACCCAATCGTAGCTATCGATGAACATTTCCATAAACCATTTGTAGATTTCATCCGGGTTGATCTCGCAAAGAAACATAAAGCCACCAAGCACCATTAGCCGTTCAATATGGTGGCAGTAGCCTGTTTTAAGCACCCGTTCTATAGCGTTATCTACCGGTAGAATTCCCGTGCTTGCGTCATAGAAAGCGTTAGGTAGCGGGCGGGTGTGCTGCCAGTGATTAGTGGTTCGCATTTCAACACCCAAATCTATGTAGGTGGCGCGCATAAATTCGCGCCAACCAATCACCTGTCTGATAAATCCTTCACTACTATTGATTGGGATGTTGTTTGCTTTAGCGTACTTGAGCGTTTCAGTGACCACATACTGTGGAGTAATCAAGCCAACATTGAGCATCGGGGTTAGTACGCTGTGATAAAGGCTGTTCTGATCTTCCACGATCGCGTCTTCGTAGTCACCGAATAGATGTAACCGTTCGTGCAGGAATATCCTTAACCAGGTTTTTGCATCATCTGTGGTGATCGGGTAATACCATTGTTCCAGAGAGCCCGGGTTTTCAGGAAACTGCTTCTGAGTTGCAGTCACAGCAGCCTCTACTATGGCGTCTGCTTTGACGGGGGGGAGTATGGGTACGTCAGCCATTGATTTTTTCGGCAGCTTTTTACGATTATCTTCATCAAAGCTCCACTTTCCACCTACTGGTTTGTCGCCTTCCATAAGGATACCCAGGCGTCTACGTTGCCACTGATAGTAGTCGGCCATAAACCAGCGTTTTCGGCTTTTACGCCAGGTGCTATTTTCATTGTTTTGATTCAGGAACCCCGGTGTGTCGAGAATGGTCAGCGCTATACCCGCAAAGTCAGTTCGGTGTCGTAGCCTTCGCAGCAACACATCATCATGTACGTCGGCCACAAGAAGCGCGTGATTACCCTCTTGTTTGAGTCGATTGCAAAAGTCTGTCAACTGATCTGTGCCATCGGTGTATTGCACGATAGAACACTTCAGGCCCTTGTTGTTTAGCCTATTGCAGTAGGCTGCCATCGTGGCGCGATGATAGGCAAGTTTTTGTTTATGGAACTGCAATGGATATTCGGCATCGCCAAAAAACAGCGGGTGTTCTATTAGAAATACAGACGATACTTCGCCGTCAAGCACCGGGTGATTCTCGAAAAGTTGATTTGGAAATACTAGCGCGGCAGTTTGCATAGAATGATTTTAAAGTTGGTGTTGATGTAGGCTAAGCTTCTGTGGGGCATGAATGAAGTTACGGGCTTTGATTAATGTCACTTCGGTCATACCAGATGCCAAGCAGTTTTTTTGATCGTGTTGCCCCCGGGATTAAAAGCAGGAGAACTTGCCGAAAAAGTTGTTTTGGTGTGTACCAATCAATTTTCCGCGCTGACGACATAACCGGTGAATGGGTGTGAATAAGAAATTTCTGCTTACGCTTTCTGGCTAACTTTCTAAGCTTTTTCGATAGGTAAAGCTCCTCTGCTGCATATTGCTTTTCATCAAATTGACCAATGGTGTCAAAAGCCTCTCTTGTGCAGTAAATATAACAGCCTGCTGCACTACGCGATTTCACCGACCACCAGTTCCAGAAGGCCAGAATCCATTTGGTGAGGCCTTTAACATCTCTATCCAGCGTGACGGTAGATCCACCCCCAATAGTTGAGCCGTTGGCTAATGCTTCCAGTGATGAAGTTAGTAGCGACGTGCTGATGATGCTGTCCGCATCAACAAATACAAGCCAGTCAGCGCTCGATGCCCGGGCGCCTGTGTTTCTGGCGCGCGCAATCTGATTGACTGGTTCGAAGATCACGGTTGCTCCGGCCTGTGTTGCTTTGCTTGCTGTGTCGTCCGAGGAGTTATTGTCTACAACGATAATGTTGCCTGCAAATACCTGTTGTTCGATAGCTTGAGTTACTGCGCGCAGGGTCTCTTCAATGTATAGAGCTTCGTTCCATGCAGGAATAACCACAGAGAATGATCGGGCATCGTAAACGCCGGAATTAGATTCTTGAACATTAGGCAACTGATTCACCTTCGGTTAGTCTGTTACAAGTCGCAACGAATGTATTAGAATCTCTGCGGATACATCGTTAGTAGATAGGTATTTTACTAATGTAAAGCATGAGTATAGCTGGTAACATATCGGCTCATGCATAGCTATTCTATTTGATTTATGAAATTAGCACGCACTCAAATTGCCACTTCGAATAAACCCGCTGCAACAATTGGCGCGTTGGGTTTCCTGACTCACGCTACGTTGATCTTTCACCTAATTGTATTTATTGTGGTCTGTCTTTACGCTTTTAAATAGAGCTATCTACTGCAGGGCCTGTATAGCGCCCAGGCAAGCGTCAATATCACTTTGATCATTGTATACGTGCGCGGAAATTCTCAGTCGTGAATCGCCACGGTAAGTACCCCACACCAAAATTCCACGTTGCCTGAGTTCTGCAGATATTTCGTCTACTCTTTCTGACATGATGCAGATATTGCCCGCACGCTCCTCTGCGGCTCTAGCGGTCATTAGTGATAATCCCAGTGTATTTAGATCTAATTGACTAATGCCTTCGTACAACCTGCCAGTCAAATCAAGTGCGTGCTGCTCTACAGCATCCCTGCCAAGCGGCAGTAGATGCTTTAGCGCATTGTTCAATATATAGATACTTAAGTACGATGGGTTGCCAGGTAAGAATTGATTGGCATCGGCGTGTAGTGTGATATTCAGTGGGTCTTTCCATCCACCGGACTCGGCCGCACTGTTCCAGCCGAGAAAGGGTGGTTTAAGTTCTGGCAGTGTCTCGCGGTTCCAATAAAATATGGCTGTGCCATGTGTTGCGAGCAACCACTTGTAACAACTGCTAACTACAACATCAGCATGGTAGGCATCAACAGGTACTACACCTACGGCATGGGTGGCATCCAGCACCAAAGCCGCACCTTTGCGATGAACCATTTCTGCGAGCTCTTTTAATGGAAGGCGTTGTCCAGTGAACATGCTAACGTGACTCATCAACACAACTTTTGTGCGATCGTCAATTTGAGCTTCAATATCGGAAAGTGATATTTGCCAGTTTTTATGGCGAACGATTTTGACTTCTACTCCTTGTTCTTTAAGTACCGTCCATGGGAAAACGCCGGATCCGAATTCGACATCGGCGATAACGACGTTGTCCCCTGGCTGCCAATCAAGCCCGTACGTGACGATGTTAATGCCTTCAGAAGCGGATGACACGAACGTGATATCAGATGCGGCGACGTTGAGCAGGGTGGCGCACTGTTCGCGCGTGGCCTGCATGGTTTCAGCTATTAATTGCCGGGCGCGTTCGCCCTGTGCTTTATCCTGCATGAACTGCTCAAATGCATCCCGATGTGAATTCAGCATGGGAGTTTCGCCACCGGCACTTAGATGCACGCCGTGCTCCAGGCCGGTAAAAAGGTTTTTGTTCAGTAGCATGGTCGGTTTTCGGAGTGTTCGGTGAGCGAATACGGTTCTTTGTGAGGCTACACCACCCGAGTAAATATCTAAATGCCTTATCTCCATTGATTTGCTCCCGTATTGATGAGCGATGCACTGAGCTGTGCAATCATGGAGGGTGTTATCCATGCGACCTTACCTTGCTGCCTGGCTTCACGAATCGTCATTTTCGTCGTATCGACGATGGCCGACGCATGCTGTTGCGGGTACTATAAAATTAAACGATCCTGGAGATTACCTATGTCTGCCGAACTTCCCAGTGCAAATTACGCTAAAGATATTTGGCAGAAAGATAAAGATCACTTTACTCATCCCTGGCAAGTGTTTGACTCCTTCTCTGAGGAAGGTGCCATGATCATGGAGCAGGCGGACGGCGCCTATATCATGGACATAAAAGGTAATCGGTACCTGGATGCCGTAGGTGGCCTGTGGTGCACGAACATCGGCCAGGGGCGTGAAGAAATGGCAGATGCGATCGCAGATCAGATTAAGAAGCTGGCTTACGCAAGCCCATTTACTGACATGACCACTGCACCCGGTGCTGAGCTCGCTTCAAAGCTTGCTGACTTCGCCCCGGGCGACCTGGACCACGTGTTATTCAGTTGTGGGGGTTCGACAGCCATTGACTCTGCATATCGATTAATACAGTTTTATCAAAATTGTCGTGGCCAGCATGAGAAAAAGCACATCATCGCTCGCGACGGTTCATACCATGGCAGTACCTATATCTCGATGTCAATTGGCGGCAAGAAAGCTGATCATCCCCCCGAGTTTGACTACAAGCGGGATACCATCCATCACATCTCAAGCCCGAACTACTATCGCTCGTCCGGATTCGATTCTGAAGCAGCGTTTTTAGATTTCCTGGTGGATGAGCTGGAACAGAAAATTCTTGACCTGGGCGCTGATAAGGTCGCGGCATTTTTTGCAGAACCGATCCTCGGTGCAGGCGGTGTTGTGGTTCCACCGGCTGGCTATCATAAACGCACCCATGAGGTTTGTAAGCGCCATGACGTACTCTATGTGTCCGATGAAGTGGTGACTGCATTTGGCCGACTGGGGCATTGGTTCGCATCGGAAGACGTGTTTGGTATTGTGCCGGACATTATTACGTGCGCTAAAGGCCTTAGCTCCGGTTATCTGCCTATCGGAGCCACAATTTACTCAGACAAAATGCATCAAGTCATCAGTGAACCCGGTACCAATCGTTGTTTTACAAACGGTTTTACTTATTCAGGGCACCCGGTCTGTTGTGTTGCTGCACTAAAAAACATAGAAATCATGGAGCGTGAGAAGATCTTTGAACATGCGAGAGACGTGGGCGAGTACTTTGCCGAACAGCTTAAAACGCTGTTAGATCTCCCCATCGTTGGTGAAGTCCGCGGTCATCGGTTAATGCAGTGCGTTGAGTTCGTCGCGAATAAAGAGACCCGGGAGCTATTTCCGGAAGAGCTTGATATAGGCAAAGTGATATCGAAAATTGCCGATGCCAAAGGCCTGCTGGTTAGACCGATCTTTCATCTTAATGTAATGTCTCCGCCGTTGATTATTACTAAGGAAGAGGTAGATTTCATCGTGATCACATTGCGTGAAAGTATTGTCGAGGCTATGGCTGAAATAGGGCACAGCTAACTGCATATGTGGCGTTCCTTAGAGTATGAAGCAGCCAATCATGTTTTTGGTACGTGACGTGGAAGCGAGTGATTCTCTCTCTTATTGGTATGTCGGAATTTAGTCTGGCGTACCCGTGACGTGCCACTCGCTCACGCGTCGGGTTTCCTTGGGGGATATAAACCGGTCGGAAATGCATAGAGCCTGACATGTGAGATTGTTGATACAACACTGCCTGATTATGCAAGGGATGCGCTGAGCGATTGTTAAGCGCAAGCGTCTGACCCCGGCGCTCGTTCACCGGTTGTTAGAAATTCTTCGGTGTGATGCTGCCAATCGATATTTTTATAGTTAAACCCGTCCCGTATTTCAGGCTTCACAATTTGAAAGTATGGAGAGACGTCAAAGTCTCTAGGAGCGAATAAACTATGATGGCGGATATGCATCATCTCGTTTTCGGTACTACCATCCAGCGAGCAGCTAATCCGTTCGGGCAGGATAGGATAACGAATAGATTGAAAGCCTTGTGCAATCAGAGACGAGCAAATAGCGCGAGTCGGATCGCCGCTGCCAAGGGCCAGTAACCGCCGTCTGAATCTTCTGGGGACAGGTGGGTTAGGCAGCAGGTACCTGGCCAGATCTACAATGTTCTTCAAGTCGTACTGCTTACCAAGGCTTGATGCCATGAAGCGGCACAACGCATCCAGGTCAGGCTCGGTTATGTTTATCGGTCGGCAAATCCGTATGTTGTATCGGCTGTATTTAGATAGCGGTACCGCGATCACGCCGTTTTCCAAATCGGCCTCAACCAGCAGGTGCTGCTCGTTGGATTCGGGAGCGCTTCCCGGGTTTGGTATTGCAATGCCGTCCGGCATTTTATCAAGATAGAAAGCGGCATGTGACCAGGTTGATTGAGTAAGATATTTTATTGCCGAACTGATGCGGTGGTCACCCTCAACGAGTAGCACATCGCCGGGTCGCATGACCTCGGCCAATGTCGCTGTCCGGTGGACCGAGAAAGGTCGATATGTTGTGACTGTTTTGGTGAGATATTTAGCCAATATCTGGCTGCCAAAACGCATGACGGGATTCGCTATCATGGCCCTTTCGAGAGATTGTGGCGGAGTAAGTTCCGCAGCAGGGTCAGAAATTCTGAACCGTATCGCGAGCTTACACGTTTTACAATGGAAACTCCGCGGGAGCAATAAAGTATGATGAGATTTTAGTTGCGAGTGGTACCGACTGAATATGATCGTACCGGTAGAGCAAGATGCCATTGCAGTGCCTCGAACGGCGTGGTGGGGCGTTGTGAGGGTATTGACAATTCTTGCGCTGCAAAACCGTGCAGATTTTGAATGGCAGCGGCAAATAAAATCTAAGTCGCTCTATTTTGTTCTGACAATGGTCGCGGGGCTATTGTTACCGGGGCATGCAGTTGCTCATGTGTCCCAGCAAGGTCTGGTACTGCTGCTTCCCACCCGTTTCTATATTGGTTCTGGCGTGCTTGTAGTTCTATTGACGCTGGCGTTGGTTGCTTTGTTGCCCAATGAGTATTCGAAGAGGCTATTTGGTAGTCTGCGCCTGTGGGTCTGCGAAGACAGTCAACTGAGATCTGTCACCAGTGTATTGTCGACAGGGTTTCTGTTTTTTCTGATCTATCTGGGATTCACGGCCTCATACGATCCATTAGAGAATCCGTTACCGGTTTTTATCTGGACAGTGTGGTGGGTAGGGTTTGTCGTGTTGCAGGGTCTGTTTGGCAATTTGTGGGTTTGGCTTAACCCGTGGTCGGGAGTAGCATCAATTGCAAGCAGGGCTGGTCTAGCGTCGAAGCATTCGCTGCCCGAATCAGTTCAACAATGGCCTGCGATAATTATCTTCCTGGCTTTTATATCCTTTTCTTTGGCTGACAGCGCACCTGAAGCCCCGCAACGACTGGCTGTGATAGTGACGGGGTATTGGTGTTTTACCATGCTGGGGGTCCTGTTGTTCGGTGTTAAATGGCTGCAGCAGGCAGAGTGTTTCACCGTGTTACTGAATCGCTTCGCACAGATTGCACCGGTAGCGAAATACCGCGATGAATTGCGTTTTGGTCTACCTGGATGGAACTTGGTCCGGTGCAAAGCGACAACGGTTAGTGCGGCGGTTTTTATATTGGTTTTACTTGCATGTGGCAGCTTTGACGGTTTAAACGAAACTTTTTTATGGCTGGCGACCATCGGTGTTAACCCACTCGACTTTCCCGGACGCTCTGCAATTGTTTTTGAAACTGTGGCCGGGTTGTTGATTGCCAATGTGGCGCTCGTCACTGCATATTCGCTTTGTATTTATACTGGACTACTGCTAGCGAATCGTGATGGCTATCTAGTTGATTCGAGCGTTCCCGCTGTCGCATTCAAACAGGCGTTTTGTGCTCTGGCCGTGGCCGTTGTGCCGATCGCATTTGTCTATCACTTTGCACATTTTCTAACGTCGTTCATGGTCAATATTCAATATGCTGTGGCGGCGGCATCTGACCCGTTTGACAATGGAGCGGATTTGCTTGGGCTGGGTTCGTACTACGTGACCACCGGTTTTTTTAATACCCCGCAGTCGGTCAAGATAATATGGCTCAGTCAGGCGGGTGCCGTGGTCGTCGGGCACGTGCTGTCGGTGCTTATCGCGCATGCCATTGCGGTGGAATTGTTTGGTAGTGCGAGGCGTGCTATCGTCAGTCAGGTGCCGCTGGCAGTGTTTATGGTGGTTTACACCTTCATAGGATTATGGCTGTTGGCCGCGCCCAAAGGGGCGTAATAGAAGATAGTTTTCTGCGCGCAAGCTTGCTTGATTTTGCTTGGCTCAGCGCATCAACCGCAGGTAGGAATCAGACCCTAATGACTGACAAAATAATCACATCCTCTAACATCAGCCGAAGAACCGCTCTCAAGACGTTAGGTGCAGGGGCAGGTGCGCTGGCCTTGGCCGGTACTATGCCCGGCATGATAGGTTGTGCAAACGCCTCTGACGAGCCAATAAAAATCGGTTTTCAGGTGCACAGAACCGGGATCGGCGCCGCCTATGGGCGCTGGTACGACCGCACTACGGAAGCAGTGGTAAAGAGAATTAACTCGGAGGGTGGTATCAATGGCCGTCCTATAGAAATTATTGCGGAAGACGATGGCACAGATCCCAAGCGCGGTGCTGAAGTCGTTGAAAAATTCGCTAACAAACACAACTGTGATATCGCCTTTGGAACGTTGTTCAGTCATGTCGTGTATGGCTCGGCACCACGTGCCGGTGAGTTGGCCATTCCCTATTTTGTTGTGTCTGAAGGCCATCACGTGGCCAGTGGTAAATTAAACCGTTACACGCTGCAACCGGGTATTACTGATGTGAAAAGCCAGGTAGAAGCCATGGCTCCTTTTATCGCTGAAAACCTCGGCAAGAAAGTGACCATGATATTCCCTGATTTTGCTTTCGGCCATGATCACCGTGACTACTTCAGTGCAGCTTTTGAAGCGCAGGGTGGTCAGATTCTTGAAAAGATTGCCATACCACCTACGGAAACGTCCTTCTCTAAGTACTTCCCCAAGATTCCACGTGATACCGAAGTGATTTATCACGTAATGGTTGGCCCGGCGGTACTGACGTTTGTTAAAGAGCTGGGTGAATTTTTTGGTCCGAGCCGACCAGAGATTTTCGGTTTTATTGATAGTCTGGAAGCGGTTGACCTTGCCAGTCCGGGTCTTGAGTTCCTCGAGGGAACCTACTTCTGGGAGGGTAACCCTCGCTATGCTCAGGCGGAACAATCTGAGTTTGATAAGGTCTATCGCGAAGCGGTAGGGGTTGATGAAAATGGTGCATCGGTCTCCGATGCAAAAGATGTCTCAACCTATGCACACATGTTTGGTTGTTGGGAAACTCTTTATGTGGTTAAAGCGGGGATGGAGGCAGCGAACTACCAGGGCCCGAAAGATCGACAGAAACTGATTGAGGCGGTCGAAGCGATGACGGATATGCCGCACTCGTTTGAGCATCCGCAAGGCGCAAAAGTATTCAACGGCAAAACACATCAGACCTTTGGTCACCAATACATATCCAAAGTCACTGAAGGGAAGCTGATGCTGGCGCACACCACATCAATAGAAGATACGTTGTACGAAGATGAAGTTGACTACACCAAAATGTCCTTCTAGCTTTGTAGTTCTTCTAAGATCCATATCACCCCGGTCGCATTGACCGGGTATCCATCCACAACTTTAAAATTAGCTAGCAATGGATTTTGGTCCCTATCTGTTTGTTGCATCACTTGAAGGTGCAATAACGGCAGCTGTGCTTGCGCTCACCGCGGTTGGGTTGAGCATTGTGTTTGGCATTATGCGAGTGGTGAATGTTGCTCACGGTGAATTTTATATGTTGGGCGCTGTGCTGGCATGGTGGATAACCTCAATGATTGCAGGTCATCCGGCACTGGGCTTCTGGGTCGCCATTGTGGCCGCGCCACTGTTGGTAGGTGCATTGGCAGTATTGTGTGACCGCTTTATTCTTAATAAAGTAAATTATGACCCTGAACGTACAATTGTAGCGACCATCGGTTTGTTATATGTCATTCAACAGACCACGTTAATGACGTTCGGCCCCGAAGCGCGACCAGTGCAAGCGCCTTTTAATGAGAGAATAGCGCTGCCGTGGTTTGAGTATGGAGAGTCAGGCTTTCAAATGATCTGGCCCTGGGGTCTCAGTACCACCACCTACAAATTGTTTGTGATAGTGGCTGCGATCGTTATTTTGCTCGCGCTTTGGTTCGTTATGACCCGCACGCGTATTGGACTGATCATGCGGGCAACACAGCTTGATCAGGAAATGGCACAAGCTCACGGTATTCCTGTTAACAAAGTCTACGCGCTGGTCTTTGGCTTAGGTGCGGCACTGGCGGCCCTCGGCGCGGTATTGGTAGTCCCCATTCAGCAGGCGTATTATCTAATGGGCAGTGACCCGCTGTTGTTGTCTTTTATTGTTGTGATCATTGGCGGACTCGGCAGCGTGCTGGGTACCGTTGTCGCTGCAGTGCTTATTGGTATGAGTGACGGGATAATCTCTGTATTCTTTACGCCCACGCTTGCGAAAATACTTGCCACCTTACTTGTGGCGTTTGTCCTGGTATTTAAGCCAAATGGCTTGTTCGGGAAAAGCCGAGAATGAGTTCGTTAGCAGATAGTTCGGCCGGTCTTCATAAGCCATTGCTAAGTCAGGGCATTCGCAGTATTTTGCTGCATGTCTTAATTGTGGTTTTGCTTTTCCTGCTCTATTTTGCATTGCCGGTATATCACAGCGGCAATTTAGCACGCATTCTGGTGCTGGCTGTCTTCGCGATGGGCTACAACGTGTTGTTCGGTTACACGGGGTTATTGAGTCTTGGTCATGCCCTGTTTTTTGCCAGTGGCATGTACGGTTTCGGCTTAGCGATTCAGTTTCTTGATGTATTGCCTGGAGCGGCAATCTTCATAGGCTTGTTGTCAGCGGTGGCTGTCTCTGTGGTGGTTGGGGTTTTGGCGCTACGAACCACCGGCGTGGCATTTATGATCGTGACATTAATGTTTGCCCAGGCCGGATATTTAACGGTGTTGCTGTTTGGCGAATATACCCGCGGTGACGAGGGTTTTAATATACATCGTTCAGACAGGGTGCTGTTTGGATTCGATCTGTCGCAGGCCACCAACCGCTATTTCTGTGCTCTCATTCTGTTTGCCATTTGTCTTTTTCTTATCGCATGGCTGGTGCATTCACGTTTCGGTAAAACGCTTGTCGCTATACGGGAGAACGAAGAACGCGCCCGCATGCTCGGTTATGACATTCAGCGACACAAGTTAATCGCGGTGATTATCTCTGGTACTTTATCAGGTGCTGCGGGCGTCGCCTATGCTTTGTTATTCGGGTATGCAGGGGCGTCTTTTGCGGCAGTTCAATATTCTATATTGCCATTGTTGTATGTGTTGTTGGGCGGCGCAGGCACCACTATCGGGCCGTTGATTGGCACGGTGTTTATGTTCTATTTGATAGATCTTTCAAGTGATTTCGCTTCCGCCTACCTGTCCAGTGAATTCGCATCCGCCTATATGTTGATTGCAGGTATTGTGCTGATCTTGTTAACCATGTTTGCACCACAGGGCTTTGCCGGCTTGTTGCGTAGCAAATATAAGTGGCTGCCATGAGCTTAATTTCTACTCGAGGCTTGTCCAAAAACTACTCTGGCCTGCAGGCGGTAAGCAATGTAGATTTTAATCTACCGGAAGGGCAGGTAAGAGCGCTTATCGGGCCAAACGGGGCAGGTAAAACTACTTTTGTCGGTATGCTCAGCGGTCGTATCAAAAGCAGTAGCGGTTCGGTGATCTTCAGGGATAAAGATATCACTCAACTGCCCGCACATAAGCGCATGACCATGGGCATGGCGTATACGTTTCAGATCACTTCTGTTTTTTCTAAATTGTCTGTTCATGAAAACGTCGCGCTGGCGGCACGACGCGTCATCAAAGGAAAGCCGTCAGTAGTGAATGAAAAAGTAGCCTCTGTTCTTGAGAAGGTCTATCTGGCAGATCGCTATGATCAAATTGCAGGGGACTTAAGCTACGGGCACCAGCGCTTGCTTGAAATTGGTATGGGGCTGGCTCAGTCACCCAAGCTGTTTATCCTTGATGAGCCCACCCAGGGTTTATCAGCCACGGAAGTTAAAGGGTTCATTGAGCTGGTTGGAGTGCTTTCTGAAAGTACAACCATTCTGTTAATTGAACACAATATGGATGTGGTGATGAAAGCCGCTCACTACATCACCGTGTTGAACTTCGGAGAGGTTCTGGCAGAAGGCACCCCCGATGAGATCCGTGCCAACCAGTCGGTACAAACAGCCTACCTGGGATCGCACTGATGTTAACGGTCAACAATATCGATGTAGCTTACGATCAGGTTCAGGTGTTGTACCAATTGTCACTGTCGGTCGAGCGCGGTGAGATACTGTGCCTGCTCGGGCGAAATGGTGCAGGAAAGACCACAACACTTAAATCAATAATGGGTTTGTTGCCGCTGCGTACAGGCAGCATAGAACTGGATGGAGAATCCTTAAACAATCTGGCGCCACACCACATACCGGGAAAAGGTGTGGCTTACGTGCCTCAAGGCAGGCGATTGTTCTCAGAGCTTAGTGTGCAGCAGAATATGGAAATCGGTCTTATGGCCAGTGGCGCAGGCAAAGAGACGCGAGAATATGCATTGTCTTTATTTCCACGTTTGAGGGAGCGACTAAAACAACGCGCGGAAACTCTTTCAGGGGGTGAACAGCAAATGCTCGCCATGGCCAGAGCTATTTGTACCAGGCCTCAAGTGATTCTGCTGGATGAGCCTACTGAAGGCTTGCAACCATCAATGACGTCGTTGATTCGTGATGTGATTGTTGAAATGAAACAGCAGAATGTGGCAGTTATATTGGTCGAGCAACATGTTGATGCAGTGCTTTCAATAGCAGATCGAGTGTCCTTCATAGAGCACGGGGTCGATGCAGAAACTGTTTATGCATCGAAGCTGCATAACAATAAAGGATTGGTTCAAAAGTACCTGGGTGTGTAGTTGCGCATGTAGTTCAGTAAAGATCAGGATGGACGACAGAACAGCCAGCCCGAAGAAAATCACATCTAACTCCAATACATTATAGGGCAGTCATCCAAAGGGATAGAGTGTCGGCCTTGTTTCCAAGTTCTTTCTCAGGGTCGTTACAGGCAGTGTCAGAGAAGGTTGGAAAGCTCCACGCAGCGAGTGTCTGTTTTCGAACGATTGCTTTAATACTAGAAACTCGAAACCGGATAGGGTCCATCGTTAAATGTCTGGTTGTGATAGTTTTTAATTCCGATTTGGTGTGTCAGTTCACTTCGGTAATCAACACCTTGAATCAGCTTGTCTATCGATCTGGAAAAGGTGTAGTGAGGTTCCCACCCCAACCGATCTGCTGCTCGACTGTTGTCGTAAACACGGCTAATGGCCGGGAACATTTTCCATCCTTTACGGGCATAGAGTTCGACGTATTCCGGCACGTAGCGTTGCAGCACGGTTGGCGCGTCGGTGGCGAGATCTTCGACATCTGTTCTCTTAAATGGTGTGGTGCTGGATATAATAAAACGGTCGAAGCCGATATCATCTGCTTTAACAATAGCGCGCCGGTGGGCATCGACTACGTCGGCGATATCAACGCGACGAAACAGCAACTCGTTGACCTTTAAGTTGCTGTCCTCATAGGCGTCTCGCTTGTCTTTTGTATCATCTGGCTCAGGGAAGAATCTGGAGGTCTTGAGAACAAGACAAGGCAAGCCAGCGCTTCGGTGGAAGAGTTCACACATATCTTCCGCTGTTGTCTTGGTGACACCGTAAATGTTTTTCGGCTTGGCGCGCAAGTCTTCCGTGACCCAAACGGCTGGATCACCTGGTTTGGGGCGCATGGCATCTCCGAAAGTGCTGGTGGTGCTGGTAAATACAAAAGACTGGCAACCGTTTTTGAGGCTTTCTTCGAGTAGATTCAGTGTGCCCGAGATGTTCGTATCGACGAAATCCTGCCTGCTATGAGTGCCAACATGCGGCTTGTGTAGCGTTGCCGTGTGTAAAACTGCTTCACAGCCTTTAATGCACGACTTCACTACTGCCCGATCGGTGATACTGCCCACAAAGTCTGTAAATTCGGAATCTTTAACATCAACACCGACAGGTTGATCTCCAGTGGCGAGAAAAGAGCGCATTAACGCTTCACCTAAGTGTCCAGCGCTTCCAGTGACCAATACTTTCATGTCTTGCCTTTCTGAAATTTGGAGTTAACTAAGCTTTTGGCTTTGTGGGCCTGTTTATGATGTGAAGCGGGACGACCGCTTTGAACCTAAATGTAGTTCAAGCAGAAACAGAAACGCCGCATACACATCGGCTTCTCACGACTTAGATGTCTGAAAATATGTTGGCAGCGCTAAAATCGAAGCCTATCACCGGGCCGAAAAAAAACATGTGATTGCGTATTGGCGTTGTTATATTGAAATGCACAAAGAATTGTCTGGCCTTTCATCTTCAGAGCCTGCGTGATCTTTATGTGTACAGATAATTAGCTGCAGGCAATAAAAAAGCCGATTGTTCTTACGAACAACCGGCTTTTATTGTCTACGACTTTTAGTTATGCAAACCACCAACGTTCGGCAATTTTGTTGCCGTCGTTTATCCAGTTGGCTGCCACGTCGTCGCCATGTGCAATCTTCTTCGAGTGTGCGTGAATGTAATTAGCCCACATTCCAACGATTGCTCCACCATCATCATGAAGGAGTTGCTGTGCTTCAAAGTATTGTGCTTTACGCTTGGTATCATCTGTTTCTGAGCGAGCCGCGACAACCACTTCGTTAAACGACTTGGCTGCTGCTGTCTCTTTCCATGCGGTGTCGTTCCACTCAGTGTCGGCGGTATACGCTGCTGAGTACATCCAGTCTTGGGTAGGACGACCACCCCAGTAACATGCGCACCAGCCTTTCTTGTTCCAGACATTGGACCAGTAGCCATCTTTAGGTTCGCGTACGACTTCGATCGCGATGCCGGCTTCTTTGGCAGAAGCGGCGATAAGCTGGGCTGCATCAACAGCGCCTGCGAAGGCGGCATCAGACGCAGAAAGCTTGATAGTGCCAGTGTGACCTGACTTTTTGTAATGCTCTGCTGCTTTCTCTGGATCAAACTCTCGCTGTGCGATATCAGTGTTGAGAAATGGCATTGCCGGTGAAACCGGAATGTCATTACCTACCAGGCCGTGGCCAAGCAGAATCTTGTCCACCAGTTCCTGCCGCTTGATGGCGTACTTAAGTGCCAGGCGTAGATCGAGGTTTCCAAAAGGCTCGATATCAAGACGCATGGGGAACGTGTAGTGCTGTGTTCCTGTGGTTTCCAGAATATCGAGGTTTGGCGCGCGAGCCAACAAAGCAACAGTTTTTGGATCAACGTTGTCGATCACATCTGCATCACCATTCATGATGGCATTTTGGCGGGCGGTTACATCAAGAATAGAAAGAAGTTCTATTTCGTCAAAGTGTGCACGGCTTTCTTTAAAATAGTTAGGGTTACGCTTTGAAAGGGCGCGAACGCCGGGCTCAAAGGTATCTAGTACATAGCCGCCGGTACCGATGCCGGATAAGGCGTCTATCGCACCATCTTTTGATGGTTGAATAATCAGGTGGTAATCGCTGACTATATACGGGAAGTCAGCGTTGCCAGCTTCGAGTTCGAAGACCACGGTATCGTCGCCGTCTTTTGTGATTGAGGTGATGGCTGTCAGCAAGCCCTTAGCAGCAGACTTTGACTCTTCACCACGATGGTGGTTGTAAGTAGCAATGATGTCATCAGCGGTGAGTGATTTACCGTTGTGGAATTCAACGCCGTTGCGTAGCTTGAATCGCCATACTTTTGCGCCATCACTGGGCTCATAGCTTTCTGCCAGTTCCGGAATTAATGCGCCGTTGCTGTCTACTTCGGTAAGCTGGTTACCATACGAATAGTGTAGTGCCTGAGTGAAGCCGTTTTCGGAAGTACCGGGGTCCAGAGTGTCTGTGGTTGAGCCGTAGCCAAGGCCTTGTCTTAGTCGGCCGCCTTTTACAGGCGTTGCAGCAATGGCGTTGCCTGCCATTGTCAGTGCCATTGGCAGTGTGGCGCCCGCAGCGATTGCGGTCATAATAAATTTCCGGCGACTGATTCTACCGGCGGTTAGTTGTTCCGCATGACTGATAATGACGTTTCTTTTCAACGTATCCTCTCCTCGGTTGTTTACGTTTGCCCACCGTCGTACGTGTAAGAACGCGGTGATCATTGTTTGACTGGCACGCTGTGTCGCATGTCGCAGATAATTAGACGGGCTTTCTGTGCGTTGGTAAAGTACACCTGTATGGAGGTGTTACGTACTCTCACCTATCTGAGTTAACACTATATCATCAAGGTTGGAAAATAATTGCATCCGGTTCTGGTTACCATTGTCAAACGGCTTTTATTGGGGGTGGTGACGCTTTTTGTCGTTTCTGCAATCATTTTCAGCTCAATTTCGCTTCTTCCCGGGGATTTCGGCGAGGCAGTACTGGGCCAGGCGGCCACAGAAGACACCGTCGCGGCGTTCAGAAAGGAGCTGGGTCTCGATAAACCCGCGCCGGCACGCTATTTAGACTGGGTCAAAGCCGTGGCGAAGGGCGATTTGGGGACTTCGTTCTCCGGACGTTCCGCATCCGGTCAGGATCGCTCCAGATCGGTGGCGGAAATGATCGCTCCCAGACTCAAAAATACCCTGTTTTTGGCAAGCGTCACTGCACTGATTGCAGTGCCGTTGGCGCTGTTTCTCGGGCTTACTGCGGCGCTGTATCGAAACTCGTGGTACGACCGCAGCGTGAACGTCACAACCCTCACGACAATATCAATGCCGGAGTTTTTCGTCGCCTACGTATTGATCCTGATATTCGCATCATTGTGGAAAGTGTTTCCGTCACTGGCAACCGTCGATATTGATATGGCCATGGGTGAAAGATTAAACCGAATAGCGTTACCTGCGATTACGCTGACCCTGGTCATTGTTGCCCACATGATGCGTATGACGCGCGCAGCCATCATCAACCTGCTTGCCAGCCCGTATATAGAAATGGCCCGTTTAAAGGGCGCATCCCGCTCTGAGGTGATATTAAAGCACGCGCTTCCCAATGCCTGGGCGCCGATTGCCACCGTGATCGCATTTAACCTGGCGTATCTGGTGGTGGGGGTTGTGGTGGTCGAAGTGGTTTTTGTGTATCCGGGAATCGGTCAGTTAATGGTTGATTCAGTCTCATCACGAGACATACCTGTCGTACAAGCCTGTGCTCTGATTTTCGCCGGCACCTACATTCTTTTAAATTTAATTGCCGATGTGATTGGCATAGTGACTAACCCACGGCTGTTGCACCCAAGATGACTGACTCAACTGAATCACCAGACGGGTATAGCGCCTCCGCAGAAGTGGGGGCTATCAGGCAACGCCGTTCTCGCGCAGAACGTTCGTGGCTGGCACTAAAAAAAGCGCCGCTATCTGCATGGTTCGGCATGATTGTGGTAGCGGGCTATGTATTTGTAGCGTTGTTTGCGCCATGGCTGGCCCCTTATGGTGAAGCAGATATATTCATCACGCCATTTGCCCCGTGGGACGAAACCCACCGATTCGGCACTGATCAGATTGGGCGGGATATTCTGACCCGCTTAATTTACGGTGCCAGAAACACCATGGGTATTGCCCTCGTGACAACACTGCTGTCATTTATCATTGGTGGTGGCCTTGGGCTGGTAGCGGCCATCAACAGAAGTTGGCTTGATCAGTTTTTGAGTCGTGCAGTAGATGTTTTGATGGCGATCCCCAGTTTGATCTTCGCGCTGGTGTTGTTGTCTATATTTAAACCGAGTGTGGTCAGTTTAATCTTGATCATCGCCGTACTTGATTCCACCAGAGTGTTCAGGCTGACCCGGGCAGTGGCCATTAATGTTGCCGTAATGGACTACGTAGAAGTAGCAAGACTACGCGGAGAAAAGCTTGGTTGGGTGATGAAAAACGAAATCCTGCCAAACATCATGCCGCCTTTAGTGGCTGAGTTTGGCTTACGTTTTTCTTTTGTGTTTTTAACTATCGCAGCGCTTTCATTTCTAGGTGTAGGAATTCAGCCGCCAACGGCAGATTGGGGTTCGATGGTGCGCGACAATGCTTCGTTAATTCAGTTTGCACAATACGATCTCAAGGCGGGTATCACGCCTTTACTACCGGCGGCGGCCATCGGCCTACTCACTGTGGCAGTGAACTTTGTGGTTGATTGGTTTTTACATAAGACCAGTGGTTTGCGTGATGAACAGTAATAACCTGCCAGGCACATATCAGATTAAAGCCCATGAATGATCAAGACCAGCCGTTAATGCAAATGACAGATATCCACATTGAAGGGTATTCAGACGAACGCTGGCACCCGATAATAAAAGGGGTAGACCTCCAACTAAGGCGCGGCCAAGTGCTAGGCATTATCGGCGAGTCCGGGGCGGGTAAGTCGACTCTTGGTCTGGCTGCTATGGGGTTTGCACGATCAGGTTGTCGCTTTACTCAGGGCCAGGTGGTATTTGACGGAACTGATCTACTCACGCTTAAGGAATCGCAACGGCGAAAGCTTTGGGGAACCCGCATTGCTTATGTCGCACAATCTGCTGCCGCAGCATTTAACCCGGCGCATCGCCTTATAGACCAGACCATAGAATCAGCCACACGCTCGCAGTTGCGGCCGGAGAGCGAGTCCAGACAAGATGCGATCGAGCTATATGAATCGCTACATCTGCCAGATCCTGCGAACATTGGTGAAAGGTACCCGCATCAAGTATCTGGAGGACAGTTACAGCGTGTGATGACTGCCATGGCCATGTCATCCAGACCGGATCTTATTATTTTTGATGAGCCGACTACCGCGCTTGATGTAACCACACAGGTTGAAGTACTGGCCGCTATGCGGGAAATTGTTGACAAATATCACACCGCGGCAATCTACATCACTCATGATCTTTCAGTTGTGGCGCAAATGGCAGATGAGATCAAAGTACTGCGTTACGGTGAAGAGGTAGAGCAGGCGGAAACGCGATCTATGCTAAGTTCGCCGAAAGAAAAATATACCAAATCTTTATGGTCTGTCCGCTCTCTCGAAAAGCCGGAGTCGCGCAGCAATGATATTGTTCTGGCGCTAAAAGACATTGATGCGGCTTACGGAAAAACGCAAGTCTTGCACGGCATAAACATTGAATTGCCGCGCGGTAAAACCGTGGCGGTAGTGGGTGAATCAGGCTCTGGTAAATCTACTGCGGCAAGAGTGGTTACCGGATTGCTTCCGCAAAGCCAGGGCACGGTAATGTTCAATGGTGATGTGTTGCCTCCTGCGCTTAAAGATCGCACACCTGATCAGTTGCGCCGTATCCAAATGATTTACCAAATGGCAGATACGGCAATGAACCCGCGCCAGACGGTAGAGAATATCATTGCCAGGCCATTAGAGTTTTTCCACGACATGAAAGGGCTTGAGAAAGAAAAGCGACTGCTTGAGCTATTGTCAATGATTGAACTTGATGAGTCCTTTTTGGATCGCTATCCCGCTGAACTGTCAGGCGGACAAAAGCAACGCATTTGCATTGCCCGTGCGCTAGCTGCAGAGCCTGATGTGATTATTTGCGACGAAGTGACGTCTGCACTTGATCAGATAGTGCAGGAAGGTATATTAAAATTGCTGTTACGACTGCAGGAAGAGTTCGGCATTAGTTATTTGTTTATCACCCACGATATCGCAACAGTGAAGGCGATCTCTGATGAGATTGTAGTGATGTACCAGGGCAAAGTGGTAGAGCAGGGATTAAAAAGCCAGATATTGTCGCCACCTCACCCGGAATATACGGAACTGCTGCTTTCTTCTGTGCCGGAGATGGATCCGGATTGGCTGACAGGACTACTAGCGTCCCGCGATGGTCGCGCAGGGGCATAGTGCTATTGCAGTTGTCGCGTGCGTCATGCTGTTTTAAATTCAATGGGTAACCGGTTGATAATGGCGGTTGCTTCTCTTAAGTAGGATGTAGAGGTAGTAAATTCATGAACTATTCCGTGTTAAGTCTTATCGCTTTCTCTTTTGTTCTCAGCCACCCTGTTTTCTCTATGGACGCACCGATTTGTGCTAGTGAAAGCAGCGATGTTGATGGTGATGGTTGGGGATGGGAAAACGACATGTCCTGTGTGGTGTCGATCGAGTCTGCAGCTGCTGCGTGCGTAGACAGTGACGGAGATGGATATGGTTGGGATGGTACAGCTACTTGTCTTATAGAAAATACACCGTTGGTCACGGGTGCTTGTATTGATTCTGACGGTGATGGTTTTGGCTGGGACGGTCAGAGCACCTGTTTTGTATCTGACGTACCCGTAACGGAACAGCCCGTTGTGGTCACTCCGGTACTACCCACAGCTTGCATTGACACCGACCCAGTGGATGATACCTGGGGGTGGAACGGCGTGACTTCCTGTCGGGTACTGCCGGTTCTGGTTGGCGGTGATACCAGTGCCATTGCAGGCATATGGGATGCTTCGGATGAGTACGACGAAGAGTATACGGTGATCACCGCGAATGGGTTGATCGGCGATATTTACGCTAGTTTCGAAGCAGATGGATCAAAGTGCTATGAAGTGTTTGATGGTTCCCCAACGCAGACAGATGCTACCGTGATGATGCCACTAGGCGGCAATCGATATCGTTTAGACTACGTTGGAATCTACAACGATGAAGTTGAAACCGCTTCAATCGAATATACGATCTACGTTACAGCCGGAAATGTGCTTCATATTGAGGGTACATTTGATGAGGAGTTTGTTGCGCTTGATTTCCCTGCGGCTACTATCGATGTTGATGATCTTGATGTGTGTGAGTCGTATTAGCTCCAAAATAGTTACAAGCGCTCTGTTCAAGCAGTGCATTCATCAAGCAGTGTACTCACTGACGCATTAGGTTTCTGTAAGTAATGATGAGCGGCACAAGCCCGTCGCAAACCCGACGCGTCAGCGAGTGGACCAAGTCCCGCGCCTCGAAATCACTGTTATAAGCGGTCTAATTACTAACGTGGTGGATCGCTTTAGAAACCGGGAAATTATAAATAGGCATGCGCCGCGATGTATTGGGCAGACGTAAATAACTTTTTGTAAGGCGAATTGGAAGATGCCGTGGCATGCCACTCGCTGACGCGTCGGGCTTCCTTTGACGTGTCCCTCCATGCCGCTGAGCGATTAAGCGGTCCGCTGTTCTCCTACGGTGACGCTAATTCCTGTTGAACAGATAGTAGAGCAGGTAGGCTGTTACGAGCGCCCACAAAAAAACAACACAGGCTGCAGCACGGTAGTTTTTTGGTGCTTGCTCAAGTTGAATCGCCGTTTGTTTAAATTCTTCCATCAAGGCGGCTGGAATTAATTTGATGACCAAGGCAATACCGAGGGGTACCAGAATCAGATCATCGATATAACCCAGTATCGGGATGAAATCCGGTATCAGATCAATGGGTGAAAAAGCGTATGCGGCAGTTATCGCCGCGATGAGTTTTGGAGCCGGGTGTGTTCTGGGGTCTCTGGCGGCCACCCATACCGTGAGTACTTGATGTTTAAGATGTTTAGCCCATCGCTTTAGGGTGACTAACATTCAGCGTCTATAAAATGTGTGATTATCAAAATTCGTAGTGAGTCATGCTAGACAAGATCACGTGGTATGGCATCTTTGAATGTTCGATCAAGAAATGTTTGCCCGTTCAAAGACGTTTTTAAATCTGCTTCAATATAAAACGTGGAGCGGTCGCAGTGCATGCTGCTTGTCACTACAGTTTTCCACATAGCGCCTTCACGCCCACCTGTGTGCTCCCATTCTGTAGTGACCTCGGCTGATGTTGGATCATCTGCTTGAATGGTCCATTGTTCGGTCATCCAGCTACCAGAAATTAAGCCGTGGTGTTCATCTTCATACTCGCCGGAATCACAAGTGATTGAGGTGGTGATAGCTTCTGTTTTCGGGTCCCTGGAGTGGTTACGCGTATAGCGTGGAGCGCGAAGTTCTTTAGGCGCCCAGTGAGATGCGCCTTCAGGTGGCTCAAAGGTAACTTCATCGCCGGTCGGGACCGTTGATGTAGTTCGTACTGGTATGGCCAACACCCCTTCACTTAACTTTAGTGTGGCCAGTTCCGGTGATGGCCAGATCGTGGGCCAGTAGGCGGTAGATAGCGCGATGCACAGCTGGTGGCCCACTGGAATTCGATAGGCAATCTGATCCAGACTTAAGTGACATTCAAACGCTTGGTTGCGAAGCAATGGTTTCGGATTAGCGTGAGACTCTGCATGAGTAAGGTTTAAAACGCCATAGGTGATGAGTGCAGAGGTGCCGTCGGGCCTTTGATCAAGCAGCCGCACTGCTATTTGTGCGTTAGCGGATGTTGATGTCAGTGTCAGCTTAATGGAAGGCGCACCAACAATATCTAGGCTTTCGTTCAGTGGCTCGCCAGTGAAGCAGGTTGATCGTGAGTTGTCGTGAGACTGTTCGTCTGGAAGTTCGTCACTAAAGGTGAAGGGGAAATACTCACCGGCACTCGCACCGCAGTCCAGCGGAGATGTGATCACAGCATCTGTCGTGCTTTGCATAGGGGTAAGTTCGCCTCCGTCGTTTAAATGCAGCTGTAGCGGATTTATGTTTTTTGACGGCCAGTCGCGCTCTGCGATCCATCTTCCGGGGCGTGCATCCAGCCATCGATGCGGTGCGACGCTATCCATCAGATAGGCACGGTACGCTGGTTCCCGCTCTACATCGTTGTCATCACCTTTTAAGTATTGATCCCACCAGCGTTTGCACTCCTGCAGAAAACCGATGGCAGGCTGTGGGCCTGCATAGTGCGGGTATTTATGTATCCAAGGGCCGACAATACCCTTAACTGGTGCTTCAACGTTTTCCACCAGGTGCGAAATGGTATTGCGGTAGCCGTCATGCCAGCCGCCTACCGACAGAACAGCAGCATTGATCTTTGAGTAGTCTTCACATACGGAGCCATGTTTCCAGTAGTCATCCCTGTGCTGGTGTCTTAGCCAGGTAGACAAATCGAACTCGATATTTTCAAGCCGGTGCAACCACATGTCTTTCCACTTGTTGTCACCGACCAATGCAGGGTCGGGCGGACGCGATGAATAAGCGAGCATGTTTGCAGCCCAGCCGAAGTTCTCGCCCAACAGGCATCCGCCTTTGTAGTGGATGTCATCGGCGTAGCGATCAACGGTGGAGCATACAGTGACAATAGCTTTTAATGGTGCCGGTTGCATTGCCGCGACTTGCAAAGCATTAAAGCCGCCCCAGGAAATACCCATCATGCCGACGTTGCCATTACACCAGGGCTGGCGTGCGGCCCATTCGATGACTTCTACAGCATCATCTAGTTCCTGCTGGCTGTATTCATCTTTCATTAAGCCTTCACTTTCACCATTGCCACGCATATCAGTGCGAATACACACGTAACCGTGACCGGCAAACCATGGGTGGGTGAATTGATCGCGCACAATAGTGCCGTCGCGCTTGCGATAGGGGAGATGTTCTAGAATCACCGGCATGGGCTCTTGTTCTGCTTTCTCGGGCATCCACACGCGAGCGGATAACCGACAGCCATCGGACATCACAATGCCCATGTCAGGATGTTCAATCACTTCATTGGGAAAATCCTGAACAATCTTCATGGGCTATTTCATCCGGTGCGGTGGTTGCGACTAGGAGCTTGTCCGGGAACTAGGGTCGTAGCGAGGGCGTGAAGTTTTAGGTCAGATATTGCGATCGATTGAGGCGAAAAGTCGCTCTTCTTTAACGAAAGTGATCGCAATAGCTGGCCAAAAGATCGCGACCGCAGTAGATCCTGGTTCTCGGACAAGCTCCTGGCTGGGAGGTAGTTCTAGCACGGTGCTTGAAAATACGTCAAGCGCATTTGTCACGTAAACGGTACCACGCTTTATTGTAAGTGACAGCGCAAGGAGCTGTAACAACACGACTAATAGCTATTCGGGGCAGTGCAAAGATTTTGGATAGTCCTAGGTTCAGAGGCATCGGAGGATGCGCTGTCGTTATGCTTACCCATGTAAATTAGGATTGACCGGCCGTTATTCACTCACCTGATAAACTGCGGTTTCGAGCCACGCGGGGTTCACTTCAACTCCCCAGCCTGGTGTGTCAGTCACTGTTGCATGGCCGTCCTCTATGGTAAACGGTGACTCTACAAAGAGATTCTCCTGCCATGGATAATAATCCAGGCCTTCTATAGAAAACTCAAGGTACTTACCTGCATTTGGTATGGCTCTAAGTAAATGCATGGTAAACAACGTGACCATAGAAAGGTTAGCGCAGTGCGGCGTGCAGGGGAGGTTGGCTTCCTCTGCCATCTTTGCGACCTTTAATGTCCGGCTCAGGCCGCCGAGGTAACAGATGTCCGGCTGTACAATATTGACCGCCTTCATGTCTATCATGGTTTGCCAGTTTTGCAGCTCACAGTCTTGTTCACCACCGGTCACGTCAATAGACAGTGCGTCGGTTACCTGTTTGGTTTGGTGATATTCCCAGTAGGGGCAGGGTTCCTCGAAGTGTGAGATACCATTGTCTTGCAGTAAGCGACCGACTTCAATGGCGCGCGCCGGGGAGTAACCCGAGTTTGCATCGACCAGTAGTGACACATCGCTTCCCAGTGCGTTTCTAATAGTGGGTACTATGGCTTCTGTGCGCCCCGGCCATTCATCGATATCGTGACCGCATTCAGCGGCAATGCGAAACTTGAATGCATCAAAACCAAAGTCATCGCGGAGTTGCTTTAATCGAGTGGCTTCATCGTCCGGTGTGATATCACGCTTCATCGAGGAGGCGTAAGCTCTGACAGAGCCTGCGGTGCCACCTATTAATTCGCACACCGGTTTGCCGGCAAGCTTGCCTTGAATATCCCACAGTGCTGTGTCTACTCCCGATAGTGCACGGCGCAAAAAAGAACCTGGGAACTTGTGTTCTTTTTCAGTGACAAGCTCAGTCAGCGCATCAATATTTTGTGCATCCAGACCAATAATGTAGGGGCTTACCATGCGGTGTAGCACGGTGGCAGTGATGTCTGCATTGTACGGTGCTACTTGCCCCCAGCCTTGATTGCCATCATCTGTGGTGACTTTAACAAAGCAGACGAATTCGTTAGTCCATGTTTCTATCTTTTGTATTTTCATTTAACTTCTTGCAAGCCAGTTATCTATCCACGAGCTGCGATAGCCATCATTGCGCCACAAGACAGGAAAAAAGCTCTCATCCATTTGTTGAGAGTCACTGAGTTTGTAGCGACTATACACCGGGCTGGTATTGTCGTTGTGAAACTGTGCATCACTTGACATGCAGTGTGCGACGATAGATCTGCGTTGTGCCTTTCCAGTGTTTGCACGTGAGCCGTGCCATGTTCGTCCATGGTGTAACACTGCACTGCCGCCTGGCACTTCAATGGGGACGATATCAACATCAGCTCCTGCTGCTTTGGCGGCTTGCTGCAAATCGCTCAAGGGATCATCTGGTGCATGAAATTTTTCTATCGGTTGGCTTACCGGCCATTTATGAGATCCTCGTACGTATTCAATGGTGCCTTGATCAGCACGTGTTTCATCAAGGGTGATCCAACAGGTCATCATCTGTGACGGCACAATCCACGTCTGGTAGCTGTCGTCTTGATGAAAGCCCAGGGCTTTGCTACCCGTGGGCTTCCATATAACGTTGTCCTGGTTGATGCGTGCACCTGGCCAATGGCGAACCTGTGCGCATGCTGCACCAATATCGGATCTAAGCACAATGGAGGCAATGGTCCGATCAGATTTCCATGCGTTGCATATTTGTCGCGTCAGGGTTGGGTCATCCTGACCTGTCTTCCAATTCCATTCGTCCGGTTGAATACCGGTTTCAAATTCACCTGTGAAGAGCTTTTCAAATCGTGCTCGAGCATCTTCAATAACGGCATCGCTTAGTACGGAGGGTACGACCACAAATCCATCATGATCGAAGTCATCCAGTTGTTTCTGGCTTAGCTGTATCTGATTCGTCATGGGAGCTTTCTAAATGATATCTGTCTGTATTTTCCTGTGTCTATCTCTCAGGTCAAGTCCGGTATTGCCACTGACAGTCACTTTCTGCTTAAAACCGGCCGTTTTCTTACTGTTGCTGCATGCAAAGGTGTGTCAGAGTATGATTCGCTGTCACCGAGGGTCTTGTCGCCTTTAGTCACCTATTCATTCTATTGAGACTCCTCGTTGCATGAGCATCTCCGAAAGTACCACCCCTGTGTCTACCTCTAGAACTACTTTGTACGGATATCTGGCTGCGGGTGGGGTAACGTTGATTTGGGCCAGTTGGTTAGTGGTGAGTCGATCGGGGTCGAAAACGACACTAACAGCTTATGATATGGCGGCCCTCAGGTATGGTGTGTCAGCCCTGGCTGCGCTTCCCGTGGTGTTGTATTACAAGCCCTGGAATAGTATGTCGCTTAAGCGAATAGCGGGATTAACTTTTCTATTGGGGCCCATATATATTTTATGCGTTTATCTGGCCTTTGACTACGCGCCAGCGGCGCATGGTGGCATCTTTATGAACGGTGCAATGCCAGCAGTCACCTTGTTGTTGTCATGGTGGTGGCTTAAGCAGAAGGCCACCACCTTGCAGTTGATCGGGGTGGTTTTGATATTTGTCGGGGCTGTGCTGTCTGCAGCTGATTTGTCAGGGTTATCGGTTCCGGGTGCGTGGCGAGGTGATATTCTTTTTGTCATTGCGGCGTTGTTTTTCTCTGCCTACCTGGTAGTAGCAAGAGCCTGGAACCTAAAACCGACACAGGTATTGTTGTGTAGCTCAATTATCAACGCCATTTTATTTGTACCCGTTTGGTATTTCTGGTTGCCCAGCGGTTTCGATGGCATTTCTGACGGTCAGCTGTGGTTGCAGGTGCTGTATCAGGGGCTCATACCGGGCTTGCTTGGTTTGCTTTTAGTGGCTTATGCCACACGTACCATAGGAACTGCTGCTACTTCTGCATTTATAGCAGCGGTACCTGCGCTGGGCGTTTTATTGGGCGTTATATTTCTGGAAGAAATCCCGGGCTGGATAGGCTGGCTTAGTCTTATTGTGCTAACCCCCGGGATACTAATGGTGTCTTTAGGCTCGAGAAAAAAAAGCCCTAAAGAATAAGTCACTCCCCGGTGCTATTGCCAACAGTTTTTATTGCTGCAATGATTCTACTGAAACTGTCTCTCGCTCTATCTACTGTATTGCGTGCTCTTAGGTAACCATGCACCAGGCCTTTCTCGTTTGTCCAGTGTGCGCTACCTCCGGCCGCCGTAATTGCCTGGCAATAGTGTTTTCCATCGTCAGACAAGGGATCGCATTCAGCGCCAAACACTATTGTTTCTGGCAGGTTTGAGAAATCATGATCTTTTAGGGGTTCAAGTGTTACATCGTTTGAGCGTTGAATGTTATTTGTTCTTGTATCGTTGTAAAACAGGACGTCACGGGTTGTGAGCATCGGGGCATTGGCGTGCGTGAGGTAAGAGCCAGAGTCCGTATCGCCGCCGAGGCCGGGGTAGATCAGTACTTGTCTGGCTATGTGTACGTTTTGCATGTGACGAGCAGCATGAGATATCGCTGCAGCCAGATTGCCACCAGCACTGTCGCCACACAGTATGATGGGAAGCCGTAATCGATTGCTCTCATACTCTACGCAGGCGAGTGAATCTTCAAATGCAGCAGGATGTGGGTTTTCAGGTGCCAGGCGATAGTCTACAGAGGTGACATCAAAGCCCGTGTTAGCGCATAGCTCGGTGCAAACATCGTCATGGCTGTCCAGGCTGCCGACAATAAACCCACCGCCGTGAAAGTAGATGATAGCGCGCTGCTGATTTCTATTTTCGGAGTGGTATCGCCGTACTGGTACTTTATAGTCTCCGTTCTCAATGGTGCCGTCAGTCGCGGTAATGCTTTCAGGTTGACCCGTGGAAAACTCACGGCACATGGCGTCATAGGTTTCGCGTTGAAGTTGGATGGTGAAATCAATCGCCTCAGGTGGAAAGCAGCTGTCAGTTTTATGAATGAATGCCCATGTTTGTTCATCGATCAGTGTTTTGTAGTTCTGCATTTCGGTGTTTGGCATGAGATCATTTACAATAAGATGTTCAGTCATTTTCGCACAAAAACAGCAACGCTTGCAGATGCAACAAGGTCATGAAATGATGACCCTAGAACGAAGCCTGTTTGCTTTAAATGATTGAGCGAGGAATAAATGATCACCATTTACGCGGCAAAGAAAATTCTCACCATGAACCCGGCCAGGCCAACGGTGACTCATGTTGCGGTTAGGGATGGATTGATCATCGGTGCCGGTTCGCTGGCAGAACTTGAAGGGTTCGGTGAGCATACCCTCAACGATCAATTTGCAGACAAAATCATTATGCCGGGTATGGTCGAAGGGCATTCGCACGCTGTTGAAGGTAAATGGTGGAAGTATGTTTATTGCGGGTATTTTGATCGAATGGACCCGCATGGCAAGGTTTGGCCGGGGCTGCGGTCAATTGATGAGGTGGTTGAGCGATTAAAAGAACAAGATGCCAAGCTCACCGACCCTGACGAACCTATGGCAGGCTGGTCTATAGACCCTATCTATTATCCTGAGAAACGCGTTACACGACATGACCTTGACCGTGTCTCGACAACGCGCCCGATTGGAATAATGCATGCCTCCGGCCACATCATGAACACCAATAGCCGTGCGCTTGAGCTAGCGGGCTTTTTACGAACCGGTATTGAAAACGAGGGTATGCCTCTGGGTGAAGACGGCTTACCCACGGGAGAATTGCGAGGCCCTGATATCATGATGCCTGTCGGTAATCATGCAGGTTTTGACGGCAACCTTTTTGACTTTGATGAAGAAGGCCTGGTCGACTTTGGCAAGTTGTGTGTACGCAAAGGGGTGACTACTGCCACAGACCTTGCTGCCAAACTGGCGGATGAGGTCGTGGACGTCGGTGTTCGTGTTACTGCACGGGATGACTTCCCGCTGCGGTTAATGCCATTTCGATTTCACCATGGGCTAACACCAAACGAATTGCTGGAACACGTACTGCAACTTAAAGAGCACAGTACTGACCGCTTCCGGCTTGGGCGCATAAAAATTGTCGCTGATGGATCCATCCAGGGGTTCACTGCTCGTATCAAAGCACCGGGTTACTACAATGGTGCGCCAAATGGGTTGTGGTATATCGCACCTGATCAAATGCTGAGCATCTACCAATTGGCTCTGCAGCACAATATTCAGGTGCATACTCACACCAACGGGGATGAAGCAACTGACCTCGCGATAGATACACTTGAAACGGCCTTAAAGACCCACCCAACGGTAAATCACCGATTCACCATTCAACATGGTCAGTTAATCAATGCGGCGCAGTTCAAGCGAATGTCGGTTCTTGGTTTCTGTGTGAATCACTTTGCCAATCATCATTTTTATTGGGGGGATGAGCATTACCATTTAACGGTAGGCCCGGAGCGCGCCGAACGCATGAATCCCTGTCGAACCGCACTGGATAACGGTATACCCCTGGCGATTCATTCAGATGCCCCCATTACACCGATAGGGCCTTTATTTACTGCATGGTGCGCAGTCAATCGATTAACCAGCAGTGGAAGAACGCAGGGTGAGTACGAGAAAATATCTGTAGCAGAAGCACTATACGCCATCACTATAGGTGCTGCTTATACGTTACAACTGGATGATGAGATTGGCTCAATTGAGGCAGGCAAGCGGGCTGACTTTGCCATTTTAGAAGATGACCCCACTGCTATCGACCCGGTAAAGCTGAAAGACGTAAGAATCTGGGGCACGGTGCAGGATGGCAGAGTCTTTGATGCCAATGCACTCTAAGCGCTCTTTAGACTCAGTGAACGGGAAACCGTTGCCTTGCCCGGTCACCATCGTCGGGGGTTACCTGGGCAGCGGTAAAACCACATTGATTAATCACTTGCTATCACAGGCGGATGGCAGTCGTCTGGCAATACTGGTTAACGATTTTGGTGAGTTAGCCATTGATGCGCAATTAATTGAAGGTCAGGAAGGTGACGTCATCAGTTTAAGTGGTGGCTGCGTCTGTTGCAGCTATGGGAATGATCTGACAGGCGCTTTATTGCAGCTTAATCTGGATGTTGTTGACCAGGTGGTAATTGAATCCAGCGGGGTTGCCTTGCCCGGTGCAATTTCTGGTTCGCTGTCGTTACTCAGTGAGTATGTTGTGAGCAGTATTGTGGTGTTAATAGATGCGAGCACAATTCAACGGCATGCGAAAGACAAGTACCTTGCAGATACCATCGAAAGACAACTGGCATCTGCAGATTTAATTGCAATCAACAAGGTTGACCTGATTAGTGATGAACAGCAGTGGGAGATCAGTGATTGGCTAAAACAGGATTATGCTTCTCTCAGTGTCATCGAGGTACAGGAATCTAAGATTCCAAAGTCCCTGTTGTTGATTGCTAGCCAGCATTCGATGTCTGTTAAAGAGACCACGAAGGGACCATCGGATAGAGGTCATGATGCATCCATTTACTGTACGTTTAGCCTGAATCTGCCTGCAGAGTATGATATTGCCGGTATCGCTTGCAAGCTCGCCGGGGCCGACAATGGTCTGCTGCGAGTCAAAGGGTTTATTAAAGACCTAAACGGGGCAGTGCATACGCTTCAGATGGTGGGTAGCAGGTGGTCTGTGGATACAGCGCCAGAGGGCGTGAGTTGTGGCCTGATGTGTATTGGACTAAAAGATCTTTGCGATGAAGAGCAAATAAATAAACTTATAGAGTCAAATTAGGTAGAGATTAAATATGCTGCTGATTGTAATTGGATTGGGAATTTGGATAGCTGCGCACTTGTTGCGTAGCTGCGCAAAGGATTATCGGGCGCTATTGCAACAGAGGTTCGGCAACGCGTCGAAGGGCATAATGGCTGTAATCATTCTGCTCTCTCTGGCTTTGATGATTATCGGCTATCGCGGTGCTGATACGGTATTGCTCTGGGCGCCACCGGTGTGGCTGACCTACGTTAACAATGTATTGATGCTTGCGGCGTTGTATATCTATTTTACGACTGCAACAAAACCCGGTACGGCTTTTATTTTTGGTTCGCTGAAAAATCCACAATTGACAGGTTTCATTGTCTGGGCTGTGGCGCACTTACTTGTTAACGGTGATCTGGCGTCTGTAGTGTTGTTTGGTGGGCTTCTGATCTGGGCTGTGGCGCAGATAGCTGTGTCAGGCAAGAGTGTTTCGTTGGTAGATCAGGCCACAGCACCGATAAGCTCGCCGTGGGTTCATCTGGGATTGGTGGCAGGGATGTTTGTTTTAATTGTTCTGTTACACAATTGGATTGGTGTTCGACCGTTCGCTTAAGGAGCATATTGCCTGTTGAAGCCAGCGAGTGTTCTGGATTTGGTGATGTATCGTGCAGCGGAACCTAACTAAAGAGACGCCTTATTAGTGATTCTAGCGCTACAATTGATCACGTTGCTAGTCATCGCATTTGATATCATTGGCAGTGGGCTGCGTAAATCGCCCTGATCAGTTTGCCTGAATGTTGTTTGATTTATAAAGACGTGATATCGATAACGAAGATGATAGTTAAGAAAAATGAACGATAATGCCAGAGGTTTTTGTGTCTCCTGCGGTGTGTCCCGCAATCACGGTGACACCTGCGATTATTGTGGCAGGCACTACATTGATCCGATTGAATCCTCTGGTAAAGCAAAACGCCTCACCGCGCTACCGAGTAAATACACCATCACTAAGGCAAACAATGGCAGCGTAATTACCTGGCGCTGGGCAAGTAAATCCGGGTGGGTGTTAATCCTGTTTGCGATGATCTGGATAGCAATCACATTTCCTGTCGCAGCGGAATTCCTACGGGACCCTTTAGACACATTATTCCTGCCTTTGATACCCCTGGCAGCTGGTGTCTTACTGTTGTGCCATGCCTTTATGAAACTCATTAACAAGACATCTGTCTACGCCAACAGGCAATCACTCTATATCAAGCATCACCCCATTCCCTGGACGGGTAAAGTGAGGTTTGACACCAGCAATATTGAGCAGGTGTTTGTTTCACGGATTCAGCGTTCAAACAAGGAAACCAGCTGGCACGCACCTGCGTTGCAGTTGGCTACCAAAGACGGACAGAGGCATGAGCTACTTCGCGGTAGTGCGGAGGTGGAGTTTACGGACTTTGAATCTCTGCGCCTTATAATTCTAAAAGCACTGGATATCACACCTGAAACTGTCGCTGGTGCTTATGACAGCTTTAGCTAACAGACGGTTAGCAGGCAGAACCGTTGTTGTATTCAACATGGTTTCTTGCTTTCGCCTGAATGTTGCCGCCAGCTGAGTGTTTCCAGCCGCACCGGAGTAGCTGCATGTAGAGGGCATTCCCGCTATTGATGATGCAGGACGAAGTGTGTAAAACACAATTCAATGCCAGGTGCATTGTGTTTTTAAATAGAAAATAGGATTAACACCATGAGTAACGAAGAGTATATGGATGGCATCAGTGCGGTCACGGAGTCAGTACAAGTGGCTATAAGTGAATTAGAGACTACTTCGATCGCGTTTAGAAATGCATGGATGAAAACACCACAAGACTTACACAAAGCGGCTGAAGCGAGCTCAAAGGCCATGAAGTGCTTTGATCATCTTATAGATAAAATTTTGCACGGTAGAAACAAGCAAATAGCGAAACAACAATACGCCGGGTCTCAATTGCAGATTGCACTCAACAAACCTTGCGGAAGCATAGTATCTAATGTCACTTCGGAACAGCAACAAAAACTCTTAGACAGTGGTCCTGGCAATGGAATCTTGCCATTAGTGGGTGTGCCCGTTGAGTTCGAGGCGCTTCTGGTCAAGCTACAGTATCGACATGAGCAGGCGGGCAATTTTAGAATTGACAATACCAGACATATTTTTCTCGTAAACATAGATAAGAAAGACAGGACACCGGATTCTATCATTGAGCTTGACGTAATAGAGTTTTGCACTCATTGCAGAGAAGTTGCAAAACTTCTCTATTAAGCGATTCGCCGCTATGCCCGTATATTAAAATCTCTCGCGCTACTTATAACAATGTACTTCAGTTTAAGTGCGCCACGCCAATTCGCGATGGGCTTTGGCAGTCGCAGGTTAAAGGCAAGTCGTTGCCGGTCTGTCGCTTTACAAGTGGGTGTGGTTTGATTTCTAATGAAAACTAAAAATGGAAAATCTAATCGATTGAAACAGCGTCCGCACCTGGTGCGGTGAATGCCTGTCTCATCGTCCCGTCAATGTCTTTTAGAGCGAGGGTGTGTAAAGCAACTTTTTTAATCTTTGAGGCATATGACGATTTCAATCGCAGATCACCGGATTCGGGGCTTATAAACCAGTTTAAATCTGCGTTCATTTCATTTTTGTCCTTATTAATTGAGATGAAGTTTTTCCTGCATGAGATAAAATCCGCACAGGTGCTTCGCACTGTTTGACTTTTGGCAATACCCATCGGTGCGTCAGATACGTTGTTACTGATATCTATGCCGGAGTTGTTGAACCGCACTTCAATAGAATAAGGTATGTTTTCGTTGGTGAGAATGGTGTTGTGCACTACGACTGTGCCCGGTGAATCCCAGATGAGGATCGATGCATCTGCCTCTCTGGAGCGATTCTTTGAATAGAGGCCACGGGTCATTACGATCATGTTGTTACGAATTACACCGCCTTTATGGTCATGAGATCTTTTTGTTAAGCCGTAAGCGATGGCGCGGTCTATATTTATAAATACATTATTTTCAGTAATAGTATCTGACGCACCATTCCAAACCAATACGGCGGCATTCCACAAATGATCAGCTGTATCTGGAGTGTGGAAATTCATAAAAACGTTGTTGCTTATTTTCCAGTCTTTGCCTGCGTGTATATCGACACCGTTTGTGTAGCCCGATCCAGCGTCGTAACGGGAAATCGTTGGCGGAGAATCGGTGTATTGCATGATACTGTATTCGACCGATCCATCATCAACGCCAACGCCATACTCAATCGGGTTGACCTTTACGAACTGTTGTCCGGCATTTACCATGCGAACATTAAAAATTCTCGTGCCTCTTGAGCTACCGCTTACCGAAATTGGGTGCAGGTATAACTCGCTGATTGTCATGTTGGCAATTGTTGTATTTTTTGCCTCAATCCAGAAACCATGTTCAACTCCACCATGGTCGCTGTTGTCCATACCGGCACCAATAAGCTCAACCGAACTACAATCGTCGCTAGCGCCCCTTATGGTGATATTCTCTTGAGTGACGCTGAGCGTGGTAGATAATTCATACCGGCCGGGCTTAATGAAGATGGTCGTGTTCGGTTGCGCATTATTTACCGCACGAACTAATTCGCGCTCGCTTTCAACTGTAATTTCGTGATCATTGTTTGCTGAGCTGCCAGGTCCGAGCAGCGGTGCATCGAGACAGGGGTGATAGCGCGTGTTGGCTCCGGCTGGAATAGTCCAGAGAAGTACGGCAATTACTATCGAGTGGAAATAGTAAATCATTAAATTAAACCGACAATGGGTAGCTCGATATAATACAGAAGGCTAACGGTTAATGTGGTGTATAAATATTAACTGGGTCATAAGCGGCTGGGGCCATGCGGGTAGTGTTGAAGCGTTCTGTCCGGTCCTGGTCTATCTTTTTGGATAGATTGTTTTTTATTGCAAAGCTGAACTGGTCTGTAGTCGCTTTCTTATCTGTTTCTACAACCACAGTCATCACTCTGTCGATATCTTTTGTCAGTAATGGCGATCGGTTCGTTGCGGTGGTCGCTGCTATAGCCATCGTGCCGGTAGGGTACAAGCCAGGCAACGGTGATCAGGTCATTAAAGATGCGATGATTCGGCCAACTTCTGACCATCATCCATAACGGGGAATCCTGCAAACCTGGCAACCGGTTGATAGGTAGGTTTTTTTAAAATGGTACGGATGGCGCGTGGCGAACGGTACCTTCATTCATTACTCTCATGCGCCAACTGAGGTTATGTGTTCTTGAGCCCAGGAGTGTATAAGGGCAACTAATTTTTCCGACTTCACCGTCAATGAACTTCCGGGGCATTTGTTGAACCGGGAGCGGCTTGGCCGTTAGTGTCGAAATACAGTAATGAACTGGCAAAGCGTATCAGGGATCAAGCCTATTTCGTCGGGTGTGAGCGCTTAAAACAAATGCGCACTGGCGGCAGCAAACGAAAAGCCAACCTTCTGTCCGCGAACAATATCCAAACTCTCGGGGGAGGCAAGCCGAAACGACACGTCTGAATCCGTAACCAGCTCAACAACAGTTTCAGTGCCTAAACTCTCAACCAACGTGGCCGTACCTTGCAGCGGCCCATTAGGATCTAAAAACAGATGCTGAGGACGAATGCCCAGTTTTACGGCTGCCCCGTCAGCTTTGCCTTTGCCAACCAGTCGAACACCGTCAGCAACAATCCCTTCACCTTCAAATCTCCCGGTGTCACTACCGGCACCACCCGTCAAAACTCCTTCAAAAAAATTCATCTTAGGTGATCCCAAGAAGCCGGCAACGAATTCATTAGCAGGAAAGTTAAACAACTCCATCGGTGCGCCAACCTGCATGACCTCACCATCCTTAAGTACCACGATCTTATCTGCCAGAGTCATCGCTTCGACTTGATCATGCGTCACGTAGATTGTCGTAGCGCCAAGTTGGTTATGAAGTTTTGATATCTCTACACGGGTATCGTGGCGTAACGCGGCATCAAGATTTGAAAGCGGCTCATCAAACAAAAACACATCCGGGTTTCTGACGATAGCGCGTCCGATGGCCACTCGCTGACGTTGACCACCTGAAAGCGCTGCAGGGCGGCGATCCAGCAGGTGTTCCATTTGAAGAATTTTAGCTGCGGCTTCAACTCGCTGGTGAATTTCGGCTTTGCTGACGCCTTGCAAATCAAGTGAGAAAGCCATGTTGTGAAATACCGTCATGTGCGGGTACAGGGCATATGACTGGAACACCATGGCGATGCCGCGCTTGGATGGAGGCAAGTCCATTATCGGGCGATCGGCAATTAAGATCTCACCGCTGGTTAAGTGCTCCAGTCCTGCGATAAGACGCAGTAAGGTAGATTTTCCACAACCAGATGGGCCGACGAATACGACGAATTCACCATCGTCTATCTGCAAGTGGACATCGCGGATCACTTCGACTTTACCGAATGACTTGTTAACACCTCTTAGTGCTACCTGGGCCATTTATATTTCCTCAAAACTGACTGTGAGCGATTCAAAGTCAAAAAGACATCGTAGTGTTTGTTGTTCTGATATCCGATCAAAAACAAGCTGTGTCGCACTTCCGGTTAACTCAGTCATATTATTCGCACTCATGATGGCGGGTTGATGCTTGCGCCATGCTAAAAACTCTGCGAATTCGTTATAGATGGATTCGGGTCTATCTGCTTCATCAAGTGCTGCCCTCGCCAAATGCTTTTGATCAATCGGCAGCCATGTGTTGTTTGCTTTGGAAAAGCCACCGTTGGGGGCATCGCCTTTCCATACCATGGGTGTGCGACAAGTATCGCGTCCTGCAAAAACCGGTGCGAATTCAATTCCCCATGGGTCCTGCATTTGTTCGATCGGTATGTCGCGGGCATCTTGTAAAGCGAGCTCTTCGCCCTGGTAGACGCAGCTGGACCCAATTAAACAGGTTTCGAGTTTTAATAATAGTAATTGAAGTGCCTGTTGTTGTTCTTCCTTTAGACCTAACGCCGTCAACTGTCTCGTGGCACTACGCGGTACATCGTGATTTGAAAACGCAAAGCTTAATCGGCCCGTGCCGTTAAATGCCCCGATCGCTTTGGTGATGGCAACTTTAAGCCGCTCAACATTTAAGCCATCCCAGGCCAGCAGGTTGAAGTTATAGGTGGCGTGTAAGCGCCCCGGTGCCGTGAATGTCTGGCTGGCCTTGATTGGGTCATCACCGTGCAGTTCCCCCATGAGATATCGGTCATCGTATTGGTCGGCAATCTCTCTGAAAGATTCACTAAAGGACTGAATGGAAGGTTGATTTAATTGCGCGCTGTCATGTAACTGTCGAAAGAACGGCTGCTGTTGCTGCGGGAGTGGGCCGGGAACAAACTCAGGGTTGGCCAGGTTGTTTTTGTAGGGGGCGTTATCTGCATTAATGGTATGTACGGCATCCAGCCGGAAGCCGTCAACGCCACGATCAAACCAAAAGCGCGCCACGTCCATAAATGCTTCACGGACTGCTGGATTGGCATGATTTAAGTTGGGTTGGCTGCTGAGAAAGTTATGCAGATAATATTGCTGTCTGCGGGGTTCCCAGCTCCAGGCTGGCCCACCAAAAAAAGACAGCCAGTTTGTCGGTGGTGTGCCATCGGGCATTGGGTCTACCCAGTGAAACCAATCCGCTTTGTCGTTATTTTTGGACTGGCGACTCTCCTCAAACCACACGTTTTTATCGGAACAATGTGCAGGTACGATATCAACCATTACTTTAAGGTTTAGAGCATGCGCTTTGGTGAGCAGGGCGTCGAAGTCAATGAGGGTTCCGTACTCGGGGTTAACGTCACAGTAGTCTTCAACGTCATAGCCGAAATCTTTTTGCGGGCTTTTGAAGAACGGGCTGATCCAAATGGCATCAACACCCAGCGCTGCAATGTATTCGAGTCGTGAGGTGATGCCCGGTAGATCACCAATGCCATCATCATTCGAGTCTTGAAAAGAGCGCGGGTAAATCTGATAGATGACCGCTGTTTCCCACCATTTTAAAGTGTCCGTAGTCATAGCGTTACCCACCTTTGACGGAGCCCGCCAGAAGCCCGCGGATGAAGTAGCGCTGCATCGATAAGAACACGATAACCGGTACGATGATTGAAATAACCGCAGACGCGTTAAGCAGATGCAGTTGATCTTTGAAGGTACCTAATTGCTTTTGCAGGCGAATAGGGAAGACCAGGTCGGCCGAATCTGCAGGCCCGATATATAGCGCAACAATCAGGTCGTTCCACACCCATAGGAATTGGAAAATACTGAATGACGCCAACGCAGGGACCGACAACGGGATGATCAGGCGGGTGAAAATCTGCAAGTGGCTTGCGCCATCTATGCGAGCGCTTTCCAGCAGCTCTTTAGGCAGGCCGACGATGTAATTGCGTAACAGGTAAATTGCCAGTGGCAAGCCAAACGCTGTGTGAGTCACCCATAGGCTTGCAAAGGATTTAGATGCTACCTGACAGGTTTTGGTTACTTCGCAATCAGTCATCCAGGCGTTGAGTGCCGTGGCCCACGACGCTATTCCGCTAAACCCTTGTAGCACTGGCAGGAAAGCGAGCTGCGTCGGCACCACCATTAGAGATACCACAATGACAAACAGCCAGTCACGACCCGGAAAGCTCATCCATGCAAACGCGTAGGCTGCAAAAGCGGCAATGGTGATGGGGATAATAGTGGCCGGAATGGTGACAATAAACGACGAAATAAGCGCGTTGGGCACATTTTTGTTTTCGAATAGAACTTCAATATAGGCGTCTGCGCCAAACACAGGATTCTGGTTGATGAAGGTATCCAGGTTTTTGGGTTTCGGTGCTGTGGCTTCCGGGAATGTCCAGATGAAATCACCGGTGGGCTGGAATACAAACTCTCCGCCACGCACATCCATGGGTTCTCCAGCCCTAATTAGCTGTCGAATCAGCTTGGTTTTACCGGGTTTGTCAGGGTCTGCTACCCGACCCTTGAAAAAAATTGAATTGATATCGCCTTCAATTTCAAAGCTGTCGCGACCCGCATTGAGTCGTTCAAAAATATTGCCGCTCATGGTGACAAAGGGTTCTGTCTTGCCTTTGTCATGGGTGCTGAAGCGGTGGCCTAATTCGGTGGGTGTGAACGCTGTCCAGAAGCCTGAGGTTTTAGAAGCAGTTTCAGAGCGTAATGAAGTTGTCACCAGTGCGACGAACGGCAATACCCAGACAAAAACAATTAAAGCGAGTACGACATGTTTGAATGTACGTGTCATATCAATGCCCAAGCTCTTTTTGTTCGCGCCGCAATCGTCGTGCGTTGAAAATCATATTTGGAAGAACGGTGACCATTAGCATGACGGCAATCGCGGCAAACAAATTTTCGACGTTGTCGCCGCCGACTGACCAGTTGTTGCGTGCGTTTTCCATCATGGTGGCAAGCAGCAATTTGTCGTCATCGTTGGCCGAAAGCGCGTAGGGGATGTCAAACATTTTCAATACCAGTATTACCAGGGTGGTCCACACGACGACTACCGTTGAATAGATTTGCGGTAACTTGATACGGAAAAACATTTGGAACGGGTTGGCACCGTCAATTTTTGCGGCCTCAATGGTATCTTCAGATACGCCGCGTAGCGCCGCTGAAAAGATCACCATGGCAAAGCCGGTTTGTACCCACACCAGAATCCACATTAAGAAGAAATTGCCCCAGAATTTAAGGCTGTATAAAGGTTCGTTGTAGGCCGCTGTGTGCCCGAGTAACGCTTTTAACAAACCTATTTGATAGGAGGGTGTAAGCCCGTTGATGGCTTGTTGTGGCTCAATGCCACCACCTGCGAAGATATTACGCCAGATCACGGCAGCACCGACAAATGAAATTGCCATGGGTATGAATATTAGTGTTTTTGCAACAATACCCCAGCGAACTGAATCAGCTAACACTGCGATGAGCAGCCCTAAAGATATGCAAACGGTGGGCACCAGTACCAACCACATAATACTGTTGCGCATAGCATAGCGAAACTGCTCGTACCCCAGTGACGAGGGGTCCCAAAGAAACGCATAGTTGCCGAATGTTCGCGTTCCATCGGCTTCCTGGAACGACAGGCTCAGTGTGGAAAACGCGGGAATAAATAAAAAGAGAATCAACAGGACTAAAGCAGGACCGATAAAGATCCATGGTTGTATGGATTCAATAATGTACGACTCTTTACCCCAGGAGCCTTTTGACGAGCGTCGAGCCAGGCCTTGATTGAGCCAGTTTGTGAGCCAAAAGTAGAGGAACGAGATACCAACAGCAATGATGATTGATCGAATCGCGAATCCGATTTTCGCAAAGCGTTCTTCTGTTTGTAGTATGGGAAAAGACCAGTCGCGGGTCTCGTGAAGATAGCTGCCGAGCTTGACCATCCCGCTATCCAGTGGCGAGGTAACCGCGTAGGCCAAAAGCGCTGTAATCGGTAAAACGAATATCACAGTGAGTGCGATGGCGAGGCCATTACCTGCAATAATTGGTCTGTATGAACCCATAGCGTTACCGATTTTGAAAAGGATCGAAGTATGCAAAAGGCGCGCAAGGATATCTCGCGCGCCTTTTTTAAGACCTATATTTTTCAGATCTTTAGATAAGGCTCAAGCTATACGAGCCTCTATATAGGTTTTACTTGATGGCGTCCCATGCAGACTGAATATTATCAGCGGTCTTTTTAGCATCTTGGCCATTGGCGAAGGCTGTCATTTCCGACCAGAACGCACCAGCACCAATTGCACCAGGCATTAAGTCGGACGCGTCAAAGCGGAATGTAGTTGCGTTAGACAGAATTTCGCCTTGCTTGCGAAGTGCAGGCGTAGAGTAAGCATCCAGATTAACGCCTTTGTGCGCTGTTAAGAAACTACCCTGGCTCATCCAGGCTTCGTGTGCAGATGCTTCTTTTAAGTACTCAAAGAATGCCCGAGTAGCGGGGCTGTCTTTGGTCATAGTCCAAAGTGTTCCGGCACCTAGTACAGGGTTACCAAGGTCAGCTGCTTCGTAAGGAGGGAAGTAGAAGAAGTCTGCTTCGCCATTCGCTACTTCTTCACCCTTTTTCGGGAAGAAAGATGGGATGAACGATGCTTGACGGTGCATCATGCAGGATACCGGACTAGAGAACAGGCCTTTTGGAGCATCACCGAAGAAGGTAGTGGCAACTGATGATGCACCACCAGCGACGTAGTCGTCGTTACGTGAGAACTGACCGTAGACTTCCATTGCGTTGACCACTTCCGGGCTGTTAAACGGAAGGTCGTTGGAAACCCAACGGTCATAGTTTTCTGGAGTAGTGGTGCGAAGCATTAAGTCTTCCATCCAGTCAGTCGCAGTCCAGCCTGTTGCGTTGCCGGATTCTACGCCGATGCACCAAGGGGTATTGCCGTCTTCGACCATTTGGTCAGACAGGGCAAGTAAGCCTTCCATGGTGTCAGGGATTTCATAGCCGTTGTCTTCGAACTGCTCCGGTGAGTACCAAACCAGTGATTTCAAATCCATTTTATAAGCAAAGCCATAAAAATCTTCTTTGCCATCTTTGTCAGCATAAGTACCCAGCGCTGCCCATGATGAACCCGCACCGTAGTTTTCTGCCATCCAATCTGCAGATTCCTGACCCAAAGGTGTCAAATGACCTTCTTCGGCCATGTCAGCAGCGAGACCCGGCTGTGGGAAAATGGCAACGTTGGGTGCGTTGTTAGAACGTAGATCAGCAACAATCAGCGCTGCGAAATCACGTGAGCCTGAATATTTCACTACCGCACCAGTGGCTTTTTCAAAGCAGCTAACCGCGTTGGTGAGCATTTCTTCGTCGTTGCCTTCCATCGAACCCATGATGGTTATGGTTTCACCTTCGAACTTACCGAGATCACCTAGCTTGGAAGGGGTATCGCAAACATCCGCGATCGACGGACCTGCGAACAGGGCTGCAGCAGCGAACACGCTGGCTGCTGTTCCTAGTTTAAATTTCATTTTGCTATCTCCGGAGCGAGAAATTGGCGTCAAAGCGCCTTGGAACACGCAGTATTCACCAAGCGCTGAGAGCTGTCAACGCTCGGAACATCAGGCGTCATAATGAGTCGTAGATTGGCAATACGCGGCTTGTTTTCGTGCTATTTGTACGATTACACTATTTATCCAAAGCGCTTTCAAATTGTTGCACTCCAGATGAACCTCAAACAGCTTTCCAATCAGCTACAACTGTCTCAAACCACGGTGAGTCGTGCCCTTAATGATTATCCAGAGGTAAGTGAGGCAACACGCAGCCGGGTTAAGCGCGCTGCAGCTAAGGGCGGATATCGGCCAGATATGCGTGCGATCAGTCTTGCAACCGGTAAGGCTAAAACGATTGGGCATGTTGTGCCAATGGCGAACAAAGATGACGTGTTCAGTCCGATATTCGCCGAATTCATAGCGTCTGCCAGTCAAACATACTCACAGTATGGTTATGAGCTGATGCTGACTGTTGAAAAATCACGAGATGATGCATCTACCTACCGGGGATTGGCTGCCAAGCGAGCAGTCGATGGCGTCATTCTGCACTCGCCACAGACAGATGATCCGCGATTAGCTGTGTTACAGGAAGTGGGTCTGCCATTTGTTGTTCATGGGAGAATGCTGAATAGTGAAGGCTACAACTGGGTGGACATGGACAATCACAATGCCTTTAAACTTGCGACCAGGTTATTGCTGGACCTGGGTCATCGTAGAGTCGCGCTACTGAATGGTCGTGAGGAGATGACATTTGCATGGTTGCGACGTGCGGGTTACGAAGAGGCTTTAAATGAGGGGGGTGTGGCGATAACTAATGAGCTGATGGCCTCCGATGACCTTACAGAGCAATATGGATATCAAAAGGCCAGCGCGATGCTCGCAATGAGAATTTCCCCTACCGCGTTCCTGGTCTCTTCTTACATTGTTGCGCTGGGCGTGAGGCGGGCGATCAGTCATGCAGGTCTTGTGATTGGCGAAGATGTATCGGTTATTATCCACGACGATGAGCTGTCGTACTTTGACAATGGTGGACTGAAACCACAGTTCACCTCTACCCGGTCATCAGTAAGGAAGGCAGGGTATGAAGCGTCAAAATTACTGCTTGAGCAGATTGAAAATCCAGATAAAGAGCCAACATCCGTGCTGATGGATACTCAACTTGTTATTGGATCATCTACTGGCCCGTGTAGAGCCTAGTGTACCGTATCAAATAGTATGGTCATCATATGACTATATTCTTTAAAACAGTACACTAGCTATAGCCGGTCGCTTAAATTACCTGGCTGCGTTGAGGAGCTTAATCAAGGCTTTGTTGCCGGTATCTAACGCGAGTTGCTGAACCGGGTAGTTCTGAAAGTTCGCGGTCTTCACATCTGCGCCATGTTCAACTAATACCCTGGCAGTTGTTACAATGCTGCTGTGATCTGTTTTACCGCCGTAACGAATAGCGTGGACACACCAGAATAGAGGAGTAGATTGAAAATCAATACATCTGGATTCAATCTTTGCACCTTCTTGTAATAGTAAACTTGCAACGTCCGGCAAACCGACATAACAGACCCAGTGCAATGCGGTCGCACCGTGTATTGATGTAGCATGAACATCGGCACCGTTATTAATAAGATACTTTGCTACAGATGCAACTGACAGGGATGCGGCACCAATCAACGGAGTTTCTGCGCCTTCACTGCCATTAATCTGCGCACCATAGTTTATCAGGGTGTTGGCAAGCGCCACTTCAGTGCCATTGGTCAACAAACCATTGAACACGCAGTCACTGATGTAGTGGAGTGGATCAGTTTCAATTCTATTTAGTACCCCACCCCAACGGACCTTTGTATTTGCAAGAGCGGGGTTGTCTTGCAAGCGTTTTTCCAGTTCGTCTGGTCGACCCTGTTCTATCGCCGGTTTTAATTTCATCGCAAATTGTTTGTTGAAATATCGTATTGTACAGTGCTTTTATAACCGCTACTTTAGTAGTAACATAAATGTTGGGGGCGTATTCCCGTAGCTGTACAACTATATGCAGTCTATCGGGGATACCGCAATAAAAAACTTCATAGTGTTTGATAACGCAGAGACATTGGTATTCACCGGTCTTGTGTTGTTTGTAGCCTACCTGGTTCGAGGCATCTCAGGTTTTGGCTCTGGCTTGATTGCAATACCACTTCTTACGCTAATGCATCCGCTTACCACAGTGGTGCCATTGGTTGTTGTGCTTGATTTCCTGGGCTCAGCCGCACAGGGTTTAAAAAACCGTGAATTAATTAGATGGCCGGAGCTATACCCGCTATTGGGTTTTACTGTTACCGGGTGTTTGGTTGCGCTGTTTCTATTTAAGTCAGTGGACGTCAGTGTGCTCACGTCGGCCATGGCCATCTTTATTATCTGCTTTGCGATTTATCAAATTCTGCCCTTGCCAGTGTTACGCGGATCAAAGCTTTGGGCGGCACCTGCCGGTTTCTTTGGCGGGCTGGTGGGAACTACCTTTGGCACAGGGGGTCCCTTCTACATGATGTATCTGTCTGTCAGAGGGATTGAAAAATCCGAAATCAGGGCGAGCTTTGCTGCTTATTTTTTTATAGACGGTACCATTCGAATTATTGGTTTTTTTTCAATCGGCCTCTTTACCCTATTTGAATTGATTACCCTTTGCTGGTGGTTACCAGCTGCTGCACTCGGGCTTTTTATAGGGGGCAAAGTACACACAGGTGTGTCTGCCTCCACTTTTAAATATTTTATCAGTCTTTTGCTTGTATACAGCGGTTATAAACTACTAACAAGGTAAGTAAAATGGAAACAGTATCTCGAAGCGGTGGAAAACAAACTGCATTGGATGACTTGGCAGATCTGATCCCTCAGTCGCATCTCAGGTTCTGGAAAACCCCTGAATTATCAGCGCCGCAAATAACATTGTCACTACCGGGAAAATGTATTGATGAGATACGCAAAGCTCTGGCAAAAAGCGCTGAAGAGATCAGTGTTGCTGCCGTGTCAGAGGGTTTTGACGCTTGCCGTAAATTTGCACGGGAACTATCGGCATATCTTGATCACCATGGTCCGGGGGCGGCCATCATTGACCGTTTTCCAGCTGAAGACTACAACGAATACGACAACAGACGGATGTGTGGTTTGTTTTCATTATTTGTCGGGCAGCTTATGGAGCAGAACCATGCTGGCGTTACATTATACGATGTGAAGAACACCAACCCGAAAGATCCGTCAACAGTGCGTAAATCAATCACTAATCACGCGCAACCGTTTCATACCGATGGTGGATGGTATAGAAAACCGGCTAAGTATGTCGGGCTTTACTGCGTGAGGAACGCCAAAGAGGGGGGTGGTAGTCTGGTGACGTCGTTAGTCGGTGCCTACCAGGAGTTGCTGAACAACCCGTTACTGGCAAAAGAGCTGACTGAGGCAGTGGCGTGGGACAGGCAGGGCGAGCATGCCAGTGGAGACACCCCCTATGAGATGAATCCGGTATTCGAAGCCAGTGGAGGTGAGTTTTTGACCCGTTATTACGAGAGCTACATTCACAACGGCACCAGCAAAAAGGGCGCGACACTGACACCCCGGTACCTGGAGGCGCTTCAGGCATTTAACGACGCTATTTTAAATCAGCCAAAAATTGAATTTGCAATGAGTGCCGGCCAATTCCAGTATGTAAACAACTGGACTGTGGCACACGCACGCAAATCTTTTGCGGACACAGAAGCCACCCCGGTCGAGCATTCCAGGCACGTGATACGGGTATGGAACCATTAAGTTATTCCGCGATCGCGTCTATCGGGTTACCGCTGTTCATAGCGGTTGTCTGATAAGATATTTATTGTTGTAGTAATTTAGAGTGAAGCACATGGGTCATACAGTTAATGACTTCATTCATGACTTGCATTGGGAACAGATTCCCAACGGCGTGCAAATCGCCACGCGTATGGCATTGTTAGATCTGCTCGGAGTGGCTGCCAGCGGTACCGCAACAGATCTTTCGAAGATCATACGAAACCATGCTGTCAGGCATTTCGGTAGTGGAAGTGAATCTGGTGTGCGGATGCTGTTTGATGGTCGCGAATGCAGCATTCCCGGAGCTGCACTTGCAGGTGGTATGTTGATTGACTCGGTAGACGCGCATGATGGATACAAACCGACTAAAGGCCACATAGGTTGCGGCGTGCTGCCCGCAGCACTGGCGTTTTCCGAATCAGTGAAAGATACCACCGAAGCGGAGTTATTGACCAGGATCCTTATCGGTTATGAAATCGGCGCGCGGGCTGGAATCTCCTTGCATGCAACCGCTTGTGACTACCACACGTCCGGAGCATGGGTGGCGCTTGCAGTTGCGGCGATTGGTGCGCGTAGCTTAAAGCTCGATCATACGCAGACTCGTGAGGCGCTTGGTATCGCTGAATACCACGGGCCGCGAAGCCAGATGATGCGCTGTATCGACCACCCGACCATGCTGAAAGACGGCTCTGGCTGGGGTTCTATGGCAGGTTGCTCTGCCGCATTGCTCGCTCAGGATGGTTTTACCGGCGCACCGGCGATCACCATTGAGGATGACGAGGTCAGGCACTTGTGGTCAGACCTGGGAACTCGCTGGATGATAGGTGAACAGTATGTGAAAGCCTACCCGGTCTGTCGTTGGGCGCAGCCGGCAATTGCAGGGGTGATGGCGATAAAAGAAAGGCATTCGTTTTCACATCAGCAGATAAAGCGTATCGAAATTGGCACTTTTCACGAATCAAAGCGCTTGGCCGTTCGTAGACCGGATACAACAGAGCAGGCGCAATATAGTCTGCCATTCCCGACCGCCGCTGCGATTGTCCACAGTGATGTTGGTGTGGAACATATCGATGGTGACGGTTTGAAAAATCCTGCTGTGCTTCGTCTGAGTGAAATGATTGAGCTGGTCGAAGTAGAAGAATACAACCAATGTTTCCCGCAACGCCGAAAAAGCAATGTGGTTATCGAACTCCACGGCGGCAGTCGACTCGAATCCGGGACAATAGAAGCTGCGGGTGATCCCGAAATGCCTTTCAGTGCGGAGGTGCTGGAGCAGAAATTTATGCGGTTTGCCGGCAAGCCATTGGGTGAGGTCAAAGCTGAGAAACTTAAGCAAACGGTGTTGCAGCTTGGGGAGGGATCCACACTTGGGGTGATAAACACGCTTATCTACTGATGCCTGTCTCAAGGGGGAGGTGAATATACTTATACTGGTTGAATCGGTTGTGAATGCGTTCATGTACAAACTCGACCCACGAAGCCATGATCTGTAGCCCTTTAACCTGTCAAGAACTGTATGTTATCCACGCTCATCGGTTACTTGCGTTTCGTCGCAGGTTGCACAAATGCGAGCGTTGCCTGGAAGAGTCGGGCTGGAATCCTCATGAGTGGCTTCTATAAAGGCATTGTTTTCAAAAGCTGCCAGAATGGCAAACACAGGCTGAGCTGGTAAAATGAAAGCTCTCGACAAGACCAGACATTAATACCAGTGGCGCAAGTTAAAACGATGACGAAAAAATTACTTCTGTTGATCATTGATGGCGTGCCATGGCGCAATTGGCGCAGCCTGTTTGGCAATCTGGAAGCATGGGTAGATTCGAAAGAGGCGCAGGTGTGGAGAATCCGTGCGCCATTGCCGTCTACGTCAGCATCGTGCTATGCCTCAATTCATACGGGGGTAGACCCGGTGATTCATGGTTCGACCGGCAATGACAATGTATTTAAAATTTCACTGCCGGATGTATTTTCGGAAACCAGAAAGGCGGGAGGTATTACAGCCGCAGTGACGCACTCGTTTTGGTCGGAGTTTTTTAATAGAGCACCGTTCGATCCCATCAATGACATCGAGTACGATGAGCCCGGCAGTATGAGCATCAATCATGGCCGATTTCATTCCATGACCGGGTATGGCATGAAAAACCAGATGACACCTAGTGACGCCGACTTATTTGCCACCCTGAGTATGCTTGTCAATCGCCATCATATTAATTATGGCATATTGCACACCTGTACGCTGGACAGTATGGGGCATCGTTTTAAACATGACTGCGAAGAGATGGACGATGCTTGCTTCCTGCTGGACGCTCAGATAGCGCCTTTCATTAATCGATGGCGAGACGAGGGCTATGAGATTATTGTTACCGCAGATCACGGGCAATCTGATCGAGGCCATCACGGCGGGCGTGGTGCAGACCAACAGGATGCGGCGTTGTATTATTTTGGTGAGGGGCGGGGGCCCGCAGAAGATACGTTATTGGCAATCACACAAATAGCTCCCACGGTATTAAGTCGATTAGGTGTACCAGTGCCTGATAGCATGAGTGGTGCTTGTTTTTTAAGCTAGCTACCCACCTCGTGGGCTGTTTGGAAACTTCGCTGACACTTAATCGAAGCCACAGCCGCCATAGCTACGTTAGAAAAAATAGATATAGGCCTGCTATGCCAGCATTTTTCCGCCTTGCTTTGACGCTGTGGTTGTGAAAAGTTATTACTGAACTTCCCGCACAACCCACTGGCAGAGCGGTGATTTATATAGTTGAGAGTTGCACAGAAAGATTCAGGTCATTGCTTCAAAAGCCTTAAATGGATTCCCCGCAGGCAAACCCTGATGACCAGGCCCATTGGAAATTGAAACCGCCCAGATGCCCCGTAACGTCAACCACCTCACCTACAAAATATAAGCCCGGCTGCGTTTTTGATTCCATTGTTTTGGAAGACAGGCCATCTGTGTGCACGCCACCCAGCGTGACCTCAGCGGTCTTATAACCTTCGGTGCCTGCCGGGACTATTTCCCATCCATTAAGATGGTCGGCTATTTTGATCAGCTGGGCATTGCTGCAGTCCGCCAGTGGTTTGTCTTTTAGTGCGAACCACCATAGTGATTCAAGTTCAAGCACCAGGCTTTTTGGCAGATGGTGGTACAGCACGGTTCTGACCACACTTTTAGGCGTTTGATGTTTAGCATCTATGAGGAGGTCTGTTGCTGACATATCTGGTAGCAGGTTGATAGTAATCGACTGTCCGGGTACCCAGTAGTTAGATATCTGTAGCACAACCGGACCGCTTAAGCCCCGGTGAGTGAATAGCAGGGCTTCGCTAAAGCATTTGTTGCCGAAGCAGATATCCGCTTCAATCGCATTGCCGGAAAGTCTTGCGAAAACTTCTTTTAATTTGCCATCAAAAGTATAAGGTACGAGACTGGCACGTAAAGGCAGTACTTCCATGCCAAATTGCTTTGCAATGTCATATCCAAACGGCGTGGTGCCCATACTTGGTATTGACAACCCGCCGGTCGCGACAACAACCGCATCTGAAGTAAGGTCGCCCTGATTGGTGGATACCTGATATTTATGATTACCTGTGGCTTTTATATTTTTGATATCGGATTTGGTTGAAATCTCGACGCCTGCATTTGCGCATTCGTCGAGCAGAATATTTAAGATATCTTTGGCCTTGTTGTCACAGAATAACTCACCGTGTTTACGCTCGTGGTAAGGCACCTCATGCTCAATGACTTTGCCGATAAAGTCCCACGCGGTGTATCTATTCAGCGCTGATTTGACGAAGTGCGGATTACTGCAGACGAAGTTGTCGTCAGTGACATGCAGGTTGGTGAAATTACAGCGCCCACCGCCTGACATGAGGATCTTGCGTCCAGCCTTGTTACTGCGCTCAAGCACACGTACTCGTTTGCCTCGCAGGCCTGCCTGCCAGGCAGTCATGAGACCCGCAGCTCCAGCCCCTAGTACGATGGCATCATAATGATCAGTCAAGGATTATGCTGTTTAAGATGAGAGACGGCAATTGTAGTGGGATGAGAGGCCTGTGTCACACGTATTGGTCTTCAGAGTTTGACGGGATTTCTAAATGACCGAAAAGGAATGCAGAATAGTCTGATAGAGCCCTGCTGGCGCCCGCAAAGTGAATTCACGCACCGAAAACCTGATACGTTAGCCAGTGGCTCACATCTGGCACAACAGAGTCGGTTCGAATGACTTCGATCTTGTCTTGTTTGAGCGCTGGTATAATGATGAAGCGCTGTCAGGCGCAGGCTCTTTCATGTTGACATAGGATAATAATGGCCACTTCAAACATTCCGTTTCAGACTATAGATTGGGAACGTATCCCACGCACAGAGCACCTGGGTGAAACGGGAGTCGCGCATTGGCGAACAATGCAGTTCGCAGGGTTACGTGTCAGGTATGTGGAGTATTCAGAGAATTATAAAGCGGATCACTGGTGTGAGTTGGGGCATATTGTTTATTGTCTGCAAGGTGAGGTGACAAACGAACTACAGGACGGAACCATATCAGTTTTGCTGCCGGGTATGTCCTACATTGTATCCGATGGGTTGAGTTCCCATCGCTCAGTGACAGAGGCTGGCGGGCATCTGTTAATCATTGATGGCGACTTCCTGAGCACAGAGACTTAAATCTGTAGCGTTGTAGTAGCAATAGAATGTAATCTGCTATTCGCTGCACCCGATGTATGGCGTTGAATAAAACATAAAGGCCAAGCATATGGTGATGTTAAGAGATATGCGCCAGGATGAGTATCTGGCTTATTGTGAATACTTTGTATATGACTATAGCCACGAGATAGTAAGAAACTATGGCTACCCGATTGAAAAAGCCGTTGAACTCGCCAAGGGAGATCTTGCTCGCAGCTTTCCGGAGACTCTGCAACAAAGTGAGCATTTCCTGTTGTGTATCGAGACGCAGGTCAGGGGTCGGACGAGTGTTATTGGCTATTTATGGCATTTACCGAACGTTGCCGATAAATCTACGTTTATCTTTGATTTCTATATCGCCGCTGAATACCGAGGGTCCGGCTACGGGAAGCAGGCAATGACGATTTTGGAAGAACGCCTTAAAGCGGCGGGCATTGCTCATATCAAGCTCAGGGTGGCTTATCACAACCAACGCGCGGTTAAGTTATATGAAGCCATTGGGTTTTCAACAACAGGTTTTAATATGGCTAAAGTGCTGTGACTATTCAGGGTGCACCTTTTGTATCCATGAGGTATGAAATCGTGCTCAAATACAATTGGGTCAAAACACTGTAAATTGGGTGAAAATAATTCAGATGACATGGCCGCTGGCGCCATAGGGATACCTGGTGAAAAAGATAGGCATAATTGGTGGTTTGGCGTGGCCATCCACTGCAGACTATTATCGTCTTATATGCAAACAGGCGAACGAACATTTCCGTCAACTGGACCAACCACCGCCTTACGCAACACCGACCATGGTCATTGAGTCGTTGAATATCAACGAGACCCGGTCGGCGCGAGGTACTGATGGCGATGAAGACTCGTGGGTTGGTTACGACAACCTGTTTAGAGATGCTTTCATTCGATTAAGAGCTGCGGGGGCCGATTTCGGAATGATTGCCAGTAACACGCCGCATATGCGCCTGCATAGCATAGTAAAGGGATTGGACTTCCCAGTGTTGAGTATACTCGAGACGACAGCGAGCACAGTGGCGAAAAACGGGGGCAAGAACGCTCTGGTATTAGGCACGCCCATGACGATGCGTAGCAGCGTCTACCCTGAGGCATTGCAGAGGCACCAAGTGTCAACTCTTGCGCAACTTGGCAATGAAGAGATCGCAGAACTGGAGCAACTCATTGATGTTGATCTGTATCAGGGGGTTATTTCAAAGGCGCGACAGAGAATAATTGAAATGAGTGAGGCTCACATTGGCAACCCTGCGACAGATTTTGTTTGCCTGGCATGTACTGAGCTTCCATTGGCCTTCCCGGATTATGCTGACTCGGCGCTATTCGAGCATGCAGGCATTACGTTTGTGAACACTATTGCAGCTCATGTTTCAGAGGCGTTGGATTTGTCTCTGGAGCGCGCTTGAGCTTGCCTTGGTAGGGAGAGTTGTTACTTCTTGTATAAAGTTTAAGCACGTGCGTTGGTAGGTTCAGGTGTCTAGTGGAAACATGCGCTTATCGACGGACATCAGTAGTGCCGTTTGACATCAGCGTAAACCAAATATTATTTGAGAATTGAAATGCAAAAATCCAGATTTGACCAAGATCTGACTTATCTCAAATGGATCATAATTTTCTATTTATTGTTGGGGGTGACGGACACGCTGCATCATTTGCATGCGGCTTTGGGGTTGGGGCAAAGGAGTGCCATTCATGCTGTTTGGCTGGGCGTTGTACTCATACCGCTCGCGATGCTGATGGTCGCAGGGTACATACGTTATAGGAAGGTTGTTTTGTTGTGGGGCTTTCTCACCATTGTAGTCATGGCTATTCTGTTGCCTGGTTTTTATCATGGGGGCTGGGATCACTTACTAAAAATATTGGCCTTTGTAAGAGTGGAGGGTGAGTCGACGCGCGTTACTTCTTTGTTTCCCTCTGACAATATTCACTTGTGGTTTTATGAAATAACGGGCGTTGTTGAGTTTTTTCTGGCGCTATTTGCCTCGTATTTCCTATATAAGTTTTTTCGATCAAAGCGTGCGAGTCACAGTGACTGATAGTGATCTACATTAACTTTCAACCGCACCTGCAAGGCGTAAAACCATGGCGACCTCATCCACGACACCTGCATTCTTTGGATGCGCGCTGGTGAGTAACAGACCTAGGGCTTTGCTGCCGCCGTACATGTTGGCCTGTGCATTAACGTCAGTGCCGTGATCTATAAGGCATTGAGCAAGTTGGCTCGCGTTTGCGGGAGTGACTTGCCGATGTGTTTCGACGCCGTTGGCGGCCAGGTAGTGTAAGAGAGTTGATTGATGACCGTATTGAGATTGTTGTATTGCGAGTGCTGGATTGTTGGCTAGTGCCAGAGTTAGCTGGTCAATTTCCCCGTTTAACATGTGATCAACGCATGTCTCGAATTCCAGATGATGCATTGTGCCTGAAAGTGATTCAACTTCTGACCAGTTATCGTATCCATACTCGCTGGCGATGGTTTGATTCGCCATATCAGTGGTGAGTACGTGCGTCATTATTTCATTTGGCGGTTTTCCTCTAAAGTCATGACACCAACAGCTTAGCTGGAAAATGACTGTTTTATCCTGCTTTGCGTGCGCCTGCACAAGTGTTTCTGACTGAAGTCTCAGGAATTGCAATATGGAAGTGTTGCTCAGATCCATGGTGATGATGGAATCATAGAGGTGGCGCACGTCCTTTACGGCGCTGTCGACATACACATCTACCATGAGATTTCCTCTGGATTTACCTGTTGAATAGTGTAACTGATAGATGAAGATTCTTCATTTGATCTCGCTCAGAAGCTTTGCTGTCATTTAGGTTGTTTATCGCGGCATATTGACGCAATATCGCGCGATGTCATCTCAAAAATATACGTTTGCCATTTTCGGTGTGTTTTTCATTGAGTCTGCTGTGCTGGGTAACTGGATTCCGCGGGTTCCGGATATTCAGGAGACGCTGGGTCTAAGTGTCGGTGAGCTCGGTTTCAGCTTGTTTGCAATGCCTTTAGGGACGCTTCTCGGGCTCTTTGTTGCTGCCAAAATTATTGAGTTTATCGGTGGTCTGCGTCGCGCCTGCCAGATCTTTGTGCCTTTATGGGCGTTGTCATTCATCTTGCCTGCGGTCGCCTCAACTCAGTGGGCGTTTATGGTGTTTCTGTTTATCAGCGGCTTGACGGTCGGACTTGTCGAAGTCGCGATGAACACAGAGGCTGACAGAATCGAACAGCTGTACTCAAAAAAAATAATGTCCCGTTGCCATGGGTTTTGGAGTCTGGGGTCAATGGTGGGAGCACTCACCGGTGGGCTGCTTGGTCAAGCCGGGGTGTCTGTGCTGAGTCATTTTTCGGTGGTGTTTGTGTTGCTTGCGGTAATAGGAGTCGCTGTCGCTTCATGCTTGCCGAAGCCTGCTCAGGCGTCCGCTGCAGATACCGCAGAGAAAGCATCGGCTCCAATTGTACGACTGCCTTCGAGGGCGATTCTATTGCTGTGCATGCTGCCGATTGGCGCCATGGTGGTAGAGGGGGCATTTATCGACTGGTCTGGCGTCTTCATGCGCTCGATTCTTGATGCGTCGCCGTTGCTGATCAGTGTTACTTATTCGTTTTTTGCGATAGTGATGGCAGCCGTCAGGCTCAGTGGTGATCATCTCAGGGAAAGCTTTGGCGAACGATTTATCGTGCAGGTGTCTGGTGTTGCAGCCACTGCGGGTATTGTTCTATTTGCACTTGCGCCTAACGCAGTAGTGGCATTTGTCGCAGCTGCGCTAAGTGGTATGGGGGTGGCGATTGTCTACCCACTGGCCGTCACGGCAGCAGCTCGCAGGCCGGGCAGATCGTCTGCAGATAACGTTGCCGCGCTAACCATGATTTCGTTTTCGGCGTTCCTTTTTGCGCCGCCGATCATTGGATTACTATCAGAGGTGTTTGGATTGCGAGTGGCGTTGCTGATGCTGGCGCCGTTGGCTATCAGTACGTTCTTTTTGTCATCTGAAATTAACCCGGTGAGTGCGAACAAAATTGTCAGTAGCGGATAGATAGAATTCGGTGAGCGGCTGTGTGAGTAAGGTGTGTTGCTATTGCTATTGCTATTGCTATTGCTATTGCTATTGCTATTGATCTGCTTGACGAGCGTATCCTGCCTTGCTCACGCGGCGGGTTGCCTTGAACGTCTGCTGTGCTGAAGTATGGCGGGGAGCAGAGGCTGCATTAGATAGAATTCAGGTGGCTGGCTGTGTGAGCAAGGTGTGTTGCTATTGCTGTTGATCTGCTTGACGAGCGTATCCTGCCTTGCTCACGCAGTGGGTTGCCTTGATCGTCTGCTGCGCGACGCATGGCGCAAGAAAGAAGAAGCCGTGGATTGAATTCAGGTCGCCCGGTGGCAAGATACGTATTGCTTACATCATTTCGTAAGTATCAAAACTCAATTCACCGGTCCAGCACCAAAAGGCGAGCAATGGCCTGTTAGTGGACACCATGGCATGCGGCTCGTAGCTCTTATGAATGATGAAGTCTCCCGGTGGCTGAAGTTGACCTGCCGGTGCAGCGTCACGGAACCATGTTCCTGTGCCGCTAAGTGTCAGGTATAGTTCATCCGCTGCGTGGCGATGGGCTGGATAGTGGGTATCTGGCATTTGCAATAGCAAGCCCGCGCGGCAGCTTGTATTCACTACCATGCCTGTGGGGCCCAGAAGTTCAACAAACGCCAGTAGTTCTCTTACATCCTCTGACTTTATGCCTCCCGATGTATCTGACCAATGCAGGTGATTTTGTATTTGATTAATCTCATCGGCTATTGGATCGCATGGCTCCTGAAATGCGATGTCCAGCGCATCACATTGAGGCACTATTTGGGGAGGTTTGGTGATGGGGAGGTCCGTTGATTGGTTAAGCTCAATAGAGATCTGTTGTGCGATATCGCTGTCGTGGGCAGACAAGCATGATGCCAGCTGTTTAAATAACGGTGCGAATAGGTTTGGGGTGTTTGAGGGCGTCATATCCAGAGCCAAAAAAAGCGCAATTTGCTAATATATCGTCAGACGTAGTGTATTGCGATCAACGTCTATAGTGAAGCGGGAATTACCTCTTCGACCATTTTGTCGCGCATCTCATGCATGTTGCTATCAATGAGTCGTCGCCAATATCTTCCAGGGCACGCTCTTCGAACTTAATGCCCTTCGATGCATCGTCTCAATAGATGGTTTTCATCTTTATCAGTTCAACAACATCTTCAAAATCTTCTTCACCACCCATTGGTATTTGCACTGCCACCGGGTTACTGCCCGGTTGCTCGATAGCGCGGAAAAATCAGCCCGGATCAGTCATTAGAGGATTAAATGTCTGCTGCATAAGACAGAGAAAGAATTTGTCGAATTGTCAGAGCGGTATCGTTGCCGACGCAGGTATACTTAGCCGGATCCAACAATGAAATCCAGATGACTATGAGCAAGCTGATCACCGTCCTGAACGGTCCCAACCTCAATTTACTTGGCAAGCGGGAGCCGGAGATCTACGGCCACGATACCCTGGTGGACGTTGAAGAGGAATGTTCCGGGCTAGCTCAGGCGCTGGGCTTCAGCTGCCGCTTTCAACAGTCAAATTATGAAGGTCAGCTCATTGACTGGATTCAGGCAGCCAGAGAAGATTCTGCCGGCATCATCATTAACCCGGCGGCCTATAGCCATACCTCAGTCGGTATACTTGATGCGCTCCACACGTTTGAAGGGCCGGTGCTTGAAGTGCATGTCTCAAACATCCACAAGCGGGAGAGTTTTCGACATCATTCGTATGTGTCGCAACGGGCTGAAGGCGTGATAGCGGGCTTTGGTGTTCAGGGGTATTCAATGGCTATCCAGAGAATGGCGACATTGCTGCAAGGCAGCTGAAGCCATTCTCTGAAAGCTTGTCTGCTGGCTATGTTTTAGGCAGCAGATTTTCCGGGTCATACAGTGGCTTATAGCCTACACCTTCAAGCTTAAGCGTGTACTGCTCACCAAAGTATTCCATCATCAGCTCGCGACCTTCCTGACAATATTCGTAGGGAATATAGGCGAGGGCGATATTCTTACCAATAGTCGGCCCATAGGCAATACTGGTGATGAAAGAACGCCTGCCTTCAGAATCAATGAGTGATTCACCGGTGTCCGGATCTATCACCGGGCTTGTGCCGACCGGGTAGCGGGCAACACCAGATGAATCGATATTGTTTACCATCGTCAAGGTGCAGAGATACGCCGGTTGATGTTCACGCTCTCTGAAGGCCAGATACGCTTCCTTACCATGAAAGTCGGCGGCTTTAACTTTAGGTCTTGCGAGGTCGGCCTCAAGCAAGTTGTACTCGGTAAGCAGATCTGCATTCTGCAAGCGCAGGCTCTTTTCTAGTCGTCTGCTGTTGGCATAGGTCTCAACGCCGACCGGGGTGACATTTTGCGCGGCGAGTGCATCCCACACCGCTAAGCCATCGTCGTAGTTAAAGTGTAGCTCCCAGCCTTGTTCCCCGACGTATGAAATTCTGAATGCGGCCACCTTGACACCGCTGATGGTGATGGTTTTCACTGACACAAACGGGAAGTTTTCGATTGATAGCGCATCAGGGTCATCAACCACTTTCTGCAGCGTAGTACGCGCGTTTGGCCCCCAGATCCCGAGGCAGGCAAAATCTGTAGTTCTGTCTTCAATCGTAACGTTACTGAAGTTGTGATCAGTACTTACCCGCTTGAGCCAGATAAGGTCACGACTCCCTGAGTCACCACCATCCATCACCCTGAAGTGATTTTCACCCATTCTGACGACAGTTAAATCTGCGCGCACACCACCGGCGTGATCAAGAAAGTGCGTGTATACCCCTTTACCAATGGGTGTGTCACCGCCGATTTTCGCGACGCACACATACTCCATGAGTTTTTCGGCATCAGGGCCGGTGACGTCAATAATGGCAAAGTGCGATAAGTTCACCATGCCGACATCGGCGCTTAGCTGCAGGTGCTCGGCGTTTGATACTCTGAAGAAATGGCGGTTGTCCCACTCGGCTTCGCGTACCGGTACCTGGTCCGCAAATTTTTCTATTAAGTGTTCATTGCTGGCGTAGCCGTGAGCACGCTCCCAACCTGCTGCTTCCATGAAGTAGCCGCCCAATGCAGCTTCACGCTCGTAGAAAGGGCTGCGACGTATGCCGCGGCCTTTAGTGTAAGGTTCTCTGTTGTGAACGGCAGGGTTATAGATTTTAAACGCCGTTTCATAGCAGCGATCGTGGATGTACTGTTCTTCCTGTTGAAACGGGTAATAGCGTGCCACATCAATGCCACTGTGGTCGAGCTCTGTGCGCCCGTCGGTCATCCAGTCTGCAATGACTTTACCGGTTCCCGGGCCATCTTTAACCCATACGGATACGGCATACCATAAGCCGCGCACGTTGGCTGATTCACCCACCGACGGGCCGCCATCTGCGGTGACTTGCAGCAGACCGTTAAAAGAACGTTTTTCATCAAAGCCTAACTCGCCCAGTATGGGGGTAAGTTCAATAGCACGCTCTAATGGCTCGATGATCTGATCCATTTCCAGATCACGTTGTGAAGGGGAGAGTCGTGCCTCTTCTTTTTCAAGTAAGTCACGCGGGTGACACATGCGAGGTTCTTTTTCTTCATAGTAGCCCCACTCAATCATTCCGCCTTCTGAGGTTTCCGGATCACCGGTATCGCGAAGGTAGGCAGAGTTACCCTGATCGCGTAGCAGAGGGTAACCAATGTCTTTGCCGGTGTTTTCAAATTCTTTGTAGGGTCCGAACCATAGCAACGGGTGATCCACTGGCATAACGGGTAAGTCTTCACCTGCCATGTTGGCAATGAGTCTTCCCCACAGGCCGGCGCAGACAACAACGTGTTCAGCTTCTATGTATCCGCGGCTGGTTTCAACACCCACAATACGACCGTTTTCAATTTTAAGATCGGTCGCGGGTGTATTGGCGAAGACTTTAAGCTTGCCGGTTTTCTCTGCTTCTTCCACCATTTCACCGGTCACTACTTGTGAACGCGGCTTAACCAGACCTGCATCAGGATCCCACAGCGCCCCTTGAATCATGCTTTCTTCAAGTAGTGGCATCTTCTCTTTTGCTTCAGCGGCGCTGATCATACGGGCGTTGGTGCCGAAGGCTTTGCCGGAAGCCACCTTGCGCATCAGTTCCGCCATTCGGTCATCATCACCGACGCGGGCAACTTCCAGCCCGCCGACCTTTTCGTAACGACCTCGCTTTTCGAAAAAGTCGATGCTGTACATGGTGGTGTAGCAGGTCATCTGGTCATGCGCAGTGGCATAACAAAAATCAGAAGCATGGGCCGTTGAGCCGATATCAGTCGGGACTGCTGACTTGTCGATGCCGACAATATCGTCCCAGCCGCGCTCAATCAGGTGATGAGCGACAGATGCACCGACGATACCGCCTTGTCCGATGATGACAACTTTTGCTTTAGCCGGAAATGTAGCCATTTGGAGTAACCTTTAGAGCGTTCAACTAGGTCAGAATGTGGAGGTCTCATTCTACCCTTGGTAAGACCGACACTATACCGATTGCTTCATCGATGGCGTTGAATCGGGCGCTACCACAACGGCGCTCGTTTTGCGTTCAGCGACAAGCCGACCGTGGATGCGCAGCTGTACATTACTGAACGGGCTGGAGAAAGTTGCTTTTGCCCCTTTGGAGCCCGGTTTGGATTGTGATCCTGGTGTGCGAACAATCTTGCCAATACTGCGGGTTGCGTACGCATGTAGAGCGCATTCTTTTGTTGTCATTGGATCGGTGCGCTTATGAGGCACGCGCCGCGATGTGCGGGTCACACGTAAATTTCGTTCGTAAACGAACTGGAAATGTCTCCGTGTCAGGCCCTCGCTCACGCGTTTCCTTGATCGCGCTGGACTCACCTCCAACCCGTGTCGGGTATGATCGAATCTGCGGAGGCAAACGCTGAAAGCGCATCGATCGAATTGAGCATATGACATGCACTACTTCAGCAGAGAAATAGCCCTGAACTGACGCCGTTGAATGTAAGGCCATTGGTGGATGGGGTGATCGCGTATGCCACTGCGTTTGGAGGAGCGTTCAACGACATCGTGGCTTTACTTCCTACAGCTTGTCTAAGCATCAATGGCTATCCAACCATGATTAACCTCAAGCGTATCACTCTCGAAAGAAAAGTAATTTCCACCGCCGTTAGCCGGTTGATCATGCTCTCTTGCAATAGCCCGGTTACTTAATTGGCAGAGTAACAGGGTGCCTACCGCGCCGTGAGAGACGATAGCAATAGGACCGCTTGTGTTTTCAGAATCTACTATCTTTTGAATTGCCTCGACTACTCTGGATTGCGCTGCTAGTGCAGTCTCCCAACCGCGAACCGATTGTGATGGTTCGGAAAAGAACTGGTCTGCGACAAGTTCAAACTCTTGCTTTGGAAGATAACCGGTAGCGCTGCGATCATTTTCTCCCAGTTCCTGAAGGGTAGTAAAAGGTACTTTAAGATAATCACTGAGTACTTGCGCGCCGTCTATTGCTTTTTTTTCTGTGCTACAAAAGATACTCTGAATTGACTTCACCCATTCAAGAGTCAGTGTGATTTGCATTCGCTTCATTCCGCGATCAGAAAGCGACCAATCTGTGATGGGAATATTTGGATCTATATCTACATCGGGGTGTGTGATGAAATAGATGGTGCTCATAGGGGTCCCGGCTGTATGGCGATTCTCGCTTGGAGAATTGCGGGTCTTTGATTGTTTTCGATTGTGCGTGACATTTGTCGGCGTGAAGTGACATTGTCCAGGCTTGTACTGCAATGTCACTTTGGTTTACCGAATTGGTTATTTTGCTCCCTCTTGCTAAAGAGAGTTCTGTTCCTACTCAGTGTGGGCACGCCATGTTTTTTTGAACATGGTAAGGTCGAATGTCATCAACATTCGTTATAGCTTTTCTTTTTATGTCATTGTGAGTGTCTTTGGTTTGCTAGCCCGAGCTGCAAATTCCATCACGAACCAGCGCTTCGCACTCATCTGTAGTTAAGCTAAGACGTTCCTGCAAGATGTTTTTTGTGTGTTCGCCAAGTGATGGTGGTGCATTGTTATAACGTGCCGGTGTTTCGGAAAGACGGATAGGGCATGCTACTCCCGGTACAGCACCGCGTTCGGGATGTTGCAGTTCGATCGCCAGCTCTCTTGCCTTAACCTGTGGATCATTAAACACCGCCTCGGTATCGTTGATTGGCCCATAAGGCACCTGTGCATCATCAAGTGCTTTGGCCCAGTGCGCGGTCGTTTGTCTTTTGGTCAAGGCTGCCAATAGTGGGACAAGTTCGTCTCGATGGGCGACACGGCTGCTGTTGTCGCGATAACGCTCATTGTGGCCGAGCGACTCGTTACCCAACACCGTAACCAGGCTCTGAAATTGTCTGTCGTTACCTACGGCGATGATCAGATGACCATCTGCAGTAGGGAATACCTGATACGGCACAATATTCGGATGGGCATTCCCCATTCGAACTGGTGAAGTGCCGCTGACAAGATAATTCATTCCCTGATTGGCCATGGCGGCAACAGACACGTCCATCAGGCTCATATCAATGTGTTGGCCATTGCCGGTTTTTTCACGATGGGCCACCGCTGCGAGAATCGCGGTGCTGGCGTACAGTCCTGTCATAATATCTGTCAGCGCTACTCCAATTTTCATTGGTTCGTCACCTGCAGTACCTGGCGGTTGACCGGTGACACTCATCAGGCCACTCATGGCCTGAATAATGAAGTCGTATCCGGCCCTGTGTGCATAAGGCCCGGTTTGTCCAAAGCCTGTGATCGAGCAATAGATGAGTTTTGGATATTGTTTCCTCAACGTCTCATAGTCCAGACCGTATTTTTTTAGTCCGCCTACCTTGTAGTTTTCAATCAGAACGTCAGATTGAGAGATAAGCTGTTGTAAAATCTCACTACCGCGCTCGGTGGCGAAGTCGAGGGCGAGCGATTTCTTGTTACGATTTGCACTGCAAAAATACGCAGACACGCCTTCAGGGGGCTTTTTGTCATCAACAAACGGGGGCCCCCAGGCGCGAGTGTCGTCGCCGGTTTTTGGTTGTTCCACCTTGATGACATCAGCACCTAGATCAGCCAGCGTTTGTGATGCCCATGGGCCTGCCAGAATTCGTGTGAGATCCAGAACGGTGAGGTGATCCAGTGCGGCGGCTGGGGGCATAAAGGCTCCGTGGTGTTCGTTGCTAATCGCCAGTATACTAACAGATGTACAGCCTCCTCAGTGTCACGGTAGTGTGACCTGCGGTCTTTAAAAACCCCACCTTTAGAGGGACCCGTTTTGACCTACGTAGTGAAAGAAGAATGCATCAAGTGTAAGCATATGGATTGCGTAGAGGTCTGTCCTGTTGATTGCTTTTACGAAGGCGAGAACATGCTGGTCATCCACCCTGATGAGTGTATTGACTGCGGCGTCTGTGAGCCGGAGTGCCCGGTTGAGGCTATCGTAGATGATACGGGTGACGGGCTGGAGTTCTGGTTAGACCTAAATGCTAAATACGCAGAAATATGGCCTAACATTACCGAAATTGGCAAAGTGCCGGAAGATGCCGAGGAGTGGAAAGAGGTTGCTGATAAGAAGCAGTACTTTTCTGATAAACCCGGTGGTGAAGGTTAGCGCCACGTCTGCAAAAAACATCTGAAATAAAAAGCCGGCGTAAATGTCGGCTTTTTTATGCCTATGGTATTTTAGGTTTTACAATTGCGTGCTGAGGAGCTGTATTGACCTACGTGGTGAAAGACGATTGCATCCGTTGTAAACACATGGATTGTGTGAAAGTTTGCCCAACAGACTGCTTTCATGAAGGCGAAAACATGCTGGTCATTGATCCGGATGACTGTATTGACTGCGGCCTTTGCGTGCCTGAATGTCCGGTAGATGCGATTGTTTTCGATGATGAAGCAGGGATTGAGTTCTGGCTTAACCTCAACGCCAGGTACGCGAAGATTTGGCCTCTAATTACCGAAATAGGTACTTTGCCTGAAGACTCTGAAAAGTGGAAAGGTGTGCCAGATAAGAAGCAGTATTTTTCTGATAAACCGGGTGACGGTGATTAGCTCTTACATACTGCCATTTTCCGTCGGTGAATGCTTGGTGCCTTCCTACGTGATCAAGTTGTGGTTAACGACTTGTTGCGCTCAATATTCAATTCGGGCCGTCTGCATACAGGACTACTTCCATTCTACGTAGGAGGAGTAATCGCCTGGCGCGTGTTCGGCCGAAAGGCTTTATTAAGTCCCTGGAAATATTCGCCACAAAAAAAGCCGGCGTAGAGCCGGCTTTTAGATCTAACTACTTTTGTGCCTATTAACGAACGGTTCGACTGATCGTCCATTCATCTGCCTGAAAGTAACCGTTACCCCACCAGATTTCTGTACCGAGAAGAATATTCGCCATACACCAGTCGTCTTGTAGTTGCACGGTGTCAAAGCCACGACCGAAAACCTCAGTCAGTCTGTGGCTGTTGGTGCGAGTCCACTCTACGAAAGTGCTCCAGTTGATGCTACCGCTTGACGTAGGTGTTTTGGACACGAAAGCAATGTACTCAGGGTCTGACGGCTTGGTGTAAATATCGTACTGAATGCCATCAAGCGTTTGTGTGGTGACGAAATCACTTGGTGCTGCGGGCAAACGTTCCGCACCAGCATCAAGCCACACCATAATCTCAAAGCGTTGATTGCTAGTGGTGCCGTTTCTGACCAGACTGCCTATTTCGCATTCGCCGGCTAATTCATGAAAAAAAGCTTCCACAGCGATGTTGCGTTCGCCATTGATGCGCTGACCGTTAAAGTCTTTGCCTCGCGTGGGGTATTCTTCACTTGAAAACGCGTAATCAATTTTGAAGAAAGGCATATCCGCCACTTTTGCCGGCAGGCCGGTTTCAGCAGGCGTTTCTGCGAGTGTGCTGCCAGAGAACTCACTGGGCGACTTGATACCGTAGATAATCTCAGGGTAGGACTTCACCAGCCATACTTGTCCGTTCACCTGGTATTCTTCGCCCCAGTCGTAGTCCCATCGTGGCTTTACTGCACCGGCCGACTCATTCACTGAGACACACTGTTCCCAGTCATCAAACGAAGAGGCGCAGAAATTCCATGCGTTTGTGGCAAGGATGAAGTCACCGAACGCCAGGTTGCCGTGAAATTGAACCAACGGGCAGTTACCCTGTTCGTTGTACATCACGTTGTTGTTTTCGTCTCGCGCCGGACCTATGCACAGTGGTCCGTTTTCAGATGTGATCGGACTCATTGTGCTTACATACGTTGTGCCGCTCGCTGGTGGTGCCAGATTAAGCGAGGCATCTACTGTGGTAGTCGGCTGATCGTTTGTCGGTTGGGTGGTAGTGCTTCCGGCGGTGTTTTGACCACCATCACTGGAGCCACTGCCACCGAGAGAATTGATGCTGTTCTCACCGCCGTCACTGGATCCGCTGCCGCCAAGGGCATTGATACTGTTATCTCCGCCGGTGGCGCCTGTGCTGCTTCCACCGGTGCCTGCCGCGCCATTGGTCGCGGAACCATCGGAAACTATGGTGACGGCACCATCAGTGCCACCGTTTGCACCGGAAGTGTTGGTGCCATCGTTCTGTGTAACGGTCCCGCTGGTGGATTGAATTGGTTGCGTCGTCGTTGGTGTCGGGGTTTGACCTGTAGACGTCCGATCAATTCCCTCACTATCGCAGGCGACAAGTACTGTCAGCGCTGTGGCGGCAGTGATCAATCTGAGCATGTGTAAATCCTGTTGTTAGAGCGGTTTTTACTGGTGGTGCGATATTACTTGGTTTGGACATTTAGATAGCTGATAACGATAATAATTTCGTCCAAAACTATGTCGCTACGTTAATGATTAATGGCTCGTCATCTTTGACCTGTCTGGCTGTCGATAATCAGTTACTGTTTGTATCAACATTGTTACAATAGACATGGATAGTCCGTCGCACATGCTGTTGCATACTGTGTAGCCATTCCGACCATATAATAGCGCAGTTGGGATATATTGTCATGACATAACAGGAATAATCAAGTCTCAGCGGCATTCGTTATCAATTGCTGACATTTCGAAGGCTGAAGTGCAGCTGGTGCTACCATGAATGATGTTGTCGCAATCGCTCACTTCCAACTCGTTGAATCCTGCCTTGCCAAATTATGTCGCTGTCGTTGACTCTGCGATCTGTAGTTGACTATCAATCTAATTCCCCGCACAGCTATCACGCGTGGTTTGTTGCTCATGGTGGCGTCCGGTGTGTGCTTTGTTTGTGTTGCGGTATTGGTTCGATGGGTGGGGACGCGCTTGCCGGCTTCGCAAGCGGCGTTTATTCGATATTTTTTCGGCACACTCATGCTGTTGCCGGTTTTTTATCGCATGGGTACAAAAGAATTGCGTGTCAACGCAATGGCAATAATGATTGCGCGAGGTGTAGCCCACGCACTTGCTGTGATTCTCTGGTTTTTTGCCATGGCCAGAATTCCAATGGCGGAAGTCACCGCGCTGGGTTACCTCACACCGGTGGTGGTTACTATTGCAGCCGCGATATTTTTAGGTGAGCGATTGCACGCACGAAGGTTAATGGCTGTTGTTATTGGATTTTTGGGTGTGTTGGTGATTCTACGTCCGGGTTTTCAGGAGTTATCCATCGGACAGTTGGCGCAACTTGGTACCACACCGTTATTCGCAGCATCTTTTATTCTCACCAAAAAACTCACCGAGACCGACAGTAATCAGGTGATTGTCGCGGTTCTATCACTGGTCTGTTCGATAACGCTTTTCATTCCAGCAGCAATGAACTGGGTTAGCGTGGTGCCAAGGGAATGGTTCCTTCTGTTACTGACGGCGGCGTTTGCGACCCTGGGCCATTTTACCCTTACACATGCGTTTAGATGTGCACCGCTAGCAGTGCTGCAACCAATGACCTATCTGCAATTGATATGGGCAACGCTGTTGGGTGTGATGCTATTTGGAGATGTGGTGGATATTTATGTGATTCTTGGAGGGGCCATACTGGTGCTGTCAACGAGCTACATTGCGCATCGCGAATCAATACTCGCAAAAAAAGAAGCTGCCGGTGTATGAGTGCGACAGCTTTATTTTTATAGCCAACTGTGTTGCCTATTGGAGCAGAAGTCCAGACGCGAATGTTCTTCGCGGCTGGACTTGATCCCGTCCCTTACGTGCCGGGCTTCGCATATCTATGCGTTGCAGACCGGTGGTGAGTATAATAGATTAGCCTTCTTGTGGCTGGCTCAGCGAGCAACTTCGTATAGTCGCTTCACCTTCTGAGTACAGCATAACCTGCGCGTAGCTGGTAGTCGCCGGCGCTGTGAGTGTCACTGAGGGGTAAACACCTTCTTCTGTGGTGATAGGTACTTCGACCATACCAACCGCCTGCGATGTAGCATCAAGGAAGCCAAGCGCCAAAGCCGTGTGGTTGTCGTCCAGCTTAACACCATTACAGCTCACGGTGAGTTCCAGTCCCTCATAGGCGGTGAACTTTTGACTCAGGCAGCTTTCATTAAGATTCGCGACGTCGTTGTCGATGGTAACACTGCCTCGTGGGCATGCCTGCCATCCGTTTAGCCCTTCTTCAAACCATGCATTGATAAGTAACTCTTCCGGAGCACCTTCTTGCGTGTTGACCAATTCGCAGTCATCGATCACCGCGCCATCTTCTGCATAGATGAGTACTTCTGCAAAAGCGGTTTCAGCAGGTGCGCGTAATCTGGCTGAGATGGTGGTGAAATTTGTATCTGGGATTGGCGCTTCAACAGTTTTTAGTGGCTGATGATCTTTATCAAGATACCCAAACGTCATGCTCGCCCAGTTATTCGTCGCTTTGCGAGCGCTGCAACTGGCAATCATTAGATCATTTGGTGCCGCAGGAACCGACTGATAAATACAGCCATTAGCAGACAACTGCGCTGAGCTAATAGTGTTGATATCGTTGGTGTTCAGGGTAACAGTCGATGGATCGCTACATGCGCGCCATTCGCCAAATCCACCATCAAAACCACCCCGGTCCAATAAGTTGTTTGCTTGAGCCGCGCCAATATCGAGGTCAAGCGGCCCCCCTGTGATTTGTAAAGCATCACATGCTATTAATGTGGTGCTCGCTGCCAAAAGCAGTGTACCTTTTTTTAAAGTCGCAGTCAGTGTCATTAGGATTCTCCCACCCATAATTACGAACAGTGTGCCGAATTCACGAAACACGAACAGTCCTTAGAGTCATAGCGGACTCTATTGGTAAATCCTTAATTCACTGCGGGATGGGTTGTAATTACCCTGATGTAGGGGATATATAGTGACTTCAGCCAATTGTGTGACCTATTAAAGACTGGTTTTGTGACCGGGTTGTTTAAGTATTACTTTTGCTGGTCAGTGCGGCTGCAGGACTTGAATTTACTACCTTGCGGGCGCTGAATACCCTAACATTCTATGAAAAAATCACTCATATCAAAAAGTAAGTTTCTTAGCCTCGTTCTTCGTCATACACCGGACGCTATTGGAATCAGGCTTGATCCCGAGGGCTGGATATCAGTTGATAAATTACTCAGTGCCTGTCAGTCAAAGGGTAGGCCTATTTCGTCCGAAGAGCTTGTAGAGATAGTAGAAACGAATGAGAAAAAACGATTCATAATCAGGGATGGGAAAATACGTGCAAATCAAGGGCATTCAATTGAGGTGGATCTACACCTTGCACCAATAGCACCGCCTGAACTTCTATATCATAGCACCGCTGATCGGTTTGTCCCGGGTATTCTTAACGATGGACTCATGAAAATGAATCGACAGAATGTGCATCTGTCATCCGATAAGGAAACTGCGATAAGTGTCGGGGCTCGTCACGGCCGACCGGTAATCCTTTGTATAAAAGCAAGACAAATGTATGCCGCCGGGCTGGTGTTTTATCTGTCTGAAAACAAGGTTTGGCTAACAGATGCAGTTCCGGCGCGTTTTATATCAATTGACGAAAGCGAATGATTCGAGGCCACAGGCATTGTGCAGTGGATGATACTCACATATTAACAAGCACATTCACTTTGAATGGTGATGTACCCGAACGGGTACGTTTCTGTGGTGCTCGTCGAGGAACGCGTTGATGACAGTATTAGCCGACGGCTACAAAATTATTGAACAATTTCTACCACCTGATAAATTCGTTGAAGTTGATCGGTCGCTTGATCGACTTTGTCTGCCAGATAGAAAAGGCGGCATACGCAATGCCGAAAAAAGATTTTCAGTGGTCGGTGCTTTGGTTGAGTCACAAGGCCTGAAGGACAAGGTCGGGGAATACTTAAACGCAGAGCCACATTTCGTTCGGGCCATTGTGTTTAATAAAACCCTTACTAATAATTGGTTGGTCAGCTGGCATCAAGATAAAACAGTCTCAGTATCAAAAAGGTTCGAAGATCCAACCTGGGGGCCGTGGAGTAGCAAGGGTGAGGTGCTTCATGTTCAACCACCTGTTGAGGTATTGAACCAGATGGTGACTATTAGAATTCATCTTGATGATTCAAACAGTTCAAACGGGTGTTTGTCAGTTATACCGAATAGCCACACTATGGGCTTACTTAGCCAATCACAGGTTTTTGAATACACAAAATGCAAGCAGTCTGTTCTGTGCGAGGCCCGCGCGGGATCTGCGCTGGTTATGCGTCCTCACTTGTTACATTCTTCAAGCAAAGGTACGGTACCGAACCAGAGGAGAATTCTGCATATTGAATACAGTAGCTATAACTTGCCGGAAGGCGTGCGATGGAAATAACAGGTCCTATGATCTCTAAACAAGTAAGAACTGAAATTCTAAGTCGAATTTCAATAGCGGAGCAGGAACATAACGTGCGTGTGTTGTATGCAATAGAGTCCGGTAGTCGGGCCTGGGGATTTGCATCACCGAATAGCGACTATGATGTACGCTTCATATACGCTCACCCTAAAGACTGGTACGTGGCGGTGGATCTGGAGAAAAAACGCGATGTTATTGAGTATGAAATAATTGACGAAATTGATATAAACGGCTGGGATGTCAGAAAGGCATTGCAGCTGTTTAGTAAATCTAACCCTGCGTTTGTTGAATGGATTCAATCCCCCATAGTGTATATAGACGATGGTAAGTTCGCACAAAGTGCCAGAAACCTTGTAGGAAAAATATATTCCCCTGAAAAGGGTATCTATCACTACCGAAGTATGGCCAAAACCAACTACAGAGGCTATCTGCGAGAAAAGATGGTGCCGTTGAAAAAATACTTTTATGTATTACGGCCATTGCTTTCTATCCGTTGGTTAGAAAAACACGGGACACCTGCTCCTATTGAGTTTGATGTCCTAAGGTCACTGATCGAACATGAACGTGAGTTAAGCGCTGAAATTTCTTCATTGCTGGATCGAAAGAAGATGAGCATGGAAAAAGAACTCGCTCCTGCGATTCCCCTATTGAATGAATTTATCGAGTCTGAATTAGACAGGCTGGAAAAATATAATGGAAATTCACAGGCGGCAGGTGATGGAATGGATGATCTGAACTTGTTATTTCATGCGGTTCTTGATTAATAGCGTAGGTGTGATCGACGATGTATCTTTGACAGTATGTCTGTTAATAAGCGTTGGCCCTGACGCTTGTGCATCGTATCGTTGCCGCACTGCCACTCATGACACTTTGTGTTGAGGTGGTTCTATTCAACAGCCAGTGTTAAGTTACAGACTGCACGACAAAATGTACTCGAAGGAACTGGAATGCTACCTGGAAAAATCAATATCATAAATGCTGTCGATCAACAAATAAGCAGTGTTTTTGATCCTTATATTGTCGGCGACGTGAACGATTCGCAAGTCAAAGTAGCGAAATTTGGAAAGAAGTTTGATTGGCACTCTCATGAGAATGAAGATGAAGCTTTTTTAGTCCTGAGGGGGCGAATAGCTATTGATTTTAGAGAGGGAACGGTAGAGCTTGAGCAGGGAGATTTCCTGAATGTTGTTCGCGGCACAGAACATCGTCCTCGGTCGTTAACAGATGAGCCTGTTGTCCTGATGTTTGAACCGGCCACTACTCTGAATACAGGCGATGTTCAGAGCGATTTAACAGTCAGTGAATTAAAATATTTACACTCGGGGGGCTAGGTGCAGTTGCAGAGTACTGCTACGGGCAGTGTGCGAGATGTCGAGCTGACTAAACAGCGTCGCCATGGGGCTGGCAACGGCAAGCGTTTTATTCTTGTTGAGGGGCTTCCCCGTCGTTGGCATTGAAAACCATTATCGGATTTACTAACAAACGGCTAGCCTGCATTATTCATGAGGATTCGTCACTCAGCGGAAATAGCGCTAAACAGGTCGCATGATCGAGTGAGAAACGTGGCCCGCCACGTGCCGAGCTTAATCATGCGAGATGTGACGCGATATTTTCGTCTGATGGCGAATAGACACACTGTTATTTTTATAGTGGCCCTCCAACGACAGTTTAGACCTATGTTTACAGGTGTTTGCCTTAGTTTTCTTCGTCGCCTTGTGAATAATGCAGGCTAGGGTTCCTGGCTCTTCGGGAATTGGTCCTGATAGCTCAGGATCGTTAAGATCAAGGAATTCAAGTTTGGTGAGCTGCGCAAGTTCTGCCGGTATCTGGCCATTCAGCCCGTTCGACCATAGGTCCAATGACGTTACGTTTGTACCGTTGG
>CALISD010000081.1 GCA_938041955.1 uncultured Granulosicoccaceae bacterium | reverse complement strand
GGTAAGCGCCCGGAAGTGCTCAAAGCATTTCACGCCAACATTCCAGCGGTACTGGCAGAGGATGGATGTATTGAGTACCGCCCGGTGATTGATGCAAGCAATGCAATCTCTGCACAAAGCCCGGTGGGGGAAGATACTTTTATCGTGATTGAAAAATGGGAGACAATGGCAAACCTCGAAGCGCATTCAAAGGCGGCTCATATGGCAGCGTACGCGAAGCAGGTAGGTGAGCACATCAGTGATCGAAAAGTTCATATACTTGAAGATAGCCAGTAAGCAATAACCGCTTTCTACACACCACCCCGCATTAACCGGAAGTCTCTGCGATGACAGCCAATTCACTTAAGCCGGTCAAATCTACCGGCGTTCACGTACCGAAGTTATGTTTTGGCACCACAGCACTTGGCAACATGCCGGACACCTACAGCTATGAGGTAGATGAAAAACGCGCTGTTGAGACTATCATCGCGATTCTCACATCCAGCACACCTTTCATAGATAGCAGCCGCATCTATGGCGCCGGTCGGAGTGAACAAAGAATTGGCCTGGCGATCCGTGAACTCGGCGGCCTGCCAGACGGTGCGATAATTTCAAGCAAACTGGATCGAGATCTCGACTCTGGCGTCTTCGATGCGGCACAAGCAAGACGCTCGCTGGAAGAAAGCCTGGAGGCCATGGGAGTAGACCACATTGATATTTTGCACTTACACGATCCGGAACACGCAGAATCACTGGAACCGGTAACACGCACAGGCGGTGCAATTGATGAACTCAGTAAAATGCGTGATGAAGGCTTGTGCAAAGCAATCGGCCTGGCGGCAGGAAAAGTTGATGTGATGCTGCCACTTTTAAAAAACCATAACTTTGACTGCATCATCACTCACAACCGCCACACACTGGTCAATGCCAATGGCAGAGAGCTCATTGACTATGCCGTTGAAAACAACATCGCGGTATTCAATGCTGCGCCCTACTGTGGTGGAGCGCTTGCCAAGGGAACCGCCTCAGTTAAAAGTTACGTGTACCAGCAGGCCAGTGAACAAATGCTAAGCCCATTGCAAGCCGTCGAAGCCGTTTGCGCCAGACACAACATTCCACTCGGCGCGGCGGCATTACAATATTCAATGAATGATCCAGGAATCTCATCAACCATTTGCGGTGTTAGCAAGCCCGAGCGCGTAGCGCAAACCCTTGAGTGGGCAAGCTACCCGATAAGCGATGAGGCATGGAAAGATCTGTTCGCTTTACCCCGCACTTCTGATGACCCTGAAGCGACTCGTGAATACACCCCCGGGTAGAGACACTCAATAACGTAAGCTTTTTAGTTTTCTGCTTTTTTAGATTCACGGCATACCAATGAGATTTTCTACAAACAACAGCCTTTATCTCTCAACCCAGCACTTCAGCGATTGCACTTTTTAGTACCTCTGGAAGCACGGGCTTACTCAGTAGCGTATAACCTTGGGATGTGATTGCTTCAACGCCGGCTTTTGATGTGTCGCCGGAAATAATCAGGGCCGGAACACAGCGCTTGAGCTCTTCACGCAACAACTCTATGGCATGCAAACCTGACTCACCGTGCTTCAATTGATAGTCCGCAATTATAAGCGAAAGCGAGTCCTTGCTATCGGAAGCTAACCTTAGGGCGTCTGGTACATTATCCGCAGCAATAACAGAACAACCCCAGGTCGTTAACATTTTTTGCATGCCCTGCAATACAAATGGATCGTCGTCAATAACAAGAACTGAATACTTGCCCAGGTTAACCTCCCGAACGATCGCGTGACCTTGAGAGATATGAGTAAATTCTCCTACAGGCAAAGTGACTTCAAATACCGACCCGGAGTTAACCACGGAATCCACCCGTAATTTCCAACCGGCCTCCTGACACAAACGACTCACAATATTCAAACCCAATCCCAAGCCCGGTTTGCAACCACTAACCATACTATCGTTATCAACCCGGTAATATTCATCGAATATAGAATCAAGCTCCTCGCGCTTAATACCAACACCAGTGTCTTTCACCGCAAGTAAAACCAGCCCCTGGCACTCGCTCCAACTAACGGTGATAGCGCCTTCATTGGTATATTTTACCGCATTGGACACCAGGTTCCTAACCACCCTGTCCAGCATTAAAGCATCGACTCTGACTGCAATCTCGGGCCCGTCCATCCTAAATAAAATATTCGCTCTATTTGCCTCAGCACTGTAACTCTCAACGCGCTCCTCAAGAAAGCTTCGTAATTCAATATCCCTGGCATTAGATTTAAAATTATTTGCATCAAGTTTGGAAATATCGAGCAATTCGCTGAATGACACGTTCAATGCTTCCACCGAAGATTGCATGGCTCGTCTGATGCGCACGCCTTCGTCGCTATTAACATGTGTTTTCAGGGCTTCCAGATGCAATCCAAACGCATGCAAAGGCTGCCGTAAATCATGACTAGCACTGGCAATAAACTGATTTTTCTGCAGCAGTGATCGCTGAGCAAGCACGTGCAGGTTTTTAGAGTTATCCATTTCCGATTCTAACTGGCCAACCAGCAACAGGTTCTTCTTTTGCTCCATATACAATTGCGCCGAATTACCGTTGTTCGCGATGACAAGTCGCGCGTGCACATAAATAGAAAAAAACAAAAAGCCTAAAAGTAAAACACCATTTAGAGTTGGAGCCCCAAGCAATAAAATAACCGGCGGCAGCATCATTCCCAACATTATTGAGAAGTAGACCGGCAGGTAGTACGTCGATCCCGCTGCCAGTACCAACACCACAGAGAAAAAGAACATCAATGAGTGAGTGTTCTGCAGGAAATACCCGGGATCCTGCCAAGGCACGATGAAAAGAAAAGAAGACCAGAAATACCCTGTAAAAAAACCAGCGATCCAGACAAATACACGAAAAAATGGAGAATCTGGCGGCAATAGATGGCCTGTTTTGTACAAATAAATAACCAGAAATTCCGAAACATGGATGACACTTACCACAGCAAACCAATTTACCAGAGCAGTTCCGCCAACCTCTCTCAGCGTCATTAAAATGCAAACAGATGCGACCACCATACAAGCAACGGCAAGATGACACTCTCGCATGATCATATCTAGTTGATGTCGTTCCAGCTCAACAATACGCGCTTCATAAAACGTGCGGAGGCGCGCAGCCAGTGTAGGTCTTCCCATTGACAGCCTTTCCTCACAATTGCATTGAACAAACAATGCAGGGTGGATCAATATCACACCAATCCTGTATAGCTACAGGTGGCTAAACAGGATACCTAAGGCAGAAAGAAACTCCAGAGCACTGAAACCTCCTGTTAATCTACCTTTCCAACAAAGCTTAGGAGTCTGCGCGGTAGAAGTCCACGTAGCGAGAACGTGCCATGGCGAGGGCGTTTTTACGATCATTTGCGGCGCATAGTTATTCATTTGCAACGAAAATGATCGATAAAAACGCACCGGCAGGGCGCGTTCGCAGTAGTGGAGGTTCTGCCGCGCAGACTCCTAGCATAGGGTAATTGCAGTTTCGAGAATAGCTGATTCAGCCCACTTAACTATTTTAACCTGCATTATTCCAAACGACTCAGTCTTTATGTGCACTAGCGCTAAACAGGCTGGCCTATCACGTGGCAACGTGGCCGGCCATGTGCCGAGCGAGATCGGGTGAGACGGGGCGTGCCTAATCAGACAAGAATGGGACTCTGAGGTCGAATGGACAGAGTGGACAGGTACACCATAGAAGAGTGTGATGCGCTATCAAAAGATTCATACCTTCAGTTCATCTTGTCGTCCACATGAATAATGCAGGCTAGTGGGCCGTGTGAGAAGTTCGGTAACAAACTTTTCACAGCCACAGTCGTCAGAGCAAGGCGGGAAAATGCAGGCATAGCGGGCCTAAGTCGAATTTTTCTAACGCCACTATGGCGGCTGCGGCTTGGATCCGTGCTACCGAATTTTCCAAACAGCCCACAAGCCACTTCTACTTATCAGGCTTTGCAGCGGCTACATAAGGAAGGCGCGCACGTGCCTTGGTATCGGCAGCACTCCCATTGCGGATATACCGTTGACCATCATCATCACGTATCTTGTTAACGTAAGTTGGCTCACCATTGGTTACCCGATGAATTTTTAGACGCTCTTGTTGGCTAAGGCTTATCGTGTCGTACCACTGCGCAGGATTCCAATTATCAAGTGCAGTGGCTGAAAGCTTACTTTTGATTGTGGAAAACTCCTGCTGAGCGGACAGATCGTTAATTTCCTCCGGATCATCTTTCAGGTTGTAAAGCAGCTCATCCTTTCCCTCAAGATACATGTACTTCCAATCCCCCTGGCGCACCATTCTACTGGGGCCCGTGGAACCATCAGCCGCAAACTCGGATATCACAACATCACTAAGCGTATCGTCCTTTCCCTGCAAACAAGGCACCAGCGACTGACCATCAATGTGCCCGACGTAGTCATCAAACGGTCCATCATTCGCCACATCAATAAAGGTCGGCATCAGGTCTATTAAGGAAACGTTTTCCGTCACCCTATTGGACGACCAGTTAGCCGGCCAGGAAACGACTAACGGAACTTTGGCGGCCCATTCGAAAAAGTGCTGCTTAAACCACATGCCACGCTCACCCATCATCTCGCCGTGGTCTGATGTAAACACCACAATGGTGTCTTCACGTAATCCGGTCTTTTCGAGCGTCTCGACCAGCTTGCCAATCTTGTCGTCAATATAGGAAATCATTCCGTAGTAGGCATGGCGCGCCACACGACGATGATCATCAGTAACGGTGAAAAGATGTCGTGCCTGACAGTAGTGCAAATTCCGACTTAAGTGATCTTTTTCATCTAATGGAATTTCCGCAACAGTCGGTAGTTCAATGTCGTCGTGGTGATAAAGATTCCAATACTCATCGGTGATCACAAACGGAGAGTGCGGTGATGTAAAGGAGACCGTGAGTAAAAACGGTTTGTCATCAGCGGCACGTGCTAAATCGTAGATCGCCTGCACAGAGTGGTATTCAACCTCGTCATCATAGTCCATCTGCATAGAACGAACACAGGTACCGGATTCTATAATCGGTGCCATCGTAAGGTTTGTCGGCCGGTACTCCCTGCCCTGTGTCCAGTCAACGGTCCATGCAAAGTTGGCCGGGTAGATTTCTGTTGTGTGGCGTTTTTCATAACCGTGTAGCTGATCGGGGCCCACGAAATGCATTTTGCCTGAAAGTTCCGGACGATAACCAAGCGCTCTCAAGTAGTGCGGCAAGGCTGGAATACCCGCATGAAATTCACTGGCGTTATCATACATAGCCATTGAAAACGGTAACTTACCTGTGTGCAAAGAAGCGCGCGAAGGACCACACATCGGCAGGTTGCAATAGCAGTTATCAAACACCACACCAGACGCTGCCAATGCATCAAGGTTGGGTGTTTTAACAAGCGGATTCCCATACAACTTTAACGCTTTAGCGGCCATCTGATCGGCCATTATAAATAGTATATTAGGTTGATTTGCCATAGAGAATTATCTTCACTGATTGTCTTTGCAAACGCTCAAACGAAAAACGGGGTTAGCGTAATCACCAACCCCGTTGCCCAACATCCACACACGATATACCCGGATAACCCAAGCCAAAGACAATCCGACGATAAACCCGCCAGCGTCCGCGCGGGACTGAGAGTTACTCGACTCTCATACCCAGTTTATTGATCGCTTCATCAAAAACAGCATATTGCGATTCAACAAAAGCTTTGGTTTCTTCGGGCCCCATAATGCTGACAATATTACCCAACCCTTTGGTGAGTTTGTTCCACCCTGCATCATCTTTAAGACTTTCCAGCGCACCTACCCACTTATTAACCACATCCTCAGGCAGATCGGCCGGGCCATAGATTGCGCTCCAACCAATGATTTTTTCCAGGTTCGTATAGCCAACTTCGCTTGCGGTTGGAATATCTGGAATGGCAGCAAACCGCTCACTGGTGGTAACCGCCAGTGCTTTTAACTGACCGGATTGCATCGCCCCCAGAGAAGCCGAGAGATTGCCCCAGGAAAAATCAACCTGCCCGGAAACCACCGCTGTACGCGCCTTACCACCGCCTTTATAAGGGACATGCGTAAACGCATCTGGATCTGCTCCCATCGCATCAATCATCACTGCGGTGGCTATATGAAGCAGTGTTCCGACCCCGGCTGATGAGTACGTCATCTCAGCCCCCTCTTTTACCGCTTTTTCAAAGTCTGCAAAAGTCTGGTGCGGTGAGTCAGCAGGTACGGTCAATACAAACGGATTCAGTTCAGTCATACCGATTATCGTAAAGTCATCCCATTTATACGGAATGGTCTTGTTCATCGCAGGCACACCCATCTGCGAGCCTACTCTGGCGGAAAGCAAGGTATAGCCGTCCGGCTTTGAATTCAGTACAAAATTTGACCCCACCACTCCAGCAGCACCTGCCTTATTCACTGGCAATATGGATTGCCCCAAATAACTCGGAGCACTACCCGCAATGAGTCGGGCAGAAAGGTCAGCTGCACCACCCGGCCCGTAAGGAATCACAATTGAGATGGGACGAGATGGATAGTCGTCTGCGACAGCGCTCGCAGATACGAACATCAGTGCAGACGCCACTGCAGTCAGAAACCTTTTTTTAAACATAATTCCCCCAGAGTCATTGATGGCAAGCAGAGAGACAACAACCTTTTGTTCTCTTGACTTGTAATTGCGGATACTAAACAATCTTTCTATGTCGCTCGAAACTAGCATGTCAGAATGAACTATTCCAGTCCAAACGGCGCCCTTCCTGATAGCGACAATACTCCCGTAAGACAATATTGATGCTTAGGTCTGAACGCACAAGAAATTTACTCAGCGCCGCGGTTTTTATTCTTTTGGCAACGGCTATCATCTGGATCGCCATTCCCTACGGAGTACAGGAACCCAAAAAGGTTAAGTTTGTAGCGCTTAGCCCATCGTACTATCCACGACTCGTCAGTTACTGCCTGCTTGCATTAGGCTGCCTGATTCTCATACGTTCGTTATTACCAAAACCACTAAACCCGACGAATCAGCAAGAAAGCACTTCGCGCTATCAATTGTTAGTCCCTATCGTGTTCATCCTTTTTTTACTCTATTGGTTTCTTGAGTATCTCGGGTTTGTTCTGGGCCCCATACTGGCCCTACTTGCAATGTTGTTGCTCGCAGGGGAGCGCAACATCGTTGCAATACTTATTATTTCAGTCACGCTGCCGTTGTGTCTTTATTTGTTTTTCACTCAGGTCGCCAATATCCCGATACCGGGCGGCATCCTTGACCCGTTACTACTGAAGTTGCAATAGAATGCTAGAGCTACTATCAGAAGCGTTTACCCTGTTCGCAACCATCGAAAACGCACTGGCACTTTTAGTTGGTGTAGTGGTAGGAACCGTTGTTGGCGCTATACCAGGCATGACGACGCCTATGGCTGTCGCGTTAACATTGCCGTTCACCTTCGCGCTTCCACCTGTCACCGGTATATTATTACTTCTCGGGGTATATAAAGGTGGTATCTACGGCGGCTCAATTACGGCCATCTTAATTAATACGCCTGGCACACCAGCTGCCTCCTGCACCGTACTTGATGGCTATCCGTTAGCACAAAAAGGGGAAGCAAGGCGCGCACTCGATATCGCACTGATTGCTTCCTGTATTGCCGACTTCATATCCAACATCTCACTGATTCTTTTCGCAGGTTATCTCGCCACCTTCGCACTGAACTTCGGATCGGCAGAGCTATTCACACTGATCGTTTTCTCACTAACCATCATCGCAGGTGTTTCAGGTAATCAGCTTTTAAAAGGCTTTGGTGCCGCCTGCCTTGGTTTGCTACTGGCAACTGTCGGGCTGGATCTCATCTACGGCACCAATCGATTTGTATTCGGGCAGGTCAACCTGATGAGCGGCCTCACCTTTATTCCGGTACTTATCGGGCTATTCGCCATGCCGGAGATCATCAATTATTTCATCTCGAAAGAAAAAACCACCGCCAAAACAACACTTGCAGGAAAAGGCGCGAGCCTGGCTGATGTAAAGAGCTGCATAAAATCGATCCTACGCGGTAGTTTTATCGGTGTGATCCTCGGTGCTATACCGGGTATTGGAGGCGCTCCGGCTGCCTTCATGTCTTACAGTGAAGCCCGCCGAACCTCCAAAGACCCCGACTCTTTTGGCAAAGGACAAATCGAAGGAGTGGCTGCTGCCGAAGCGGGTAACAACGGCGTGGCCGGCGCGACAATGATACCGTTGTTGGCACTTGGCATTCCAGGGGACGTCATCACCGCGATTATTCTGGGCGCATTTATGATTCATGGGCTACGCCCCGGCCCGCTGATGTTTCAGGAAAACCTGTCCCTTATCTATGCCATCTTTATGGGAATCATGCTCAGTTCTGTATACCTCTTTATCGTTGGTAAACTATCCATAAAGGCCATTTCCAAAATCGCTGACATCCCAAAGAGCAGGCTATTCCCATGCGTACTCATTCTTTGCGTGTTCGGCTCTTACGCAGTAAACAACACCATCTTTGATGTTGGTGTAATGTTTTTAATGGGAGCAATCGGCTTCGGCATGCTGAAGTTATCCATTCCGGTTGCACCGTTCTTAATTGCTTTTATCTTAGGACCGCTGCTGGAGGACAACTTCCGCCAATCGCTTCTGATCAGCAAAGGCAGCTACGCGATATTTTTCTCAAGCGGTATCTGCTGGTTCTTCTGGATACTCACAAGCTTTTCCATCGCGTTTCTCATTTACCAACATCAAAAACCCGGCACCCCACCGCTGGTTAACCAGTAACCTTTCTGACAAGTCCATTTGCAGGCAATAAAACCTTGAATCCAGACGACACACACTTTCGATTCGGTATTATCAGTGACACGCACATCCGTAATCCAGCAGGAGACTTGTCGTCGCCTTTTCCTGTAAATGCCTTAGCCAATGAACGCGCACTTGCGGCCTATAAAACACTTCAGACTCAATCACTGGACTTTATCGTTCATCTTGGTGACATGGTACATCCGCTACCACATATGGAGTCCTACGAGCCCGCAGTGAACTGTGCTCGCACTCTGTTCGATGACAGCAGCGTGCCGGTCCACTACACGCCGGGCAACCATGATGTGGGTGACAAACCTATGCCCGGTAGTCCGGCCGCAGTGGTTAGTGAGCAATCCATTGCCACCTATCGATCGGCCTTCGGCACAGATCACTACAAGTTCATCCATGAAAGCTGCGGCTTTATTGTGGTGAACTCTTCAATCTGGAATACTGGACTGGCTCAGGAAAATGCGCAACTCAGCTGGCTCGAAAAGTCACTGACTGAATACAACGGCAAGCGAATATTTGTTATATCGCACTACCCGCACTTTGTTCACAGCCGTGATGAAGATGAACACTACGACAATATTGCTGAACCGGCTCGATCAAAGCTGCTGAACTTATTCAGTGAATACAAAGTAGAGGCGGTGTTCTCAGGCCACGTTCATCATTTCTTTTACAATAGAATTGACGACACCAGTTTTTATATTCTGCCTGCTACAAGCTTTACCAGACAAGACTACGCAGAGCTTTTCAAAATTGCACCAACAGCGGAATTCGGTCGAGACGACACAGGCAAATTCTTTGTAACCACTGTAGACGTATCAAATAGAAACCACAGCATTAACTTCGTACCGCTCAACGACACCACTAATGTTTCACCTACTGACCAAGCTGCCGCACACAGCAAAACCGAAAACAGCCCAACCACGGTACAAGTTCATTTACGCCACGCATGGCATGAATCCATCGACCTTCCCTACAACGGCCCAATGGAGGAATTCAGTCGAAAGCGTGCCCGCAACGATTACACCCTGCTACGCCTGTGGCAGATTGGCTTGAAAGACGTCCGCGTGCCGTTACAGGATTTTCTTGATGAGACTATTCGCACTCGAATACAAGACTATCAACACGCGGGTATCCAATTTCACCTGTTCGGCTCAGTGGATAAACTCAATCAGGCAGCACAGCAATGCGGCGAACTTCTGGCCAGTATTACATCGTTTGAGTTAATCACCCAGCAGGGCGACCCGATCGTCACGCTTCCACCAGAGTTTTCGATGCACAAGGTTTGGCTGTCCATTGCATCCACAGGACGAAAAAACGATGGGTTGTACTTTCATAGTGTCACCTCCGGCTACAAATGGCCTTTAGAGGAAGAATCCAGTCAGGCGATCAATGCCTGGTGTGACTCACGCTCGTTTCAAGGTATCGTCTTCCAACTACCATGGGAACATGACATCAACACCCTGCATCAGATAGACGAGTGGTGCGAGTCCCAAAATATTTCAGCTACGGTGAACATTAAGCTGGCTAAAGAGAATCCTGCCGACGGTAATTTTGACGACCACGCCATTGGCGAACGAATTATTGCAGCCATGAATATCTCAAATGCTTCTAAACACCTTAATCTGCAACTAGACACCTATGTCGATATTGACCGCGGCTACGCGCCACGCAACGGTCTTCTTGATCGGCACTTCAATCTGCGATCTTCTGCAATATCATTGATAAATTGGCAACTAGATTTCACTCCCGACGGTTGAAAAAGAAACGTTCCTTACCGAGATCGGTGAAGCTGTTGGTGACATCGCCATGCGGGCCTTCGTGTTCATCTACTTCAGAACACTATTGAAGGTTGTCATGGCTAAAAGCCCTATCTCAAAACGCCTTTTACCGGAATACAAAGCACCATCGAGGACCAGTGTGCTAAAGCGAAGAGTCATTTATCTCGACCCCACTCTCCCCCACGTTGGCATTGTTGCTGCTGCAGCGATCGCTGCACTGCATATCGCCTTTATGGGCAATCCATTTGGCAACTTGTTTTTTGTCGCTTCTATTCTGTTAATTATCTGGCAGACCGGATTCGGCTTTTTTCTCCGATGGCGCGGCGCACCCGTGAACCTGAAACGGCACTTCTACTCTGTCCATTCCCAACCTGGTTACCGGCGTTATGATCGGTGTATTTGCATAGTTCGGACATGCCTTGGTAGTTGCCTAACCGTCTTGTGAAATCGATTAGTCCAGGTTGAGATTGTAAATTGCCCCTAACGCCACCACCTTCCACCAGACGCACCTGATTGAAAACCATTGATGACATACAACAGGCATCGATGTCAATCGGCTCACAAGCACAGCAGTGGTAACGCAGGACCTGCAATATGATCTGTTCACCATCAAACAGCCAGACTATCGCTGAACTTAACCAAAACTGTGACTGCATAAGCATGCAACCCGTTATCGATGACATCCAGCTGCAGGACTCATCACTTGCGCCAGACATACGAAGTCAATTGCTGCAGCGGTCCAATTTGTTCGCTGACAGCGCTGTGTTTGTCAGTAAATTAGAAGTCACACAAATACAATCCCAGATCAACGCCATTGAAGCGATAAGCACGCAGCCACAGTATATTCAGCACATACGCAACAGAGACAGCACCCCTGAGTACCCTCAGTGCCACACTCGAGGGTTGCTGATGGGATATGATTTTCACCTAACCCCGGACGGCCCAAGGCTCATCGAGGTAAACACAAACGCCGGTGGTGCTTTTATCATGCATCATCTACTGTCAGCAATTACCAGCAAGGTAACTCCGTGTGATGCTGAAACTCTCGACGCAGCTCCAGACATCGAGCAAAAGTTACTACAAATGCTATTAAACGAATGGAAGCTAGGCGGAAGGCGATATGCGCCTGGCCGTATAGCCATTATCGATCAAAATTCGGAATCCCAATACTTATTTCCGGACATGCGTTTGGCTCAGTGCCTGTTAGAGAAGAGCGGAATCGCGACTGTCATTGCCGCGCCATCAGATCTGCAGATCGAAGACGGCAGACTTCTCTGCAACGAGCAACCCGTCGACTTTATATACAACCGAACCACAGACTTCACTCTTTCAGAAACAGAAAATAGTGTATTGAAGCAGGCCTTACTGGATGACCTTGCGGTGATCAGCCCAAATCCATTCCATCATTCAATTTACGCTGACAAACGCAACCCGACAATCTGGAAGAACGCTGAGCTTTTAAACAATTGGGGTATTTCACAAAACCACATCAATGCATTGACCCACTTGCCCTTTACCGAAACCGTTCACACAAGCGACGCTGACCACCTCTGGAGCAGACGCAAACACCTGTTTTTTAAACCCACTAATGGTTTTGGCAGCCGCGCCGTATACCGCGGAAACAAAGTCACCCGCAAGGTCTGGGAGAACATATCAAAAGGTGATTATGTAGCACAGTCAATGGTGCCACCGCCAACCCGTAGAATTGAAGTCGAAGGCCAACACACACAAATGAAGTTCGATGTTCGCGTGTACAGCTACCGTGGCCAATGGCTGCTGGGTGCCGCCAGAGTTTATCAAGGACAAACCACCAATTTCAGAACACCGGGGGGTGGTTTGGCACCATTGATATACATATAATCAGACAACACTGCATTCATAGTATTACGAAAACTGTCTCACGCTCAACACACCATCGCGATACTTCGAAAGCCTCACACAGTCGACCGTTGAATCAACCAGGTCATGCTCCGGTATGTCCCACATAATTGGCTGAAATAATTTATCAGGATTCTCATTCTGGAAATTGGAAGCCAATCATTGACGATAATCAGGTCATTACACTCAGATAATTTCTCCACCCACCAAATTTTGATATATCTTCTGATTCGCCAATGGCACCGTGCTCACATATAAAACCGGTACTTACCTGACCGTCTGCCAGCGTCACTTTCCCAAGCCCTAGCGGCGCTGGAATAGCTGCAATAAAACTACCCAGATTATTTGTCGGCATAGACCACACCTCTACGTCAATACATCTACCATCTTCTTGCGACGCCATCAATGCAGGGCGCACCGGGGTGTCACCCGGCAATCTGTATAAGAGGTAGCCTTGATTAGTTGTCGTCACAGATTTTAGCACCGCGCCACGCTCAGTGAGCTGCCAGTTCAGAGGCAGTCCTTTCATATGGGCACCGCACACTACAACATCTGTAAAATCAGTAGGCACCACTGGCTTAGGGCTTAACTTCGGATGGGGAACACCTAACGCACCAGCCGGCAACGGTAAAGTCTGCTGAATGCGATTGGCCATAGACAATAATGCTCTATCAGTTAACGCACCGGCTAACAAGGTGATACCAAATGGCAACTCCTGTTCGGTAATAGCTGTGGGAACAGACACCGCAGCCATATCAAGCAGGTTCACAAAATTCGTGTAATAGCCCAGCTGAGAATTACGCTTAATGGGCTCCTCTAACATTTCATCAACGGTGAAAAGACGGCCTGCAGTGGGCGTTATCATACAGTCGACACCCGATAGCAGTTCTTCACAAAGGTGTTTAAGTGCAGACAGACGATATTGCGCCTTGAACAAATCAGAAGCCAGTAAAGCACCACCAGGCTCAATGATCTCACGAACCGTTTTATTTAAATCATCGGGTGATTCATCTATCAACGGCTGGACAGCAAGATACCTCTCAGTAACCCAAGGCCCTTCATACAATAGTTTCGCGACTTCATCGAATGGTTGATAGTCTATCTCTACCAACTCAAAACCATTCCCCTGCAATACCTTCATAGTTTTTTTATAGGCACTCATGTAGGAATTATCACCGAAAAATTCTAATTGATCGTCAGGTATCACTCCGGCTTTTATAACCCCTTGACGCAATCCGTAATGGTCCGCTCTATTGTCAAAGCTATTCTTCCTGCTATACGGGTCAGCCTGATCAAAACCCTCTGCTACCTGCAAAACACTATTCGCATCGTCTGCGTTGTATGCAAAGATACTGACGCAATCAAGACTTTGACAGGCAGGCACAACTCCGCTGGCAGGTATTAAACCCCTGGTCGGTTTTAAACCAATCAAATTATTGAAGCACGCTGGCACTCTGCCGGAACCCGCGGTATCAGTACCCAGGCTAAAGGTGGACAGACCCAGCGCCACACTGACGGATGAGCCAGAGCTGGATCCACCGCTGACGTAATCTTTATTATGGCTGTTACGGCAAGCACCCCACGGCGATCTTGTACCGTTAAGACCGGTCGCAAACTGGTCAAGATTCGCCTTTCCTACCGGTATCGCACCAGCATCCAATAGCCGCTTGACTACCGTTGCAGTCTCACCGGGTGTATAGGCAAAAGCTTCACATCCTGCTGTGGTGGGTATGCCGGCTAGATTCATATTGTCTTTAAGTGCAAAGGGTATTCCCCACAGCGGCTTTTGATCAAAATCTGTCATCTTGAGCGCAGACAAATAGCTCTCGATTTGTTCCTCATTAAGCAAGGTAATCCAAATATTATGATCTTCGTATTGTTTAGCAAGTTGGCGAATATGTTGAAACAAACCTGGCGGGGTCAAGTCACCTGTAGAGTAAGCTTCTCTGAGCCCACTAATACTCATATCAAAAGCCATGGTTTTCCTTATATTGATAATATGCACTGCGGCATATCACTATTAGTAATTATATATAAACCCGCTATGTGCCATAGCCGGGCTCTACGATATTAACCTGAGACTAAAACCCAACCGTATTAAGCGCAAGTAAATCACTCTCCTCCTGTCGGAATTTTTCTACAGAGTCGTTTTTTACCGGCGGTGCCGGGGCGGCGGCCAACAGTTCTTTTGTGTACGGGTGTTGCGGATCATTCAGAATTTGATTAACTCCACCCTGCTCTACTATTTCTCCACCACGCATGACCAACACCCGATCACACATAAGATCGATGACGCGAAGATCATGACTCACAAAGAGATAACTAATCTGTAGTTGATGGCGCAAATCTGCCAGTAAATTCAAAACCACGGCCTGTATCGATACATCAAGGGCTGCGGTGGGTTCATCCAGAATTAATAATCTGGGATTAACGGCTATCGCGCGTGCTATTCCAACCCGTGCCATCTGACCACCAGACAATTGATGTGGAAATCTGCTCAACAGTGAATGTGGCAGTCCTACCAGATCGGCAAGCTCCAATATACGCGTTTTTATTTCCTTGCGACTCAGGTTCGTTAGGTGTGAAAGTGGCTCACGGATGAGTGTTGCCGCGTTATGTCTGGGATTAAGACTCTCACCGGCGTCTTGAAATATCATTTGCAGTGATGCACGCCTCTTGTCTTTGGAAAACTCACGTAAGCCGGTGTTGAACAAGTCAGACCCATTAAATATAACCTGACCACTGGTACTGTCAAGAAGCCGCATCAGCATACTTGAAGTAGTAGATTTTCCACACCCGGACTCACCTACCAGTCCGACACTTTCATTCTCATGAATGGTGAAAGATAATTTATTGACCGCAACAAAGGCACTTCCTTTGGTGTTAAACTCCTTTGACAACTCTTTTACTTCCAGTAGTGGTTTGTTCGATGGTACAACAACTGACATCTTTGCCAACGGCTCTCCGGATAACGTTGGCGGCAATAGATCCCTAAGTTCCACGCCTGGTCTTGGTGTCGCGCTGACCAATTTTTTCGTATAAGCATGTTGCGGTGATCCAAATAAACTTTCCGGCTCACCAGACTCTACAATCTCACCGTCTTTCATCACAATAATATGGTCACAGTATTGCGCAGCCAACGCCAGATCGTGGGTAATGAATATTGCACTCATTTGTCTGGCAGTAATCAGTTCATCAATAAGCTCCATAACAGAGCGTTGCGTTGTAATATCGAGGCCGGTTGTGGGTTCATCAGCGATAAGCAGTCGCGGGTTACACGCCAGTGCCAGCGCAATAACTACTCTTTGACACATACCTCCGGACAGCTCAAACGGGTACCTACTAAAGCACGACTTCGGATCGTTAATCTTTACCGCAGCCAATGCTTCAATAGCCTTGTGACGGGCATTTTGCCTGCTTGCCAACGAATGCTGGTGTAGTACATCTACTAATTGCTTTCCCACCGTGCGGATCGGGTTTAACGCTGCACGTGGGTTTTGAAATACCATGGAGATATCGCGACCTCGAATATCACGCATCTCTTTTTCACTACAGCGTCGCAGATCTATGCCGTTGTAGCTCACTTCACCAGCAGTTACTTTTCCACCACTATCAAGCAAGCGCATGATCGCAAAGGCACTAACAGATTTGCCGGAACCCGACTCACCGACGATGCCTATTTTCTGGCTGCGCTTAACACAGACACTTACATCGCGTACTGCGTTAACCGTGCCGTTGCGTGTTTGGAAATCTACCGCAAGATTTTTAATTGTTAGCAGGTCTACCATGGTCTTTATTTGCGTTTCCGTGGATCAACGATGTCACGTAAACCGTCACCCAGTAAATTAAAGGTGAAAACGGCAAACATTAACGCAAGCCCTGGAAATACAGCCATCCACCACTCACCTGAGACAATAAAATTTGCACCTTCCGCCACCATGATGCCCCACTCCGGCGTTGGAGGTCTGACGCCAAGACCAATAAAGCTCAACCCGGCGGCGTTTAAGATTGCCCAGCCAAGATTCAACGACACCTGCACCATTACTGGCGGTAGCGTATTGGGGAAAATATGTTGCACCAATACTCGCAAATCACTGTTGCCTGAAAGCTTTGCTGCCACGGCGAACCCGCTATCACGCCTTAAATTGACTTCGGCCCTTATCAGACGTGCGTAAAACGGTATATTGATAATGGCAGTGGCGTAGATAATATTTTCGACGGTATTGCCTAGTGCCGCAACAATACCCATTGCCAGGACAAATAGCGGGAATGCCATAATGGTATCAAGGAATCGGCTGAGCACTATGTCTATCCAACCTCCCCAATAGCCGGCTATTGCGCCGAGCGTGGCACCAATAACGAATGACAGAGACACAGCCATGATCGAAATCTGCAGATCGAGTCTTGTAGCAACCAACACCCGACTGAATACATCACGACCAACATTATCAGTGCCAAACCAGTGTTGGCTTGAGGGTGGCTGTAAGATCGAGCTACTGTCAGTGGCAAGGGGGTCATAGGGCGCGATCCAATGACCAAACAAAGCACATACCACTAAAACGCTCAGCATGATAAAGGCGATCAGAGTGACAGGGTTATCACGCAACACATATATGATATGCGCCAATGTTGATTGCGATTGATAGCTAGCCGGCTGCGTAGGTGTGGCAACAACGGATGCAGTGCCCAGGTCGCTACTCATTGTCTGCAAAACCTATTCGAGGATCAACCACCGAATACAATAGATCGATCAGTAGATTCACAAAAACAAAAAGTAACGCCATGGCCAGTACAAACCCCTGTACCGCAGCATAGTCTGATGCGACCAATGCATCGACCGCATAAGACCCTATACCGGGCCAGGCAAACACCCGCTCAACCAGTACATTGGCACCCAGTGAAAACGAAAATACCATTCCGAGTGTAGTTATCACTGGTAACAGGGCATTGCGAAAGGCGTAGGTTCGGAGAATGGTGGTTCTCGATAACCCGGCTGCTCTAACAGTACGGATATAATCGGAAGACAATGCACTGATCATCGCCGAACGGGTCATACGGGCTATGGGTGCCATTGTAAAAAGCGCTAATGTGATAGAGGGCAAGATCAATTGCTTAAGGGCACCCAGAAAGGTTTCAATATCACCCGCTAACAGACTATCAATCAGATAGAACCCGGTAACACGATCGGGCTCGATATAAATGAAATCCAGGCGCCCTAGGGGTGCAGGCGCCCAGCCAGTCAAATAGTAGAAAAAATAGATCAGCACAACACCGGTAAAAAACGTAGGCAATGACACCCCCGCTGTAACCAAAACACGACATAAATGGTCAACCCAGGTTCCAGGCCGCGTTGCAGCAAGCACTCCCAAAGGTATTGCAATTAGACAAGACAATCCCAGGGCCACGAGCGTCAGCTCCAATGAAGCTGGCAATCGATACGTGAGGTCCGTCAATACGGGCTGGCCACTGGATAATGACTGGCCAAGATCCCCGCGTAGCAAATCACCCACATAGATAAGAAACTGTTGCGGCATGGATTTATCAAGACCCAAAGCTTCCCTGACTTGTTGTATTGAAGCCGCATCAGCCGCATCGCCTGCAAAGTAGACAGCCGGATCTCCCGGCAGGGCTCTGGTCAATAAAAAGCTGATAACAACCACACCGATCACTACCGGTATGGTTTGAGCCATTCGATTGATCAGCGCCGTGACACGAGGTGACACGATCAGGCTGATGTCAGTCCCCTGATATCTAATTGTCGATGGAACCAGAATTCATATCCCTGAGCACCGTTGGTGGCAACATTTAATGCCGGCTGCCAGAGTGGAATACGAGGTATATCTTCAAATGCAATTTCAAACAAACGCATGATTTTCGGCGCGTAGTCGGGATCCTCAACACTCATATGCAGTGTCTCGTCTACCAGAGCTTCTACTTCATCGTTTTTATAGTTTGATGAATTAAACAAATGGCCATGCTGGTAGGCCCAGAAAAAGTAGTAGCAGGGGTAGTTAAGCCAGCCGCCAAAATTATCCAGATGCAAAGGCAAACGCTTTTCTACCAATGCGGCTGTTCTCCAATTTGCTCCGGGTATTTTTTCAAGCTCGGATTTAATTCCAAGTTTTGCAATGCTTTCCTGAATCAATAACGCCGTCGGTTCCATCCAGTCTGAAAGACCAAGGCTAATTGAAAAAGGTACATCAAACCCCTTCGAAAAGGCGGATTTACCTAAATGATCCAGCGCTTTGTCCATATCGTACTCATAGGGCGATTTACGTGGCCATTCGGTGGAATCCACTTTGGCCGCACCACCCCAGAGCCGTTCACCACGTCCGTAGGCCGCTGCCTGAAATATTTCCTCATAAGGAATAGCGTAGGCCATTGCCTTTCGAACATCCGGATCTTGAAACGGTTCGAATGTTGTGTTCAATCCCAACACATGCATACAGTTTTCGATGGGCGTTGAGATAACACTTACCTCACCTGCCAATTCCTTCGCGTCTTTATTTGGGATATTAAAAGAAAGTTGCACATCACCACGCTCAATTAGAGCACGACGTGTCGCAGGGCTTGCTACCTCACGAAGTACCAATCGTTTAATGCCCGGTAATTCGCCACCGGCCCAGTCATCGTTACGTTCATAGATCAACTGCTCTCCCGGTTTCCAGGCAGCAACTTTGAAGGCACCCGAGCCGGCCGGAGTTTTGTGCAAATACTCCATCGCCCACGGGTCTTCCGGTGTGGCGTTAGCCTTGGCTACTTCAGAGTTGATAACAAACGGAATCGGCACTGCCAAATCGGGCAGTGTCAGCTTGGAGGGTTTGTCTAGTGCTATAGTAAAAGTCACATCGTCGACCGCTGTAAACTGCTCCGGTCGTATCAATCCACCGGCTTTCATTTGAACAGTGGGAAAACCACCCACAGATACTGCACGATCAAATGACCACTTTACATCTTGCGCTGTGACAGACTTGCCATCATGGAATTTCGCGTCAGATTTTATTTTGAAAGTCAACAGCAGTCCGTCTTCAGATACTGTCCAACTCTCTGCAAGCTCAGGCTCAATGGTTGCATAATCATAAGACATCCCACCACCAACAGCCTCTTTGGTACCGAAAGAAACCAGTCTGTCATATACATTCACAGCTACCTGGTAACTAGCGCGATTAGTGCCCGTACGATGCAGATCCAGACTATTGATTGTCTGACCGGTAACGGTTACCAGTACATCCCCTGCCGCCGCCGATGCAGGTAGAATTTTTAAAAAAGACAGAGAAGACGCTGTAATAGCAGTCGCACCGACTTTCAACAAGGATCTGCGAGATATTTTGCGATTCAATTTTTTGCCTCTGAGTGTTTCGTGACCGACAATAATTACGATCGCCAGTAGATACTTTGTGGCTCAACTTCTCAAATGCCCATTTTGCATCCCCGTGATGCAGTTATTGCACATGCAACCACAGTCATCTGCAATAGAGGACTCTACGTCTACGCTTCATCCATGCACAGGCACTCTGGTAGCGCGCTAATTCGAGGTTTTATGCCCAAACATAATCGTCAATTCCGGTAGCGTCTGTCCTTATTTTTCTGTAGCCGGCTTCTAATACCCGCCCTACACCTGCTACATCGCCATAGTTTGTTTCTTTATTTTTCTTTGAACCAATATTGAGTAGACCTCATCCACCTGGAACAGTGAATACCTATACGGTTGTGCACACCAGCAGTGCAAAATAAACACAATCCAAACCTATTCGGTCTGTTTATAGTTTGTTAAAACGTTGCTCAACAAATTACCTTACAAAGAGATGCCAATGACTTCCAAGAGCTTTAGTAATCCTTACGACGGCGATATAGATTTACGCCATGGTCGAAACTGCACATGCACCAGCTGTAATTCAAATACAACCAGCACTTCAAAGGCTGAAGACACTGCGAAACCTCAACCAACTTTTTCAGATACCGACGAAGCACTTTCCCATATGGTTGAAAGCGCAGTTGTAAGGGCGATGTTTGGACACAACGACATAAGCCGACGTTCTTTCGCAAAATTACTGGGTGGTGGAACACTGGCTGCAGCGCTTGCATCCGTCTTCCCAATGGAAGCTGCCAAGGCAGCCATAGCTGACTCATTAGGTAAACCGGAGAAATCTAAACTCTCTGTAGGCTTTGTCCCTATTACCTGTGCCACGCCTATCATCATGGCAAAACCATTGGGTTTTTATGAGAAATACGGTCTGGATGTAGATGTAATAAAAACCGCCGGCTGGGCAGTTGCACGCGATAAGTCGCTAAACAATGAATACGACGCCGCGCATATGCTAACCCCGATGCCACTGGCGATTACAATGGGTGCGGGCTCTGTCGCTGAGCCATATTTGATGCCAGCTGTAGAGAACATTAACGGACAAGCTATTGTTCTACACGTCGATCATAAAGACAAAAACGATGATCCACGCAAATGGAAGGGGTTCAAATTCGGCGTACCATTTGAATACTCAATGCATAACTTTTTATTGCGTTACTACGTGGCTGAGTTCGGTCTAGACCCGGATGTTGACATACAGATTCGAGTGGTACCACCACCGGAGATGGTTGCTAATTTAAAAGCCGGCAACCTGGACGGATATCTTTCTCCCGACCCGTTTAATCAACGCGCCGTATGGGAGAAAGTTGGCTTCATTCACAAACTAACAAAAGACATTTGGGATGGTCACCCGTGCTGCGCCTTTGCCTGTAGCGCAAAATTCGCCAACACAATGCCAAATACCTACGGCAATCTGCTTAAGGCGTTAATCGATGCAACACAGTATGCGAGCCCCGCCACAAACCGACAGGAAATCGCAGAAGCCATAGCACCTAAAAATTATTTGAACCAGCCCGTGCCTGTTATTGCACAAGTTTTAACCGGCAGATATGCCGACGGTTTGGGCAATATACACGATGTTCCGAATCGGATCGATTTTGATCCCTTTCCGTGGCACTCAATGGGTGTATGGATTCTCACGCAAATGAAACGCTGGGGTTACATTCAGGGTGACGTTGATTACAAAACCATCGCGGAGCAGGTCTACAACGCAGCCGATGCTGCCAGTGTAATGAAAAGTCTTGGTTTAGAGCCACCCACGAAGACATACAAAAGCTATGACATCATGGGCAAGACATTCGACCCTGACCAACCCGAGGCCTACGTAAAAAGCTTCGCCATTGGCCAAGGCTGATCAGCGATATGTCAACAACACTTAAAGCCCGCGTACTTTCAGTGCTGCTACTGCTTGGTCTACTCTGCATCTGGGAGCTATCAACTCCTCGTATAACTGATGCTGAAAACATGACTGAATATGAATTGCTAATGGGTGGGGCATCCGAAGAAGCCCGGGTGCCTCCACCTTCAGCCATCATATTAAAGGCTTACGAAGAGCTGACAGATCCTCTGTATGACAATGGCCCTAATGACAAAGGCATAGGCATTCAAATCGCCTACTCGCTGTATCGAGTGATAACCGGATACACACTTGCCGCACTGGTTGCACTGCCTTTAGGGTTTCTAATAGGCATGTCACCGCTGGCCTATAAAACGTTAGATCCATTCATTCAGGTCCTAAAGCCAATATCTCCGCTGGCCTGGATGCCACTGGCACTATTTATAATCAAAGATAGCGAGGCTTCGGCCATTTTCGTTATCTTTATTTGCTCAATCTGGCCGATGCTGATCAATACAGCATTTGGCGTTGCCGGCGTCAGGCGTGACTGGGTCAACGTAGCTCGAACTCACGAACTGACAGACTTTCGCACTGCATTCACGGTGATACTCCCGGCAGCTGCACCAACCATTCTAACTGGCATGCGTATATCAATTGGTATTGCCTGGCTGGTTATCGTAGCAGCAGAAATGTTAGTCGGTGGCACCGGCATTGGTTACTACGTATGGAACGAATGGAATAACCTTGACCTGACCAGCGTTATATTTTCAATTCTGGTGATCGGCGTCGTTGGTATGTTACTGGATTCGATGTTTGCTCGAGTTCAAACTGCCGTCCAGTATCAGGAGTAGATATCAACATGAACAACACCCCACTACTACAAATACAGAATTTGACTCGTAAATACCCATCTCCAGAGGGCGATCAGGAATTAATAGTGTTCGAGAATGCCAACTTCAATATTGAACGTGGCGAGTTTGTCTGCATTATCGGCCATTCCGGTTGCGGAAAATCGACCATCCTGAATGTGCTGGCAGGGCTTGATGACGCCTCCAGTGGTGTCGTCATAATGGATAACACAGAAGTCAAAGGGCCGAGCCTGGACAGAGGTGTTGTGTTTCAGAATTACTCATTGCTTCCCTGGTTAAGCGCTCTTAACAACGTTATTTTCGGAGTACGAGCCAGATTCCCGGACTGGAGCCGAAAGCAGGTTAAAGAACATTCTTACAAGTATCTGAAAATGGTAGGCCTGGGTGATGGTGCTGAACAACGCAATCCATCACAGTTATCTGGTGGCATGAGACAGAGAGTTTCTATAGCAAGGGCTTTTGCAATTCAGCCTAAGCTACTTCTTCTGGACGAACCGTTCGGGGCGCTGGATGCACTGACTCGAGGCACTATTCAAGATGAATTGATACGTGTCTGGTCTGACACAGATCAAACCGTATTCATGATAACGCATGATGTCGACGAAGCCATTCTATTGGCCGATCGAATCCTTTTAATGAGCAACGGTCCTTACGCAACTATCGCCGAAAGCGTTGTCATTGATATTCCCAGACCCAGAAAACGAGCGGAAATCATTCACCATGACGCCTACTACCCAATAAGAAATCATCTTGTAGATTTTCTAACGACTCGCTCCAAAAATACACATCAAATGGATCCATCAACTCCCCCTGTTCTCAACCAACAGCCTTTAACTGTACGGCCCGGGATTGTTCCCGATGCATTGCATTTAAACACACTGCCGACAGTCAGCAATAAATTCACGAAAAACCGTTTAACCGCACTAACCGGAACTGAATCATGAACAAAGCACAGTATCCCGCACAGATGCCATCACTACTCACCAAAAGTGAAGTGACTGAAGCTATAATGGCAAAGAAAAGAGAAATGAAGCTCAGTTGGGCATCGATAGCCGATGCCATTGGGATGTCAGAAGTCTTTACCACCTCAGCTTGCCTGGGAATGAACTCCCTTCCATGGGACAAAGCAGAGTTACTGGCGAAGTTTCTTGAATTGCCAACTGTTGTTTCTGATGTGCTGACAGAATACCCTAATAAAATATTTTCTCAACAAGTGCCAACCGACCCGTGTATCTATCGCTTCTACGAAATAGTAGGCGTTTACGGCCCTACGCTTAAAGAACTCATTCATGAAAAAGGTGGTGATGGAATTATGAGTGCTATCGATTTTGAAATGAGTGTTGAAAAGGTACCTAATCCGAAAGGTGACAGGATAGAGGTAAAGATGAGCGGGAAGTATCTAGCTTATAATCAGTGGTAAGCATAAATGAAAAACATGCTGGCCAGCCGGTTTAGCTCCAATACACACAGTGCAAGCGAACTCAGATCAAGGACACACCACAACTTTCTAACAACCGGGGAGGATTTTCTGCTTCACGCACAGATAGAAACAGAAGGCAGTAGTGGATCGACCTCAGCAGCCTGCTGCGTGAGCAAGGATCAGCGCTTAGGCAGTTGATCTGCCGGACGAGATCAGGCCTTGCTTACGCGGCAAGTTACATTGATCGGCTTTTACTGATGATTGTGTATTGATTTTTCGGCTTTTGTACGCACCACTGATATGCATGTAATAGGCACCTCGCATCCGACTAATATGATTCTGTTTTCTTCAAGCTTCTGTGAGTACGCGAAACATAGTACGATGCACAAGACAGACGTGCATCGATCTCAGGTAGCCCGCTGCGTCAGCAAGGATCAGCGCTTACGCTGCTGATCTGCCGGACGACATCTGCCCGTGTTCACGCAGCGGGTTACCTTGATCGTTTTCTACCGATGACTCTGTTTTCCTTTCCGGCTTCTTTGGCGGCACGAAGCAAACATGCCAAGCAACACCGTTTCCCGGATTCCATTGAATGCCATTCGAATTAAATGAAGTCTATACCTCTACTGACCACTCAACGACGAGCAGGTTTCGTCAATTTAACACCCTGCCCGCGTGCCCAAAGGTGTAGTTCTTTACGCGACAGGCAAGCGGCCATAAGATCGGGAAACTGATCAGGCGTGCACGCAAATACCGGGATCCCGAGTGACGCGAAACGTGAGGCGTTAGATCTACTGTAGTAAGGCTCACCCTCATCACTTAGCGCGAGCAGCACAATCAGTTGCGCACCGCTGTCTACAATCCGTTTGGCAGCCTTGAGCATTTTATCAGCACCACCGCCTTCTTCCAGATCAGAGATCAATACCATGGTCGTATCATTGGGTCGATTGATATGGCCGGCACAATAATCAATCGCCTTACGGATATCGGTACCGCCGCCTAACTGCGTCCCGAACAACACATCAACAGGATCATTAAGCTGATCGGTCAAATCAACAACGGCCGTATCAAACAACACAAATCTTGTACTAAGAGATGGCAATGAAGCCAGCACCGCACCAAAAATTGAGGAATAGATAATCGAGGACGCCATGGAACCACTTTGATCAATACACAGCACCACATCTTTCATTGACTGACGCTTGCGACCAAAACCCACCAGTTGCTCAGGAATAACTGTCTTATACTCAGCCTGGTAGTGGCGCAGGTTTTTCTTGATTGTCCGGTGCCAGTCTATTTCTCTCAGACGGGGACGCGGGTTGCGAATGTTACGAGCCAATGCCCCCGTTACGGCTGCGCGGGTGGGTTGTTCCAGCTTACGTAATAACTGATCTACCAACTTCTGCACCACCTGGCGCGCAGTCGCGCGTGTTTGCTCCGGAATCATACTGTTAAGCGACAAAATGGTAGACACAAGGTGTATATCGGGCTCTGCCGCTTCAAGCGTTTCGGGCTCAAGTAACAACTCTTGAACACCAAGCCGTTCGATAGCATCTTTTTGAATAACCTGCACCACCGATGAAGGAAAGTATCGACGGATATCACCAAGCCAGCGGGTCAACTTCGGGCTCGAAGCCCCCAAACCTCCACGCGGCGATGATGGTGATTCATCCGATTGATCATAAAGGGCTGCAAGCGCTTCATCCATCCGCTGCTCGTCTGCCGTTAATTGATTGTTAAGGCCACCGGCAGACTCACCCAGCAGCAAGCGCCAGCGCTTTTCATTACAATCACCTATTGCGGTCTCAGTATTCATTAAATCACTCATCCGGGTTCCGGCAGGTTAAATAGTTTTGCCACTGTCGCAATAGCAGGCAAAGCACGTTCGATATCAACATCGTCGTTCGTGTCATCAACGCGCTTTGTTGCTGCCGTCTGCAAACTATCCGACTGCACCGCCTGCCCTATCCGGCTGCGTTCAGGCGCGGTGAATTGACCGAAGGTTCGACGTAATAATGGCAACACCTGTACAAAGCTGCCTTCGGGCAATAGCTTCAGCCAGTTATCGATCAATGCGAGCAACGCAGTATCGTGCACCAATACTGATCCGGCGCCGGATAAGAACCCCTCCAGCCAGGCTGCAGCTTGCGCAGGTTCATTACCGGCAGACAATGCAAAGCTGAACAATTTCGCAGTATGTGCAGTATCAAACTCATTGGCTTCATACAAAAGACGAGTCGCACAACCGGCAGGCTCTGCACTACTGCTTTCACTATTGGCTATTATTGACAAACTTTGCCTGAAGCTGGCGAGCATTGAATCATCTTGAAGTGTGGTGACTGCATCAGCATAACGACGCATCAAATCAACCAGCTGGTGGGCGGAATCGTCTGCAAGGCCGGTAGACGCTGGTGGCAAGGCCACAGCAATTCTGGTCGTCAGTTGCACGACAACACGCATCAAAAAGCCGGCATCAGTTTGGCGAACATCTCCATAGCGCACGATACGCACAAGTGTTGGCACAGCTTTCATCAGCTCTAATGCATCACTCGTCGACGCGGCACTTTGATCAAGCTGTATAACCAGCACAGGGGCAACATCTGAAAGGTCAGCCAATATGGCCAGATCAAGCCGCTCGGTAATATCTTCTATACTGGTCTCACCTTCGAGCGCCAGTAGTGCCTGACCCGATGCCCCGATCAAGGTGTTGCCGAACTGTGATGCATCGACGATCTGCAGGATCATTTTCGGTTTCCAAAGCAACGTCCACGTTTCTTTAAACGTCCCCTGGCTACGTGAATGGCGTTTTTTACCATAGTGAATCTGCAGCGCCAGCAAGCGATGTAAAAACACACTTCTGTTGCGGCCGGAGTCTTCACGCAGGTCAAGCACCAGCTCCCGTGCTTCAGCGGTAGGTTTCAGACGCAAACGTTTTTGCGTCGCTTCGATATCGCGCTGCAGCGGAAGATTGGTGATCTCCTCAGGCACTTCACCAAACTGTTTTCCAATTAGCAGTGGCTCCTGCAATAGAGCCAGTGGTGTACTATCGCCGTTGCAAAAAACCGTACGCATCGCTTCAAGCGATTCATCAAGGCCAGGTCGCGGCCGGCCACGCAAACCTGCAAGCGACTCGGATAGCCTGGTCGCCTCAATAATAGAAGCCGACGACCCTTCGATGTCCTGTTTTCGAAGCACCCGCGCGGCTTTGGTCATCCACGTGGTGAAAGGATACTTGCTACGTGACCACAGATGATCGTACCAACCCGGTGATCGAATACCGGCCCCGTAACCACTGGCAGACGTTAATCGTTCATAGCTCCATGGCGTCCAGGTGGCGGACACTTTTACTTTCGGCAAACCCTTCAACAGTGCGTTGTCTTCACTGACCTTTGGCATAGTGGCCAATGCCGGTGCATGCCACGCACCGCATACGACTGCGATATTCTCAAACCCCTCGCGCTTTGCTGCTCTCATGTGCTTACGCATCGTCGCTTCACGCTGCAGGGTACGAGGAGTCTCCGTGTGATTTAACTCACTTCGCAAGGCGGTTACGGCCTCCAGCACTGCATCAAAGAAAGAAGCAGAATCACTTCGTTCCTCCATCTTGTCATTCCACCAGCGTTCCCCATCGGTATAGCCATCAGCACGGGCAAAGTATTCAAACGGATCACCGAGGGGCGCTTGCGCTAAAGGCACTTCCGTTTTTTCCTGACCCCCTGAGGGTTTATCATCTTCCAAGGGATTTTCGGTATCATCAGTCGGTTTTTCTGCCTCCCGATCCGCCGCATCAAGTGCAAAATAATTGGCAGCCGGTAAATCAAAGCAGCGCACCTTACACTCATGCTGATGCGCCCACTGTAACGCCTGCCACTCTGGCGAAAACCGTGCAAACGGGTAGAACGATGAAGATTGCGGATCATCGGTCTGATACAGCAAGGCTGCGATGGGTGGTTTCATTCCGGGGTTAGCGACATCCGCTAACAGTGCATCCATCTCTGACGGTGCTTCAACAAGAATGATATCAGGGCTCTGCTCATCAAGCGCTCTCACCAGACTGCGAGCACAACCGGGCCCATGATGTCTTATGCCATATATTTTCATTGCATCAGCCCCGGACCGCCACCATTGCTAAGTCGCACTGCCTGGTAGTTTCTGTATTTTCCACTTGGTACTCGATAGCAATTATTCGGTAGCACGATTGATATGCCCGGGCCTGTTCAATCAACATGTTATGCAACAATGGCTTGTAAGTCTGTTAAGACCTCGGAATACACCACAGCTGGAAGATCTCTAAATGCGACCACACGCGGATCATCTACATTCCGGGGTTCGTCATAAACATAACTGCCAATTTCAACCGATTCCGCTTTTACAAACAATGTATGCAGCAGTGTCACCTCATCTGCCGGATCCTGACCGATATACATAAATTCAATCATTAAAATAGCCGTTACCTGAACACCCGGGAAATCTTTGTAATAAGATGATATTCCTCCCCCGTCCACCACTGAACCTCGCGACCAACCAAGCTTTTCGGATCGAGAGCGGAAAGTACCATTCGCCATTTTATGATTTTCGGTCAATCCAAGTGTTTTGCGATTGCCTTGTGATTCATCAAGAAGAGCAACAGGTCGTTCAAGCTGAGCGAACGGCTGCTTGACCTTCAATCGTTTAAAATGCTCACGCCACAGTTGCGTTTTTTTATCCCCCAGATTAAGCGGGTGTGCAATCACAATGGAATGGTCATTCGACTCCAACTCAATCAATTCTCCGTCAGCGTTGGCCAGCAACCCATTGGGATAGCGACGAAACAACGACCGTGGTGAACCTTTGTTATCGAGGCTTGCCCATACGAGCGTTGCAGCATAAGACTGCAGAAAAGGATTCAGTTCAAACAGCTCCTGCCAGCGCTTAAGCGGCCAGGCCCGTTGTCGCACCAGGGACTGCTCAAGCCGCGCGGTTTGCCCTTTTACCACTTCACGTATGAGCTTGCGAAGCGTTTTTATCTCTTCAACCGCGGCAGGTGGCAACGACTTCAGGGGCGACTTGGTTTCTGATTCTGTCTCAGGGTTGTAGAACGTGAGTTTGAAATCCGGCTGTAATACAGCACGAATTTCAGTTTCAGGCAAGGCACGTTGATAGTCAGAATCAAAATCCAACGTCGGCACAATCATGTCAGCCAACTCATCCATTGAAACGTTCTGGTTTTGGGCCGCTAACTCAAGTGCTGCCCTACAGGCTTTACCAATATTTCGATAACGTCTGCTGTACCTTGAAGCCAGTGTGTCAAGTATCATCAATGACTCATCTGCTGGAACCAGCGCGACAGCCTGGGCAGCATACTCTGCCAGCTTATGCCTTGAATTCTCTGTCCACCCACTGATCGGATCGGTCAGCACTGGCAGGATTCTTTTATCACCCAACACACCGGCGAGTGTCAGCGCCCATTTTCCAGACACGTGCTGCTCCGATGCTAACCACTGGTTAAGTAACCCAATCGCGAAATCAGCGGATTTTTCACGATCTATATGTTGCAGCACAGGCATACTGTCTGGAGCCGGATTGATAGACTTATGTTTTGCCTGTGCTGCGATTAAATGAGTAATCGCTTTTTCGCTCAAAGGTTTACCGCTATTTGCATGTAGTGCTGGCAAGCCGCTTAGATCAACCCACACGCCAGCAGTTTTTGGCAAAGGTTTTATTTGGGCCGCTTCAATGGTCGCAAGGATGTTTGGATCTGACTCTTTCTCATCGAGATCATCAAGGCTAGGGCCTTTTCCGAGTTTCTCCAAACCATCTATGACAGACTTACTCACTCGTGCAGACTGTTTTGAATCGAGCATACTTTTTAACAGAGACACTGCTTTTTCATTGCCCACAGCGGTAAGCAATTCAACGGCACCAAGCCGCGCGTCTACTTTCCCCTCTAACAGTTTCTCGGCTTTGTCCACGACGTTTTCGATGCTGTTATGCATCAAGGCTGCGACACCACTTGAACGTTCACCCTTTTGTTGACTTTGCAGAGACCCCCATAGTTGTTCCTCAACAAGAAGTGGATCGAATGCCATAATTTGCTCGCGAATTTTCTCTTGTTGATAGCCGCCACCGGCTGAAAATGTCCACAACCTTCTAATCCACTCAATAAGATTTTCGTTGCCACTTCTAGACTCAATTAATCGTTGCAGAAACATAGAGGAAACCTCAACACCTCCCTGCATACAGGCCTCTTTCCCACCAGCCTCCCAGTGATCAAAAGCGCATTCATAACACTCATACCAAGGCATTGCACTTACCTGCTGATAGCAGGAAGATACGTAAATTAAGTGTTGTAGCATTATTCGCGGGTCTTTCTGCAACAGGTAGGGCATGATAAAGCCCGCATTTGGCAATATGGTTGGGCTGTCAGCAGCAGCACTAATCTTAAGGGCCAGTTCCGTATGTTTACCACGCCTCAAGCCATCTAACACCATGAGCGGATAGCAAAGCCCTCGAACACTACAAAACTCAATGCACTGCTCATCAAACGCCTCTGTTGCCGTGTTTATGTAGGGCCACTCCACAGCATAATTGGCTGAATCGTCAACGGCAAGGCTACTGATGAACTGACTAATTACCTCTGGTCTGTCACGAGCCAACATCGCTTGTAACGGTGCCACGTTCCATAGAGATCTGCCGAGGTAGACTTCGAAATTCGAATACTGCTGCAGCAATTTCAGCATGTCTTTGTCAGTTAGATCGAGAATTATTTCTTCAAAGATATTTCGCGGTTGTAACCCTGCAGGCAATGCAAACAGAAGTTCCGGCTCAAGAATATGCTCTCTATTGATCTCCTCTTGCTCATAGCCGAAGATACGGCTGTTATATTCACCGACGGTCGTTATCCAAAACAAAGCCAGCGAGTAGTTATCCACGTCCTGACTACGAAGGCTTTCAATAAACTTTTCGTCAAGAGAATTATTATCGCTTTTCGCGGCTTGAACACACTGAATGGCAAACTCACCTGCAAACGCATCTGGCACTGTTTTATCGCGATGGCGAATTCTCTGCACCGCGATATCAAAAACCGCCTTCGCCGCTGGTGTATCTGCCATTTCCGCAACAGCTAATTCCACGAGGCTTGATATAAGATACCCATTCTGCAGATCAGACTGCCAGTTAATCTGTTGTAAATCACCGGACAGTACCAGGCTTTTCACCTCCTTCACCGCATCGCAATAGTAATGGTTTTTCTGATCTATAAGTTCCTGGGTTGTCTTCTCTTGTCCAAACATATTTCCTCCAACTTCGTTTCCATTAACTGCGTTTTCTATACTATTATTTTACTGCCTAAAGGTAACGGCAGCTGGTTTTTCTTTCTACGCAATTATTATCTGAATATCAGCCAGCGTTTCCGAATAAACCACTGGAGGCACATCGTTAAAAGCAATCACACGTGGATCATCCCCGTCTGCCGGTTCCTCCGGCACAGTGTTTCCGGATTTACCAGCATCTCCCTTTACAAACAAGGATTGCTTGAGCGTGGTCTCATCAGCTGGAGACTGGCCAATGTACATAAACTCAATCAAAATAAACGCCGATATCATCGCACCGGGGTAGTTCTTGTAATAAGACGACACTCTCGCACCATCATCCACTGATCCCCGTACCCATCCGAGTTTTTCGGCGCGTGATCGAAAGGTGCCACTCGGCATTTTATGATTTTCGGTCACTTGAATAGCTTTGCGGTTGCCATGATCAGGTTCAAGCCTTACTACCGGACGTGCAAGCTGCGCAAAAGGAGGCTTGACCTTCATACGGCTAAAGTGATCACTCCACGCTTGCAGTGATTGCTCGTCAAGATTAAGCGGGTGAGCCATTACAATGGCATGATCGGTTTCATCCAGCTCAAGTAATTCTCCTTCCGCATTAGCCAACAACCCGTTCGGGTAGCGACGAAACAAGTGCATACACTTGCCATTCTTATCAAGGCTCGACCAGACAAGCCTCGAGGCAAAAGATCGTAAAAAGGGATTGGCTTGAAAAAGTTCTTTCCAGCGCGTCGCAGGCCAGGCTCTTTGTCGCACCAATGATTGCTCTAGTCGAACGGTTTGTCCTTTCATCGTTTCACGAACCAGCTTGCGTAAGGTTTTTATTTCCTCCATCGATTTTACCGATAAAGACGCTGGCGCAGTTTTGGTTTCTGATTCTGTTTCCGGGTTAAAAAACGTTATTTTAAAATCCGGCTGCAACACTGCTTTTATCTGTGTATCCGGCAGAGCACGTTGATAATCTGTATCAAAGCCCAACGTCGGCACAATCATGTCTGCCAGTTCATCCGCTGTCACACCCTGTAATACCGCCGCCTCATCAAGCGCTGCTCTGCAGGCTTTTCCAATATTGCGAAATCGACTGCGGTAGCGATTAGATAATGAATCCAGCATCATCAACGATTCATTTGCCGGCACCAGTGCCACTGCCTGTGCCGCGTATTCAGCCAGTTTGTGCCGTGCGGCTTCTGCCCAACCTTTGATAGGATCCGTTAGCATTGGCAGTATCCGTTGATCACCAAACAACCCTGCCAGCGTCAGTGCCCAGCGATCAGATGCGTTTTGATCGGACGCTAACCACTGCTGTAACAGTGCCAGTGCAAAATCACCTGAGTGCTCGCGATCGATATGGCTTAGCAGTTCTATGTTGTCGGGGGCCGGCTTTATCGTCTTATACTTCGACTGCACGGTCACAAGGTGAATTAGCGCTTTATCTGATAGTTTTGTACCGTCTTTTGTTGGTAACTGCGGAAGGTTTTCGATATCCAGCCAACTGGCAGACTTCGGCAGCTTGACAGACTTCCTGCCCTCTATTGGCGCCAGTATTTCCTGCAGCGTTTTTTCTGCGGTCTCTGCCCCGAGGGTTTTTGTATGACCAAAATCTTCTAGGCTCTGCAAGATTTTACTGCGTACTTTAGCGGTGTGTTTTTGGCACGCCGCAGCCTGCAATACCGATACCGCTTCATCGCTGCCTATCGCTGTCAGTAACTCCACTGCCCCTAGACGCGCGTCAGCCGATTTTGCCCTGAGTAATTCCGTTGCTGTGGCCATGGCCCTATGGATACTACTGTGCCGCAAGCCAGATACAGCAAGCTCGCGGGTGGCCATGTGTTTATGTTGTAGCAATTGCCACAATTCAGGTTCTATAATTGAAGGTGCACCGCGAGCAACACACTGCCATGCCCAGAAGAATTGATAGTTATCTTTATGTGGGTCAGGGCCTTCAAGCAGTATTTTCCTAAGCCAGTCTTTAATAGCCTTGTTCTGTGCAGCATGAGGTACAGCACCCGCAAATAGCGCAGTACAACGACGCCTGCTTCCCTTTATTTTTGATTCAAAAAAATACCCATAATCGAATTGCCTGTATACAGATTCACCGCCCGCATCCCAACGTTCAGCGGCAATCTTGCAATAGCGAGGCTTGCTCTCAATTAGCATTCTTAAAAAACCTTCCGTGGCGATGCACTGAGACAGTTTCTTAACCATCAAATCGGGGCTTCTCTTTGCAAGATACGACAACGTAAAACGACTGGTGTCACAAGGTTGTTGAACACATTGCTCAACCACTAAATCGGTATACTTTCCTTCCCTCAAGCCATCCAGCACTATCAGCGGCATGATGTCACCGGAAGCAACACAGGCCGCTATACAATGCTTGTCATATTCTTCTGTCGCGCCTACTACATAACACCAATCTATTGCCCCCTCAAACAAACCATCGCTATGAATTAACTCGCGAATTACCTGCGGTCGTTCACGGGCGATCAGCGCTTGCAGCGGCCCTACACGCCATGATCGCGGTTTTTCCCGATTTGATACTGTCTGGCTTTGTGGCGAAGATTTTTCCCGCTTAAAAATCGACGTAATGGCCTGCAGTGGCGTGGTTGCTGCCGGATCAGTCTGCACTGAAACATCCCGCCTGAACAGACGAAGAAGTTCTTTGTCTGAAAGACCCAAAATCACATCTTCGAATGCATTTTTACTGGATACACCCAACGGTATAACAAAATACTCTTCCGGTGATTCGCACTGAGTTTCATCCGAAACGTACTTGTCTTCCAACCAATAAAAACTCACTCCACTATACGCAGAGGAGTTTTGCAGCCAGAAGAACGCGATTAAAAATTCATCACAGCCACGCTCTCTGAGCTTTTCAACGAACTTCGCATCTAACTTTTTTTGTATGCCCTCAACTGTTACACATGCTGTCGCTATCATACCCGGCAATACATCAGTGGTTAGATGACTGCGTGTAGCGACACGATGTATAGCTGCTTCCAGCACAGCACTTGATGCCGGTGTCTGAAACCATTCATGCAGTGCGGCGCGTGCAAGATCCAGCGAGAAAAAACTATCATGGGAAGACGTCAGTTCATCAATGTGTTTGATATCGCCCGTATTCAGATAGTCGTTAATTGCACTGGCAGGCCCTTTATTTTGGGCCACCAGCTGCTTGAGCACATCTTCAGTCGGTTTTACATCAGCCATATTTATCTGCCATCAATTCAGAACATCAACCTGATGTTTAGACTTTCATCCCATGCTGTGAAACTGACATACCTGACATCCCGCACGAAAGATGCTGACTACAACTGCTCGCGACAAGCTCGATACAAATCACTCCATCCATCACGCTCTTTTACCACTGTCTCCAGGTATTCCCGAAACACGGCGGGGTCCTGCGACGGATCTTTCACAATGGCGCCCACCATTCCGGTGGCCAGATCGTGGGCGTTCATCGTGCCATCACCGAAATGACCCGCCAGTGAAAGACCGTTAGTCACTACCGATATCGCCTCTGCAGTAGACAAGGTACCGCTCGGGGACTTCACCTTTGCCTGACCGTCTTCGGTAGCGCCTGATCTCAACTCACGAAAAATAGTCACCACGCGACGTATCTCTTCAAGTGCCGGAGGCTCCGCCGGCAACGCTAACGCCTTAGCCATAGACTCCACACGTGACTGGACAATACCCACTTCTGTATCCAGATTTCTTGGCAGCGGCAGCACTACGGTATTAAAGCGACGCTGCAGAGCTGACGAGAGTTCATTCACCCCCCTGTCACGTGAGTTCGCACTGGCTATCACGTTAAAACCCTCGGTGGCCTGTACCTCCTCGCTTAACTCAGGAATGGGTAAGATTTTTTCAGACAAGATCGTGATCAGCGTATCCTGCACATCAGACGGAATACGCGTGAGTTCTTCTACACGGCACAGCTTTCCATCGCGCATAGCATGCATCATCGGTGAAGGCACCAATGCATCCATCGACGGCCCTTTGGCCAACAACTGTGCGTAGTTCCAGTTATATCGCAACGCCTCTTCACCAATACCGGATGTACCTTGTATCAGCAATGTGGAGTCTCCCGTGACCGCCGCCGTCAGATGCTCAGACACCCATGACTTGGCTGTACCGGGAACCCCCAGTAGCAACAGCGCCCGGTCAGTTGCAAGCGTCGCCACCGCGACTTCCATCAAACGCCTGTCACCTATGTATTTGGGCGTTATCTCTGTACCGTCAGCAAGCCTGGTACCCAGCAGATAGTCTGTTACGGCCCAGGGTGAAAGCTTCCACTGTGCCGGACGTGGCTTGTCATCATGCTCGGCAAGCGCCGCAAGCTCATCGGCGTAAAGGGTTTCGGCGTGTTCTCTTAAGACGGTCGTCATGAACTGAAACTCGTTAATGGGTATATTGAATCGGATTTAATCACTACTGGTACCACCTGGTAATTCATGTAACTCTGCAAAGTGCCTGAGGTAGTTGTTTCGATACTCCAGCGCTCTTGCGAACTCCTCCACCGGTGAGCTCAGATTATCAAGCTTGCTAATTCGCTTTAGCAAACCGGCAATCTCTGAACAGTCACAACAACCGGCCAACACAATCGCATCTGGCCGGTTGGCTGGATGGTTATTGAAGACCCAGTCTGTGGCGGCTTTGTGCAGCGTGGGATGTTTTTTTGCCGACAACGGTGGCTGACAACGAAGCAATAGTTCAAATTTCTGTACCTGCGACAGCTTTAGCGGTTCAAGCACATCTGCCACTTCACTATGCTTCACTGAAGCCAGCAATGCGACCAGTGAACTTATTTGCAGTGTCTCGTTTTTTGCAGCAGACAATCTATGCAGCAGCGGCTGCAGCAACTCAGCGTCAGGGTGAAGTACAGCTGAGGCACGCCAGGCTTTTAATACAAGATCAGACCAGTCATCATCAATTTTCATTGTGAAGGGCTCAGGGTTATCGACAAGAGCCGGCCAGTCACGCAACGGTATGGTTCCAAGAATCTGCAGCATCCAGAAGGCTTTCGGGCCAGACCCTGCAGGCGGCTTTTCACGCAATCCATCTGTTGACCACTCAGCCACAAATTCTTCCGGCTGTATGCAGGTAAGGTGCTTTTTAGAGAACAGTTTTCTACCGCTGCCCAGAATGTCTCCGGCACGCTGCAAACTGCGTTGCCTGAAGCCCGATTGCGGTATTTTCATCAGCGCCTGTATGGCTTGATGACGGGTGCTCTGACGCCGATCAACCACTGCCCACTTCTGCAGCCAGACCTCATGTTCTGTGTGCGGGTATCGGGCTGCAAGTTCAGCGTAAACTTCACGTGCTTCAGGTGAATCACCCGGCCATGAGTGCACTATTGCCTCTGAGGCTTTTTCAGGTGCTACCTGCATCTGGTGCGTAAGCCACAAACGCCGCTCCATCATCGTGCCGTTTTTCCAAAGCGAATCGTCGACCGATGCATCACCGCTAAGCCACTGCCACCTGTTAGATTGAGCGGCCAACCACAAACCACGATGGCCGACTACTTTGGCAATCGATGCACGGGTACCCGGGTTTACATCACCATGCGACAGTAAAGCCGGTAATAACCGCGGTGGAGCCAGCAAACCATTACGCTGCGCAACATCCACCCATTCCGCGATAAAAGACTTATACGCACTTTGCATCAAATCTACTGCAGCAACCGCAGCACCCTGCGGCACGTACGGTTGATTCTCTGCCTGACACGGTTCAGGCTTTGTCACTTTTTTCGATTTAACTCCCGCGTGCCATGCCGCATGTTCAAGAGCAGCGGCTTTTAATAACGCATCGGCCGGGTCAGGCTGCGCTTCAAGATCACTCCACAGCGCGTGCATTTTTGCGTGAGGTGTGTCGCCAAATTCAGACTTCAACCGATTGGTGCCAATCAATGCCGTTTTAAGTAAGCGTGACTGTTTCATTGAAACTGCTCACGCAGTTGGAACCAGTCACCGTTGTCCAGCGCGGCATGTACCTGATAGGCATGACCATTCCATTCACCGGCAAGCACGGTGGCTCTGCCGCCACACACGGTTTGCACTATCATTTGATCATCACCGCTGTGCTGCCAAGGCAAAGCATCACCTTGATCATCAACCAACACTGCAGCACCATCAAGCGTTGCAGGCTGGGCATGGATCAAACCCGGGAATCGTGAGCGCCACGGATTTACCGCCAACGAGTCAGATACCCTGCCCAGCAACTGCTGAACCGATTCGGGCTCAGCATTCAGCTCCGCGCCCAGCCTGACCGGTGCAGAATCTACCACTGCCAACGCGCGCTCATCACTGGCCCCCGGATAAAAGGCCAACTCAGTAATGACCGTACCACCCACAGGCCATAGGGCAGCAGGCGCAGCTCCGCCCGCACTAAAACTTAACAGCAAGGCCCACTGGCGATTCTTCTGCCCATAGACCCAGTTGGAGAATACTTTGAGCTTATCTGCTGTTGTCACCGTTCGATACGCCACAAACCAATCATCGTGCATCGTCTTACCGCTGAGCACACTTTCTTTTTCAACCTGCCAGCCAATGCGCTGTTCAATCTCCGCACACAGTGTTGAATCCAGGTTGTCACGCTGTTTGTAACTGTAAGATAGCAAATATAAAGAGCCCATCTCATGCAGCAAACGTGACTCCCAGTTCGGGCCACTGTGAGCAATCTCCTCCAGGCGCCGGATGTAGCGCGCCAAGCCAGGCGCTTGAAAATCAATCAGTCGACGTGCTGCGTTATCCCAGGTGTCATAGTCACTCACACTGGATTGCGCCAATCCCTGCCGAATAAGATCCAATAGAAATTCATCAAGGAATTTAATGCCGTCATCCATTCTGGCAGTGCGTTTCTTTTTTGTACGCGCGGCAGATTCTTCGCTCTTTGGTTTGGCAGTTTGTTTTTTCTTGCCGGCTTTTTCTACCCGCGCCGCTCTGGAGTCTTTCCACTCCTGCACCCAGTCAGGCAGATCAGCTTCTGCAAGAAACGACAGATCCTGTGCCGCGATAAACATTAAACCGAGTGCGTGCTTACAAGGGAATTTGCGACTTGGGCAACTGCACTTCGAAGCAAAATCATCGACCGCTACGCAGGTCAGGTAAGGCTTTTTACCAGAGCCCTTAGCCAGGCCCCACAACATCTGATCATCACGAGCAAGGTCACTCCACTTGCTCGCCACGGCCAGCGCTTTGCCCGCTTTATATGAAGCCGCATCGGGTGCGAGCGCTGTAACCTGATCAGGTGAAATCATAGACTTGCATGCTAGCAGCAAGCCCACAGATTCTGCAATGGATGGTATTACAGAGGCAACACGTTAA
>CALISD010000080.1 GCA_938041955.1 uncultured Granulosicoccaceae bacterium | reverse complement strand
TCAATATTCGCAAGCGTTCTGGCATAGTGGGGCACCAATTGACTCTCAGACTTGACCATTGATTCAAGTAGAAAATCATGCACCCTTGCCTGATTAAGAATCACATGAGGAAATTCTGACAAACCGTCCTCGACATCCTGCACCTTGCCGTGCCGCACAATGCGATTTTTATTATCTTCTTCAGGCTTCCAGAACGCAGTTTCGTTAACCCAATACGCCTCCTTCATCACTTGATCAGCAAAACCAAACGCCTGGAACATCTCCATCGTTCTGCAGGCAATACCATCCGCCTGCCCGACCATCAACGGACCCGGCTTTTGATCGACAATACAAACTTTAATTTCACTGAACTGCGCAAGCTGTGCTGCAAGCGTAAGACCGGCAGGACCACAGCCGACAATAAGCACATCCACTTCACAGGGCAACGGCAGTACCCGGTGCTCTGTCTCTATGGCTCTGTTCTGCTCAGCAACTGACGGATCGCCAGATTTATAACCATTTAGGTGATATTGCATCATTAATCACTATTGAAGATAATCGGCGCAACTCATCACTGTCAGAATGATGGTCCGCCATTGCTGCAATTCGAACCCATGCAGCTTTAAAAAATAATTGTGCTGTAAGACTGGTAAAGGCAAACGCTTGAGGCGTTGCGTCTTCGGACTCACTCAATTCTTGTGCAACGCTTAACCAATTCGCTACGTTGTTATCGATTACCTCACTACCGCCAGACAACTCGTTCATCAATGCGGCAAAATCTGCAATGCCTTCGCTTGATCGCAATCCTCTGGTCACCAGAGTTCGCCCATGGATACCATTGGTTCCCTCATAGATCGCAGTGATTCGAGCGTCACGCCAGATCTGACTCATTCCATACTCAGTAAGGTAACCATAGCCACCGAGCACCTGAATGCCAAGATCAGCAGAACGAATGCCAGCCTCTGATCCTACTATTTTACAAACAGAGGTCAGGAATTCGACAAGCGCCGGCCTTACGCCTAGTCGCGTTTCTTTCATCGTAATATGGCACATAGCGCGTGCACCCATTGCCAGGCAGCGTTGCTCATCCAACATCCGACGCACATCAGGGTGCTCATTCAAGGCCGCTGCGGTGCCGTCAGGTCGTCGCCCCTGCTTGCGATCTTGCGCATAGCGTCGTGCCAGATCCGCTGCGTGAGAAGCATGCGCAACACCTTGCAACGCTACGTCGATTCGCATCTCGTTCATCATTTGGAACATGGCTTTTAGCCCATCGCCCTGCTCACCAATCAATTCTGCATCGGCATCTTCGAATAACATTTGACAGGTAGGCGATGCATGCAAACCCATCTTTTCTTCAATCCGGGTAACACGAACACCCGCTTGCGATGGGCATAAAAACAGCGACAATCCTTTAATACCAAAGGCACCGGAGCGCGCCAGTACAAGGTGCACGATACCTTCGGATAGATCCTGCCCTCCACCGGAAATAAAGATCTTCTCACCACTAAGGCGCCAGCCCTCATTGTGTGGTTCTGCGCGACACGCAATCGCTGACAGATCAGAGCCGGCAGCAGGCTCAGTCAGGCACATCGTTGAAAGATATTCACCAGAGGCAAGCCTGGGAATCCATTCCGCTTGTTGTTTTTCCGAAGCACACAAACGCAATGCAGCGATGGCCCCCGGTGCCAGTGCACATACCATTTGCAACGCGTGATTAGCACCAGAGAATATTTCCGTCACACCTGCAGCAATCAAAGGCGAGACAGCTTCACCACCAAACTCAACCGGAACAGTTAACCCCTGCCAACCGTCATCACATAGCTGCTTGTATGCCGTTTTAAAGCTGGTGGGCATGTGCACATGACCGTTTTCCAGTCGCGCACCTTCGCTATCACCCACGGCGTTGATCGGTGCAAGAACATTTTCTGCAAGCTCTGCAAAGTGCCCCAGCACATCTTCAGCAACGGAATCATCCCAGTCATCGAACTCTTTAACCACGGCGACATGCCGCAACGAAAACAAAATGTCATCAACAGGCGCTTGAAACGGAAACATTGTTTTTTAAGTACCTGGTGCGAGAAGCTTCATCGCATTCTCTTTCAGGATTAACGGCCGGACCTCATCTTTGAACGCAGCATTTTCAAAGTCCGCCAACCATCTATCAGGGGTGATTGCTGGCCAATCTGATCCAAATAGCATTTTCCTTTTGAGAATGGAATTGGCGTAGCGAATGAAGGTTTCCGGAAAATACTTTGGCGACCAACCAGACATATCGTAGTACACATTAGGCTTATGCTGTGCGACCGCCAAGCCCTCTTCTGTCCACGGGAAAGACGGATGGGCAAGTACAATAGGCATATCAGGGAAGTCCACTGCAACGTCATCAAGATGCATCGGGTTTGAATACTTCAATCGCATACCCATACCACCACGCATGCCTGAACCGACACCGGTCTGCCCGGTATGAAATAACGTAATGACGCCTTCTTCAGCGCAAGCTTCAAGCACTGTGTAGCAGGCTTCCCGATCATTCGGATAAAACCCCTGCATCGTCGGGTGGAACTTAAACCCACGTACACCGAAGTCCCTCACCAGGCGCTTCACTTCACGCGCCCCGGCTTTACCTTTGTGAGGATCAACAGAGGCAAACGGAATCAGGATGTCATCATTTTCTGCACAAAGAACTGCCACCTCCTCATTGGAATAGCGTTTAAAGCCGGTCTCTCGTTCGGCATCCACCGGAAAAATTACTGCGGCAATATTGCGCTCACGATAATAAGCAGCAGTATCCTGCACCGTTGGCAGCATGCCGTCTGCACCGGCCGGGTTTTTAAAATACGCTGCCATTCCGGTTTGAAACTCGTTGTAACCATCATCTCGGCAGGCATTACACGGTTCCTCAGCATGAGTATGAAAATCGATTGCTTTAACCTTTGCGAAATCGACCATTGCAGACTGCCTCTATGTGTTTGTTAGGATTAAGGGAACCTTCGCTGCAGAACTCAGCGACTACAAGCAATTGATGATGTTCAGATTGAAGCTTCAATCCAGCAGCGCCAGCAATGACAATGTGAAGGAATTGCCTTCAACATGCCCACACAGTTCAAGCCCACTCACCGAGGTTCTAATGACAAAGGTCTCTTGGTATAATAATAGTTATACAATATAGCGAATCCAGTGACAAGCATCACTCGCGAGCACAACACAGAGACAAACCGATGTCAGACAGCGCATTCAAAACGATCATTGTCGAAACTGATGGCGACATCGCTACAGTCACGATTAACCGGCCGGAAAAACGTAACGCAATGAACGACGCGTTAATCGACGAACTGGATCGTTTCTTTTCAAAACCACCGAAGGGTGTCAACGCGGTAATACTGGCAGGCAACGGTGGGCACTTTTGTGCAGGGCTTGATCTTGCAGAGCACGAACAACGCGACCCCATTGACGGAGTGCACCATTCACGCAACTGGCACCGGGTCTCGGAGCTTATCGAATTCGGCGGACTGCCTGTGGTATCAGTACTCACCGGTGCAGTCATCGGCGGGGGATTAGAAATCGCTTCCTCAACCCACGTCCGAATAGCGGAACCGTCAGTACGCTTTCAACTACCGGAAGGTCGACGCGGAATATTCGTAGGCGGCGGCGCTACCGTTCGAATCGGTCGTATTCTTGGTGCTGATCGAATGCGGGAAATGATGCTCACAGGCCGAAACTATGGTGCTGATGAAGGCGTTGCACTCGGGCTTGCGCACTACTCAGTCGGTGATGACGAAGCGATGCCGCTGGCAAAAAAGCTCGCACGTAAAATCGCAGACAATGCACCGTTTTCAAACTACCTGATGATTCAGGCCCTGCCCCGCATCAACGACATGTCACGCACAGACGGCATGTTTACGGAGAGTCTGGCAGCAGCCATGTCACAAACCTCTGACGGTGCCAAAGAAGGGTTGAGAGCATTTCTTGAAAAACGCGAACCTAAATTTAGTTAACCCCATTCTGATCAAGACAATACAGTCACAGAGTGACACCAAGGAACCCGACGTGAAGGAACCCAACGCGTGAGCAAGTGGCCTGTCCCGTTCGTCAAATCATATCACCGGAATAACAAACACCATGGACCTCCCCGACCCATCACTTGAACACGCTTGCGACCTGTCAGTACAACTTGGCGAGATAAGAGAGATGGGTACCGGCCGCGCTGGCCAGCGACGAATAATACCCATTACAGGCGGAACCGTTTCCGGTCCCCTGCTACAAGGCACCATTCTCAACGTCGGTGCCGACTGGCAAACCATCTTCGACAATGACGTAGCTGAACTAGATACCCGCTATGCAATGGAAACTCACGACGGTGCCACCATAGAGGTGATCAACTATGGCTTCCGACACGGTCCACAATCAGTACTAGACGCAATCGCCCGCGGAGAAAACGTCGCGCCTGATCAATACTACATGCGTACTCACGCGAGATTGGAAACCGGTGACAGACGCTACGAATGGGTCAACCGAACGCTATTTACAGGCGTAGGCGCCAGGCACAAGCAATCAGTACTGGTTCGACTGTACGCAATTCGCTAAAGCAATCCACCAACATTTAACATTTACATTACTCCACGCCAGCCAATACCCGAAGTGTAAAACTACAAAAAGGGAAACTAGACGCACCAAGTGGCAAGCCCCACACATCAAGGAAACCCGATGCGTCAGCGAGTGCCCCCCCCCATGTCAAGGAAACCCGACGCGTCAGCGAGTGGCAAGACCACACATCAAGCAAAGCCCGGCGCACCAGCAAGTGGCAAGCCCAACACGTCAAGGAACCCGACGCGCCAGCGAGTGGCAAACCCACACGTCAAGCAAAGCCCGGCGCACCAGCAAGTGGCAAACCCCACAGGTAAAACAACCCAACCTGTCAGCGACCGGATCACTACCGCTGGTTAAAAACAGCCGAAAGAATCAGTGAGCATATATACACCTCACCGAACTTATCTGCATACGCGAGTAGAGCAACAACTTGCCCTTGCCTGCATTATTCACAAGGCGACCAGTGAAATAGGCGCTAAGTCTTTATATGCGGTGTATTAGCGCGATAAACGAACTATTTCGATTTAGCAGTGTGTCTATTCGACATCAGAGAATATCTCGCGTCACATCTCAGCCGAGTCCCTTCGGCGCGTGGCGGGCCACGCTTCTCAGGCGATCAGCTGACCTGCTTAGCGAATAATGCAGGCTAGGATCCAGCCGATAAAAAATACAAACTCACCACCCTAACACTTCAAACAAGCCACATCAGAGTCATCATACAACCGCTCAAGTAAATGCGGTCGATTGGCCATTATCGCACTGATGTTCAAACTCCCCTTAGCAGTAATCTCAGCATCTTTAATAGACGGCGGCTGGGCCATCAGCAATACCCGCGCAACACGCTTAGACGACCCGGCCACTCCCTCATTAACCTGCCGCATACGCTCCATAAATTTCTGTCTATAGTCTTCATCAACAACTACCTCGCCATCATTTTCCGGCGCAATCACCGCTGATGGAAATACCAACAAGCCTATCTCACTTCGATCAGCCCCAGTCACGACCACATCCAACACTAACTCTTCAAGGATAGCCAAAGTGCGCAACCTCAACTCAGCGGCCTGCACCCAGGTCCCCGTAAGCAACTTGAAATCTTCAGTGATACGACCATCAAATCTCACACCCGCCGAGGGATCATCTTTATCAACAAATTTCACCGCATCATTAGTAATAAAAAAGCCGTCCGCATCAAATGACTCAGCGTCTTTTTCAGGCGCATCAAAGTATGATGTGATTACGCTTGGTCCTTTAACACGTATCTCATAACGATCCCCCTGATAAGGAATAAGCTTAACGTCAAGCTCGGGTACTGGCACACCGATCATTCCCGAGCTGGCGCCTCCCTGATGGTGAATCAAGCAACACGGTGCAGTTTCTGTCAGGCCCCAACTTGACGTCATCATCGGCACCTTGCCTGACACCTCTGTAGACATTTTCTCCAGCGCATTCCAGATATCACGGGGGAGCGATGCACCGGCGTAAAAAATCATATCCAGATCTGCGAAAAAACGCTGCCTGAGAGACTTATCTTTAACGAATGCATCAACCAACATACTGTATGCGATAGGCACATTGAAACTCAAAGTACCCACATGCATTGAAAGATTCTCAAGCGTTCTATCGAACAGCCCTTTCACTGGTTTACCATCGTCAAGAACCAGAGTTCCACCATTGGAAAGAATCATATTAAAATTGGAATTTCCCGCAAACACATGATTCCATGGCAACCAATCGACTATGACCGGCGGACGTTCTGATAACAGCGGTAAACAGCTCAGATACTGCGACTGATTGACTGTGAGCATTTGCTGTGATTGCGGAACACCCTTCGGATTACCGGTCGAGCCGGAGGTAAACAGAATTTTTGCCAGAGAATCCGGTCCGACCCGGGCATACGCTGCTTCCAATGCGCCATTGGAATTGCCTTGTAAAAAAGATTCAAAACTGGAAGCATTTTTTGGCACATTGGAACTAACAAGTTTCACAGCGGTTGCAAGAGAATCTCTAGCAAGCGCGCCTGCATACTTCTCACCATCAGCCGCGTAGACCAACGCCGGCTTCACCTTTTGGATGCAATGATCAAGTCGACCACTTGCCTCGGGAATCAATGAATACTGTTCTGCCAGCGGCGCGATCGGCACTCCGATGTATTGTGCGGCTAACATTAAAACGCCGTGATCAATACTTGGTCCGGACAGCACAACGATCGGTGAATCAGGACCCATCCCCCGAGCTAGCAACGTTGCTGCAACGGCACGCACTTGCTGTAGGGTTTCACGGTAGCTGATTTGGCGCCAGCCTGAACCAGAGCGCTCTATTAGAAAAGCACGATCCGGTGCTTTGCCTGCCCAATAGTGGAGCCACTCCCCCGTATGCTTTGCTACCGGAGCGAGCGGTATATCTGATTGCAGCAAAAGAACACCATCGACCTCTTCCGTGCTTGTTACACGATGTGCAACGTATTCATTCTGCTGCGTCATTGTATTCACTCATGGTTTCGATTTTTTCCAGCATGTTCATAAGGCTGTCGAGCTCCTGCTCACTTAGGCATGTCAGCAACTTCGACTCGTGCTCAGACGCTAAAGCCACTGCCATTTCGCATACGCGCTGCCCGGACTCAGTAACAAAAAGTGCGAACGCCCTTCGATCTTCCGGTACTCGTTGTCGCGTTATCCAGCCGCGTTGTTCCAGATCATCGATAATCGCCACCATGTTGGAAGTTTTTATATCAAGCGTATCGGCAAGTGCCGACTGACGAAGGCCAGGATGATCAACAATAACAACAAGTGTTGAGAACGTGGTGATATGCAAACCGAGTGGCACAAGCTGCTCTAATAAATCGGCTCTTATAAGATTGAAAACACGCTTTAAACGAAACCCCAGAAAACGCCGCAACCTTGCATCCATTGATGCATCTTCGACAGCTATAGATTTTCTTTTCACCACGCTAGATTAGATATTTCTATTTTGGCGCAAGCCTGACAGCACCATCAATTCGAATATTAGTGCCGTTTAAATAGGGATTTTCAACAATCTGTGCCACCAACAAGCCATACTCTTTAGGCTCACCCAGTCGCTGAGGGAACGGCACCTCTGCAGCGATTTTGGCGGTAACCTCCTCCGGCAATCCTTCCATCATAGGAGTATTAAAGAGCCCTGGAGCTATGCCCATCACTCGAATACCAGCCCGTGCCAATTCACGTGCGACCGGTAAAGTCATCGCTGCTATCGCACCTTTAGAAGCTGAATAAGCAGCCTGACCAATCTGACCGTCCTGCCATGCGACTGACGATGTATTAATGATCACACCACGTTCGCCGTTATCCATTGGCTGCAGGTCAGACATCACCCTGGCTGCATGGCTCATCACATTGTAAGTACCGAAAAGATTTATCTGAATCGTCTTCTCGAAGACATCAAAAGACAACTTTCCCTCACGACCTACCACACGCGCGGCAAGCCCGACCCCAGCACAGTTAACTACCACCCGCGGCGCATTGCCAAGCGTCTTCGAGGCAGACTCAAAAGCATCAGCAACGGCACTTTCATCTGTGACATCAGTCTGCACAAAAATACCACCGATCTCCTGTGCAACCGCTGCACCACGCGCGGCATCAAGATCAAGAATGACCACGCTGGCCCCCATACTGGCGAGTTGCCTGGCAGTTGCGGCTCCCAAGCCACTACCACCGCCGGTTACAAGTGCCGATGCTCCTGAAATATCGATGGGAAACTCCTCTTATTTGTGGTTTGGAATATCGCTATATGCCATAACTATAAGGCAGGTCGTTAACCTAATGCAAAGGTGTATATTTAGATAGAATTATTCAATGCAGCAAGCTCGCGGTATAGAAATCATGTAACCCGTTATTTGCGATGACTCGATTCTGCGTTGCATCCAAGTCCGGGCAGCTTGTCGGACTCGCCCGCTGCAACAATCAACGACGGTTGTGAGGTGATTAGCGTTTACGGATCGCATAGCCAGGGCCAAGGGTCGGGCATTAGCGCTGTAGCGCCTAAATCTCACGGTCGAGAGGTAATCCAACGTGCTCCTGAACAAATCGGCACACATCAATGCGAAGCCGGATATTACCTGGTACTACGCTTTAGATAGCAACGGACAAAACCATGCTCTATTGCCAACGATGGGACACATAACTATTAAAAATAACACCATCCCAGTCGGCAAACTCTGTACTCCAAAGTTCGGCACCTTTAAAACCCATTCGCCGTGCATAACGCATCTTTTGTGCAACGCGTTCGGCGCTATTGTCGTCAGCGTCGTCAAAAAGACCGATACCCATTACAACCTTACCCGGGTTAAGCCCGGCGCTTTGGTAAAATGCGAATTCGTCTTCTATTCTATTCGGCTTAAAATAACTCATGATGTTTACTGCATCAACGTAGGGAGCCATCTCGGCTGCCGTATCTGCAGAGACAAAATTCGATAGCACATCAACGGTAAGTAAAGGTCGCGGACTCATAGCGGAAAACTCCGCCGAGAGCGCTTTGACCAAGCTGATCAGCTGACTGTCAACAACACTTTCTTCCCAGTCAACGCTAACACCGTCGTAACCATGGAGCTGCATACGCTGAATTACCTCGCGTACAAAACCTGACATATTGGAAGGCCGCGTTGCACCAATAAATTTATCACCCTCTCCCTCACCGCCAACAACAAGAATTATTTTAGTATTGGCATTATGCGCAGCGCGTACAGCACGATCTGCATTTGCGGAAGTAAATATATCACCGTAGCTCAGCTCACCAGCCAAAGTCGGATACATTGCAAAATGCATAATATGAGTAAAATGCCGATAAGGCAGATCTTCAGGAGCAAGAGTCTGATAAGTCCAACCAGGGTAGGACGCAACCGACCAAACCGTTGCACAGCTATTGGTTGAGTTCCAGCCCCAGCCATCGCCGGTGGGTGCCACATCAATGCACTCGGCGACAGGACTGATAGACAGCTCGGAAGCGAAAGTGTTGCTGCTGCTGAGTCTGCACGACGCACTGCCATTCCAGCCCCAATCGTCATCAAAAGGTGGGCTGTCGATACATGCCGCACTGTCTAATGACTGTGCAGCTCCAAGGACACAGGCACGTTCACCGTTCCAGCCCCAACCGTCACCGACAGGAGCAGTGTCAATACACACCTGACAACTTGCGTTATTCTCCCACCCCCAACCACCAACCACTCCGACAGCTTGTGCAGAACATACAGGAGCAGCAATGCTGTGCGTTGTGACAAGAGACCCTATAAGGGCTAATAGAAGCATAAGGCAGGAAAATCTACGCCTACTGTAGATACCACCAACAAGCTGCCGCATAGCTGGTCGGCCTGGTGAAGCACGTTTTAGCAGACTCATCATTTATTGACCTTTAACTTAAAACAGCTCTAAATCCAATCTAACATCTGTGCAAGCGGTTGCCTGCACCATCAGCAATCCGTACAGAGCTGACACCAGTTGCACGTGACACAACACGGAAACTTTACTGGCATTCAAGTGGATCAAATCAATCGCGACCGCAAAACCCTAATTACTAAGGATCAATGGAAAACGAGTCCCAAACACCGCTGTCCTCACCCCCAAGACGCCAAAAAGCCAGATTCGAGAGTCCATAGTGGCGCATGAGCGCCAGCTTGCGGTTGACGCTTCTTTGATTTTCAAACCAGTA
>CALISD010000079.1 GCA_938041955.1 uncultured Granulosicoccaceae bacterium | reverse complement strand
GCGCTATTTCCGCTGAGTGACGAATCCTCATGAATAATGCAGGCTAGTGGGCTGTGCGGGAAGTTCGGTAACAAACTTTTCACAGCCACAGTCGTGAGAGCAAGGCGGAAAAATGCAGGCATAGCAGGGCCTACGTCGAATTTTTCCAACACAGCTATGGCGGCTGTGGCTTCGATCCGTGTTACCGAACTTTCCAAACAGCCCATTAGAGTCAATGCGTAGAGTGGTGCTAACTACCCGCACCCAACCAACGACGCTGCAGTATTACCCAGTCATAGGTGTTCAAATACGATAACAGTGCTTGATTCAGAGGTTCCCGCCACTTACTTCCTTGAGGCAAAGCAATGCCGTAGTCCTGACGTCCAAACGTGCCGGGTACCAATTCTGTTGTATCGGCGTAAGAGTTCTCAATCAAATAACGCAGTAGCGGACGGTCGTAAACAAAGCCGCGAATCTCCCCTGCAGCCACGCCCTTTAGCCCTGCTTGCACACTTTGAAACGGAACAAAGTCCACCCCATGGCTTTTGAGCCAGGTATCTGATGCCGAATTCTTGATAGAGCCTGTAGTGAAGCCCGACAAATCATCTGGCCCGACTATCAGTCGTTCTAGTCGATCTGTGGTCAAAGAGGATGCAATCATGCCGGTGAACGTGGAGGTGATGATCAAGGCGCTAAACATCCACACCAATCCGATCAAACGACCAGCCCATGTGCGAGGTGCCATGTCACCATAGCCCGTTGTTGTCATGGTGACCGCTGACAACCAGAATCCGTCACCTACACCTTGAATACCAGAACGAAATTCCTTAGGGTTCTGGCGTCGCTCTGCCAGCCAGAAGCAGAAACCGACCATCGCAAGCAGCAGGATAAGTAAGCCAATAGCCTGTAAAAAAGCTACCGATACCAGCCGACTCAACATGCTCCACCAGCTTGAGTCCGTATGCGGCACGGCGATACCGTAGCCGGTGGTATAGAACGGGTGGCTGAAATCGACCAGCCGCTCTCTTTCATGGGTAATGGTAATTGCTGATATGCCTGCATCAAAACGACCATCGGCAACGCCTTCGACTATCTCGCTCAGGGTTGCCTCTTGGTATCGAAACTCGATGTTCAGCCGTTCTGCCAGCGTTTCCCAAAGTGTTATCGACAAACCGTGCCATTGGTCTTCGGCATCTAACATTGCAAATGGTGGAGCCACTTTTGTGGCGATGACGAACTCTTTATCTTGAGCAATCGCGATATTAGTCTTGAATAAAAAACAGCAGGCAATCAGAAAAGCCATGTAAGGGGAAACCCCTAAGTCCCTGTTACAAAGAGGGTATTTAGAATCGGCTGATATCAAATTAGCTTGCAATGTGATGCCTCTTGTTTTTCCGGGCTACTACTTGCCCTGGGTATGACCCAAAATGGCGTAACACCAACCACATCTGTCAACAGAGGCGTATCATACGACCATTGCCCCTCAAAGCGCTAATGAATAGCGGATGTATGCGGCTACAGATTTGATCGATGCCGAGGGGCAGGCGACTTTGGAAATATCACTAATGGTAGATACTGCCCTGTCGGTTTATTCTGCGAAATATTTTGTGCATAGTTGCATCTCGACTTGAAAACACTCTGTTAAAATATGTATCGCGTTAAAACATTGGGTTTATATTTCTACAATTGACAATGCAGGTATGGAATGCATCGCCTTTTCGGTGACTTCACTGTGTCCTGCTTATGAACCGTAACCTTCAAATTCTGCGAATGCTCCAACAGTAGATTCAGAGCTCCACTATGAAACGCACCACACCGCTTGACCGATATTTCAATGAGCTCTGTCCAGATTTTCGGATTGAAAGCTGGACACCCTCCGACAGTAGCTTGTCTGAAGCTAGCGAAATGTTTCTCAACAACCCATCAACCCTGGACCTTCAAGGCCGATACCTCGCAGAAGCGATCTATCTTGATAGCCTTAAACAAAGCGATGTAGATGAAGGCATTGAGCGTTATATAAAACGTTATACATCGAAAAATTATGGGAGCGACCCCGTCAGGGTTGCTGCCATCAATCATCTATGTCGAAATGCCAGTACAAACCACGAAAACGTAACTAGCCAAACACTCATCGAGCTACTTACTGAACGATGCGTTACTGCACCGGCCAACCACAATAGAGAGCCGTTGCCATTGAACTGCATGAAGGATGTTCAAGAGTCCACGCGGTTTGGCGGTATTGTTTTTCTGCCAAAAGACGCAGAAGTTATTGTCATTGGAGACACCCATGGAGATCTCGCGTCGACCCGGCACATCATCAACGAGATAAAAACCAGCGGAGCGTTAGATAGAGGCGCTTATGCTGTCTTTCTTGGCGACTATACGAGTAACGGAGTAAGAAGCTGGCAAAACCTGGCTGAGATACTCAGTTTCCAGCAAGAACATCCTGACTCAGTGGTGCTGTTAAGTGGAAATCACGAATTCAGGGAAAGTTACATCACCGTGCTGAACGAGTACTTGAGCGTCCATTGGGATCGTTTCACAGTAACAGAACTCCCGGATAGCCTACAAGACCGGTTACCAAAAAATGACAACCACTATGGGCATCTGCGTTTGGAACTCGTTCGCTCCTTTGGCTTCGCAGAGGGAGAGCGTATTTATTCTATGTGTGCCGAGTGGGGGCTGACGCTCCCCTATATTTGTATATCCGACAATCTGATGATCAGTCACTCGTTGGGCAAGCTCGACAGTGAACTAGAACTGGCGGAACTTCTGTATAGCAAGCAACATGATATAGATAGTATCAGGCTGTTTGGCTACGAGGTATGGCAGATGCGCAGGGCATCTCTGCACTCCGCTCTTATCAATAACAGAGAGATTTCGGCACAGCTACTCAGTGACTTCAGCCAGGTTTTGAATGTTGATCAGTTTGTTGTTGGACACTGTCATTATCGATCCGGGGATACGCTGCACCTGGGGGATAATACCGTAACAACGATCGTATCTTCTGAGCCCTTTAGCTTAGATTCAGGACACTATATGTATCAACAGATGATGCTTGAACGCAGTGAAAAAAGGCACGTTGAGAACCTCACAGCGGGAGACGCCGTTGCAGGATACCTACTCTTTTCTGCAGAGAAACAGGGGGAAAGAAAAATGAGATTTTCAAAACTGACGGCATCGGTGTAACTCTAGTGGGCTGTGCGGGAAGTTCGGTAACAAACTTTTCACAGCCACAGTCGTCAGAGCAAGGCGGAAAATGCAGGCATAGCAGGGCCTACGTCGAATTTTTCTAACGCAGCTATGGCGACTGTGGCGAAGATAAAGTGTTACCGAACTTTCCAAACAGCCCACTCATATGTTTGGACCTGTCAAGTAATTGAATAAATTAAATTCATCTTTTGTTTATCAAGCCCTCTAAGTAGCACTGGAATAACTCTTTCGACTGTTGAACATTCTCATATTCG
>CALISD010000078.1 GCA_938041955.1 uncultured Granulosicoccaceae bacterium | reverse complement strand
TGGCTTGTGCTTCATAGCCGCGCTTCGTGCGGCTACGGACGTCTTAAAAAGAACAAGCATCATCGGTAGTGGCCGATCAAGGGTAACCCGCCGCGTTAGCAAGGCCGGATGACGCTCGTGCCAGAGATCAGCTGCGTAAGCGCAGATCCTTGCTCACGCAGCGGGTTAGCTGTGTTCGATCTATGCCTGGCTGTGTTTCATAGCCGCGCTTCGTGCGGCTACGGATGTCTGAAAAAGAACAAGCATCATCGCTAGTGGCCGATCAAAGGTAACCCGCCGCGTGAGCAAGGCCGGATACCGCTCGTGCCAGAGATCAGCTGCGTAAGCGAGATCCTTGCTCACGCAGCGGGTTACCTGTGTTCGATCTATGGATGGTTTGTGCTTCATAGCCGCGCTTCGTGCGGCTACGAAAGTCTGAAAAAGAACACGCATCATCGGTAGTGGCCGATCAAAGGTAACTCGCCGCGTGAGCAAGGCTCGATGACGCTCGTCTCAGGGATCAGCTGCGTTAACGCAGCTCCTTGCTCACGCAGCGGGTTACCTGTGTTCGCCTGCGCGGGTCGTCGCCTGAGCCGAAACCGTGAGGCATTAGGCTGGTGGTTGCGTCTTTCCCTGGCTGAATAAAACGTAGACAGCGCCTGTTCCACCATGGGCAGGCTTACACGAACAGAACGCCATGACATGCCGGCGCTGCCTTAACCATGAAGACACAAACGGTTTTAGCACCGGAGAGTCAGTTGCTGTTTTTCGTCCCTTGCCGTGAATAATGCGCACACAGCAACTTTGTTTGTTGTCGATGACCCGCGCAACAAATTCTGTCAGCGCCTCTCGTGCCTGCGCCACGTTCAGGCCGTGAAGATCCACTTCATCCTGTACTGAATAATATCCGTTACGGAGCTTTTTCATTACCCGATTTTGAACACCGTCCCGTCGCCATGACAGGTGCTCGCCAAGGTCAAGTTCGTCAGGGTCACGATCATCGTGCATCGCTTCATACATCACCGCGCGCTCGTCTTTTTCAAGCTGTCGGGGCTTTGGTTTTACATATCCACGTCTGGGTGCGATTTTATCATCACTGACAGGGCTGACAGCGCCAACAGCTTTTCTAAACAATTCTGCTGGGTCGTCGATGTCAGCAAGTTCCTCATCGCTTGCTGGATCGTTACTGGTGGAATCGTTGCGGTCCGTCGAATTTTTTTTGTTTTTAGAGGAACTCATAACGGATAATTCTGTAAAGTTCGAAAGTGCAGATTCGGTTTGACCTGTCCGGCTCAAGCATTGGTGCCAATGGCCATAATTTAGTGGGTCGTCAGCCGGCCAGCAGACAGCAATCTAGTCGGTTTTGAGGCAGTATAACCCGTGTTTCACTCAGAATATCCGCTGCGCGGCATTGCTGAGACAGTGTAGGCAAAATAATTCAGGAGAAATCTATGGTAGATAAACCAGATGATCAGGAACTGCGTCGAAAACTAACTGACATGCAGTATAACGTCACCCAAGGGCACGGTACTGAAGCGCCATTCAGTGGTGAGCTGAACGACAATAAAAGTGCTGGTAAATACCTGTGCGTAGTGTGCGGTGCGCATTTGTTCGACTCAGATACAAAGTATGATTCAGGCAGTGGCTGGCCCAGCTTTTATGACGTCGCAAACAAGGAAAATCTTGGTGAAACACGAGATGGAAGCCTGGGGATGACGCGAACGGAGGTGCACTGTAAACACTGTGATGCTCATCAGGGTCACGTTTTCCCTGATGGCCCGGCACCCACTGGACTGCGCTACTGCATCAACTCGGCTTCACTGAAATTTGAATCGTCGGAAGAATAGCGTTTAGCTAACTGGTCGTCTAATCATGCGTTATAAAATTGATCCCGCCACCGGGCTGCCAATGACTGAGACGTCGCCGGGTATGCTTGCCGCTACTGTATTTCTGGCGCTGATCATCGGCTTTGTGCTTTTGTATGCCGGTAATAAAGGTAAGCAATTGTGGTTGAGTGTGTGGAGTGTCGGCCTGATTATTTGCAGTGTCTTGTACCTGATTTGGCACTATCTTCAATATTATTAGTATCGTCAGGCTGAGAGATATTGTGATGGCTAGGATAGTCCTGAACTTGTCTAACGCCGGATGTATCAATTTCCAGGGTGTATAGACAATTGAACTCTTCAATCTTGTTTCTGGTTTTGCTGAGTGTCCGGTCTTATGTGCAGCCGCTGGTTCAGAGAAAGCAAATAGTGGAGAGACGAGCGACAACCCCATACCAGGCGCAGCGCCTGTTATTTCTGTAGAGGTTTTACGTGCAGCTGCCGAGCAGAGAAACGGGAACGCGCAGAACAACCCTGGTTCTATGTACCTTAGAGGCCACTCTGTAAAACAGAGTTATGCGCTGGCTTTTGCGTGGTACCAGAAAGCTGCCGACCAGGGCGTGGCGGCTGCGCAAAACAGTCTTGGTACATTGTATGTGAATGGCAAAGGCGTAGAGCGGAATGACACGCTGGCCGTTGAGTGGTTTCGAAAGGCCGCTGTGCAGAAACATGCCGGAGCCCGGAGGAATCTTGGCGCGATGTATTTTGATGGCCGTGGTGTAGCCCAGAGTGATGTATTTGCATTTGAGTGGTCTCAGTTAGCAGCAAATCAAGGGCACGCAGGGGCGCAAAACTTTCTTGGCTATATGTATAAAACGGGCCGCGCAGTTGGGCAGAGTAACTCACTGGCTGTCGAGTGGTATCGAAAGGCTGCCGATCAAGGCGATATGCTTGCGCAAAACAGCCTCGGAGCTATTTATAGAGATGGCATCCTAGTCGATCATAGTGATGCACAGGCGGTAGGGTGATTTCGAAAAGCCGCCGATCAACGAGATGCAGTAGCTCAACGCAATCTTGGTTCTATGTACTATCACGGCCGCGGCGTAGCGCAGAGTAGCAGTCGGGCTGTTGAGTTTTATCGCATGTCGGCTGAGCAAGGAGATGCAGTAGCTCAGTACAATCTTGGTGTTATGTACTGGAGAGGTCACGGTGTGGAGCAGAGTGATACACACGCTATTACGTGGTACCGAAAGGCTGCAGAGCAGGGTGAAGCGCTTGCATGGAACTATCTTGGTGTAGTGTACAGAGATGGTCGTGGAGTGGATCAGAGTGTCACGCAGGCTGCTCTCTGGTTTCAAAAGGCTGCTGATCAGGGAAGCGCGGCGGCACAGAACAATCTTGGTGTTTTATATAGAGATGGTCGCGGTGTACCCAGGAGTTACCAGCTTGCAGTAGAGTGGTTTCAAAAGTCTGCTGATCAAGGATGGGCGGCGGCGCAGGTGAATCTTGGTTATATGTATGCGAGAGGTCGTGGCGTAAATTACAATGATACGGCTGCGATTAAATGGTTCCGCAAGGCTGCTGATCAGGACTACGCTGAAGCATAGCTCAGTCTTGGTATTGGTGTGGCTCGAAATAAGGCCGTAGCAGAAGAGTGGTATCGAAAAGCAGCTGATCAGGGGGACGCAACTGCGCAAAATGCGCTCGGCTTAGATTATAAAAAATGATCGTCAATGCTCGATCACAACAACCGAATAATGTAGAGCAGTATTCCGGTCTGCGCCAAGCACAGACCGGAACGGGAACGTAGCCGCCGGTTAAGTTTGTTTAGCGGCCCGATTTTCGACCAGATCATCAACCACGCCAGGATCAGCAAGGGTTGATGTGTCTCCCAGGCTGTCAACTTCGTTCTCAGCAATCTTTCTGAGAATACGACGCATAATTTTCCCTGAACGGGTCTTCGGCAGGCCGGGTGCCCACTGGATTACATCCGGGCTGGCGATTGGGCCAATTTCCTTCCGTACGTGTTGTACAAGCTCCTTGCGCAGCTCTTCTGTGGGTTCTGTGCCGACCATCAACGTGACATAGGCGTAGATGCCCTGGCCCTTGATATCGTGCGGGTAGCCCACTACAGCGGCCTCTGCGACCTGTTCGTGCAGCACAAGGGCGCTCTCGACTTCTGCGGTGCCCATTCGGTGCCCGGAGACGTTGATCACGTCATCTACACGGCCTGTGATCCACCAGTATCCGTCCTCGTCTATGCGCGCGCCGTCACCGGTGAAGTAGTGGCCGGGATACATCGAGAAGTAGGTTTCGTGAAAACGCTCATGATCACCGTACAGGGTGCGCATCTGGCCGGGCCATGAATGGGTGATCACCAGGTTCCCGCTTGCGGCGATGTTGCTGCCGTCAGCGGACTGAGTATCTATCAGCTTACCTTCCTCATCTACCAGGGCGGGTTGCACACCAAAGAATGGTCGCGTTGCGGAACCGGGCTTTAATGCAGTGGCACCGGGTAGTGGGGTAATTAGTATTCCACCGGTTTCAGTTTGCCACCAGGTATCAACAATAGGGCAGCGTTCGTCACCGACCGTTTTGTAGTACCACTCCCACGCCTCAGGGTTGATGGGTTCGCCTACAGAGCCAAGTAATCTTAAGCTGCTGCGAGAATGTTTTTTAACCAGCTCATCGCCCTGTGACATCAACGCACGCAGCGCTGTAGGTGCTGTGTAGAACGTGTTGACCTGATGTTTGTCGATGACTTCCCAGAATCTACCCGCGTCAGGATAGGTGGGTATGCCTTCAAACATTAACGTAGTGGCGCCGTTGGCAAGCGGACCGTAAACAATATACGAGTGTCCGGTTACCCAGCCCACATCTGCTGTACACCAGTAGACGTCACCATCGTGGTAATCAAACACGTACTTGTGTGTCATTGCAGCGTAAAGGATGTATCCACCGGTGGTGTGCTGTACACCTTTGGGCTTACCGGTTGAGCCAGATGTGTAGAGAATGAAGAGTGGATCTTCTGCATCCATTTCCTCGGCAGGGCAACTGGTTGATCCGGCTTCGACGAGCTCGTGATACCACACGTCACGACCGTCGTTCCAGCCTGTCGGCTCACCGCCGTGTTTAACCACAACCACTTTACGAACGCTTGGGGTGTCTTCACAGGCTTTGTCGGCATTGGCTTTGAGTGGTACCTTTTTGCCGCCGCGTAAACCTTGATCGGCAGTGATAACAATGCTGCATTTTGAATCGTTGATACGGTCACGCAATGCATCAGGTGAGAAACCACCGAAGACAACGGAGTGAATTGCGCCGATTCTGGTACACGCGAGCATCGCTACAGCCGCTTCCGGAATCATGGGCATATAGATGCATATTCGATCACCTTTGGCGACACCCAGGCCCTTTAGTGCGCTGGCAAACTGACAGACTTCAGCGTGCAGTTCCTTATAGGTAATCTTTCGGTGTTCATTCGGATCGTCCGATTCCCAAATGATCGCAACCTGATCGCCACGAGTTTCCAGGTGTCGATCAAGGCAATTGTGTGCGACATTCAGTTTTGCCCCTTCAAACCATTTGATATCAGCTTTGTTGAAATCGACTTCCTGTACGGTATCCCACGGGGTAAACCAATCGATAAACTCGTTGGCCTGTTCCGCCCAGAACTCGTCAGGCGAGTGAATTGAGCGCTCGTACATCTCTTTGTACTGATCGTTCGTAATCCACGTGTTGCTCGCTGCATCGGGAATAATGGGGTAGGTTTTTGTTTCAGACACTCGTCTTTTCTCCGGTGGCTTTCGCCGATGGGTGAACGATAGGGCGATGGCTTACCCGGGTCAATACTTTTGCTGCTGAAAATTGCACTTCGTTCGTATTGGACAGGGGCTTGAATAAGCTGCTAGTGATGCTCTTGTATTCAGCGGTTTGTATACTATATATTTTAATTAAATCAATGGTTTGAAGTCGGTATTCGGGCTCGGCTCCAGTGCACCCTGCAGTGCGTCAGAAAGGCCTCGCAGGAGGGGTTTAGCGATTTTGGCGGGCAGGATTGGCCGAGAAGACCCCAGGCGGCTCTCAGGTTGCTTAATGCGCTGGTGTTGTCCAGTGGCTCAGCGCCTGTTTGTTTGCTCAATTTGCGCCCCTCTGCGTCTTTCACCAGGGGTAAATGGAGGTACGCGGGCGTGGGGTAGTGCAGCAGGCGCTGCAGCGCAATCTGCCTGGCAGTGTTGTCCAGAAGATCAGCACCTCTCACCACATGTGTGACTTGCTGCCGGGCGTCATCGACCACGACTGCCAGCTGGTAGGCATACAGCGGCCCGCGTCGTCTGACGATAAAATCACCGACCGAACGACTGACGTCTTCACACGACACGCCGCAGACAAGGTCGGTAAATTGGATAGTTTCCTCATCAATCCGCACTCGTAAGGCTTTGTCTTCTTCCGGATGCTGCTGTTCCCGGCAAGTTCCCGGGTAACTGGAACCACCTAGCGCGCGCAGGTGTTTTCTAGTGCAGGTACAGGCGAAGAGTCGTCCTTGCTCGCGTAGCGTGTTGAGTGCCAGGTCGTAATGGAGCGAGTGCGAGTGTTGATAGCTGACAGCATTATCTGCATGCAGATGATGTGCACTAAGGCTATCGAGAATTTGTCGGGTTGCCGCTGGTGACTCGCGTGCCGGATCAATATCTTCTATTCGAACAATCCATTTACCATTATGGTGTTTTGCATCTGCCCAGCTGCCTAGAGCACTGACCAATGATCCGAGATGCAATGGGCCTGTAGGTGAAGGTGCAAACCTACCCACGTAGGGTTCGCTAGTGGTTTTGTTCACAGTACTTACAGTGTTGGCCGGTATCCCGCGCCCGGGCAAAACAAAAACGGCACACTATGGAAGTGTGCCGCTGGTGTTGAATAGCGATCGCAGCTTGCAGTGCCTGGCGATCAGCCGTGCAAAGCATCAGGCGATTTGCTTTTCGCGAATCTCTTCCAGCGTTTTACATTCAATGCACATGTTGGCAGTAGGGCGGGCCTCTAGCCGTCGAATACCAATCTCAACCCCGCAACCATCACAGAATCCGTACTCGTCTTCATCAAGCTTGGTAATCGACTCATCGATCTTTTTGATCAGTTTGCGTTCGCGGTCGCGAGTTCGTAGCTCGAGGCTGAACTCTTCCTCCTGGGTTGCCCGGTCATTCGGGTCGGGAAAGTTGGTGGCATCACTTTTCATGTGGCCTACAGTGCGGTCAACCTCCTGCATCAGCGAGATTTTCCAATCTGTCAGGATCGCACGGAAGTGCTCCATCTGCTCGGGGCTCATGTAGTCCTCGCCTTTTGCGACCTTATAGGGCTCAAAAGTTTTGAACTGACCATCAGCTGGTGATTTACGGGCAGCAGCTTTTTTGGCTGGTGCTTTTTTGGCGACGGCCTTTTTGGCGGCGACTTTGGTGGTCGCAGGTATTTCGGCTGTCACTGTCTCTGTTTCCTTGGCTTTTGTCACGGTCTTCGCTGTAGTTGCTTTCTTAGCGGCAGTCTTCTTGGCCGCGACCTTTTTTTTCTTTGCCGTCGCTTTTTTTGCTGGGGCTGTTTTTGTAGCTGTTGTTACGTCTGTGTCTGTTGCCTTTGCGGTTTTCTTTTTCGCAGCCATATCTACGCCTTGTACATTCCTGAAGCCGGCCGTTTTTACCAGATTAAAGCTTTGTTGGCAAATTTAATAAAAGTGTTCTGTGACCGGTCGGGCAGCTCTAAGCCATTCTGTGGATTAGTATTTTTCAAAAAACATGCTGAAAATGTGGACTAATTCCTTGGTGAATCTTGGTGAATTAAGCGCTTCCTGGCATTTTTTGGCAGTTTTTCCGGCGGATTCGAAAGTGCCCGGCCTCACCGGTTCCTGGCTGATTTGGCAGGTGCCTAATCGGGTGCCGGGTCGACTCGATGGACGGTCGCACCCAGAGTCCCGCGGGCAATTCGCACCTCAATCTGCTGGTCAGACGATACCTGTGTGGCGTTGGTGATGACCTCGCCTTCCGGACTCTGCACAATGGCATAGCCGCGCGCCAGGGTGTTTAGCGGGCTAACAGTATCCAATGCGCGAACATCGCTTGCCAGCCGCACCTTGGCTGCAGTGAATTGTGCGTTGAAGGCCTGTAGCAAACGGCTGTGGCAGAGATTGATTTTATCTGCCCTTCTGCTCAACTCCCGCTGTGGTGAGATATTGCGAAGCCTGTGCTGCAGGTGACCTAGTGCTGAGTTGGCTTTCGATACCGACAGCTGAGCCGCACGTTGCAGCCGCATATCCAGTTCATCACAACGCTGTGCCCGCTGGCGCAGTCGCTGGCTCGGATGGTGGTTATCGAGTCTTCGCGCCAGTTTTCGCAGGTAGGCGGTATGTTCCTCGCTGCTTTGCATGACAGCACGCGATAAGCGACGCTGCATGTTGGCAACCGCAAGCTGCAGCTTGGATTGGTCAGGGCTGACCATCTCCGCAGCGGCAGACGGCGTCGGGGCTCGAACATCGGCGACGAGATCGGCAATGCTGTAATCCACTTCGTGCCCGACACCACAAATGATCGGCAGCTTTGACGCGTAGATTGCACGCGCCACGGCTTCTTCATTAAAAGCCCATAGATCTTCAAGTGATCCGCCGCCGCGCATTAACATTAATACATCGCACTCAGCGCGACGATTGGCAATGCCGAGCATCTTTACAATAGAGGGCACGGCTTGCTCGCCTTGCACCGTCACCGGGTAGACAATCAGCTCAGCACAACGATAGCGCCGCCGCAAGACATTGAGAGCATCTTGAAGGGCGGCGCCGGTAGGTGAGGTGATCAGCCCGATGCGTTTCGGAAAGTCAGGTAGTGGCTGCTTGCTGTTTTCATCAAATAACCCCTCCGCATGAAGGCGTCTTTTTGTCTCTTCGAACTTCTGCTGCAGCGCGCCGACCCCTATTTCTGTCATCCGGTCGACCACCATTTGGTAGTCACCACGCTGTTCGTAGATGCCTAATCGACCACGAACCAGAATCTTTTGACCGTCTGCCGGGGTGAACTGGACACGTCGATTGTCGTTGCGAAACATGGCGCAGCGCAGTTGCGAGCGACTGTCTTTCAAAGAGAAGTACATGTGGCCGGTGCGGGCGCGCATCAGATTTGATATCTCACCTTCTACCCACAGGCTGCCAAACTGGGTATCGAGTAGCCACTTTACCTCTGAGTTCAGGTCACTGACGGTATAGACGTTGTCGAGTGTCAGCGGGATTTGTTCCATCTACAGCTTCCGGCGGGAGTTAATAGAGCAGTTAATCAATTAAACGCGTGTGGGTCAAACACTGGTATGATGGGGCGCACGGTCGATAAACTTTCCCACCGGGCATCCCACTATGAACATCGTTCAGGAAGCACTCACGTTTGATGACGTTTTGTTGCAACCCGCGCACTCGCTTGTTTTACCCAATCAAGTCAAATTACACACCCGCCTGACCCATGAAATCTCGCTGAATATCCCGCTGTTGTCTGCGGCAATGGATACAGTCACTGATTCACGTTTGGCTATCGCTATGGCGCAGGAAGGTGGTATTGGCATTATTCACAAGAATATGTCGATCGACGCCCAGGCGGCTGAAGTGCGTCGGGTAAAGAGATTCGAAAGCGGTGTGGTGCTGGAGCCCATAACTATCACCCCTGACACGACCATCCGCGAAGTGCGGGAGCTTACCGCGAAGCACGGCATATCCGGATTGCCAGTGGTGGATAGCAGTGGCCTGGTCGGAATTGTTACCAAGCGCGATATCCGTTTTGAAACCCGTGAAGACGAGCCTGTCGCAAGCATCATGACGCCGCGAGAAAAGCTTATTACCGTAAAGGTTGATGCACCGCGTGATGAAGTGCTTGGCAAGCTGCATCAAAATCGAATTGAAAAAGTCCTGGTGATTAATGACTCCTTTGAACTCAAAGGTATGATCACAGTAAAGGACATAAGAAGCGCTCGCCATTATCCGGTGTCGTGTAAAGACTCCGCTGAACGATTAATAGCAGGTGCCGCCATTGGAGTAGGCGCTGATGCAGATGACAGAACACAAGCGCTGGTAGATGCAGGGGTTGATGTATTAATTGTCGACACTGCGCACGGTCATGCAGAGAGTGTTCTCGAACGGGTAAGAAAAACCCGCAAGCGATTCCCCGATCTACAGTTGATCGCAGGCAACATAGCAACGGCCGCTGCGGCAGAGGCGTTGGTTGCAGCCGGTGCGAACGGATTAAAAGTAGGCATTGGCCCGGGCTCTATTTGCACCACCAGGATTGTTGCCGGTGTCGGGGTTCCGCAAATTACTGCAATCGATAATGTCGCACAGGCAGTTAAGCAATCCGGTGTGCCAGTGATTGCCGATGGCGGTATTCGGTTCTCTGGCGATATAGTCAAAGCAATTGCAGCAGGCGCTTCAACAGTCATGGTGGGCGGCTTGTTGGCGGGAACGGAAGAAGCGCCGGGGGAAGTGGAACTTTATCAAGGCAGGTCTTATAAGTCCTATCGTGGTATGGGGTCTGTCGGCGCTATGCAGCAAGGCTCAAGTGATCGCTACTTTCAAGACAACGAAGAATCATCACGCAAGCTGGTGCCGGAAGGTATAGAAGGCAGAGTGCCTTACAAAGGACCATTAAGTGCTGTATTGCATCAGCTGATTGGGGGGTTGCGATCCGGCATGGGTTACTGCGGTTGTGAAAATATAGACGCTATGCAAACTGATTCCTGCTTCGTTAAAGTCAGTAATGCGGGTATGCGTGAAAGCCATGTTCACGATGTGCAAATAACAAAAGAACCACCTAATTATCGGCTTGATTAAAAGCCTTCATAATCGACTATCTACGACGCGCTAATAGTCGTACTCCGATGTTCCTACTTCAACTTCTGGTGATTGCACCGGTATATGGACCTTAAGTTGGCCGATATCCATAAACATAAAATACTGATACTCGATTTTGGTTCGCAGTTTACGCAGCTGATCGCACGACGTGTTCGTGAAGCAGGCGTGTACTGTGAGATCTATGCCTGTGATGTGGCGCCTGAAAAAATAGAAGAATTTTCGCCCGCGGGCATTATTCTTTCCGGTGGGCCTGAATCAGTCGCTGCGGCAAGTCGTCATCCGGTATCCAATATTGTCTTTGACCTAAAAGTGCCGGTACTGGGTATTTGCTACGGCATGCAAGCAATGGCTGCGCATTTTGGTGGTGAAGTCGCGCCCCATGGTAAAAGTGAATTCGGTTATGCCACGGTTCGTGCGCGAGGTCATTCCAGGCTGCTTCGCGACATACAAGACAGCGTTAATGAAAGTGGCCATGGTTTGTTAGATGTTTGGATGAGCCATGGGGATCGCGTTGAATCATTGCCTGAAGGGTTTACGTTAATAGCCAGTACAGACAGCGCACCCATTGCTGGCTTTGCTGACGAAGATAGAAAACTATATGCCTTGCAGTTCCACGTAGAGGTGACACACACAAAACAAGGTGCCGAAATACTACAGCGCTTTGTCACCGAAATATGTGAGTGTGACACTGACTGGCAACCTGCCAATATTGTCGATGCATCTATTGAAACGGTGCGAAAAACCGTACAAAAAGATCAGGTGCTGCTTGCCCTCTCCGGTGGCGTTGATTCCTCAGTGGTTGCTGCAATGTTGCACAAGGCCATTGGTGATCAGTTGATCTGCGTATTTGTAGATAACGGTTTGTTGCGCCTGGGTGAGGGCGATCAAGTTATGAAAACCTTCGCACAGTCACTTGGGGTGAAGGTAATCCGAGTGGACGCTGAAAATGAATTTCTTGAAGCATTAGACGGTGTCGATGATCCGGAGCAGAAAAGAAAAGTCATTGGCGGGCTGTTTATAAAAATATTTGAACGCGAAGCTCGCAAGCTAGAGCGTGTGCAATGGCTGGCGCAGGGCACTATCTATCCGGATGTAATTGAGTCAGCCGGTAGTGCCACGGGGAAAGCGCATGTGATCAAGTCGCACCATAATGTCGGAGGCTTGCCGAAAGACATGAAGCTTAAGCTGGTTGAGCCCTTGCGCGAATTGTTCAAAGATGAAGTTCGCAAGGTCGGACGAGAGCTGGGTTTGCCGGATTCAATGATTGATCGACATCCGTTTCCAGGTCCGGGGCTCGGCGTCAGAATTCTGGGTGAGGTAAAGAAAGAGTACGCAGATACCTTGCGTCTGGCTGATGATATTTTCATACAGGAATTAAGAGCTCACGATCTCTACCACAAGGTATCTCAGGCTTTCGCAGTCTTTCTGCCGGTGAAATCCGTGGGTGTGACCGGCGATGGGCGCCGCTACGCCAACGTCATCAGTTTGCGCGCAGTGGAGACAACCGACTTCATGACAGCGCATTGGGCTCGGTTGCCGTACGACTTTCTCGATCTTGTTTCCAGAAGAATAGTGAATGAGATAGAAGGGGTGGCCCGGGTGGTTTACGATATTTCTGGTAAACCCCCGGCGACGATCGAGTGGGAGTAGGTGTTTAATCAACGCTGCTATGATCTCTCGAAGGGCAATGCGGGCTGCTAACTGCGCTGGTTTTCCCATAATTATGATTGCTGGCCGGAAAGTATTTGCCGAAACGATGCGGGATCTGGGTAGGTTGCGCGTGTTTTACGCAAATCTAATCAATCTTTAACCTGACATTTGTGCATTCAAAGGCAAACTGTCTGTGGTTTGACTCAAACCAGTGGTCATAACAATTATAAAAAGAGATCAACTTAGCCAGATGATGCAATCTGAAGCAGCGTCCTGCTTACTGTTCTGCAGTACCGGGAACAGCTAATAATCCTGTAAATAACACGTATAAAAACTCCGATTTCCTGTGTTTGCAGTACTTCGGTGGCAGGAACAGGGATTGCTTGAACTTTTTTGTTCAATTTTTCAATTGTTCGACTATAAGTTATCTGTAGATAACAAATCATGCTTGCTTTGAGTACAAATAAGAAGCGGCTAACAGCTTCCCTGGGTGTCACTTGGTGACCAATGGGCGAACAAAGATAAAATTAACAATCGGGAATAACAAAATGATTTTAAAAAAATCCCTCGTCGCTACGCTTATTAGTACTGTTATGTGCCTTCCAGCGATAGCCTCTGCCTCTGGAGATTTTTCTAAGCGGCTGTATGTCGGGCTGGGCGCTGGTAGCTCAGACCTTTCACCGGAATCTGAAGGTGGACTGGGTTTCACTGTTGATGATGGCGAAGACAGCGCAAGCAAATTTTTCGTCGGTTATGACATCAAGCCTCGCATGGCCGTTGAATTGTCAGTAGCAGATCTAGGTGAAGCGCTGATCGGACCTGCGAACGCAGGCAGTATCTCTTACCAGGTGGCTGAGCTCAGTGCGCTTTACCACTTTTACAATTTAGGTGGGTATGAAAGCCTGATGAGTCGCCATGGTCTTGGCGCCTTCTTGAAGCTGGGTTTTGGCACAATGGATAATTCCAGCGAGCTGCAATTCCGTCGTGACAACGATCTGCACCTCAGTGGTGGCCTTGGTGTTGAATACGCTACCAAGATGGGTCTTGCGCTACGTGGCGAAATTGAAGGCTTTGATAAAGATGCCAAAATGGCATCGCTAAGCTTGTTATATCGGTTCGGTGGTAACGGCGGTGGTGGTTCTAACGATGGCCTGTTCTCTAAAGGTGGCGCTGTTGTTGGTGGTTTGATCGGCGGTGGCGATAGCCTCAGCGAGAATGATGATGACAACGATGGTGTTCCAGATAGTCTTGATGACTGTATGGGTACAGCGGCTGGTGAGCCGGTCACGGCGACGGGTTGTGCCATGTTCGGTGGTGTTCTTGACGGTGTTCAGTTTGCCAGTGGTTCAGATCGATTGGTTGATAGTGCCCAGGTGGTCCTGAACGACGCAGCTGATGTACTGTTAGCCAGCCCAAGCATAAAAGTTGAAGTTCAGGCGCACACTGACAGCCAGGGCGCAGAGGCCTATAACATTGAGCTTTCTAAGAAGCGTGCATTGGCAACTGTTCGTTACCTGATGCTTCGTGGCGTACCATCTGAGCAGATGACGGCGCGTGCATTTGGCGAGTCCAAGCCAGTGGCTGATAACGACACAGCTGAAGGTCGCAAGACCAACCGTCGCGTAGAGTTCCATGTGATCGAGCGTTAATCTGCACAAGCTTACAACTGCCCGCTGCAGTTGTTACACTAATGAGCCGCTCTCCGGATTTTCCGGGAGCGGCTTTTTTCATTACCAGCGGGAACTATGTTGACGATGATATTCAAGATTGCACGCCGTACCGCGGCGACCATCGCTATCGCAGCATCAATAACCGGTTGCGCCACTACTTCTACGAGTAATGATCGGGCGCAGCAGGATCTCATAGCAGAAAAGCTCGATTCCTACGTATTCCAGGAGGGCGCAGTGCGCCATGAAGTGGCGGACGAAAACGTCGCGCGGCTGTGGCAGGAGTACAACATCATGCGTCGATCGGGTAATACTTCGTCTGCGAAAGCAAAGCTTGAGGAGGCTATTGAGTTGACGCCGCGTGATCCTGCCCTTTGGAGTGGTGCCGCAGAACTTGAGCTGGAAGAAAACTCTCATCTGCGGGCAGAGAATTATGCAGCCAAATCCAACTTTCTAGCGCCAATTGGTAACAGACCGTTGCGCTATCGCAACTGGCTCATCATTCAGCGTGCACGGGAGGGTCGCGGTGACCTGCTTGGTGCGAGACAGGCCGAAATAGAGTCGACCAAACTGATCGAGTAAGGCAAACTTAGGTCTCTCAAGCTTCGCGCAACACGAGTCCAAGGTGTTGTTCGCGGCTGTTCGCAGTGAGCAGCTGATGTGAGCTTTACCTGGATGCCAATTTTTTAGTGAAACGATGACAGACAGTGAGCCTGATAGATCGGTCCTTGATGCAGGTCCTGTCACCGTGGCAGATATACTCGGCAACCATGGGCCGTTTGCAGACAGCAAACCTGGCTTTAGAGAGCGACAGGAGCAATTAACCCTCGCCACCGCAATAGACAAGTGTATTGATGAAACCAATATACTCGTGGCTGAAGCCGGCACTGGTGTGGGTAAAACTTTCGCCTACCTGGTGCCAGCACTGACTTGCGGCAAGCGGGTAATTGTCTCCACGGGTACCAGGCATTTACAAGATCAGCTTTTCCACACAGATTTACCAGTTGTGCGCCGGGCACTGCGTCGAAGCCCGAAGATTGCCTTGCTCAAGGGGCGGGCGAATTACCTATGCCAGCGCCGTCTGGAAAAAGCCTTTCACAACCCGGCATTGCGCGAACCCAAGCTCGCCGCTCAACTGGGTCTGATTCGCAACTGGGCAGAACAAACTACAACGGGTGATACATCAGAAGTGCTCGATGTGCCGGAATCTTCACCTGTATGGTCCTACGTAACTTCGAGTGATGACTTTTGCAGAGACCACGAGCCGGACGATTTACCGGGTTGCTTCGTCACTAAAGCACGTAAGCGTGCGATGGAAGCAGACATTGTTGTGGTCAATCATCACCTGTTTTGTGCGGATCTCGCTTTAAAAGAGGGATCATTTGGTGAAATATTACCTGACACCGAAGTAATTATAATTGATGAAGCGCATCAGCTACCGGAAACAGCGGCATTGTTTTTCGGGCAACGGCTCAGTAGCCGGCAACTCTTTGATCTGGCGCGCGACAGCCATACGGAATACTTATCAGAAGCGCCCGATGTCAGTGAAATAAGAGATCGCGCTTCGGCACTTGAGAAAGCCACTCGTGATTTTCGGCTCTCTTTAGGTATTGAGCAGCAACGCGAAGCGTGGGCCAAAGTGAGTGACAAAGAAGGCGTTAACCCGGCGCTTGATCATTTGCGTGAAGCACTGGAACTCTTGTTTGAACCGCTTGATGCTGCTGCAGCCAGAGGCAAGGGGTTGGAGAGTTGTAAGCGTCGATGTTTGATCCAGCTAGAGGCGATTGAGGCGTTTAGCGATAACCGCGATGAGCATTTTGTTCATTGGTTCGAAACTTACCGCACCGGGTTTAGTTTGAACCTCACGCCGCAAAATGTGGCCAAGCCGTTTTCCAGTGCGTTATCACAGCTCAACTGTTCGTGGATTTTCACCTCTGCCACGTTAGCGGTGAAAGGCAGCTTCGAACACTTTGAAACGCAGTTGGGTATTGAAGAGCCCATAGAGTTACAGGTAGACAGTCCGTTTGACTATAAGAAAAACGCCATGCTGTATTTACCGGCAAATATGCCGGAGCCACAAAGTCCGGTTTTTGATGAAGCGGTGTTAGCTGTGGCAGAGCACGTGGTCAGTGCGAGTAAAGGACGTTGCTTTGTATTATTCACCAGCTACCGTGCGTTAGAAAACGCCGCCACTGTGATGCGTGCGAACTGCAGGTATCCAGTGTTAGTGCAGGGGCAAATGCCCAAGCGCGAATTGGTTGAGGCGTTCCAGTCACTTGGTAATGCTGTGTTGCTGGGCACCAGTAGTTTTTGGGAGGGGGTTGATGTGCGTGGTGAGGCGTTGTCATGCGTCATCATTGACAAGCTTCCGTTTGCATCACCCGGAGATCCGGTGCTGCAAGCGCGTATTCAAGGCTTACAGCGAAATGGCATCAATGCCTTTATGGAGTTCCAATTACCGAAGGCGGTGCTGGCATTAAAGCAGGGCGTTGGTCGTTTGATCCGTGACGTTGATGATCGCGGTGTGTTGGTAATATGTGACCCGCGCTTGCAAACCAAAGCGTACGGCAATACGTTTCTTGAAAGCCTGCCAAGCATGCGCATTGTGCAGAAGCCTGAAAGCGTTGATAATTTCTTTGCAACTGTTGTGGAACAAGAAGAGTAACGAAAAACGTGAAAAATATTGTTGCTCTGGATACTTCCACCGAAGCGTGCTCTGTTGCTCTGCAATGTGGTGATCAATCAATTTTTCGCTATACCGTAGAGCCGCGTATTCACGCTAAAGCATTGCTACCGATGCTGAATGAGTTAATCGCAGAAGCCGGCATCACGCCTAAACAACTTGATGCTGTCACCTTTGCACGCGGCCCTGGCGCATTTACTGGTGTACGTATAGCGACCGCCGCTGCACAGGCAATCGCCCTGGGGGCAGATTTGCCAGTTGCACCCGTGTCGACGCTTGCTGCTATTGCCACACGTTGTCATCGTGAAACAGGTGAAAGCAAAGTAGCAGTCGCGATTGATGCTCGCATGGGTGAGGTGTACTGGGGAGCTTACCAACTGAGTAATGGTCTGCCGGAATTGATCGGCGAGGAAAGTGTTTGCGCCCCTGAGTCCCTGGTTAAGCTTGATGGCTCCTGGTGTGCGGCAGGTACCGGTTGGCAAACCTATGCGGAGACGCTTGAACCAATAACAGGTGCAGTGGTGAAGGAAGGTGTTGATCCATTTCCTCATGCCCTCGACGTATTGTCGATTGGTAAAATACTGCTCGAGCGCGGTGATGGTGTCCCGGCGGGGCAGGCGTTGCCTGTTTACTTGCGTGATAATGTCGCGTTAACTATAGAGCAGCGTGCCGCGCGGTAGTACTGTTTGGTAGTAGTAAAGTCGGCGTAGTGAAACAGCACATTTTAATATCGGAGGTGCTCGAATGAGCAAGCATTCTAAAGAACCATTGGTAGATCACGCAGATGTACAAGCGTTTCAACGCGATGGTGTAGTGATTCTCAGGGGGGTATTTAAAGACTGGGTCGACCCTCTACGCGCCGGTATAGACCACAACATGCAAGATCCGGGTGAATTCGGAAAGAACTACACCAAGGAAGGCCAGACGGGGCAGTTTTTTGGTGACTATTGCAACTGGCAACGCATCCCTGAGTATCATGACTTCTTTTTTAACTCCCCGGCTGCCGCAGTTACGGCGGAACTGATTGAATCTGAAACCATAAGGATTTTCCATGAGCATGTGCTCGTTAAAGAGCCAGGTACCGCACAAAAAACTCCCTGGCATCATGACCAGCCTTATTACTGCGTAGATGGTTCCAAGGTATGTAGTTTGTGGATTCCGCTTGACCCGGTTGATCAATCAGTGTGTCCGGAGTTCATTGCCGGTTCACATCAATGGGGTAAATGGTTTGTACCCACCAAGTTTACCGGTGATGCCTATGTTCGCGACGGTGACAACATGGAACCGATTCCAGATATTGACGCAGAGAGAGCTAACTATGATATTAAATCGTGGCAGCTAGAGCCTGGTGATTGCATCGCGTTTCACTATCTTACCGTGCATGGCGCACCGGAGAATCTTTCATCACAAAGAAGGCGCGCCTTCTCAGCCCGTCTGATGGGGGATGATGCCACTTATGTGATTCGAGGCGGTGAAATGTCACCACCGTTTCCAGGACTTGAAAAGAAGCTGACGCCTGGTATGCCGTTGGACTCGGAAGAATTTCCGTTAATCTATTCTTAAAGTTGTTAACCCGATAAGGTGATAAAAAGATGACTAACAAAGTAGCGCTGGTTGTGGGTGGTGGAAGTGGCATTGGTGCAGATGCAGCAAAAACACTGGCAGCTGATGGATATGATGTTGGTGTGATGTCTTCATCTGGTAAAGGAGAAGTGTTAGGTAAAGAGCTGGGCGGTATTGGCTTTACGGGTTCTAACCTGGTGGTCGCTGATCTTGAAAAATTCGTCAGTCTTGCCATGGATAAATATGGGCGCGTCGATGCCGTCATAAACTGTGCGGGCCACGGCCCTAAGGGCTCTGTTGAGGAGATCAGTGATGAAGACTGGCATCTGGGTATGGACTATTACATGATGAATGTTGTTCGTATGACTCGCATTGTATTGCCCATTATGCAAAAACAAAAATCCGGCTCTATCGTGAATATTTCGACCTTCGCCACCTTTGAGCCTGACCCGGATTTCCCCACCTCTGCGGTATTTCGTGCGGCGCTCGCAGGTTATACAAAGCTATTCTCTAGCAAGTACGCAAAAGACGGCATTCGAATGAATAATATACTGCCGGGCTTTATAGACAGCCTTCCGGAAAAAGAAGATCGTGTAGCGCGAATACCAGCGGGCAGGTACGCACGTGTGCAAGAACTTTCAAAAGTTGTGGCATTTTATGCCTCGGATGATTCCAGTTATGTGACTGGCCAGAATATTCGCGTTGATGGTGGGCTGACTGCTTCCGTTTGATTCGAGTTATGAATATTTGGAGGAGCGGCTGCTGAATCATTTACGAGACGTTCTACATTGCACTGTCGAATGCAGGCATACGTTCGTTTATTAGCAAAGCAATCGTATGAGGTTTATCGTGTGTATAAAGTGCCAACGACAGCAGTTTGGAAGAAGGCAATTACCTAGGTATGAAGGGTATTGGAAAGTCGTGTACGGGAAAACTGTACGCACGTTTTGATGAGGGAGGGCTGGCTTTGCGAGCTCTCTACTCTACCTCCTAATTTCCAAGCTGCAGGTAATCAACTACGTTAAAACCAGGCCGGCAGGCATGGGTTGGTTGATTGGGGTGCCAGCAATGGCGCCCCGGCTACGTTGCTGTTCAAAAAACTCTTGCCGCTTGTTCCTTAACACTGCGTATGGCAATTGATGATTCAATTGACGCGACACCCTCTACTTTGGTCAGTCGTCCGGTCAGGAAATGCTCGAACTCGCTCAGATCAGCCAGCGTAATTCGCAGCAGGTAGTCGCGGTTTCCGGTCATTAGCCAGCAGTCTGATACCTCTGGCATTAGGGCTATCTCGCGTTCGAAGCCCAGCAGCCGATCATCTATTTGACGATCAAGTTGAACCGATACAAACACGGTAAAGCCAAACCCGGTCAGAGTCTCGTCAAGGGTGGCAGCATAGCCTTTAATCACGCCGCTTTTTTCCATATTTCTTATTCGGCGCGCGCACGGGGTTGATGACAAGCCAACCCGCTCGCTGATTTCTTGCGTCGAAAGCCGGGCATTTTTCTGTAACTCAACCAGAATCTTCTTATCAATTTTGTCGAGAGAAATGGACATCTGCGATCCGGTTAGTGATATCTGGCGTATTTTCGGAAATTATTGCTTCAATCCTTCAATTAAGTGAGATTTTGAAGGAGGTTTTGCAGATATTAACTCACCTGTCGCCGATAGACTAATGCGCGTGCAACGAAGATGGTTTAAGTAATGGCAACAAATACAGACAACAATCCGCAGTTTGACAGCGACCCTTTAGAGACCAAAGAGTGGATCGAGTCTCTTGAAGCGTTAAATTCAGCTCAGGGTGGCAAGCGGACTCATTTCGTTTTGTCTCAGCTGCAGGATAGAGCGCGCCGACTTGGTGTGACTACCAGTGGCTTGCCGTATTCGTCATATCGCAACACTATCCCGGTTTCACAACAGCCGGCCTATCCGGGTGATCTAGCCGTTGAAAAACGCATCAACGGCATGGTTCGATGGAACTCGCTGGCCATGGTAATGCGTGCCAACAGAGCCTACGGTGAACTGGGCGGACACATCGCCACCTACGCGTCTGCTGCCGAACTACTTGAAGTAGGGTTCAACCACTTTTTTCGCGCCCGCACTGATGACTTTGATGGCGATCTGTTATACGTCCAGGCTCACTGCGCACCTGCAGTATATGCACGGTCATTTCTGGAAGGACGGCTGTCAGAAGAAAGAATCTGCAATTACCGACAAGAATTTCCGGGCCAGGGCCTTAGTTCATACCCGCATCCGTGGTTAATGGATGATTACTGGCAGATACCCGGTGCTTCTATGGGGCTTGCTGCAATGTCTGCTGTTAGTCAGGCGCGGTTCATGAAATACCTGAGTGCACGTGATTTGGCAGACACCACAGACAGGCATGTCTGGACGTTCCTTGGTGATGGAGAAATGGATGAGCCGGAATCTGTTGGCGGACTGACGCTTGCAGCGCGTGAAAAGCTCGACAACCTGACGTTCGTTGTTAACTGCAACCTACAGCGACTTGATGGTCCTGTGCGTGGTAACGGACAAATCATTCAGGAACTGGAAGCCTTGTTTGTGGGCGCTGGCTGGAACGTGATTAAAGTGCTTTGGGGATCTGAATGGGATCCATTGTTCGCACGCGACAAGGACAATGTGATGTTACGTCGTTTTGCGCAAACTGTTGATGGTGAATACCAGAATCTGGGGTCTAAAGATGGTGACTATAATCGTCAAAAATTCTTCGATGCTGACCCCGATAGCGCAGCCCTTGTCGGGCATATGTCTGATGATGAAATTCATCAGTTGCGTCGTGGTGGCCATGATGAAAAGAAGATATACGCGGCGTTTGCAGCGGCTAAAGCACACAAGGGGCAGCCTACCGTTATTCTTGCTAAAACTAAAAAAGGCTTTGGCATGGGGGGCGCAGGTGAAAGCCGCATGATCGCGCACCAGGCCAAGAAGCTGGATGTCGAAGCGCTGCTTACTTTTCGCGATCGATTTGATCTGTCGTTAACAGATTCTCAGGTGGAGAACCTGGATTTTCTTAAGCCCTCTGATAACAGCCCCGAAATTAGTTATCTGAAAGAGAGGCGTTCAGAGTTAGGTGGCCCGGTGCCAAAACGCTTTCCACAGGCAACCACGGTCACGCCGCCGCGTCCGACCCTAGAGCAATACGGCAAGTTTGCCCTGGAAGCCAATGGTAAGGAAATGTCGACCACCATGGCGGTGGTACGCATGCTGGGCGGTTTACTGAAAGACAAACATTATGGACCACGCATTGTGCCCATTGTTGCCGATGAGGCACGTACATTCGGTATGGATAATTTGTTTCGGCAAGTGGGTATCTATTCAACAGAAGGGCAGTTGTACGAACCTGAAGACGCAAGCTCTATGTTGTTTTACAAAGAAACGCATGATGGTCAGTTAATACAGGAAGGCATCAATGAAGCCAGCGCAATCAGTACCTGGACAACTGCAGCTACTGCTTATTCAATACACAATACCGAGTTGTTGCCGTTTTATATTTTTTATTCAATGTTCGGCTTCCAACGTGTAGGGGATCAGATTTGGGCGGCAGCTGATCAACGGGCACGGGGTTTTCTTCTGGGGGCAACGGCCGGGCGCACGACGTTGTCAGGCGAGGGTTTGCAGCATCAGGATGGGTCTAGTCATTTACTAGCGTCTACGGTGCCTAACTGCCGTGCTTATGACCCTGCATACGCGTATGAGTTGGCCGTCATTATAGAGTACGGCTTAACCCGAATGGTGGATGAAAAGCGGGATGAGTTTTTCTATCTCACCGTAATGAATGAAAATTATGCTCAGCCAACAATGCCTGAAGGTGTGGAAGAAGGGATTGTTAAAGGTTTGTATAAGATCAATGCCGTTGGTGAAACTGATGCGCCGTGTGTGCGTTTAATGGGGGCGGGCACCATACTCAATGAAGTTATTGCTGCAGCCAATTTACTGCACGATGATTTCGGCATCAGTAGCGAGGTCTATAGTGCAACCAGCTTTAATGAACTTGCCCGCGAAGCGGTTGAGGTAGAGCGTCGGAACCGACTGAACCTCACAGCAACGCCTGAAAAAAATTACCTGGAAACTCTACTTGGTGGAGAGGTGCCGATAATAGTCGCAACGGATTATGTGCGTGCGCTGGTACAGCAAATATCACCGCATGTAAAAGCACCGATGACTATTCTTGGGACTGACGGATTTGGTCGATCGGCTAATCGGCCGGCTCTGCGTCGGTTTTTCGAAGTTGACCGACAACATATTGCGCTTGCCGCCATCGCGTCACTAGTACAGGCCGGAAGTCTGGATCAGAAGGTTCACCAAGATGCGATTGTGACACTGGGTATTGATTCAACGGCAACTTCACCCTGGAAAGTATAAGGAGGCATTGGTGACTGAAATATGCAAAATATATGTGCCTGATATTGGCGACTTTTCAGATGTACCGGTTATTGAAATTCCCGTTGCTGTCGGGGACAGAGTAAAGGCAGGTGACTCTTTACTGGTGCTTGAGAGCGATAAAGCCACGTTGGATGTGCCAGCTGAGGTGGGCGGTAAGGTGGTGAGTATCCTTGTCGCGACCGACGATGTGGTGAACACGGGGAGTCTTATTATGACAATGGAAGTCGAGATGGCTCTGTCTGAAAGGGGTGATGCCGCTTATGCTGTTGGTGCAGGTTCTGCTGAACACGTGCCTATACGAACAGTTGCAACGGCTGCGGATGAGTCAGAGTTATTGGCTCCCCCACCACTGACCTTGAACAGTGACATCGGATCTCAGTCAGGCCTGTCGAAAAGCAACGCGGGCCCTGTGTATGCTTCACCTTCAGTGCGTCGCCGCGCACGAACCCTTGGCGTTGAAATTAGCGATGTCACAGGGACAGGGCCAAAGGATCGTATAACCGCGGTAGACGTTGAAGTTTACGTTAAAAGCAAAATGACAGGTCAGGCAGCTGGAGCGGCAATGCAATTGTCGTCGACTCTGGCAGCCATCCCTGACTGGCCTAAGGTTGATTATGCCAAATTCGGGCCGGTGGAAAGAACGCCACTAAGCCGGATAGGAAAAATATCCGGACCTGCGCTTGCGCGCAATGCCTTGCTAATTCCACATGTGACCACGTTCGATAAATCTGATGTAACCGATATAGAAGAATTCAGGCAGGTGCTGAATGGTGAATCTGGTGCCGAGGACGCAAAGATAACGCTGTTATCGTTTGTTGTTAAGGCGGTAGTGGCGTCACTGAAGGAGTATCCGGATTTCAATTCATCTCTCGATGGAGAAGCGTTAGTGCACAAGCACTATTGGAATATTGGCTTTGCTGCGGATACTCCAGACGGGCTGCTGGTTCCTGTGATTAAACAGGCAGATCAAAAAGGTCTTAGAGAAATAGCAGGTGAGTTAGCAAGCCTTTCATTTGCCGCACGCGCCGGTAAGCTACAGCCCACAGACATGCAGGGAGCAACGTTTACTATTTCCTCACTGGGCGGTATAGGCGGCACAAACTTCACCCCCATTATTAACGCGCCGGAGGTAGCAATACTCGGGCTGGCGCGCTCGGAGATACAGCCGGTATGGAATGGCACTGACTTTTCGCCGCGCCAAATTCAGCCGCTGAGCTTAAGCTTTGATCACCGGGTGGTCGATGGCGTTGCCGCTGCACGATTTCTGGTGCATATCGCAAAATTACTTTCTGATTTTCGTCGTATAGCGATTTGAATTCAAGAGATTAATGTCTGGGTGAAAACTTGATTAGAGAAATCGAAGATAAAGATGTTCCATTGCTCTTCTCCGTCAGGGTAGTAACCAGGGAGAACAAGATGAGTATGGAAGAGCTTGCGAGCATTGGAATTACAGTAGCTTCTATACGTGAGGCTATTAAAGGCTCCCATAGGGGGTGGTTATCTGAGGAAGATGGGTGCGTCGTTGGCTTTGCCATGGGTGACTTCGGTGCTGCAGAAATGACTGTTATTGCATTGCTGCCAGAATACGAAGACAAAGGTATTGGCTCTAAGCTTTTAACTAATGTAGAGAATTGGTTGCACTCAAAAGGCTGCAACGAAATATGGCTGACAACAGATATTGATCCGAACCTCAGGGCTTATGGTTTTTATAAAAAACATGGCTGGCAAGATAGTGGAATTAAAAATGGCCTTAGATATATGGCTAAGGCATTCACCTGAGCAAGCCTGTCAATGAACGATTGCAGTTGGACAAAGTGCGCATTTTGTCTGTTAGGTCAGTTGTGTCCTATAAGTGTTACCCACCTGTTGCCGTCCAACTCCACCCATCCCCATCAGTGTCTATGAAAACCAGATTCTGCTGCGTAGATGCTGACTGGAAGGTCACATGCTGGTCTTCCAGGCTCCAATCGCCTTCAAGGAAAACGGCGGCGTTGTCGTTCACCGATAGCTTTTCGGTGGGTCCGTTTATCAGTTGGTGCTGTTCCAGAAGTAGATTATAGCCGTCCAGCTGTTTGACAGTCTTTGCGAACTGAAAATGGATTAACTTCGACTTACACCTAAGGTGATACAGAAGCTACGTAGTGATCTTGCTATGCTATTAGGGGAGTTGAGAAAACGGTAATACCTAATTTGCAAGAAAGGAAAGCAATGTCATGAGCGATTATCCATACGACCTTGGTGAATATATACGTCCGGTATCAACGAATTCCACGGAAGCACAAACCTGGTTCAACAGAGGACTTAACTGGGTCTTTGCGTATAACCACGAGGAAGCTACCGTGTGCTTTGAAAAAGCCTTGTCGCAAGATCCCGAGCTGGCAATGGCTCACTGGGGTATCGCTTACTGTGCAGGGCCGAATTATAATATGGCGTGGGAGTTGTTTGACCCGGCGTCACTTGAAACGGCATTAAAGACTGCAACGGAGTCTGTAGCAAACGCCAAGGGGCTTTTCGCAGGTGCCACGCCAGTTGAACAGGCGCTTATCAACGCACTGCATTGTCGTCACCCGACCACCGAACCTGCTGAAGATCTCTATGCTTGGAGTAAGTCCTATTGCGATGAGATGCGATCGGTATATCAGCTTTATCCTGATGATTCAGATGTGGCTTTGTTTTTTGCAGAAGCTTTGATGAATTTAACTCCGTGGAAAATGTGGGATCCCGTTACCGGTGATGTGGTGGATGGCGCTGCCACTCTTGAAGCGCGTGAGGTGCTTGAATCAGCGATGCGCCGTGTAGAACAGAAAGGTCCTGCCCGACACCCGGGCTTGTTGCATCTATATATTCATTTAATGGAAATGTCACAGACGCCGGAAGTGGCTTTAAGGGCAGCGGATGAGTTGCGTAACCTGGTGCCTGACGCTGGCCATTTGAAGCATATGTCGACACACATAGATGTGCTATGCGGAAACTATCAGGATGTAGTAAATGGGAATTCGTCCGGTATTGAAGCAGATCTAAAGTACCTGCAACAGAACGGAGCAATGAACTTCTACTCTTTGTATCGGGTTCACAACTATCATTTCAAGTTATATGGTGCAATGTTTCTGGGTAATTATGCCGCGTCGATGGAGGCGGTAAGAGGCATTGAAGACACTATACCTGATGAATTTCTACGCATTCCCTCGCCACCGATGGCGGATTTTGTAGAGGGTTATATGGGTATGCGAACGCATGCGTTGATTCGCTTTGGCCGATGGCAGGAGTTAATAGATGATTCGCTCCCGGATGATCCGGATTTTTATTGCGTGACAACAGCGACTAACTATTACGGTAAAGCGATTGCCTACGCGGCATTGGGCAACGATCTATCAGCACGCAACTCAATGAAGGCATTTGAACTGTATGTCAGCCAGGTGTCCGATGATCGCTATGTGCATGTGGTGAAGTGTCAGGACATTCTCACTGTAGCGCGGCAGATGATGGCGGGCGAAGTTGAATACCATTGCGGCAATCATGAGCTTGCTTTTGAACACCTTCGAGAAGCGGTGCGCAAGGAAGATGCATTGCCTTATGATGAACCCTGGGGATGGATGATGCCGAGTCGTCATGCACTTGGCGCTCTATTGCTGGAGCAGGGGAAGGTAAAAGAGGCGACGGCAACCTTTGAGGCAGATTTAGGCTTGAACGATACGGTTATACGTTCGAATCAACACCCTGATAACGTTTGGGCGTTAATGGGTTTGCATGAATGTTATTTAAGACAGAAAAAGAAGCGTGAAGCACGCCGGATTAAACCACGGCTTGATTTTGCAATGGCGCGTTCTGATTTGGAGATAAAAGCGTCGTGTTTTTGTAGCCTCGGCAGGACCGTTGAAGCGTCTGCAAAAAACTTATCTGAAGAATTACTGATCACCTGAGAGGAATCTGAATCGGTAGCGTGTGATTCAGTCATACACTTAATCAGGATGCTGCAGGTGAATTAACGGAGAGGTGCAGTCGCAGAGAAAATCTGTTTCGAAGCAGGTACTTTATGGTTCTGCCCGCGTAAGGATTACTTAATCCAACAAGCATTTCGCAGACTAAGCGGTGCGCGGCGACTCGTACTGCATCGGCGAGTGGCTTGTTTGCTGCGTTGGCTCGAAAGCGGTTAAGATAATAATTTGAGATGTAAGAGTTTGGCTCTTCTATCTATATTGATAGCTTGGCTTTAATGGTTAGGTCGAGCAGATATTGAGTTCGCTTTCCTCCCGGTAGTCGATTCGATTATATTCAACGGTGATTGGAGCGCCGTTAGTAAAGACGAGTTCAGTTTTCAGGAGATCGTCACTGTCCGTGGAGTATTCATTTTCGGTTAAAGTGTACACGAAACGTTCTTGTTGAGAGTTCCGCTTCTGTGCAATAAAGTAACCGTCTCCATAGTTAATCAACTTGAACGCAGACCTTTTTTTAAAGCAAGGAGATCCGTTGTGTCGCGAGTAGTCAATCTGATTTCCGGATGAGTCAATAAAGGTAAAGCTAGAGAAGAAAGGGCTGTTTCCGGGTCTCCAGTTTCCGTGCAGCTCGTCTGGAAATGACTGCGGGTTATCTGCTGTTATCAGTGTGTCGAAGTGCTTATAACGATTTAACCACTCGGCCTGCATTGTCGGGTAGACGCTTTCGGCTTCCTTTACCTTCTTATAGGCTAGCGCTTGAGCTTGTGAGTGAGACGCATCACGTGCCTGCTGTAAGAATCCCACCACGGATAGGCCCAGTAATAACCCGATGATCAAATACATGTAGCAACCTCCTTGTTCTGTGCGCTAGTTACGGGTGAGGTTAGCGGCAGAATAATGAGTAATTGTAGTGACAGTTGATCGAAGTGGGTCCTTTTACCAGCGTATGTTCCGTGATTTCGGGCACAAGGTCGATTTCATGACTGGTACTGAAACCTCCCATTGGGGTGGCAACATCTAGAGGTTTGGCTGGATTGGAGAGCTCATTGCAAGACAAAAATGGTCTAAGTATTGAGTGTAGAGCCGAATCAATTGTTCAGTTCGTTCGAATGCTGTCTGGGTAGCGTTACCAGCCAGTGTCTGGTCACTACGACCTAAACTTCTTGAACCATAATACAGGGTGAGGAAAATCTACACTGGATTTGCATGCTTCACAGCAGAACAGGGCTCAAATCGATGGGGTCAGTTTTACAAACCCCCGGGCTGTATAGTGGATTCAGTACACGCTGTTCATACTGTGCAGGGCCACTAAGTTGACTGGTCCTCGATCTTAAAAGCAATCATAAATAACTGTAGAGTAGAAATATGTCAGGTAATTTTGAAGTTTACAAAGACAACGCCGGAGAGTTCCGTTTTCGTCTGAAGGCCAGCAACGGTCAGAATATTCTTGCTAGTGAAGGGTACAAGGCGAAGTCTAGTTGTATGAATGGCATTGAGTCTGTAAAGAAAAACGCATCCGACGATGTTCGTTACGAAGGAAGGAGACGAAAGGAGGCAAGTACTCGTTTAATATCAAAGCGGGAAATAATCAAGTTATAGGAACTAGTCAGTCCTACGAAACTGTAGCGTCAAGAGATGGCGGCATAGAGTCAATAAAAAGTAATGCACCAGACGCCAAAGTGACAGATATATCTGATAGTTGAGGCTGAAATATAGTGATTTTTTCGGCGGCGGCAACGCCGCCATTTGATTACTTTGGCCCACCTTGTAGTGTCAGCCCCGTAACGTTAACGTATCCTGTAGCAATACTGACGATGGCGTCTGGTATGTGAATTAAAGGATTGAGGGAACGTGATGAGAATAAATCGAATTTTGACGAATTTGTGTTCGCATAATCTGCAAGAATCAAAAGAGTTTTATACCTCTCTATTTGACCTTAGAGTTGACTTTGAAAGTGATTGGTTTGTTCACCTCATATCTGAAGGGCGCGAGCTGGAATTAGGAATTTTGCAGGCAAGCCATGAGTTGGTTCCCGAAGAGTTTAGGGGTGAGCCGGCAGGTATGTATATTACGTTTGTTGTTGATGATGCCATGGCTATTTATGAAAAGGCTAAGGCGCTTGGGTTTCACATTGCCAAAGAGCCAGAACTTACATTTTATGGCCAGAAACGAATGCTTCTGAAGGATCCGGCTGGTGTTTTGCTTGATGTGTCATCGCCGGAAAATGCGTAGCGAATTGCTTTATGGTATTCCCGCACAAGTATGCGCCATTTGGGGGCGATTCAAATGCCGCCATCATTGGAGGATCGTGAGTTTTGCGCCACCGCAGTTTAATCGTGTGTTCGTCATTTCAAACGAGTGCTTGTAAATGACAATTAGACCGCGCTGTGTTACTCGAGGCCCATCAAACGCTTTTTTTTGTCAATGGGTAATTTCTCGATCGCATAGCGCAACATGGTTCGCGGCATTGAGGGTGCGTGCCGGTGTAGAAACTTCATAAGGCGTGGTATATCTCGCTTTCCTGCCTCACGTAGCATCCAGCCTGAAGCCTTATGCATCAGATCTTCAGGATCGTTGAATAAGAGTTGTGCGTAACGATAGGTATCATCCAGATCATTCTGGCGAATGTAGTGAAAAGTAGAGAGCACTGCAATGCGGCGACTCCACATGTGGTTTGCTTTTACCAGCTTATCGAGAGGGGTGCGGTCTTTTTCAAAAAACCAGGGACCGGTGATTTTATACGCAGAGCAGTCGACCAGATCCCAATTGTTGATGCGGTGTTTGTTTTTTAAATAGGCACTGACTGCAGCTTTCTTTTCTTTGTTCGTACCACGTTCGAAATAATCTACCATCGCAAGGAGCGCAAACATTCTGACTTCGTGCCAATCGCTTTGCAGTAAGTCAATTATTTCATTTAGAGTGATTTTATTGCGTTGTTGTTTGACCGCGTCGCGTAAGGCCGGCACACGGATTCCGAGGAATTGATCTCCTTCAGAATATTCACCCGGGCCGGTTTTAAAATACCCTTGGGCCTTCTTTGCGTATTCCTTATTTGCTTTGGCAATCAGTGATTTTTCAAGCGCAGATGCCGCCATTGATTACAGGCTCTCGACCAACTCTGTATAGGACTGCGCGGTGAATCCTACCAATGATGTGTTGCCGTTGACGAAAATTGGGCGTTTGATCATTGCAGGGTGCTCGCATAAAAGCGCTGCGACATTGCTTTCATCGGTGGCTGCTTTGGTTTTATCGTCCAGCTGTCGCCATGTGGTGCCGCGCTTGTTTAGCACGGTTTCCCAACCGTGCTTTTTTACCCAACCAGATATAAGTTTTTTATCTACACCGTCAACCCGGTAGTCATGAAATTGGTAGTCGATATGGTGCTCGTCAAGAAAGCGACGGGCTTTTTTGATCGTGTCGCAATTTTTGATGCCGTATAGTTTCATAATGCAGACCGTACTTATTTGTTGTTAGTCAACGATGCGAAGTAGTTCATTGATGCCCACTTTGCTGCGGGTTTTCTCATCAACTCTTTTTACAATCACAGCGCAGTAGAGGCTATATTTTCCGTTTTCTGCCGGCAGATTGCCAGACACAACAACAGAGCCTGCAGGAACACGTCCGTAAATGATTTCATCGTTTTCACGATCATAAATGCGAGTGCTTTGACCGATGTACACGCCCATCGATACTACCGCGCCTTCCTCAACAATCACGCCTTCTACAATTTCTGAGCGTGCACCGATAAAACAGTTGTCTTCAATAATGGTGGGTGTGGCTTGTAGTGGTTCAAGTACACCACCAATACCCACACCGCCGGACAAGTGTACGTTCTTACCAATTTGGGCGCACGAGCCGACGGTTGCCCATGTGTCTACCATGGTGCCGCTGTCTACGTAAGCGCCAATGTTGACGTATGAGGGCATAAGCACTGTGTTAGGTGCGATGTATGATCCTTTGCGTGCTACGGCAGGTGGTACGACACGTACGCCTGAATCTGCAAATTGCTGCGCTGAGTAGTCGCTGAATTTACTGTCTACCTTGTCGTAGAACTGTGTGTAACCACCGGCTGGCATGGGTTCGTTGTCACGGATACGAAATGACAGCAGTACTGCTTTTTTCAGCCATTCGTTAACGTGCCAGTCACCGACACCACGCTGCTCAGCAACCCTTGCTTTGCCACTGTCAATTAACTCAATGGCATCTTCAACTGCCTTCTTGGTCGCAGCATCTACGCTTGTTGGTGAGATATCACCTCGTTGTTCGAATGCTTCGTTGATGATATTTTCTAGATCAGACATCAGTGTCTCCGATGGATTTGGGTATTTAGAGTTTTAAATGGTTTGGCTGTGCTGTTGGTCGCGAAGATTACAGTGTCTAACTGCCGCGATAAGTAGAGTAACCGAAAGGCGAAAGCAGCAGTGGCACATGATAATGCTGATCGGTATGACCGATGCCAAAACGAATCACGACTACGTCCAGAAATGGCACCGTGCCTGTGTCTGTACTTGAATTGGCTTTGAAGTAGTCGCCTGCGTGAAAGCGCAGTTCGTATGTGCCTTCTTTGAGATCGCCGGGTGCAATCAGTGGCTTGTCTGTCCGGCCGTCGCTGTTGGTGGTGCATGTCAGCAACGGGGTTGTCTGGTCTGCGGCGAATAACTCAATTTTTACCGATGCAGCGGGTTTGCCGATGCTGGTATCAAGAATGTGGGTGGAAAGTCCGGCCATAAAAATTGCTCGATAGTGCGGTGGTTCGATTGAGCTTGAATTATAAACGCATGCGGGTTCAGGATCATTGATTTTACAGGCGGCTTACGACGCCTGAATTCGACAATCTCTGTTGCCACGACGCTGCCGCGACCCTGTCATCGTGTGCATCGGCGGGAAATCATCTGACCCGGTCCGTAATACAACAAAGGAGATCGACTGTGGGCCTGTGCGGTAAGCTATGCCTTTGTTCCGTGGATTGGTTGATAAATGTTGCGAAAACAGCGAGTTGTGCTTCTTTGCGGGTGTTTGCTTGGGTTGGCTGTTGGCCGGCCGGCCAGTGCTCAATTGGTAGATATTTTCAGCAACAGTAATGATCTCTCCGGCAGCATCGGCAGCGTTATTGGCTGTGATCTAAGTGCTCGGCTCAAGGCCGATATGGATGTCGAACCGTTATATGCCAATTCTGATGGCAGTTGCCTGGTGCAGGTGCCGCGAAATACCGGTGAGTACTATACCGATTCGCAGTGCCTAAACAGTGTTCAGTTTACCCGTACCGGGCAGCAACAGTTTTGTAGTGGAGTGCTGGACAAGCAGCAGTTGGGTAACGGTGCGAGTGTCACTGATGGCTGGACGCTGTCACCAGGCGCTCGCTATGACATCGGAGTAAAAGGCTTAGATGGCTTAATGCAGCCTTACCGCACCAGCACTTCGTATCGGACGATCAGCACAGTGAGAGGTGAGTGCCAGCTAGAGATGAGAGTGTATAAAAATTCCATCGCCAGTGATGATCAATATCCGTTAATCGCCTTCCATGGGGGTAGTTGGAAGGCAAGGGGTTTCGGTACCATGGGCATTGAATCTGTTGCTGCTCACTACACGAATAAAGGCTTCGTCGTTTTTGCGCCGTATTATCGGTTGCTATCTGAGAGCGAACCGAATGTTGAGTGTCAATCGGCAACAATCACACAGATTGTCGATGACGCTGAGTTTGCACTGCAGTGGGTCAATCAAAACGCCGGGTTTTATGGTGCCAGCGGTAAACCTGTTGTGATGGGGCAGTCGGCCGGCGCGCACCTTGCGCTTGCACTTGCAGTGAATAAAAGTAACCAGGTGGCCTCGGCCGTTTTAATGTATCCGCCGACGGATTTTTCAGCTTTTGTCAATCTGGTGGTGGCGGGGCAATACGCTAATGAAGAGGGATTGCGTGTATTACAGGGGGTATTGGGAACTGATGCAGCGCAAGCTGATTTATCGCTTGCTCCTATTCCTGAAAATAGTTTTCCGGCACGGGTAGCGTCTGATCCTGAGCGCTATCCGCCAATGATCATGTTTCATGGCCTGGCAGATGAGCTGGTACCGGCAAGTCAATCGGTTCGTTTGTGTAATGCACTGGCGGGTCGGGCACTTGATACTGGTTATGATGAAACCGGCGAGTTACAACAAACCCTGCAGTGCGGTGCGGACAGTTTGCTGCACCTGATCAAGCAAGGTAATCACGCGCTTGATATCTGCTTAACCAGTAGTGATGTGTTGGATGCCGGGTGCCCTGCTGGTGGGCAGGACAGTCGTCAGGTGGTGGCAGAGTTGTTGGATCAAACCACCGACTTTGTGCAGTCGGTGGCACGTGAAGATCGCAACACTGCAAGTGGCCAGGGTGGAGGTGCACCTGGCTATATCTCTATAGCCGTTTTAGGCGTTCTGCTTTTCTGGCGTCGAAGGCTTTGCTTTGTGGATGTTTAGCCTTCGAAAGCTGCGGTAGTGGTAACACCAAGTCTCGCCAGTAACTGAGTTTCTTTGCTTGTTTGCAGTGGTCTGTGGTTGCGATAATTCTGTATCGCATGGCGATCATGATCGTAGATGTCTTTTCTGAACTGGACTTTTCCGAAGTCATCCACCCAGCTGGTTTGGTAGGTGATATGTACCGGCAGGTGGGTTCTGAGGTTGACTGTTTTTGTGTTACTTGAATCAAGGATGGCATCAATCTGGTAGTCATCCATGCCATCGCTTAGTAGCAAGGTTCTGGCGAGGTCTTGAGGTCTCTCAACCCGCACGCAGCCATGACTGAATGCTCGGGTGGTTCTTTCAAACAAGCTTTTCGCATTGGTATCGTGCAGGTAAATACTGTATTTGTTGGGCAGCATGAACTTGATTTCACCGAGTGCATTTGTTTTGCCCGGTAATTGCTGCAAACGATACCTGGATATAAAGTTCGAGGGATACAATTCATCTGTTGATAGGCTGGATATAGGCTGACTGCTCTTATTAGCCAGTGATACAGCGACAAAGTTACTGTTATCAAGGAAGCCCGGGTTAGCGAGTTCTTTTGGAAGTAGTTCATCCCGGGTAATACTCACGGGCACATGCCATGACGGGTTGAAAACTATATGCTCCATCACATCAGAGAAGATCGGAGTTTTATTCTCTGTTTTGCCTACAATCACAGGCATGGTGAGAGCGCGGCTGTGGTTAAGGTTAACGTCCATTTCGAAACCTGCCGTGTTCACTACAATGCTGTTAGCGCCAAGATCTCTCGGTAGCCATCTCCATCGATCAAGATTGACTTCAATCTGTGCGATGCGCTGTTCAACAGGTGCGTTAATTTCAGCCAGCGTTTTTTTGCCTAGCATTCCATCTGCGATCAGGCCGTGCCGCTGTTGAAAAAGCGTAACTCCCTCAGCAATCGCCCAGTCGTAGACGTCAGGCGCTGAGGAACCAGTTGGGTTAATATCACCGCTTTGTGTCAATCGGGTGCGTAGCTGCTGAACACGGTGATCTTGATCTCCGGGTTTCAGGGTTGCACCGGATGAAACAGGCGTGAAGCCTCCACTGTTAGCAATTTGATGGTAGTCGTTTAGTGCAACTAATAAATTGGTATAGCGTTGATCCTGCGGCTGAAGCCGGTCAATGGTTTCCTTGAATGAGGCGTCTCCACGAAAAAAGTTCTCAGCATCGTATGCGACATCGGTTTTACTCTGCTTAACGAACCACCCTTTATCGCCAGGTTGCTCACCTGTTTGACCATTGGCTAAATTGTCAAAGTACTCGTACAGTGAATCGGTCAGTACCAACTCCAACTGTATTGCAGAGTTTCTGTCTTGCAGATATAACCAGCTATTGAGTACCTGTGTATAGTAATGCGATGGGTGCAGTCCTAAGAGGGAGGCATTCTCCAGCTTCTTTACTACGGCGCTTGATGTGCGTGTAAGGTTGCCATCTTTGGACCAGAGCGGGATGAAGCGTCTTTCGGCATAAATCTTCGCGAGCTTTTCTTTATGTCTCAGGGTTATACCGGCCACTGAGCGTTCGCCACTTGTCAAAAATGCACGGAGTTTTTCGTCTGTGACTTGAGCTGCGAATGCGCGCCCGCTGACACCAGACAATGTTCCACAAGCCAGGGCAAGCCCTGTCGTGTGTTTAAGAAATTCTCGCCGATTTAGTAATGTCATTTTTTATTGTTTTTATAAGGATTTGGAATATCAGCCTTTGCAAGCTTGAGCGGTTATCGGCGTATTGGCGGTATCTTTAGTTGTCAGATTTCGGTAATTGCTGTTAAACGGGATGAGGTAGTGAGTCGAAAGCGTTGTTTTTGAATACTTAAAGAGGGGGTGAAAGTGAACCGGTTTGTTGATACGCCAACTGAACTAACTGTGTTTAATGAATCAATTCGCATTTTCAGAACTGAGCAGTTCACACTTGCTGGTTGCGGAAACAAGGAGTTCAAACTCAAAAAAAATCTGCTGGCGATCAAACGCCGGGGCTGCAGTTCGGTACTGAGTTTTGGTGGCGCCTGGTCAAATCACTTGCATGCGTTTTCGTATGCTTGTGAGGGTTTGGGCTTAACAGCAATGGCTGCTGTTCGAGGCGAAGAGCAGGTAAGCAATGAGCTGTTACAAGATGCTGTTAAACACGGGTTAAAAGTGCATTACTTATCGCGCACTGATTACCGACTGCGTGATGAAGGAACGTTCGTTGAGCGCTTGTGTGCCTCTTTAGGTTGTGACACATGGTTGCCTGAGGGAGGCTCCAATGAAATGGCTGTCGAAGGTTGTAAATCCATCGCGGTGCAATTGAACAACATTGCCGCGACGCGCCCGACGCATATTGTGGTGGCCGTTGGTACGGGTGCCACGCTGGCTGGAATAATCTGTGGTGCTGAAGAGCCACAGCAGGTGATAGGGGTGCCGGTGGTTCGCGATGATCGACTGGAGCAACAGGTGGCGGAATGGGTCGGCTCGTCTGCAGGCTGTGCCGGCTGGACAATGCTTAAAACAGCCTTACCGCAGAAGTACGGTAAGGTGGATAAGTCCCTGCTGGATTTTGTTCTGCAGATGCATGATCAGCACGGAATCATTATGGACCCGGTCTACAATGGCAAAGCATTCCTTGCGTTACTTGATTCCAAGCTCGACCAGAACCCGTACAATAAGATTGTTTTTGTTCATACCGGCGGGATAGTAGGGTGTCTGGGGTTCAAAGAAATGCTCGCTGAGCTTTGCGACACTGGGATGGCGAATCGTTACCTCGCAGATGCTCGATCCATGGTCAATATATCTGAAACCGGCTGATCAGTTCAGCTGCCAGCCGTTATCAGCACAAGCTTCGCGTTATATCAATCTGGTAACTGCCGCCGTAAAAGTGCAGATGTATCCGTGGCGACCGGATAGTGTAAAATCACGAGAGTTAATTAAGTCTTGCAGGTTTACCTATGAAAAGTCGCATTTTTGTCATTTTAACTTTGTCATCCATCCTGGCCGGTTGCTCGTCTGCGTATTACAACGCGTGGGAGAAGGTTGGATATCACAAACGCGATATTCTGGTGAGCCGTGTGGAAAACACCCGTGACTCGCAGGAAGATGCACAAGAAGAGTTCAAAGATGCGCTTGAGCAGTTTGGATCAATTGTCACGCTTGAGAATACGGATCTTAAACAAGCTTATGACAAATTGAGTGCTGAGTATGATGACAGCCAAACCGCCGCACAACTGGTGACAGACCGGATTAACAGTGTTGAATCGGTAGCTACTGCCTTGTTTAGAGAGTGGGAGGCAGAGATAGATCAGTATAACAACGCAGATTACAAAAGCAGCAGTACAGCTCAACTGCGTGAGACCAGATCCCGTTACACCGGTATGCTCTCAACCATGCGCCGTTCAGAGACGAGCATGCAGCCAGTGCTTCAAACTTTTAAAGACAATGTGCTCTTTTTAAAGCACAACCTCAATGCTCAGGCGATTGGATCACTGAAGGGTGAGTTTGCTACTTTACAAGACGATATCGCCGTTCTGATTCGTGAAATGAACAGGTCAATTGCAGAGTCGGATAAATTTATTGCCGAGCTTCGTGCTTCGTAGAGTCGTTTAAGCCCGTTTGAGTGTGGTCAATGCGACAGCAAATATTCGGAAGTTGGATTCAATTGTGCATGCCACGGGCGTCTCAAAAAAACTTATTGGAAACATCATGCTGAACAACTCTACAAGTTCGCGGAAGTCTCTGCGTTCCACGCTGGCAATGCTTGCCGGTGCTTTGTGTTTGTTTCCAGCCCTGTCGGGTGCTGATACTATTTTCGGTCTGCACGGTAGTGCTCATGTATGGAAACCGGAGCTGGGTGGAAGTATTGGTCAAACCACTGACGCTTTTGATTTTTCCGGTGAATTCAGTGATAACAAGGGTAGCAGCAACTCGATTTTGATTGCTGTGGAGCATCCTATTCCGTTGATTCCTAACGTTCAGGTACGCCAGACACCACTGACTTGGACCGGAACTTCAGATTCTGCCAGTGGCACATTGGGTGGGCTCGTAACAGTAAGTGGTGAGGTGGAGGCAGCGCTTGATATAAGCTTCCTGGATGGTACTTTGTACTATGAGTTGCTTGATAACTGGGTGTCGCTTGATTTGGGTTTAACGGCAAGACAACTTGACGGTTATGTAGAGGTGACTGAAGTGAACGGCACTCTGTCTGACCGGGTGGATATCAAAACCGTTTTTCCTATGTTGTATGGCCACGCGAGATTTGATTTGCCATTTTCAGGGCTGGCTGCCGGATTGCGTGGTAATGCGATCGCTTATAAAGACAGTAACTTATTAGATGTAGAAGCGTATCTGCATCTTGAAGTTGATTTGATTCCGCTGGTTGATGTCGGTATCCAGGGCGGTATTCGCCGCATGAGTCTGGACATTGATGATATCGATAATTGGAATTCGAATGCGACGCTTGAAGGGGCTTATATCGCCTTAACAGGGCACTTCTGATTTCTGTTATTTATGCGTTAGCGTACGGCTTCTGTCAATACTGAAGCTAAGCAACATGATTGGTATCAGCCCGGTTAAAACAATAAACAGGGCGCCCAGTGCGCTTTGTTCTATGAGTTCGTCAGACGCGAATTGATATACATGTGTAGCAAGCGTGTCGAAGTTGAACGGCCGCAACACCAACGTTGCGGGTAGTTCTTTCATACAGTCTACAAACACAACCAGTGCCGCGGTAATTATTCCGCTCCGCATCATCGGTATATGAACTTTCCATAGCATTTTGGTCGGTGTGTTGCCGAGTGATCTGGCAGCCATGTCCATGCTTGGTGTAATCTTGCATAAACTGCTCTCTATCGATCCGTAGGCAACGGCTATAAACCTGACGACATAGGCAAATATAATTGCCGTCACCGTGCCACTTAATAAAAGCCCGGTGGAGTAGTTAAACTGTGAACGTGCGAAAGCATCTACGGCATTGTCAAAACGAGTGAAGGTCACCATGACACCAATGGCTAGTACTGCGCCCGGCACTGCATAGCTGGTGCTTGCAAAGCGAGTGCACCATTTAAGTACACGATTCGGTGCAATTCGCATGCTGTAGGCGAGGAAGATGCCCAGAAATACAGTGATAGATGCTGCACAGGTAGATAACATGACGCTATTGAGGGCGATCTGCCTAAAGTCTGCATTCCACGAGATAGCAAAGTTTTTGATTGCGTACAGCGCCAGTACTGCGCACGGAATAATAAACCCCAGTAACACGGGCAGTGCGCAAACAGTGAAGGCTAAAACGTTTTTCCAGCCGTGCAGCCTCAGGCGGTCAACTGGTTTAAAGCGACTTGAAGAAGGCTGAAATTGTTGCTGGCGTCTGCGACTGCTGCGCTCTATCCATAAAATCACCAACACAAAGATAAGCAGCAGGCAGGCGATCTGTGCACCACCACCGAGGTTGCCCATGCCAAGCCATACATCATAGATACCAGCAGTAAGTGTGCGGACGGAGAAATAATCCACCGTGCCATAGTCGTTGAGTGTTTCCATCAGTGCCATGGCTACGCCCACCGCGATTGCGGGGCGTGCTAACGGCAGTGACACGGCAAAAAAACTTTTAGTTCGTGATTGACCCAATGCGCGAGCTGCCTCTATCAGAGAGGTTGATTGCTCAGTGAATGCGGCGCGGGCTAACAGATAGACGTACGGGTACAGCACAAGCACCATCATCACCATGGCGCCGCCAAGTGTCCTTATTGAGGGAAAGCTATAGTCCCTGGCGCTTTGCCAGCCGAACATGGCTCGCAGTGCGGTTTGTACGGGACCGGCGAATTCAAGTAGATCGGTGTAGACGTAGGCGATGACATAAGCCGGTACGGCAAACGGCAACAGCAATGCCCATACAAAGAGTGAACGGCCAGTGAAATCCAGGCTGGTAACACACCATGCGGTGGTGACGCCGATAATGGTGGTGCCGATCGCCACGCCCATCATCAACAGTGCTGTGGTGAGGACATAGTCCGGCAGAACAGTGGATAGTAGATGTGGCCAGATATTTTCAGTGGGTGAGAATGCGAGCCACACAACCGCCAGCAGCGGCAGGCAAATCAGGGCAGCGACCGAAACTGCTACTATCGACCCCATAAGCGTCGGCATCTTTGCAGCCACAGCAGGGGAAGCTGCAGTCTGTCGTCCGGCTTTGGTCGTTGTGATCAATTTTTGGGAAGTCTGGCGCCTACAATTGAAGATAGTATTACGAATAATTCTCATTAGCAATAAACTACTGTGGGTCTGTCGCTAGGTGAGAATTGGAGAAAAAATGAAAACACGCACCGGGCTGATACATCACGGGTTGCAGAAGATCACAGCGCCAGGGCTGGGGGTGAATACCCCGGTGCATCGTGCCTCGACTATTGTCTCTCCGGACTTCGAGACCTACCTGAATCGGTTCGATAATGATCGGGTCTACAACGATGTGGTCTATGGTGCGGTCGGTACCCGAAACGCGTTCGCATTGGCAGAAGCGGTGGCAGCGCTTGAGGGCGGGTATAAAACTGTCGTGACATCATCCGGCTTGTCGGCATGTACCGTGGCACTGGCGGCTTTACTGAAGCAGGGCGATCATGTTCTTGTGACTGATACCGTGTACGGTCCAACGCGGCTTTTTTGCGATGAGGTGCTGAGCCGGTTCGGGGTCGAAGTTGAGTACTTTGAGCCGACTATTGGGGGTGCTATTGGAGAGCGAATTAAGTCTGATACTGCGGTCGTTTTTCTAGAAGCTCCGGGTTCACTTACTTTCGAAATGCATGACCTGCCAGCCATAAGCGCTGCTGCCAAAGCGGCAGGTGTGATCACAGTGCTGGATAACACCTGGGCGACCCCGTTGTATTTCAAGCCACTTGAAAACCAGATTGATGTGTCGGTCCAGGCCGGAACAAAATACGTAGCAGGTCACTCTGATCTGGTCATTGGCCTTATTACCGTGGCTGATGAAAAACTGCATCGCGCTATCGCCAACCATGCACGGTATCTGGGCGATGTGGCTGGCCCGGATGATTGCTACCTCGCATTACGTGGCTTGCGCACGATGTCTTTAAGGCTGGAGCAACAGTACCAGTCTGCACTGCAAGTCGTTGAATGGTTGTTTCAGCGTGCGGAGGTAAAGGCTGTGCTGTATCCACCGCATACGTCAGACCCGGGCCATGCGCTGTGGAAAAGGGACTTTAGCGGTGGCTCAAGTCTGTTCGGGCTGGTGTTGCATTGCTCAGACATTGATTCGATCGGTCGCTTTGTTGATGCGCTTGAGTATTTTCAGATCGGATCGTCATGGGGCGGATTTGAGAGCCTGGTGGCGGCCAATATACCACCGCTTGGTCGGCGGCTGATCAAGTGGGAATCAGTGCCATGCCTTTTGAGGTTTCATATCGGGCTGGAAGACCCGCAAGATCTGATCGACGATATTGCGGGTGCTCTTAAGCAATTGCCGGCTGATTAGTTGGTCATCGGCCGGGTCAGCTTTTAGCGGCAGGTGAATTCCTGCAGGTTGGAGCGTTTGTTGACAACGCGCTTATCGCGTTTTTGCGATGGTTGCAGGTGGAATTCGCCAGAGTAGGCTTCTTTGATTCTGCCTTTGGTGTCTCGATCCCAAGCGGCTGTAAGACTAAGTTCTGCTGGCTTCTTGTTTTTCATCGCTGCTAACCTTTTGTCTAATTAACTGTACACATTGTTTCATTTATGAAGCATATGGTCTGTTAATCGCGTCACAATAAAGCCGTATTAGCTAATAAATGATCACCGCTGCTGCCACATCTCGCCCTTCTGAGACCAGTAAATTGTATGTCCGGCAAGCGGCTGCAGTATCCATTATCTCCAGGTTTAGTCCGGAAGCGACCAATGAGCGGCGTATATCGATCGATGGGAAGCGTTGCTGTACCCCCGTACCCAGCAATACAATATCGGGACTGCGCGCGAGTACCTCTTTAAAATGATCCACCACGAGTTCGTCAATTGAATTGACCGGCCAGCCTGTGTGGAGCGCATCAGGGAAAATTACCAGGCTCGACTCATAAAGCGTTTGGTTCACCTTGAGCTTGCCATCACCGTAATGACCAAAAACGTAATCTGCGTCGGGGTTATCTAGTGTGAATTTCATCAGTCAATCAATGCTGGATCTATTTAGGGAGACAGTGGGTATAATAGCCTCCCGCAACCCATCACACTAACTCGGAGTGAGTTGATCAATTGAAGCCTGTAAATATTGGATTTCTTGGTTTTGGAACCGTCGGGCAGGGTACTGCCACTGTACTTACCAGAAACGCTGCAGAAATTAGTCGCCGGGCGGGTCAGGACATCATCGTCAAGTCTGCCTCTGTGCGAAGCACCAACCGTACGCTGGATCCGTTACTGGCGGACATTCAGCTCACGGATGATTCCGAGTCTATCGTCAACGATCCTGATGTCGACGTGATCGTTGAAGTCATGGGCGGGGATGAGCCTGCACGCTCCCTGATACTCACTGCAATTGCCAATGGCAAGCACATTGTTACCGCCAATAAGGCGCTGATCGCCTGCCACGGTGGTGAGATCTTTGAAGCCGCCCGTGAACACGGAGTGAGCGTGGCATTTGAAGCGGCGGTGGCCGGTGGTATACCGGTGATCAAATCTATTCGAGAAGGTTTGGCGGGTAACAAGATCCAATGGCTAGCGGGAATTATTAATGGCACCTGCAACTACATTCTTACCGAGATGCTTGAGAAAGATCGTGAGTTTGAAGATGTGCTTAATGAAGCCATGGAGCTTGGCTACGCAGAAGCAGACCCGACCTTTGACATAGAGGGCATAGATGCCGCGCACAAGCTCACCATACTGGCATCCATTGCATTTGGTGTGCCGCTACAGTTCGATGCTGTCTATATTGAAGGCATCAGTTCGATCACACGGGAAGACACCGCCTACGCACAGGAGCTCGGTTATCGCATAAAGCACCTTGGGCTGGCGGTTGATACTGGTAATGGGATTGAGCTACGAGTTCACCCGACGCTAATACCAGAGCGTCGCTTGATTGCCAACGTGAATGGTGTAATGAACGCAGTACTGGTGCATGCGGACGCTGTTGGTCCAACGCTCTATTATGGTGCTGGGGCAGGTGCTGAACCCACTGGTTCAAGTGTTGTTGCAGACATTATGGATGTTGTGCGAGTCGCTTCCGCAAGTGTGGCCAACCGGGTGCCGACACTTGCGTTTCAGCACGATGCATTAATAGATACGCATCCCATGAAGTCTGAAGAATTCCAAACTGCGTTTTATCTTCGTATCCTGGTCGAAGATAAGCCCGGTGTGATGGCTGAAATTACGAAGGCACTGGGCGATGAGTCGATAAGCATTGAAGCAATCATTCAAAAAGAACAACTGGATGGTTCCAGCAAGGTGCCGATTATCCTGTTGACCAAGAAAATTGTCGAAGGCGCGATGAACCGAGCCATCGAGAAGCTTGAGAGCTTGGACTCTATAGAAGGCAAAGTGACGCGTATTCGCATGGAGACGCTAGACGCAAGTTAGTCATTTGTGATCGAGAGGCAGAGGGAGCTTGTTGCGATCTGCGATAAGCATTCCTTACAGCCGTTAATTGCACTGTAACCAGGGTTAAAATGACGGCCGGGTTTGCGGTTGTCTCGATTATTAATTCCTACTTTAAATACTCAAGCATTTGATGCGTGCCTTCATCCAATAGGTTCTTGGAAATAATCATTGTAGGTACGCTGCTAAAACGCTCTACGCTTTCCCCCTCAAGCAATTTGGATGCTACCTCTATTGCCTGCTTTCCAATAAGGTAGGGGAACCTTGCGACTGATGCGTTCAATCTGTTAGCCGTTATGGATTTCACAGCGTTTGCACTTCCATCGATGCCGACAACTATAACGTCGTCTCCTTTGCCTGCTGCGAAGGCGGCATCAGTAGCGCCCAGAGCGATATCATCGTTTATTGCAAAAATGGCTTTTAAATGAGCGTCGTCGCCCTGTGTATTATTGGCGAGTGCTTTGTTGACCACATTAGCTGCAGAGTATCTGTCCCAATCACCCGGCTCAGATGCGACAATTTCAAGATCAGGTGCGGTTTTGGCCAGGCGCTCGGTAAAGCCGCTTATGCGACTTTGGCTGGCACGGTTGCTGGATCCTTCTATCAGCAAGACTGCACCAGTGGTATCGATGCCAAGTTGGTTGGCTAAGTGCTCGGCCACTTGCGCCCCGGCTTCCTCATTGTCAGTTGCAATGCTGGCAGCTATTTCAACCCGGGTGTTTTCTTCAATGTGATGATCTAGTGTGCCGTCTAAATTTATGACCGGAATATTAAGATCATCGGCTTCGATAAGGCATGGCAGAAGAACGGCAGAGTCGAGTGCTGAGATGATCATTACATTGGGCTTGCGTTCCAGCATTAAATTGCAGGCCTTAAGCTGCAGCATTGCATCATTGCTTTCAATTGCTTGAAGGTAGTAGTCAACTTCAGCGTTTTCAGTGCCTTCCTTCAGCCCGCGCTCCATCGATTGCCAGTATGGGTTCGACAGGGACTGCATCAGTACCCCGTATAGCAGGGTTTCGGCATTTACAGTGGTACTAATAAATGCCGCGGCAATGATCAGCGCATTGCGTTTGATAGTCATTCACATTTCCTCTTTAGCGACTGCCTGGGAAGCAAGTTTGACAGGACAACAGATATAAGCCGAAATGGTTTACTGTAGATTCATCGCTGCGGATACGTTCAAACGCATCGCGCTGGTCGGTACCATGTATACCATCAAGTTGGTACAATCTCCAGCCGTATAAATATGGGGAATTCGGGTATTTGGTTGGTACGGTGTTGTGACTATGGCCTGAAAGTAATCTACCTTTGAAAGGAAAAGCTGTGACTCCCGCTCCACTGAAAGAAATGATATCGATTGAAGATCTGGATAAATTAGATATACGGGTTGGAACCATTACGTCTGTAGATGAGGTGGCCAAGTCGGATAAGCTAATGAAGCTAACGGTAGATTTTGGTGATCAAGCTCGCTCGATTCTCGCAGGCATTAAACAAGAACGGGAAAATCCGGATGAGATAGTTGGAAAACAAGCGCTGTTTGTTTTGAACTTGCCAGAGCGTAAAATGGCTGGGGAGGTGTCTCAGGGTATGTTGTTTGATATCGGTTATGAAGACAAAATAATTGCATGTTTAGCCACACCGGAAAAGCCAGTGCCAAATGGATGCAGGGCAGGTTGAGGGTGTAATGGAATATATACTATTTATTCATAGCGACGCTCCGCAGCCAGCCACTGAATGTCAGTGGAATGAATTTTTTTCAGCGGCAAAAAACAGTGGTGTGTTCAAGGGTGGTAGCGAGGTAAGTAAAGGAATGTATGTTGGCGTAAAGCCTGAGCAGCTGGTGTCTGAAACGGTGGTGGGTTATATGCGCTTTGAAGCAGATGATGTTGGCTTGATTCATAAGCTGTTGAAGCTCCATCCTGTTGTGCTTCAGGGAGGAACTGTCGAGTTGTGTGAAACGCCGAAAACGTAAGCCGTGGGTGAGTTAGTATTTATTGTGACTATACAAATACCTAATGGGCTGTGCGGGAGGTTCGGTAACAAACTTTTCACAGCCAAAGTCGTCAGAGCAACGCGGAAAAATGCAGGCGTAGCAGGGCCTAGGTCGAATTTTTCTAACGCCGCTATGGCGGCTGTGGCGAAGATAAAGTGTTACTGAACTTTCCAAACAGCCCACCAGTACGATCATAATGGTGGGGGGTCTATTAGTAATCAGTTACCGGACGGTGCGAGAAAGTAGATGCTAGCGCGATTATCGATAGTACAAAGTGGTGATGTTGTTGTAAGAGTTTGGGTGCAGAAGTGCGCATATATAGTGTTGCGGTGACGCTTAGCTGATAGTCTTTCCCAGGCTCTCCTTTCACAAGATGTGTATCTAGAGATTACCAATGACTGAAGATCTTACAGCGTTAAAGAATAAAATAATTGAAACCTACGGTACGCCGTGTGCCGTAATAGATCTGGATATTGTCGAACGCAATATCTCGAAAGCACAGACTCTCTGTGATTCGGCAGGAGTTGCAAATCGCCCTCATATAAAAACACATAAATCACCACTACTTGCCAATATGCAAATTGATGCAGGTGCGCAAGGCATTACCTGTCAGAAGCTCGGTGAGGCCGAGGTCATGGTTGACGGTGGCATCACAGACATCATCATCGCGACTAATCTATTGGGCGCTGCTCGTTCCGGTCGTCTCGCTGCGCTGCAAAAGCGTCTGCCTTTAAAAGTCTGCGCTGACAATGCGGTATCACTGGCAGAGTATTCAAAAGCTGCGACTCAGGCAGACCGCGCACTGGATGTTTTGATTGAGTGCGATACAGGTCAGCTTCGAGCGGGTGTTGAAACACCAGTAGAAGCACTGGCGCTTGCAGAGATAATCAAAGCCGATCCAATGCTTAACTTTGCGGGCCTTTTGTTTTACCCATCGCTGGATGGTTGGCCACGCACTCAAGTGTTTTATGACGAGATTGTGGAAGGGCTGGCAAGCATTGGACTGCAGGCACACATTGTCTCCACAGGAGGAACTCCCAATTTTGTTAACATAGGTAAGTTAAACGGTGCAACAGAGCATCGCGCAGGCACCTGCATTTTTAACGATCTTATGATGGTGGAAGCAGGTGTTGCGTCTCTTGATGATTGTGCTTTTCAGGTGTACACCAGTGTAGTTAGTCGTGGCAGTTCTGACAGAGGAATTCTGGATGCAGGATCAAAGACACTTACAGCAGACACCGGCGGGCTGAACGGTTTTGGGCGAATAGTAGAGCACCCGACAGCGCGTATTCACAAGTTTGCAGAAGAGCATGGATTTTTGGATTTATCGAAGTGCAATAACAAGCCGGCGGTGGGTGATATTGTGCGTGTCATTCCGAATCATGTGTGTGTTGCAGTAAATATGGTTGATCAACTGGTGGCCGTACGTGATGGTGAGATCGTTGATGTTATCCCGGTGGCAGCGCGTGGAAAGCTGGTTTAGGGTTGTGAGACCGGGGAGTGCAGAAGGGAACTTTACTGAATCCTAAAGTGGCAGAGGGTTTTTATCAGATAAGGTTTCGTACTGAGGAAATCAAGCCTCTTTTGACCGACGGCAAAGTGCGTGAAGCTACCGTTGGTTGTTAGCGTCTTCTGCAATTGATTGAGTAGTTTGATAGTGTGCTATGAAAGGACCGCACTCGCCAAAACTGATCCTTAGAATGCTTAATGACTTAATCTTTGATTTATTCGATCCCACAGTCTGCCATCAGTAATAGCTAAACCGATTGCTATTATTCCAAAACCTATCAACGCTTCGTATCCCAGTTCTTCTCCAAGAAATACAACGCTCAGCGTAACGGCGATGGGTGGTATTAACAGAGTTACCAGCATAAGATTCGCGGAACCGGCACGAGCGAGTATTTGAAAATAGAGAAGATAAGCCACAGCAGTTGATAATATTGCTACAGCGAGTAGAGAAGCCCAAACTCCCAATGATAATGTTATCACTGGCATGCCCTCCGAAAATATAGCCACGGGCATCATGAGAATGGTGCTTCCAACTAACATCCCAAAAGCGTTCATAAGAGGGGGATGGTTCGATAGAAAACGTTTACCCCATACGCCAGCAAACGCATAGGACAACGCAGCGCCCATAATGGCAAGCTGCCCCAAATTCTGCATACTGAAATTAGTAAGGGCTTCAACGCCCATGATAACTGCGACGCCAAATACACCGAATAGCGCGCCAATTATTTTTCGTGATGTCATAGGCTCGTCCACGAGCAACAGACCTGCTACAACAGCGCCAAACACTGCTGTTGTGCCGTTCAGAATTGAGGCTAAGCCGCTTCCTATGCTCGTTTGGCCCCAGAATATCAAAGAAAATGGTATAGCGTTGTTTAATGCACCCATGACCAAATAGCACGTCCATACTCGAACCGACCCGGGGATTTCGAGACCTTGTCGCCAAACAAGTAGATAGAGTATAGGCACAGCCCAGAAGACACGATGAAGGGCAATCGTCAGAGGTGGTACTTCTCGCAGGGCGATTTCAGCGAAGAAGAATGACCCGCCCCACACAGTGGCCAATGCAAGTAATAGAAGTCCCGATGTCAGATCAATAGTCGGAGTTTGTTGTTGTGCCATCGAATGGTCGATTAAGTTACGTTTAGCCGTGAACAATATTAGATATCCGGAACAAAAGCCTCCGGTTTCTTGCTATCTTTTTTTAATTGCGACCTTCCTCGCCAGAAATACTGAGTTTTTCTGTCACCGCTCCTACGTTCAATCTTTCCGAGTGACGATTCTCCCAACAAGCTTTAACGACCGCTTCGTGTGGATGCCGGACACATACAGTGGCATTTTCTCGGTCAGTGCCCATACTTCACCAACCTGGACTGGGCCCAGAAAGCCACGTATCGCAACCGTCTTTGTGAGATTTAAACTACCAAAAGATCAAAAGGTCAGTGGTAGTGATCCATTAACTTAGTAACTCCAATGTATGTTCATGTATATCTAGGCGATAGATCGAGAGCATTTCCGCTTTAGTTCGGACATTAAAGCGAACAAAGTTGCTTCGATCTTCAGTACTTTGATAAACCCCTTCGATCCAGGTAATATTTTCTGGTTCGTTGAATAATTCAACTGATTTTCCGGTTTGGGTGTTATAAATAATAACTCCACAACCGCCGACTACAACATAGCGCTCATCGAAGGAGATCAAAGCTGAATCGGGGTCTCCATAGACGCTAGCGATACATTTATCAGACTTCTCGTATTCAATGTAACTTTGGCAATGAGATTTCACCTTTAAATAAACGGACTCAAATAAAGAATAAACTTTGAAAGATTCGCTTTCAGCCAAAAACCTAATAGTCACAAGAAATCACCAAGGTATTACACCCCATCATCCCAATATATGCGGTGTCAAAATTGCCATTCTGCTTCGCTGCATTTTATTGCAATCTGTGCCGGATATTTTGAGGTTGTCCGACGTCTGAAAAATCCTAACAAAATCTTGCGGCTCATGCGGGCATTAATGACCGCTAAGTGTGGAATCCTGCCTGTTACTTCGAGTTAAAAACAGCTTAAAAAAGACGGTCGTTTTTTTCGTGTACATAACGGTCTTCATGTTAAATCGGGACATTCAGATTACGAGCTTTTTTAGACTTGATTCATCCTGAGCGTCAA